>NZ_JBFRBH010000001.1:2964211-3564211 GCF_040932485.1 Gymnodinialimonas sp. 202GB13-11 | reverse complement strand
CCCTGAAGCGCCGGTCTCCAGAAACAGGTTCGATCCAATGGCCTCAAGCCCGCTGTCGTTGGAGAAAGCGACCAAGTTGAGCTGTCCCAAAAGCTGCGGTTCAACTTCACCCAAATAACTTGCGTAGACTTCCCCGGATGCGTTGATTTCTATCGCGCGCGCATCGGTGGGGATAGTGATGCCGGGATTAACTTCGAAGCCGTCCGCGGTGACGATCAGGCCATCGCCCGTCCGTTGAAGCGCCCCATCGCGGGTGAAGGCACTTTCACCACTTGGAAGCGTCACCTCCAGGTAGCCACGCCCTTCAATGGCGACATCTAAATCACCGCCCGTCGCGGCGACTGTACCTTGCTGCCACGTAACCGTGACTGCTGTGGGCCGTACGCCAAGCCCAACCTGAACTCCTGCGGGAACTACGGTACCGTCAGCGGCATTAATCGCGCCAGCGCGGGTCATTTGCTGGTAATGGAGATCGGCAAAGTCCGCACGGCGGGCTGAGTATCCGGTCGTCGACATATTCGCGATGTTGTTTGAGATGACGTCGACGCGCAGTTGCTGCGCGCTCATGCCCGTGGCGGCGATATCAAGAGCTCTCATTCCTCAAACCTTTCTGGATCAACTGCGCTGACCTGCTGTGCGCAGGAAGTCGCGGATACGGCTGTCTTCGGCATCCATGAAGCTTTGGCCGAGTTCATAAGCACGCTGCACCTCAATCATGCGGGAGATTTGGGCGACCGCGTTTACGTTCGATCGCTCCAGAAAGCCCTGAACCACGCGCGCGTTTTCGGCGGGCACGTAACCGCTCTCGGCTGTGAAGGCGGTGCCGGATTGTCGAGACAGTTCGAGCGGGTCGTTCGGCATATAGAGGCCGACAACAGTCAGAGGCTGACCATCCGCCGAGATCGTCCCATCTGGCGCCAAAGCAACGCCGCGCGCGTCGGGCGGCACGAAAATCGGGGCCCCGCCGGCGTCCAGCAAGCGGGCACCTTCGGGTGTGACCAACTCTCCAAAATCGTTCCGAATGAAGGCGCCGGCACGGGTCAGGGCTTGCCCAGCCACCGACTCAACCATGAAGAACCCTTCGCCTTCGATGGCGAAATCGAAGGTCCCACCGGTCTGCTCCAATGCGCCCTGTTGCGCCGAAATAGATCGGCCAATCGCGCTGCCCATGCTCAGCGACGGCTCGTTACGGCCGGTGGCAGCGATGTGCTCTGCGAAGATCAGGCCTTCGGATCTGAAGCCAGTGGTCGAAATGTTGGCAATATTGTTGGCCACAACCGACATCTCGCGCGCGAGACCGGATAGGCGCGTTAACGAGGTATATCCAGGGTTATCCATGCCTACATCCCCGCGATAATCGGGATGAGAGTGTCGGCGAAATAGGTTGTCAGGGATTGTGTCATGAACCCCATCGACACCCAGAACACCACCACGATTGCCGCAAGCTTTGGCACGAACGTTAGCGTCATTTCCTGAACACTCGTTAGGGCCTGGAAGAGGCCCACCAAAATGCCAGAAACCAAAGCCGCCGCGAGGATCGGAGTGGAGATTGCAACAGACACCCAAAGACCCTGTCGCATCGTGTCGAAAAAGATCATTTCATCCATGCGCTTATACCGGCATCCGCAGGATTTCCTGATAGGCTTCCACCACGCGATCACGGATCGTCACGGCCGTCTCAACAGCCAGCTCGGTTTGCGCGAGTGCAGTGACCAGCGAGTGGGGATCTGCACCTGTAGTCATCGCCGCTCGCGCCTGTGCCTCGCCTTGGGCGACGGTCTCAGCAAAGCCTGCAACGGCTTGCGTGAATGCGCCTCCATCGGGTGTCTCGGTAGGTTGGGTCGTCTGGCGCAGCGGCTGGTAGGCCTGCGCGGCAAGGGATTGGCGAATATCCATCCGGGATTCTCCTCAGATGCGGGGGTTAGCGTCGTAGCAATTCGTTCAGGGAAGACGACATCTGTCGGATCTGGTCGAAGATCCTCAAATTCGCCTCATAGGACCGTTGCGCTTCCCGCGCGTCGGCCAGTTCAATGACCAGATCAACGTTCGAGCCTTCGTAACTTCCGGTCTCATCTGCCATCGGATGGGTTGGATCGAAGATGACAGGCAGGGCCGTCTGGTCCAGCCGGACAGGCCCGGGTCGGACCGCGCCTTCCGGCGCACCCATCCCACGTTCAACCTCAAAGCTTGTGACCTTTCGCTGGTAACCGGGCGTATCGGCATTTGCGATATTCTCCGACACATGGGTCAGGCGTTGCGCCTGAGCCCGCATGCCAGATGCGGCGACAGAGAGAGCACTCGAAAAATCAGTCATGCCATGCTCCTATCGTCCGATGCTCGTGCGCAGGATCGTCATCGCAGATCCATACACACGTAAGGCGCGGTCATGGGCGCGTTGCGCCTCGATCCCGCGCAGCATTTCGAATTCAAGGGAAACCGTGTTGCCATTCGGTGAGGCAGGCGTTCCTGCATCAAGAACACGCATAGGCATATCACCGTGGCCCAATCGGTTCTCGGCCGTCATATTCCGCCAGGTCTCAGCAAAGTCCGCCACGTCCCGAGCGCGATAGCCCGGCGTGTCCGCATTCGCGATGTTTTGCGCGACCACAGCCTGACGAGCCGCAGAGTGGCGGGCTAATCCACCCGCGAGTTGAAAAATCTCAAGCCTATCGAACATCTGGGCTTCTCCCATCTCGGCTACACGAAGGCTTAAGACTGATTCCTTTACATTCCGTAATTGCGGCGCGGCTTTGCGCCACCTCACCGGAGAACCCGTGATGCAAACCACAGATGCCATCAGCCTGTTGCGCGCGCAGCTAAAAGGGATTTCGACATCCTATGCGATTGGCGAGGTCACTGCCCTCGGGCGATCCAGCGTCTCCGTGTCGGGGCTGAACAAGATCGCGGCGCTTGGCGATCGGGTTCGTTTCAGCGCCGATCTGACGGGCGAGATTCTCGCGATGGAGGGTGCCTTTGCGCAGGTCATGCCCGAAGGTCCCACGGACGGGCTGCGTCTCGGTGCCCGCGTGTCGCATATTGGCCCGCAGATCATCTCTCCAGACGTGAGCTGGCTGGGTCGCGTCATTGACCCGGATGGTCAGCCGCTGGACGGACGCGCGCTGCATCAAGGCCTGCGCAACTACCCCTTAATCAACACTCCTCCCTCGCCGACTGGGCGCCGTGGTCTTGGCCAGCGCCTTGGAACAGGTCATGCGGTCTTCGACACCTTGCTGCCGATTGTCGAAGGTCAGCGCGTCGGCTTGTTTGCTGGGTCGGGCGTCGGAAAATCGCGCCTGATCGCGGCCCTGGCACAGGAGGTGCAGTCCGACGTTGTCGTCATTGGGCTGATCGGCGAACGCGGGCGAGAGGTTCGTGATTTCGTCGCCGAAACTCTCGGGCCAAAGGGGCTTTCGCGCGCGGTCGTGATTGCGGCAACCTCCGATAGGCCTGCGCCGACACGGGCGCGCGCGGCATTTGCTATGATGGCCGTAGCCGAATACTTCCGGGATCAAGGACGCAACGTTCTGCTTCTCGCAGATTCCATAACGCGCTTTGCTGAGGCACAACGCGACGTCGCTGCGGCGGCGGGTGAACCGTTCGGTCCATCGGGGTTTCCAGCATCCATGGCGCAATCCGTTATGGGCCTCGCCGAACGCGCTGGTCCGGGAATCGGGCACCAAGGGAATATCACAGCCATTTTCTCGGTACTGGTAGCTGGTTCGGATATGGAAGGGCCGGTGGCTGATGTAACGCGCGGTGTGCTCGACGGCCATGTCGTCCTGTCGCGCGAGATTGCCGAACGGGGGCGTTTTCCGGCCATTGATGTTTTGCGCTCTGTCAGTAGGTCCTTGCCGGGCGCGGCATCGGAGGACGAAAACAGGTCCATACAACGCGCACGCCACCTGATCGCTGCCTATGACAAAGCGGAGGTGATGGTGCAGGCGGGACTCTATTCGCCGGGATCCGACCCATTGACCGACGCCGCCGTGAAGGTCTGGCCTGAGTTGGACGCTTTCGTTGCGGAACGAAACACTGGCGGTGTTGATCAAAGCTTTGAGGCTCTCGAAAAGATCCTCTCTTCTGCGTCTCCCGTCCGGAAACCCAATTGAAGTGATATCGGGTTACGCCAGGTTCTGAAGCAGGGTTATCGCGGTGGCTCCTGGGGTCGTGAACGAGATGCCCGCGTTGACCTGAGCCCGGATTGTAAATGACTTTAGCAGTTCATTGACCGCTTCCGGATCCGAGAACTGCGAGAAATCCGCAAAGCCCAAAGTCCGCTCGGCCCCTTCGCGGAAGGCTTCGACCTGCTTGTCGATGTCGATGGTGGCAATGGCCGAAGGCAATCCGAATGCCGTCTCAAAAACCTGCCGCAAGGGTGGGTTTCCCATCACCGACAACCAGGCGGTAGTATCGCTTCCGCCAGCCGCTACGATCTCCGGCACTTCCCGGGACGCCGTTAGGGCCAAGCGCATATCGCCATCTATTTCCCCGACAGAAACCTCAAAGGATTGCCGATCGAACCGTGACAAGACGCGGTCTGCAAAGGTCGGGCTTTGCGTGTTCGGCGGCAGGACGCCACCAAATCCGAACGCCTCCGAGAAGGCGCGATATCTTTTATCCGCGAGGCGATTTGAAAGAGCATCATCGGATCCGACACCATCCGACAGGACCTTTTCTATGAAGGCACGGTTCGGCAGATCGTCCTGCAGCCCGTATGCTCCAAGTGCCACCCGAAGCAGCCGGTAATCTGAGACCAAGTCCTCAGCAGATGTGACTGTGCCAATGTTTTCGCGGAAGTAATCCCGATCACGGTCTTGCACCGGGGATTGCGCAAATTGCGTTTGCTGGGTCTCAAGACTTGATTGCAGAAACCTCCATCCGGAATATCCGCCGAATGGTAGTACGGGTTGAAATGTCATGATCTTCCTGCAGCAAGTAGTCGCTCTTCACGTGCAAGCAAGCCACGCAAAGACTTCAACACTTGGTAGACTTGGTCTTCGACAAGATGCTGTGTCGCGCGAGACAGGAGGGCCCGGCTATCGGCATCCGTGAACACCTGACTCAATTGCTCGATCCCGCGTAACAACTGCGACCGTGCTTCGTCGATATCCGCATCGCCCGACAAGACCAGTTGGGCTATGTAGCAGACGCGGCGAACAGGCGTGTTCGCTTCTTCCGGGTGAATGGCATCCCGAAGTCGCAAGATGTTTGCACCAGGCGTCATGATTGCCAGACGCGTGCGACGGTCACCATTTTCGATGACGGCGCCGTTCACGAGGACCCGTTCCTTAGGTCCGAGTTTCAGAACCAGACCACTCATTTTACGTCCCCCTGTCCCGCCAGACCGCGCATGACCGAAGTGTTGATGTCGACCAATGCCTTAAGCGCAGTCGGATCATCCAAAGCTTTGCGGGACTGGAGGAGAGAGAATTCCGCAAGGTAGAACAATTGCGCCCGTAACGTCTGCGGTAATGCATTGCCATCGTCAGCGAGGTCAGATGCCAGAATAGTCCACAATTTGCGATTTTCGTGGAGCGCTTCCGCGCGCGCTGTCATCGACGCATCCGGCTGCGTCGCTTTGTTCAACTTGGTGGTGACGGTTTGGAATGCGGCATATTCAGTGCCGCGGTCCGAGCGCACTGGAGCAGAGCTTGCAGCGTAGGCGGACTGGGCGAGCGAGGTGGAAATCACGAAACAGGCTCCTTGGGGCGTGTCGGTGCGGCGCGATCGGTCGGTGCATAGTGGGCCGCGTGGGGATCATTGGGGCAGCGGATTGTCGGGGCGCGAAAAGCCACGCCCCGACCCATTGACGATTACCGGAACAGCGACAGAATATTCTGTGGCGCCTGATTGGCGATGGACAGAGACTGGGTTGCCAGCTGCTGTTGCACCTGAAGGGCCTGCAGGCGTGCAGACGCTTCTTCCATGTCGGCATCCACAAGAGTACCGATCCCGGATTTGAGCGAGTCGACAAGCGAGCCAATGAAGGTCGATTGAGTTTCAATCCGCCCCTGAGCTGAACCGAAGGATGCCGCGGCATCGATCGAATTCTGGATCAGCGTCTCGATGTTATCGAGGGCGGAATCGGCACCTTCATTCGAAGTCACGTCGATGGCATCCAATCCGAAAAGGCCGCCAGACGCTTCACCACCATCTGCAGCGGCAGTTGCGAACGCCAAGGTCGTTGCCGACGAGTTGTCGACCTTCAGGCTGACCTCACCCGTGCTGTCGTTGATGGCGACCTGCGTGGTCACACCTTCAATGCCAGCTGCATCAATCGCCGTTTTCAAGCCGCGCGCCACATCTTCCATCGTTTCACCGGCACCGGCTGTATAGAAATACGCCGTCCCAGCGATCGACGCCTGATAGGAGTTGCCTTCCGACGGCGCCGCAGCGGTTGTGAAGAATACCTCCTCAGCACGCTGATCGATGGTTGCTTCCTCAACCGCCGTTCCGACCTGCGCATCGCCATTGATAGCGCTGAAATAGGCGTCGCCGTCACCGGCATTTGCACCGCCCAGCGCCACCGACAGATCAAGCGACTCGAAGGACCGCGTCGATGTTACGACAATGTCACCTTCTGCAGCACCGGCTGCAGAAGTGAAGGTCACGCCTTCAAGATCGAGTGCCTGAAGGCTCCCCAACAGTGCGTCACGACCGACATCACCACTTTGATCGTCGGCACCTGCCGTCCAGCTCACTGTTTGATTGCCGACCGTAATCGACACGGTGTCGCCTGTATCGAAGCCATTGGTCGAGTCGAAGCTGATGACTGCCGAATTGCCAGTATTTACAAGGTTCGAGCCGGCGAATGTTGTCGTTCCGCCAGCCGCGTCAACGATCTGCGCGGACAAGTCATTGCCTGTGCCCACCCCGTTTACACCGGAGGTTGACGTCAGGTCCTGGCGGTCCACTCGGATATTCGAGGCCGACACATTGCCCGAGCCGGTCCGGTCAAGCGAAGACAGGATGTTCACCTCGTCCGTTCCCTGGACAAGGTTCAAGCCATTGAATTGCGCGGCGCCAACAACGGCCCCGATCTGATCCCGCAGGGCATTGATGTCGGTCTGGATCTTCTCGCGATCCACGTTTTCTTCCTGGGCCGCAACGATCTTGCCTTTGATGTCGGTCAACAGGTCGGTGACCGTCTCGGACGCGTTCCGCGCCACGGCGACAGTAGACTCGCCTAAGCTCAGGCTTTCCTGAATGCCCTTGAAGCCCTTCACGTCGGACTCCATGACCTTGGAAATCGCCCATACGGCCGAATTGTCCTTGGCAGATGCAACCGCCTTGCCCGTCGAGATTTCGGACTGGGTCTGCTGCAGGTTCGAGTTAACAGATTTGAGAGTCTGAAGCGCGACCATCGCGCTGTTGTTCGTCAGAATGCTGGACATGGTGTCCCTTTCCTTGATGTTCCGGGGCGTGTTTTTCACGCCGGATTACAGGCAGCGCCGAAGTTCGTGCGCTGGATGAACCGTCTTTCTGACGTCTGCAGGCTCGGGTGTGTCAGCCTACGCCACCACATGGATGCGCCGCTGATTTGCGTCCAAACAGATGAACAAGACCCTAATCGAGGGCAGCTCAATCCGTTGGATTTGAACGAAACCTGCGCCTTATCGGCGTGCAAGCAATCGGGACGCGGGGCTTGAAGTGAACTGACTTCTCCCCTTGGCGTCATAAACAGTCAGGCCGGCAGACATTTGATCACTGACGCGGGCCCGCGCGATGTTCAGGCCGGATTGTGCGGCCTTCAAAAGAACCGCATTGCGCCGGGCGGATTTCTGAATGCGCTCTAGGGCCTGATCTGAGATTGGATGTTTTTTCAGCCGTTCAAACGCGCGACCAAGCGGGGCCTCTATCTTTGAAAGCCCCTCAATATCGCCATTCAGAAGGGCGACCTTTTGGGCGTTGAGCAATTCTGCCAACGCTTCCGAGACCGGTCTCGGAGCGCCCATCATTGTCCGACCTCAGCCTGACGAACCAGCGATTGGAAAATCGTTTCCGCCAAACCGATCCCTCCTTGTGACGCCAACGCATTTGCATGCTCAGCTCGCAGAAGAGAGGTCATCTGCTCCTCCCCTATTCCGCCGCCAAAGCTGTCGCGCGCTTCTCCAAAGCCTGCATGTTTCAGCATCTCAGCCAGAAATGCGGCTTCAAGATCCTGCGCGACTTCGCGCAAAGCCTGATGTTGTTGCGTCGCTTGCGTCAAGGACGGCGCGCCTGCGGCGCCGATCACGATGTCCGTCGTCATGGAATTCTCTCGCATTCGAAGGATTTTTTCTGAGCCTGCCAGACGCGCGTAAAGAAATCGTAAGGGAGGCGACGGTAGGCAGGGGCACCTGAAACTAGACGGACAACCAGAATGGATGATCTGTTTCAAAACCTTATTACCATCAATCGTGGTCAGGCAAATGTCGCCGGCCCAAATGGTACTGGCGGACCTTCGCCGGAGGTTCCGTTTCTTGCGGTTTTTGGTGCAAGCGACGTTTTGGAAGGGGCTGAAGGGTTGGACCCTCGCACGCCCCCGCACGTGATCGCAAACGAAGATGACACACCTATGGGCCCCCCTTCGTTTGAGGCCGCTCTGCCTACAGAGAGTATTGCGCGACCGCCGGTCCTTACGGACGCAGGGTACAGTGAACCGCTGCAACCTCTACAGATTCTGACACCAAGCGCGTCGTCGTCACTAAAAGAACAGCCTGCGCCAGATCAGAGTGCAGTGCGAAACCAATCCGTTCTGACAACGACCTTCGTTCAAGCCATGCCTCATCCTGTCGGACGACCTGCCCAGAAAACTGCTTTCTCGATGGCGCAGTCTACATCACACTTGCCCATTTTGAGCATTCCGTCAGTTCCAGCTGTACCTCAGGCAGTTGGTGCCACTGCAATTGAAACACCCGTAAGCACGGAACCCATGATAAAGGCGAATGGACCTTTGTTGTTGGCAGACCAGCCGGCTCACACTTTTCCCACTTCCGGCAGCTCGTCCGCTGGCACTCTTGTCCAGCTTCCTCTAGGCCAGGGCTCGGCTGGAAACGCACCAGAAAATGACGCTCAGCCTCGTCTCGCGGCCAATACAGAACCGCATGCCAATGCAGAGCCACCGGCACGACACGCAACGCCACCAAATGCTGCTGCATCGGGTCAGTCCACTCATCTGGATCAAGCGCCAGTGGGCTTACCCGATGGGCTCAGGGCCGTCAGCCCGCAGCCACAAACCATCCCGAATTATCCAACAGGCGTGCCCCAAGCTGGCGTTTCGGCGAGCCAGCGCACCGACCGGCCCAAACCAGACCAGGTCGCTTTTCTTTCGCCGACCATGCCCAATGCCAACCTTCCGATGGCAAGGAGCGCTGTTGCGGCCATCCCGCTGGCGACCGCGCCATCGGTGGAGCCGGAAACGCTAACACCGCATGTCTTGCCCCCCAGCGATCCCCCACAAGTGCATGACGACGTACAAGCGCCTCCACAAACCAGCGGCAGGGCCGCCGAAGCAGCCAATGTCCCGCTGCAAATGGCGCGCGCGACAACGTTCCCAATGATGTGGCAGGCAGCCACTCCTGGGGCTCAGTTCGCGGCCAGCCCAGGTGCTCTGGATTTCGAAACCGCTCTGGATTTGGAGCCACAAATGGTGGCGCAAAACGCACCTCTCAACGCAAACCATTCGACTGCGCTTACCCCAATTTCCCTAAATGGTACGGGCCCGGCTCCCACGTTGGTCGCACAACAAATCGCGGCCGCCCTGCAAGATCACAGCCAAGAGCGAGGTCAACCGATCGAACTCGCTCTTGATCCACCGGAATTGGGCCGGGTCAGAATGCAGTTGGTCGAACTTGCAGGGATCATGACCCTGACAATTCACGCCGAACGCCCCGAGACGGCTGAACTGATGCGCCGCCATATGGACCTGCTCACGCAGGAATTCGCAGGGGCCGGGATTGAGGCCCCGTCCGTCCATATCTCGCAAGACGGCTCAGGCGCTCAATCCGACGAACCTGATCACGCCGACCAAGGTGAAAACAGTCCGACCGAAACAGACGCACCTTCTCCTGAAACGCCTGAAACCCGGACCCGCAATGCAGCGGGCACCTTGGATCTGAGACTATAGGAAACGCACAATGGAAATCCTCTCCTCGCTTCCCGCAAATGCAACATCCGGCGCAAATGCGGCAGCCGCTGAAACGGCCTCCGCAATCACGTCGGACTTCGATATGTTTCTACAGTTGCTCACGACCCAGATGCGCAACCAAGATCCGTTGAACCCAGCAGACTCAACAGAATACACCGCGCAACTCGCGACCTTCTCGGGGGTGGAGCAACAGGTCCAGACAAATGACCTCCTGCGAGAGCTTCAAGGTGCCTTCACTGCCATGAACATGGGGCAACTTTCCGGTTGGATCGGCATGGAAGCGCGGGCAGAAATGCCGATCAATTTCGCCGGTCAGTCAACGAGTGTTCAACTCTCGCCCTCACCACTGGCCGACCGCGTTGAACTGATAGTGCGGGATCAAAACGGCTCCGTCGTGGCAAACGCCCCAGCCATCCTAGGAGAAGGCCCATTCGAATGGGCTGGCCTCGACAATGATGGTCAGCCATTGCCCAACGGCACCTATACGCTCTCTGCCCAAAGCTGGCGTGGAGAGGAGGTTTTGGAAGAACGGTACGCATTTGTCTTTGCCGAAATCACCGAAGCCCAAACGCTGAATGGTGAGGTTTGGGTGACCATGTCCAATGGCGTCAGCATCCCTTCGGAAGCCGTGCAGGGTCTCCGCAGCCCGAATTGATCAGAAGGCGGCCCAGATCAAAGCTGCCGCCAACCCAAGGGCCAAACCGCCGCCCCCGAGCAAGACCCGCTCCGGCCAGCGGTTTTCACGCTTTGGTCTTTCCGGATGTGCCTGTGCGATCAAGGCGGCTTCGGCCAGCTGCGGTAAACGGGGCCCAAAGCGCGACAGGACCAGTGCCGTACGCCAGAGGTCGCGAGCGACGGCCTGCGGTCCGATATTTCGCGCGATATACTCTTCTACCACCGGGCGTGCGGCGGCCCAAATGTTCAGATCGGGGTCCAAGGATCGCCCGACCCCTTCGACAACCACCATTGTGCGCTGCAACAGGATCAATTCAGTCCGCGTCTCCATCCCGAACCGTTCCGTTACCTCAAACAGGAACGCCAACAGACGACCCATGGAGATTTTGCTCGCTTCCATGCCGAAGATCGGCTCACCAACCGACCGCAGCGCCTGCGCGAATTCGGCAACATCCCGATCAGCCGGGACATACCCGGCCTCAAAATGAACTTCGGCCACACGTCGGTAATCTTTGCGGATAAAGCCCATCAGTATCTCGGCATAGACCCGGCGCGTATACTCGTCGAGCCGCCCCATGATCCCGAAATCGAGTGCAACCAGATCGCCGTTCGGCGCAACCTTCAGATTTCCCTGGTGCATGTCTGCGTGGAAATAACCATCGCGCAACGCATGGCGCAAAAACATCTGCAACGCGGTGCGGGCCAGCCCGACCTTGTCATGACCTGCGGCATTGATCGCATCCAAATCGCTCAACGGAAGGCCGTCCGCCCAGCCAAGAACCATCATCCGCCGGGATGACATGCCCCATTCGACCTTTGGCACAACGAAACCTTCGTCGGCCTCGGTATTGGCGAAGAACTCGCCAGCGGCGCTTGCCTCAATTCGCAGATCCAACTCCTGCAGAACGACACCTTCGAAGTGATCAATCACATCACGTGGCCGCAGACGGCGGGAAGACGGCGACAGGGTTTCGATCAATGTCGCCATCAGGTGAAACGCATCTACGTCCTTTCGAAACGCCCGATCAATGCCGGGCCGCAGGATCTTCACCGCAACGTCCCGACCGCTCTCCTTCAAGGTCGCCCGATGCACCTGCGCGATAGACGCCGCCGCAACCGGCTCAGAAAAATCGCTGAATACAGCTTCAAGCGGCTGGCCAAGCTCCTCGGCCACAACGCGACGCGCATCGGTGGTCGGAAAGGGCGGCAGCTTGTCCTGCAGAACCTGCAATTCCAGCGCCATTTCCGGCCCGACCACATCGGGTCGGGTCGAAAGGATCTGCCCGAACTTAATGTAGGCAGGTCCCAGTGCCTGTAATGCACGGGGCACCGGCGGCATCGAAGGATCGCCGCGCAAGCCAAACCATTTCAGCGGCCACCCGAGCACGCGCGCCGCAATGCGGATCGCACGCGGGGCCTCCATCGCCTCCAGCACAGCGCCCATGGCCCCTGTGCGCTCAAACGTGGCGCCCGTCCGCGCCAACCGCCAAATGTTGTGAGGGCCGCGCACCTAGAGTTTCCACCCCGAATGCAACGCCGCAATGCCCATCGACAGGTTGCGATACTTCACCTGCTCGAACCCGGCATCCCCTATCATGCCGGCAAAGGTCTCTTGATCCGGGAACTTGCGGATCGATTCGACCAGGTATTGATACGAGTCGCGATCCCCGGCGATCACTTGCCCCATGCGTGGGATCACGTTGAAGGAATAAAGATCATAGAGCTTCTGCATTCCTTCATTGGGCAGCTGCGAAAACTCCAGCACCATCAGGCGACCCCCAGGACGCAGCACGCGGTACGCCTCGGCAAGCGCTTCATTGATCCGAACCACGTTCCGAATACCGAAGCTGATCGTGTAGACGTCAAAGCTGTTGTCCGCGAAGGGCAAGGCCATCGCATCGCCGCAGACCCAATCCAGCTTGTCTGCCATCGCCTCAGCCTCGGCGCGTTTTTCACCCTCATCCAGCATGCTCTGGGTCATATCGAAGACGGTCGCATGTGCGCCCGGCGCACGTTTGAGGAACCGGAATGAGATATCGCCCGTGCCGCCCGCTACATCCAACAGCTTCTGACCATCGCGCGGCGCGAGCCAATCCATCATCGCATCCTTCCAGATGCGGTGGATGCCGACGCTCATCACATCGTTCATAACGTCGTATTTCGAGGCCACATTGGTGAAGACTCCATGGACCATCCCGGCCTTCTGATCTTCGGCCACATCCTGAAAGCCAAAGTGGGTCCGATTGTCATCCGCCATGGGTCTTGTCCTTTTGCCTTAGCACCCCTTCTTATAGGGGCCTGTTGGGGCGCTGCAACGCACCCTGATGCCACACAAGGAAAGCCCGATTTGCCCGAACTTCCAGAGGTAGAGACAGTGCGTCGCGGCCTTTTGCCCGCACTTGAAGGCGCGCGCATTGCGAACGCTGCGGTGAACCGCCCCGATTTGCGCTGGCCTTTTCCCGATCGCATGGCAGAACGGCTGACCGGTGCAACCGTCACAGCGCTCCGCCGCAGGTCGAAATATATCCTTGCCGACCTCGATACGGGCGAGACGCTTTTGATCCATCTGGGTATGTCGGGCCGCATGACAGTGTCAGGCGATCCGCTTGGCCAATTTCACCATGATCACCCCACGCCAGAGAAGCACGATCATGTTGTGCTCGACACCGACGCAGGCGCGCGGATCACGTTCAACGATGCACGTCGTTTCGGCGCGATGGACCTGATGGACACAGCAAAGCATAGCGATCACTGGCTGATCCGTGATCTCGGCCCGGAACCGCTTGGCAACGCCTTCAACGAGGCACATCTGATCACCGCACTCAGCGGCAAACGATCACCGGTCAAATCCGTGCTGCTCGACCAACGCATCGTCGCGGGGCTTGGCAATATCTACGTGTGTGAGGCGCTCTACCGGGCTGGCATTTCTCCGCTCCGACACGCTGGCCGCATCTCTGCGCCCCGAGTCGCCGGATTGGTGCCGATCATCCGCGATGTATTGGCAGAAGCTATCGAAGCCGGTGGGTCTTCCCTGCGGGATCATCGACAAGCAAATGGCGAACTGGGATATTTTCAACACACCTTTTTCGTCTATGGACGCGAAGGTGAACCCTGCCAAACCCCGGATTGCCAAGAGAAAATCAAACGCAAGGTGCAATCGGGGCGGTCCAGTTTCTACTGCTCGGCCTGTCAAAGGTAGTTGAACCCACCGCCACTGGTGCTAAGCCTCAAGGCTCGTTTCAACAGCGCCCGAGCACCAATCCATGGCCTATGAGACCCTGATCGTCGACGTCGAAGATCATATCTGCCTCATCAAATTGAACCGCCCCGATGCCCTCAATGCGCTGAACACGCAGCTGCTGGAGGAACTGGGCAGGGCGTTGGCGAAAGCCGACGAAAACGACAAGGTGCGCTGCATCGTCATCACAGGCTCGGACAAAGCGTTTGCAGCAGGGGCCGACATCACCGAGATGGCTGAAAAGTCCTACACGGACGTGGTGTACGAAAACCTCTTTGCCGATGCGGCTGACAATATCGAGCGTATCCGCAAGCCGATCATCGCGGCCGTAGCAGGGTATGCCTTGGGTGGCGGATGCGAACTGGCGATGGCTTGCGACTTCATCATCGCGGCGGAGACCGCCAAGTTCGGGCAGCCCGAAATCAACCTTGGCGTCATTGCCGGGATGGGCGGCACGCAGCGACTGACCCGTCTGGTGGGCAAATCCAAGTCGATGGATATGCACCTGACCGGTCGCTTCATGGCTGCAGAAGAGGCGGAGCGTTCAGGGTTAGTCAGCCGTGTGGTGCCCGCCAAGAAGCTGATGGAAGAGGTCATGGCGGCGGCGACCAAGATTGCCGAAAAGTCTGCGATCTCTACCATGGCCGCGAAGGAAGCCGTGAACCGCGCTGAAGAACTCAGCCTATCCGAAGGTCTGCTGTTTGAACGCCGCATGTTCCATTCGCTTTTCGCGACCGAAGACCAGTCCGAAGGCATGTCAGCCTTCATTGAAAAGCGCGAACCGCAATTCCGCGACAAGTAAGGGCTTGGCAGACTGCGCGGTTTCCCTTAAACGCCGCGCCACACATGCGTGTGAGGCCCGCTTCGGCCAGATTCGCCCGGTAGTAAACCCGGGGTCGGGACTCTCCCGCGCGTAAACCGTTGCAACCGTTCCGATGAAGGATCACACATCATGGCAAATTCGCCCCAGGCAAAGAAACGCGCCCGCCAGAACGAGCGTCGTTTTGCCGTAAACAAAGCCCGCCGTTCGCGCATCCGCACGCACCTCCGCAAAGTTGAGGAAGCTATCGCCTCCGGCGATCAGGCGGCAGCGGCTGAAGCGCTGAAAACCGCCCAGCCCGAACTGATGCGCGGCGTCACCAAGGGTGTGTTGCACAAGAACACCGCAGCGCGGAAAATGTCGCGTCTCGCGTCACGTGTGAAGGCGATGGGCGCGTAATCGCCCACATATAGCCCTTATTTTGAAGGCGCTCCGTCACCGGGGCGCCTTTTTTCATTTCTATTTTTGTAGCGCAGACAAGGGTCTAATCGTGCCCGAGAGATTCGATTTTCGAAAGGTGCAGAGTCAAGCGCGAAGAGGTGTTGCGAGGTTCGCGCGACTCCCGATACGGTCCTCAGGCGAGTCAGACGCCTTGGGGGGCGGATGAGGGGCGCAACGCCTCGGTTCGAAGCTAAGACAGGCTGAATGACGGACAGCATTCGGCCCATCCCGACTGGACAGAGTCGGCGCTTTGGAATGGGAGTGTAGGGAAACACGTTGTAACCCGTCAGGGGGTATGCCCGTGTTTGTCGGCTGCGTCGTGAACATCCTCCCACGTGCACGCACAGCGCGAACGACACCCGTAGCCGTTGGTCACCCAACGGACGGCGGTGCTGTTTGTGCGCGAAGCGGGCGTCTCGCAGGCAGAATGTGGATATGCACCGGGCGCGGCCAGACGCCCGGGCGAGACAAAAAGGACTGGACGAGGGAATGACAAACGAAACATGGGGCCAGGTACGTCAGGAATTGTTGCAAGTTGTCGGCAAGAACAACTTTTCAGCCTGGATCGAGCCGATTTCCTTCGACCGCGTGGATGAGCGTACGGCGCACTTCCACGTACCGACCAGCTTCATTGGCTCTTGGGTTTCGAACAATTTCGGCGACCTGATCCTACGTCATCTGGCATCGCATGGCGTGAGTGCAGATCGTGTTGAATTCGCCGTCGGTGCGCGCAAGCCTGCGACCGCAGCCGCCAATGCACCCGCTCCGCAACAGGCAGCCCCGGCGCCGGAACTGGAAATGGCTGTCTCGGCTCCAGCCCCCGCGCCATCAGCGCCTGCTCCGCAGCCCGCGCCAGCCCCACGGCCCCAGCCCGTCGCAGCGCGCTCCACTGATCTGCCCGGCACCAAACTCAACCCTGCCCTGACGTTCGCCAATTTCGTCGTCGGCAAGCCTAACGAGTTGGCTCATGCCGCCGCCCGCCGTGTCGCCGAGACGCTCGACGTAACCTTCAATCCGCTGTTCCTCTATGGTGGCGTGGGACTTGGTAAAACGCACCTGATGCACGCCATCGCCTGGGATTTGCAGGAACGCTTCCCCGATGCACAGGTCCTTTACCTCTCGGCCGAGCAATTCATGCATCTTTTCGTCCGCGCGCTGCGTGAACAGAACACGTTCGACTTCAAGGAAACCTTCCGCAATGTCGATGTTCTGATGGTCGATGACGTCCAGTTCATCGCTGGCAAGACTTCAACCCAGCAGGAATTCTTCCACACATTCAATGCGTTGGTCGAGATGGGCAAGCAGATCGTCATCTCCGGCGACCGAGCGCCCGTGGACATGGAAGAACTCGATAGCCGCATCGCCTCGCGCTTGCAAAGCGGCCTCGTCGTGGACATCCACCCGACGGACTATGAGCTTCGCCTCTCCGTGCTTCAGCACAAGGCGGCCATCCTCAGCCAGAAGTATCCGCATGTTCAGTTCGCCGACGGCGTGCTCGAATTCCTCGCCCGCAAGATCGCATCTAACATTCGTGAGCTGGAAGGCGCGCTGAACCGCCTTTACGCCACCGGTGATCTTGTCCGCCGCGAAGTGACCGAGGATTTCGCCCGCGACAACCTCGCCGACATTCTCCGCGCCTCCGACCGTAAGGTCACGATGGACGAGATCCTCAAGAAGACCTGCGACTACTACAAAATCCGTCAAGTCGACATCATCAGTCAGAACCGCCAACGCGCCATCGCGCGTCCCCGGCAGATGGCGATGTACCTCTGTAAGAAGCTGACGACCCGCTCCCTGCCTGAGATTGGCAAAAAGTTCGGCGGCCGCGATCACACCACAATCCTTTACGGTGTGCGCAAGATCGAAGAGCTGATGCAGATCGACAGCCAGATCGCCGAAGATGCGGAACTTCTGCGTCGTATGCTTGAAGCATAAGCCGTCAGGGGGTTGACCACCGGTCCGCCCCCGCCCAAACCTGCATAAACAACTTGCCATAGAACGGGGTCCGGGCCAGTCTCGCGGCCCCGCCATCTGTCGGAGCCAGGGACATGAAGCTTTCCATCGAACGCGCCACTCTTCTGCGTGCGGTCTCTCAGGCACAATCGGTTGTGGAGCGTCGGAACACTATTCCGATCCTCGCCAATGTGCTGATCGAGGCCGAGGGCGACAGCGTTTCCTTCCGGGCCACGGACCTGGATATCGAGGTGGTCGACAAGGCCCCCGCCCAAGTCGAGCGCGCTGGTGCCACGACGGTCTCCGCGGTGACGTTCCACGAGATTGTCCGCAAACTGCCTGATGGGGCGTTGGTGAGCCTGACCGAAGACAGCGCCGCCGGTCGCCTAACAATCGAAGCGGGCCGCTCCTCCTTCCAGCTGGCCACACTGCCCCGCGAAGACTTCCCGGTTATGGCTTCCACGGAATACGCCGCGAACTTCTCGTCCACCGCGCCGATCCTTCGCCGCCTGTTCGACAAATCGAAATTCGCGATCTCCACCGAAGAGACGCGCTATTACCTGAACGGCGTCTACTTCCACATCGCGGACGGCGAAGCCGGCAAAGCCCTGCGCGCCGTGGCGACCGATGGCCACCGCCTTGCTCGCATCGACACAGACCTGCCCGATGGCGCCGCCGAAATGCCGGGCGTGATTGTACCCCGCAAAACAGTGGGCGAGCTGCGCAAGCTGCTGGATGATGACGACACCCAAATCGCTGTGTCGGTGTCCGAGACCAAGATCCGCTTCGCCACGCCAGACATCACCCTGACCTCCAAGGTCATTGACGGCACCTTCCCCGACTACACCCGCGTGATCCCGATGGGGAACACCCGCCGGATGGAAGTCGACGCAGGCGATTTCGCCAAAGCCGTGGACCGCGTCGCGACCGTGTCATCTGAACGCTCCCGCGCCGTGAAGATGGCGCTGGACGAAGATCGTTTGGTCCTGTCGGTCAACGCGCCCGATGCGGGCAATGCGGAAGAAGAGCTGGCCGTGGCCTATGGCGACGAAAAGCTGGAGATCGGCTTCAATGCGAAATACCTGCTGGAAATCGCCAGCCAGGTGGACCGTGAGAACGCCGTCTTCATGTTCTCTTCCCCCGCCGAGCCCACGCTGATGCGCGAAGGCAACGACGAAAGTGCAATCTACGTCGTCATGCCGATGCGCGTGTGACACCGGACGGATGCCTCCGGCGGGAGTTTTTCTGGCAAGATGAAAGGGGCGCGCGATGAGCAAGGTGTTCGTCGCATCATTGTCGCTGTCCCACTTCCGCTCGCATCGGCGCGCGCGGCTTTCCCTGGATGGCCGCCCGGTTGCCCTGTTCGGCCCCAATGGCGCCGGTAAGACCAACCTGATGGAAGCCGTATCCCTGCTCAGCCCTGGGCGCGGGCTCAGGCGTGCGTCGGCGGACGATATTATCCGACGGCCCGAAGCGATCGGCTGGAAAGTCAGTGCCGAGATCGAAGGCCCCGGCATCGGCCACGAAATTGCGCTGACCGCCGAACCTTCGCAGGCGCGCATCACGCAGATCGACGGCAAGTCCGCACCACAAGTCGCCTTGGCAAAGCTCTTGCGCATCGTCTGGCTGGTCCCCTCGCAGGATCGCCTGTGGATGGAAGGCGCAGATGGGCGCAGGCGGTTTTTGGACCGCATCACGTTGAGCTTCCTGCCCGACCACGCCGAGGCGGTGCTGACCTACGAAAAGGCAATGCGTGAGCGGAACCGATTGCTGAAAGACGATGTCCGCGATCCTGCCTGGTATCGTGCGCTGGAGGCTCAGATGGCCGAGGCGGGCGTTCGGATCGTTGCGGGCCGTGAAGACGCGCTCCGCCGGATCGCCGCCGCGCAGGACGGCGCTGCGACGGCCTTCCCAGCCGCAGACCTGAGCATCGTGGTCGACACCCACTGCCAGACGGCGACGGATTTCGAAGCCGCCTTCGCTGACAGTCGCGCCCGCGACATCGCCGCCGGGCGTACGCTTGTCGGGCCCCATCGCGCTGATATGGGCGCGATCTACCGCGACAAGAATGTGCCAGCAAAGCAATGCTCCACCGGCGAACAGAAAGCGCTGCTGATTTCTCTCATCCTCGCCAATGCGCGCGCCCTCAAGGCCGAAACCGGAACCGCGCCGCTTGTCTTGTTGGACGAGGTCGCCGCTCATCTCGATGCGGGCCGCCGCGCCGCGCTCTTTGATGAGATCTGCGCGCTGGAGGCGCAGGCCTGGATGACCGGCACCGGGCCGGAACTGTTCACGGAATTGGGTGACCGCGCGCAACACTTCGAAGTGACCGAACAGGACGGCGAAAGCGCCGTGACGGTAGCATGAGCGCGCAAATCCTCCTCCTGCGCGGTATCAATGTCGGGGGCCACGGCAAGCTGCCCATGGCCGACCTGCGTGCGATGCTGGACGATTTGGGCGCAGGCGGTGCGAAAACGCATCTGCAATCGGGCAACGCAGTCTGCCCAACCCCGATCAACCCAGGCGATCTCGCCGACCGGATCGAGGCCGTCCACGGCTTCCGCCGCGACATCATCGCGCTCACCGCAGAGGATTGGCGCAAGCGCATCGCAACGAACCCGTTCCCAACCGGTCTACCCAAAACCCTGCACGGATATTTCCATGATGACGCCGCAATCGACACAGCGCCGATGGAAGCCCCCCGCGATCCTACGGAAGCGCTCTCAAGCCATCCCGGTGTGCTCTGGCTCCACACGCCAAACGGCTTTGGCACGTCGAAACTTGCCTCCAAGATCGAACGTCTCGCGGGCGAGCCCATGACCGCACGCAACTGGAATACCATCGCCGCGATCACTACCTTGATCGACAACCTCGGACTCCACCAAATCTTGTGCCAACCGCGTGACATCCCCGCGCAAAATGCGTATATATTGCGCAAATAAGCGGGACAAAAATCACATGGCAGAGCAAACCCCGACACCGGAAGACTACGGCGCCGATTCTATCAAAGTTCTCAAAGGCTTGGAGGCGGTTCGCAAGCGCCCCGGCATGTATATCGGCGACACCGATGATGGCTCGGGCCTGCACCACATGGTCTACGAGGTCGTGGACAACGGCATCGACGAGGCTTTGGCCGGTCATGCGGATGCCGTAACGGTTACGATCCACGCAGATTCTAGCGTTTCCGTCAGCGATAATGGTCGTGGCATTCCCGTGGGCATCCACGAGGAAGAAGGCGTCTCAGCCGCCGAGGTCATCATGACCCAGCTGCACGCCGGCGGGAAGTTCGATAGCAACTCCTACAAGGTTTCAGGCGGCCTGCATGGCGTGGGTGTTTCGGTTGTGAACGCGCTCTCCGATTGGCTGGAGTTGCGCATCTGGCGCGACGGCAAGGAGCACACCGCACGGTTCGAACATGGCGAAACCGTCCGCCACCTTGCGGTTGTGGGCGATGCCGATGGCAAGACCGGCACCGAAGTTCGCTTCATGGCCGCCACCACGACCTTCTCGAACCTCGAATATTCCTTCAAGACCCTCGAAAATCGCCTGCGCGAACTCGCGTTCCTCAATTCGGGCGTGCGCATCATCCTGCGCGATGAACGCCCGGCGGAGGCACTGGAAACCGACCTCGTTTATGAAGGTGGCGTCAAGGAATTCGTCAAATATCTCGACCGCTCCAAGACCCCCATGATCGAAGAGCCAATATATGTTGAAGGTGAGAAAGACGGCATCGGCGTCGAAGTCGCCATGTGGTGGAACGACAGCTACCACGAGTCGGTTCTGCCTTTCACAAACAACATCCCCCAGCGCGATGGCGGCACGCACCTTGCGGGTTTCCGTGGCGCGCTGACCCGCACGATCAACCTTTACGCCAACTCCTCCGGGATCGCGAAGCGGGAGAAGGTGAACTTTACCGGCGACGATGCGCGCGAGGGGCTGACCTGCGTGCTGTCCGTGAAAGTGCCGGACCCCAAGTTCAGCTCCCAGACCAAGGACAAACTCGTCTCCTCCGAAGTCCGCCCCGCCGTCGAAGGGCTGATGAACGAGAAGCTTTCGGAATGGTTCGAAGAACACCCGAACGAGGCCCGCCTGATCGTCACCAAGATCATCGAGGCCGCCGTTGCCCGCGAAGCCGCCCGAAAGGCCCGCGAACTCACCCGCCGCAAAACGGCAATGGATGTCGCCTCTCTTCCCGGCAAACTCGCCGATTGCCAGGAAAAGGACCCGGCGAAGTCCGAGCTCTTCCTAGTTGAGGGTGACTCTGCCGGCGGCTCCGCCAAACAGGGCCGTTCTCGTCACAATCAGGCCGTGCTTCCTCTGCGCGGGAAAATCCTGAACGTCGAACGCGCGCGTTTCGACCGAATGCTGTCGAGCCAAGAGATCGGCACGCTCATCACCGCGCTCGGTACCGGCATCGGCCGCGACGAGTTCAACCTCGAAAAGCTGCGCTACCACAAGATCATCATCATGACGGACGCGGACGTCGACGGCGCCCATATCCGCACCCTGCTGCTGACGTTCTTCTTCCGCCAGATGCCCCAGATCATTGAGGCCGGGAACCTCTACATCGCGCAGCCGCCGCTTTACAAAGTCAGTCGCGGTAAGTCCGAGGTCTACCTCAAAGATCAGGCCGCGCTGGAGGATTACCTCGTCGCGCAAGGCATCGAAGGGGCCGCCCTTCGCCTGCCCTCTGGCGAGGAAATTGCCGGTCAGGACCTTGCCCGCGTCGTCGATGGCGCGCGCAACTTCAAGCGCATCCTTGATGCCTTCCCGACCCATTACCCCCGTCACATCGTCGAACAGGCCGCCATCGCGGGCGCGTTCGACCCCGGCAAGGCCGACAGTGACTTGCAGGGCGTGGCCGATGACGTGGCCAAGCGCCTCGATCTCGTGGCTGTCGAATACGAACGCGGCTGGCAGGGCCGGATCACACAGGATCACGGCATCCGCCTTTCTCGTGTACTGCGCGGCGTCGAAGAAATCCGCACCCTCGATGGTGCTGTCCTGCGCTCCGGCGAGGCGCGCAAGCTGAGCGAAGTCTCCAAAGACACCCGCACCGTCTATCGCGATCCGGCCACCCTCGCCCGGAAAGAGCGAGAGCAATTGATCCATGGCCCCACCGAACTTCTGCAAGCGATCCTCGACGAAGGTGCCAAGGGCCAGCAGATGCAGCGCTACAAAGGCTTGGGGGAGATGAACCCCGACCAACTCTGGGAAACCACGCTGGACCCAGAGGCGCGCACGCTGCTGCAAGTAAAGATCGAAGACTTGGCTGAGGCCGACGACATCTTCACCAAGCTGATGGGCGACGTGGTGGAGCCGCGGCGTGAATTCATCCAAGCGAACGCGCTCAGCGTCGAGAACCTCGATTTTTGAACGACCAACCACCAGCGCCCTCGAATACCCTGCGTTACGTAACGATCGCGTTCGGGGTAATGGTCGTGGGTGCCGCAATACTTGGCTTGGGGCGCACCCTCGGCCCGACCGCCGATCAGCAAGCCGAAGAAACAGCTGCGCGTTTCGATCTGTCGCTCCTCAACCCGGGTCAGCCCGTCACCATTGATTGGCTCGACAACCCGGTCATCGTCCTCCGCCTCACGTCAGAACAAGAATCCCTCGCCCGCAGCATCGACATTACGGATCTACTCGATCCGCTGGCCCGCAATGCGATGCTGCCCCCAGATGCACCTGCCAGTTTCGAGAACCGCACAATTGACTCCGATGGCCCCATTGTCGTCATGAACGCGCAATGCGACCACATGGGGTTTATTGCAACCTATTCTGATAGGCCGGAAAACACTTGGTTTTGCATGCGCGGGGCCGAAGAATTTGACCCCGTCGGCCGGCGCTTGATCACCAATGGCCTTGGCGCGGACAGCATCGGAATTCCACCCCATACCGTCACCGAAGATGGTCACCTTATCTTGCTGACCGAACAAGAGTTGCTCCTGCTGGGTGGTGTCGACCGTCTGATTTACGGCTCAGGCGACTGACATGGGTCAAGACCGGCCGATATCTCGCATGAACACAGAACAGAGGCCCCCATGTCCGACGGTTTCGCCGAGATGATCATCCGCGCCAACGGGTTCTTCACCGACCTGCGCGCTAACAACACCAAGGAATTCTACGAGGCTCACAAGGCCACCTACAACGCGGAGATCAAGAAGCCCGCTGAACTCCTCGCCGATCTCTTCGCAGAAGACCTCGCTAAGCACACTGGCAAAGCGCACAAGCCCAAGGTGTTCCGCATCCACCGTGATGTGCGCTTCTCCAAAGACAAGACGCCCTACAACACCCACCTGCACCTGCTCTGGTCGCAGCCGTCGCAGGCCCCAACGGCATCATGGTTCTTCGGTGCCTCCCCCGACTACCTGCTCCTCGGCATGGGCGTCATGCATCTGGAGAAAGATAGCCTCACTGCCTACCGCAACATGGTCGACCGGCGGGGCGACGATTTGACGGACGCCATGGAAGGGTCTGGCGCGTCCCTCTCCGATTGGGGCCCCGATCCACTCAAGCGCGTGCCCAAACCGTTCGACCAGGACCATCCCCATGCGGACCTGCTCAAGCGAAAGGCGTTCGCGCTCAGCACTGATTTGGCCGATGGTTGGCAAACCTCGGGGCTATTGAAGACACTCAACGCGATGCTTCCGCCCCTTCTGCCCACTTGGAAGATTCTCAACGAGACCTTCCCAGGATAAACCCCAAGACCCACTGCGATTCGAATCATCCATCTAAGGTAAGGCTAGCCTTACCTTAAGCGTCACTTTATCCGAATCTTTCCCCTTACATGCTGTGCTCAAAAAATGCGGGGAAACCTTACCCCGCGCTCTGACACCCAATAACATCGCCATTTCATCACCCTGTCAGAGTGCTATCGACGCATTTTTGGACGTAGCGTCACGCAAGTCTCGATCTCATTTTTATTATTTAATTTCAGATACTTATTTCAATGACATCCGATAACACACCCCTGTTATGACCTTTCTTTTCGCTGAAATTGTCTGACGGGGCGGTTGGGGGCCAAGTTCTGGTCATCGGCTCAACGGGGCACACACCCCACCGGGCCAATAACACCTGAACCTGAAACACACACCTGAACCAAAACTTTATTTAAGGACTTAGACACATGAAATTCGCACTCATCAAAACCGCTGCCGTCGCAACCGCACTGATCGTTTCCGCCGGTGCCGCATCTGCCTGCAACTTCGCCGCTGCTAACCAGTTCGGCTGGGATCACTCCGCTGGCGTACAGCAGTTCGGCAACTGCAACTTCACGCAGATCGACCAGACCGGTTGGGCCAACACTGGCGCTGGCGTGTCGAACGGTGACTTCAACACCGTGATCATCGGCCAAGATGGCGCACTGAACACCGGCGTTGTCGGCCAGAACGGCAACTTCAACGGTGGCGCAGTCCAGCAGTCCGGTGCCCTGAACTACGGTGAAGTCGTCCAGAACGGCAACTTCAACACCGGCGCTGTGATCCAGACTGGCGTGGGCAACACCGGCGTCGTGACCCAGTCGGGCACCGGGTCCACGGCTCTGATCATCCAGGGCAACTAAGCCCGGACACCTCCGGGGGCGGGATCCCCTTCTCCCCTTCATCCCCGCCCCCGGACCCTCATTCCAAGACCAAACAGATTTTTTGAAAGGACAGGCCAATGACCAAGTTTTCGAAATCCCGCGCCGCACTCGGCCTCGCCGCGATCAGCTCGGCCGTCCTCGGCTGCACCGCGATTTCGGCTGAACCCGCCGACCTGACCCGCGAAGCCCATGCCCAAGCCGCTGCTCCGATCGCTTGCGTAATCACCGCCGAAGCACAGGGCTCCATGCTCACGCTGGCTCCCGTCGTTCAGGCATCCGAGGCCGTCTCGGGCATCTACAGCCTGCGCGTCGAAGGCCCCGGCACACGCCTCAACCAGGGTGGCC
Source organism: Gymnodinialimonas sp. 202GB13-11 (assembly GCF_040932485.1). Classification (NCBI taxonomy): domain Bacteria; kingdom Pseudomonadati; phylum Pseudomonadota; class Alphaproteobacteria; order Rhodobacterales; family Paracoccaceae; genus Gymnodinialimonas; species Gymnodinialimonas hymeniacidonis. The sequence continues at coordinate 3,539,025 of NZ_JBFRBH010000001.1, read as the reverse complement.
CCTTCTCGGCCCGCGCAGGAGAGACTGTAACCCTCGGTCGCATGATGACCTCCGGTTCGGCCTCCAGCCTTGATGCGGAATTGACCCTCACCATCGACGGGCGTGAATATCGCTGCCCCGCCGACCTCTAAAACCAAACCTCTAACCCCAACCCTTTTTCAAACCCCTTCATTTTTTCAAACACCACATTTTCAAAAGGAAACACTACCATGTTTAAGAAAGTCATTATCGCCGCCACGCTCGCCGCTACGACCGCCGTTGCAGCCCTCCCCGCTGCGGCCCAAGGCCAGATCAGCTTCGGCATCTCGGCCCAGACCCAGGAAGAGCGTGACCTGATCGCGCTGGGTCTCATCGGCTACCAGCTCGCCAATGGTGGTGACCCGGCCGAGGTTCTGACCAACGCAGCCCAGGGCAACATCGGTGTCGTCCATCAGGAAGGCAACGGCCACAATGGCGCCCTTGTTCAGGGCGGCACGGGCAACGCCGGCGGTCTCTTCCAGTTCGGCAACAACACCAACGGTGCCATCGCCCAAAACGGCGGCGACGGTGACCTGGTCTTCACCTTCGGCTGGTAAAGCGAGCGGTTTTCCCTCGCAAACCAACCCCCAGTTCGGCCCCAGCGGGCCGGAACCCCGGACGCCCAATCGACCCTAGCCCCCGTTTCCCCTGCAGGTTGGGCGTCCGGACCCCAAAGTTTCAAGAATAGAGAGCGCCAAGTCCTCCTCCCCTCCCTCTCTCCTCCCCCGGCGCTCTCTTCCCTCCTTCCCCCGGTTTTCGATCTTCCTGGGGAAGACTCTGTCCCTCAGACGTGTCCCAAACTCCCCCCGGCCCTCGCGGTCGGGGGCTTTTTCATTGCGCAGGCTCGGTGCAAACCGCACTCATACCGCATGAGCCCCGCGCGCCGTCTGACCCCCTTCCTTTTGCTGCTGTTCACCAGCACGCTCGGCAATTCCGCCATTGTTCCGTTCATGCCCTTCTTCATGGTCGACGGCCTTGGCCAACCGCCCTGGATGCTCAGCGTCTATGGCGGCCTTGCCGTGTCGCTAACGGTCGTGCTCAACCGCATCTTCGCGCGGCGCATCGACGGCGGCGCTCAGGTGTTCCCCATCATTGGCATCGCCGTTGCGGGCTACGCTTTGGCCAGCCTCTCCATGGCACTCTCGCCCACGCTGCCCGTTATGCTGACGCTCGGTGTCCTCGGCTACGGACTCAGCGCCACCTCCATCTCCGCCATGTTCGCCACCGGCGGCCACATGGCAGAACGCGCCGGCATCCCCCGCACCAAGTTCAACGCGTGGATGCGCGCCACCACCTCGACCGCTTGGATGATCGGCCCAGCAGTCAGCTTCTCGCTGTCCGGCGTCTACGGCCCGCACATCGTTTTCCAACTCGCCTGTGGCCTTGCCGTCCTTTGGGCTGTCGTCTGGCGCATCGGCTTGCCGCGCGACATCACTGCCCCCGCACCACCCAAACCACCGGCCGACCTCATCTCCGCCCCTTCCGATCTTTGGTTGGCGGCCGCCTTCATCTTCTGCCTCTCCATCGCCCACGGCCTGACCTTCTCAGCCCTGCCTCTGTTCTTCGTGCAAGAGGTCGGCTTACCAGACTTCGCCCCCGGTGCGGCCTTCAGCGTGAAGACCTTCGTCGAGGTCATCGCGATCTTCAGCTCGTCTTTCCTGATTGCGCGCTTCGGCCTGCGTGCTCCACTGATGGTCTGCACCTGCCTTGCCGTGGCGGCGATCCTCGTCCTCTCGTCCGTCAAGTCACTTCCGCAGATGGCCCTCGGCTCCGCGCTCGAAGGGCTCTATTACGGCCTCTTCGCGAGCCTCGGGATCAGCTACATCCAAAGCTTCGCCCAAGACCGCCCGGCGCAGGCCACGGCGATCTATTGGAACACTCTGATGATCAGCGGGCTTCTGGCCGCCCCCGCCGTAGGCCTCATCGCGCAACTGACGGATTTCCGCACGGTCCTTCTGATCGCGTCCGGTGTTGCGGCACTGGCGATTCCCACGCTGCTCATTGGCATTCGCCACGCACGTCGCCCATAATTTAAGCCGATTTGCCAAAGGCTTGTTAACCGATTTCGGCAAATTGCCGCCGCGCATGCGCGATATCGGCAATCCCTTGCCGGACTCGTATATGCAACAATCCCGGCATATTTCCCCAAGATGGCAGCCCCCTAACCTTAGTATCGGTGGGGGCATGACACAGGGGTAATGTGACCATGCCTGTTTTCTTGACGTTGAATGCCGGTAACATCTTCGATCCGTCCTTCTGGTCGGCGCAGGATGTGACCGCAGAAAGCACGATCAATGCCGTCGCCGTCCCGGATACGGTTCAGATCATCATGGACGGCGCGTCGATCACCTTCATCGACACCACCACGAACACCTCCACCACCTTCACTGATGCTGATCTCGCAGGCGGCTCCTTCAGCAACTTCGTGGCCTTCCGGGGCAACGATGCCGACAACACCATCGGCGGCTCCGTCGGCCTCGACAGCTTCGGCTATGTCGGTGGCGCGGGCGACGACACCTTCACGGATGATGGCGCCGATGGCGGCCAGGTCGATGGCGGCGGTGGCAACGACACGCTGATCGGCGGCGTCGGCAACAACAACATCGCAGGTGGTGAGGGCGACGACATCCTGCGCGGGGGACAAGGCAACAACAATCTGTCAGGTGGGGCGGGGGCCGATACTCTGTTCGGCGAAGACGGCTCCGGCAATCTCGATGGCGGGGGCGGGGACGACCTGATCGTCACCTCCGTCAACACTACCTTCGTGCAGGGTGGGTCGGGCGTGAACTCCATGATCATCCCCGAAGGCGCGACCATCTCACCCTTCTCGCCCACGGGCGGTCAGGTCACGGTCACTCTACCAGACGGCAGCACGCGGCAATTCACTTACCTCAACATCCCGACCGAGAACATCTCCGTCATTTGCCTCGCAGCCGGCACGCAGGTCGCAACGGATCGTGGCCCTGTGGCCGTCGAACACCTCAACCCCGGCGACCGTGTGCTCACCATGCTGGACGGCGCGCAAACCCTACGCTGGATCGGCCACAAAACGGTCCGCGGCGATGGCCCCCTCGCCCCAATCCGCTTCGCCCCCGGCGCGCTTGGCAACGACCGTCCGCTCTACGTCTCACCTCGCCACCGGATGCTGCTGCAAGACCCCACGTGCGAGATGCTGTTCGACACCAATGCCGTGCTCTGCGCCGCCATGCACCTGTGCGACGGCGGCAAGATCCGCCGCTCTCCGCGCCCGCTGGTGACCTACTTCCACCTGATGTTCGACCGCCACCAGATCATCTTCGCAGAAGGCACGCCGTGCGAAAGCCTCTTCATCGGCGACTATCAGATGGCACGCGACAAGGCGCTCTACGATGAATTGCTGGAGCTGTTTCCCGAGCTTGCCGACCCGGCCCATCCGGCGCGCGAACTCTCACACCGGGAATTGCGCCCGTTCGAGATGGCGGCATTACGGGACTACGACTACGCCTGACCGCACGGGATGGTGGGAGGGGCGACGCTGCCAAGCGAGCGTCTCCCGTCATCCCCCCAGATGCGTCTCCCCCCGCGCCTTCGCCAATTCGATCTGCCGCTGCCGTTCCCGGAACCGCTCCCGATCCGCCTCGGAATGCTCGCCCAAGCAATGGTGGCACGACACCCCTTCCTCGAACTCCGCCCGTGCCCGATCCGCAGGCACCAAGGCCCGCCGGCAGGCCCGGCACAGGAAATGCGCCGTCTCTTCCAGCCCATGCCCCACGGCCACGCGCTCATCGAACACAAAGCATCCGCCCTGCCACAGGCTCTCTTCCTCCGGCACCTCTTCCAGGTATTTCAGGATCCCACCCTTAAGGTGGAAAACATCCTCAACCCCCTGCGCCTTCAAAAACGCCGTCGACTTCTCACACCGGATGCCGCCCGTGCAGAACATCGCAATCCGCTTGTTCCCGAACCGATCCTTGTTCTCGTCCCACCACTTCGGGAAGTCGCGGAAGCTCGCCGTCTCAGGGTCCACCGCCCCCTCGAACGTGCCGATCGCCACCTCGTAGTCGTTCCGTGTATCAATCACCGCCACATCCGGCGCGCTGATGAGCGCGTTCCAATCGCCGGGGTCCACATGAGTTCCTACGGAGGCCGGGTCCAACCCCGGCGCCCCCATCGTCACGATCTCTTTCTTCAACCGCACCTTCAGCTTGTTGAACGGAGGCGCCTCCGCATGGCTCTCCTTCCACTCCAACCCACTGAACCCGGGCAGCGCCCGAATATGCGCCAACACCGCATCAATCCCCGCGCGCGTCCCCGCAATCGTTCCGTTGATCCCCTCCGGCGCGATCAACAGCGAGCCCTTCACCCCCGCCTTACACGCAACCTCCGCCAATGGCCCCTTCACAGCGGAGGGGTCCGGCACCTTGGCGAAATGGTAGAGGGCGGCGACAGTGAACATGGCGCGTGAGTTATCGCACGCCGACGCCCCTCGCAATCGCCGCACGGCGCGTGATCTGTTGTTTGATCTCTGAAAGTGGCACGTTACGCGGCAGCATGATCGCGCTGATCGTGTAAGACCCGCTTATGGCATCGAAGGCCAGGAACCGCTGCCCCGAGACCTTCATCTCATCCATCGATCTGATCTCGTCATATCGGATACGAGGCGCACGCTTGGAAAACATCCCGCGCGGCAAACGGATCTCGTCGCGACCCAAAACCAATGCCTGCGGATTGCGGCGCCCAGCAACCATCAGGAATAGCGGGACAACGGCAAACAGACAGCAAATGACAAATCCCATGAGGGGTTCAGACCGTTCGCCCGGCTCGGCCTCAAGAACCGCAAAGAACAGGAAATAAGCCCCCGGCCCGAAAAACAGCAGGCACAGCAGCATCGGCCAAAGTCGCATCTTCATGGGGATTGAGATTTCGTCCATGCCCATTGCTCCCTTCTCACCAAGTCGAAGGAAACGCCTAACGTCTCAAAGCGGCATCAATACGACCGTCCCACCAGTTCCACCCCGAGCAAAATCCCTAAGCCGACACCGGCAACAACCCCACCGCCCGCGCCTTCGGGTGCTCCAGCCGCGCCGCATCATACCCGGCCCGCCGCAAAGCCTCCATTGTCAGGTCCGCGTTCTCCGCGACAAACGTCTCACTATCCTCGTCGCCCATCCGTTCTGCCACCAACGACAGAAACGCCAGTGTCAACGTCGCGTTGAACTTCTCTGACGCGCCCGCCGCCGTGGCCGAGGCCCGGATTCCGTCTGCATACCGATGCGCCGCCTCGAAGAACTCCCACCGCCGCAAGGCCGCGTGGGCGGTTCCCAAATGGTCCGCGTGGCTGAACCCGGTGCAGGGCACCTTACCGGACAGGATCGTATCCAGCATGTGGTCATATTTCACTGAAACTCCTCCTCCAGCCCGTGGGCATCCGCTGAACTCAGCTCCAGCCCATAGACCTCCCGCAGCGCCTCAATCTTCCCGCGTGTCACCTCGCCGAAGACCAGCTTCCCATCGAAAGCGTGCAGCGCCATGCACTCCACCAGCTCGCTCATCGAAATGTCCAGATACTCCGCCGTGCCCTTCAGCACCTTCACCATGCGCTTTTCCAGCCGCAGGCCCGTCTGCATTCGCTCAATCTTTTTCATGGTCCTACGTTAGCTTGATTCGTGTCATGACAACAAGACAACACTTTCACTCTGCGGCCCACAGCCTAAGCTGCGCCGCAGCATCAGGAGGTGACCCCATGACCCAAGCCCTCATCGTCATCGACGTCCAAAATGATTTCTGCCCCGGTGGCGCGCTGGCCGTGCCCGAGGGCGACTTGATCGTCCCCGGCATCAACGCCCTCATGTCCGAGTTCGACGCCGTCATCCTCACGCAGGATTGGCACCCGGCGGGTCATTCCTCTTTCGCGTCCAGCCACCCCGGCAAGCAGGACATGGACCTGATCGACATGCCCTACGGCCCGCAGGTGCTCTGGCCCGACCACTGCATTCAGGGCTCCATCGGGGCGCAGTTCCACCCGGATCTTACTGTAGACCGCGCCGACATGATCATCCGCAAAGGCTACAACCCCGCGATCGACAGCTATTCCGCGTTTTTCGAGAATGATCACAAAACGCCCACCGGGCTGGAGGGCTACCTGCGCACACGCGGCATCACCGACCTCACCATGGTTGGCCTCGCCACCGATTTCTGTGTGAATTTCTCCGCCGTCGATGCCGCGAAGCTTGGCTTTACCGTCACTGTCCGCACGGATCTCTGCCGCGCCATCGACTTTAATGGATCGCTGGAGGCGGCTCATGCAGGAATGGCAGACGCCGGAGTCACTTTGGCCTAACCCGCTCGAACTGACGCCAAAACGCCTGTTTTTCCCCGTTTCCCCGGCCCGCACACTCCTTATCGGGTGCAAGCAATGGAAACAGGGACAAACGCCATGAAAAAACCACTCGCAGAATTCATCGGGACCTTCACTTTGGTCCTCTTCGGTTGCGGCGCCGCCGTTCTGGCTGGCGGCGACATTGGCCTGATGGGCATCAGCTTCGCCTTCGGCCTCGCACTGATCGGCATGGCCTATGGCATCGGTCCGGTCTCGGGCTGCCACATCAACCCCGCCGTGACCCTCGGCGCGGTCGCCGCTGGCCGGATGAGCATCGCCGACGCCATCCCCTACATGATCGCACAGATCGCCGGGGCCATCGCAGGTGCCGCCGTGCTTCTGATGATCGCCTCGGGCAACGCCGATTACACGCTGGCCGAAAACGGCCTGGGCCAGAATGGCTGGGGCACGGGCTATCTCGGCGAATACACCATGATCGCCGCCTTCGTGTTCGAGGTCGTCGCAACCTTCCTCTTCATGGTCGTGATCCTTGGCGCAACTGGCGCCAACGCCCCCGCCGCTTGGGGCGGCCTCGCCATCGGCCTCGCGCTCGTCGTGATCCACCTCGTGGGCATCAACGTGACCGGCGTGTCGGTGAACCCCGCCCGCTCCATCGGGCCCGCGCTGTTCGTTGGCGGCACTGCCATCGCGCAACTCTGGCTCTTCATCGTGGCCCCCATCATCGGTGCAGTCGCGGCAGGCATCCTGTTCCGCACGGGCCTTCTCGACAGCGATGCCTGATCCAATGTCGGGGGCAGGCCAGGTGCTTGCCCCCGCTCAACATCCCCCCTAAACCGGCCCAGTTGTATACAGGCTCAGGGAGGGTGCCATGACCGCGAAAACCGTAGTGAATAGCTGGAACGAGTGGGATCCGCTGCGCCACGTCATCGTGGGCCGCGCCGATGATTGTCACATCCCGCCTGAGGAACCCGCGCTTGACGCCAAGGTCCCCGAAGACAGCGACATGCGCGGCCAATGGGGCCGCCGACCGCAGGAAACCATCGACCGCGCAAATGAGTTACTGGACAACTTCGCCAAGCAACTCGAATCCCGCGGCATCCGCGTCGACCGCCCTGACAGCATCGACCATTCCAAGCCCGTCACCACGCCCGATTTCCACACCGACAGCCAGTTCGGCTGCATGCCGCCCCGCGACGTGCTGCTGACCGTCGGTTCAGAAATTCTTGAGGCGACGATGTCCTATCGGTGCCGCTGGTTCGAATACCTCAACTACCGGCCACTCATGCAGAAATACTGGGATGAAGACCCCAATTTCCGGCATGAGGCCGCACCCAAGCCCCGCTTAACTGACGCCGATTACCACCCCGACTACCTGTCGGACAAAATCGGCGTCGAAAAGCGCCTGCAATGGGCCGCTGAGAAGTTCTTCGTGACAACCGAGGAAGAGCCCCTGTTCGACGCCGCCGACGTCCTGCGCTTTGGCCGCGACCTCGTCGTCCAGCACGGCTTCACGACTAACCTCAAGGGCATCGAATGGCTCGCCCGCCACTTCCCCGATCACCGTGTGCACACGGTGAACTTCCCCGGCGATCCGTACCCGATCCACATCGACGCGACCTTCACGCCGCTGCGCCCAGGCCTGATCCTCAACAATCCGCAGCGCCGCCTGCCCGAGGATCAGCGCAAGATGTTCAACGACAACGATTGGGAAATCGTCGACGCCGCGCAGCCCGCGCACAACGCGCCCCCGCCGCTCTGCTATTCCTCCACATGGCTGTCCATGAACGTGCTCGTCCTCGACCCGAAAACGGTCTGCGTCGAAGCGTCCGAGGTCTACCAGATGGAGCAGATGGACAAACTCGGTATGGAGGTCGTCCCGGTCGAGCTCCGCGACGCCTACGCCTTCGGCGGCGGCCTCCACTGCTGCACGGCGGACGTCTACCGCGAAGGTACTTGCGAGGATTACTTCCCGCAGCAGTAATCAAACGCGCGCCTATACCGGGCAATGGATCCTCTGCTACGCTTTGTGCAATTCAGATGATCCATTGTCCAAGAAGGCTTTCCATGCGCGTTGTTCTTTACTGCCTGGCCCTGTTGCTTCCCGCGCTCGTCCACGCCCAACAGACCCAAACCTACACCGGCGGCGCGCACAACGTCACCGTCGGTGCGCACGCCGCTCTAACCCTCGACCTGATCCGCAACGGCGATGGCACTTACGGACTCGCGATCACCTTCGACCACGTGAACCTGTTCGGGGATGTCGTCGCAACCGGCGGGCCACCCCTCACGGACGATGGCTACATCGCCTGCGCCGAGGGTCACGAATGCATCACCTTTGAAGGTACGATCGCGCTCGACAGCCGCTCGGGCTTTGACGACGGCACCACAACCTCCTTCGCAATGTCCCTCGACCTCGACGGCCACAGCAATACGGCCATGGGCGTCTACCATATTGGCCCCTTGCCTGGCTTCACCTTCGAACAATACGGCACCATCACACTCGCCACGCCGGTCAGCTGAGCCGCCCATGTCGATCCGAAGCCCAAGACTGCCGAAGTCCCGTCGAAACCGCCCCGTGAAGCGCAGCCCTGAACTCGGGCCGCGACCTGATCTGAATAGAACGCGCGAAATGTGGTCCCTGAAGACAGGAACCGCGGGGGATCTCAACTGGGCCTACAGGTACCATCCGAGTTGGGAGGCGACCTATTGCGCGGCATGGCTCCCCCGCCAGAATGCGGAAGACTTTGCCACCTTCTTTGATCTCAGCCATGCCTGCGCCGACCTGTGCGACGGCGTAGCGCTGCCCCAAGACCCACAACTCAAATCGCTCGCCACAAACCACATGGCCATCGAGTACCTACCCAAACTCAAAGAAGCCCTGAACCTAACCTTTGAGCGTCCCAAACATGCCGTCATCGTTGAGGAGGATTGGAACGTTTTCGACATCCTGTTCGTCGATGACACCCATTGGTGGCGGTTGCTTTGGGCGACCTCCGCCTGAAAAAGGCGCGTAAGGAAAACCTAACCTTTACGTCAACGTCAACGCTGGCTTTGCTGTAGAGGCAGATTCCTTACGAAGGTCCCACTCGTGACCCGCACGACCCTCCCCCTCGCCGCCATCGCTGGCCTTCCAATCATCGCCCTTGTCCTCGCCCTTTGGGGCCAACCGTGGATTTGCACCTGTGGGGAGGTCCGCCTCTGGGTCGGTTCCATCTGGGACAGCGGCAATTCCCAGCACATCGCCGATTGGTACACGCTCAGCCACATCCTGCACGGCGTCTTGATCGCACTGATCGGACGCGTCGCCTTCCCGCGCCTTGGCTTCAACGTGCTCTTCGCCACCGCCATCATCACCGGCATCGGGTGGGAGGTGATTGAGCATACCGATTGGGTCCTCGGCCAATTCCGCGCCACCACGGTGAACCAGGGCTATACCGGCGACAGCATCCTGAACGCCGTGGCGGATTACGTCTGGATGATGGGCGGCTTCTTCGCCGCATGGCGCCTGCGCGTGCCCGTGACCCTCGCGCTTGTGGCGCTTCTGGAACTCACCGCCGCCTTCATCGGCCGCGACAGCCTCGCGCTCACAACCCTGCAACTGGTCTACCCCAGCGAGTCCATCGCCAGCTGGCAGCAGGAACTCAACCCCAACGCCCCTTAAAGCTGCGCGTGATAAAGGTTCACCTTCGTCCCCGAATGGTCCACTGGCCCAAAGGCTTCCAACGTCAGCCCCGTCGCCTTCGCCAACCCGCCATCACTCGTCACGATCCCCACGCGCCAGCCGCCAAACTTCTCGGCCAAAACCCCGCCCAGCGCACCATAAAGGCCGAACAACAATTTCCGATCCCCAATTCGCCCCCCATAGGGCGGGTTCACCATCACGATGCCCGGCGCCACACCCTCCGGCGGAACCAGATCACTGATCGCCGCGCGCTCGAACGCCACAAGTTCGGCAACCCCCGCCCGCTCCGCATTCCCGCGCGCGCCACGAATGGCCCCGTCATTTCGATCAAACCCAAAGAACCGCGTGCCCCGCGATGCGCCACACTGTCCATCTTTGTTCCTTAAATATGCATCTGCACCGCCTGCCATCCGCTCAAACGCAAATGTCCTTGAACGCCCCGGGATCAACCCCGCCGCAATCTCCGCGGACTCCAACACAAACGTCCCCGACCCGCACATCGGGTCCACCACAGCCTGCGTGCCGTCAAACCCCATCACTCGCAGAAATCCCGCTGCCATCGTCTCCCGCAACGGGGCTTTGCCGACGAATTCCTTGTGCCCCCGCCGGTGCAGCGCCTCTCCGGTCATATCTAGGCTGATGGTGCACAGATCATCGTTGATCCGCACCTTCACCACGATCTCGGCCTCTTTCGAAACCGGCACCCCCGCCGCTTTCAGCCCGCCCTCGACACGCTGAACCGCCGCCTTGTTCACGTAGATCTTCGACTTCCGGCAGGTCGCTTCCACCTTTACCGGCACATCGTCCCGCAGCCATTCGCGCCACGCGACCTTCTTCGAGCGCTTGTCCAACTGCGCCAGATGCATCGCCCGGAATTCCGCTACCCGCGCCAGCACCCGCACCGCGCAGCGCATCTCAACATTCGCCCGCGCCGCCTCGGCCAGCCCGCCGTCGACCTCAACGCCCCCAGCCACACGCCGCACGCCGTCAAAGCCCAAGCCCCGCGCCTCGTCCTCCAGCGGGCCTTCCAGCCCCGGCACCGCCACCAAAAACAAACCGCTCATGCCGTCCTCTCGCCCATTCCGTCCCCACCAACGCCCTCATGCCGCCCTTGGCAAGAGCGCTCTCGCAGCGCACCCTAATGCAGAACCCATAAAACACCTGCGCAAATCACATGATCGAACGCCAACACCCCATCACCTACGCGGTCTGGAGCCTCCTGCTCCTCGTCGCCTTCTGGGGTGTGTTCGAGGCCCAGTGGAGCCTCGTATTCATCGCGCTCATCACCGTGACCCTCACCCTGATCCCGATCCTCAGCAGCCGATGGACGGGCGTGCGCCTGCCCGCAGGCTTCATCGCCGCCGTCACGATCTTCATCACGGCTACCGTCTTTCTGGGCGAGGCGTTCGACTTCTACGAACGGCTCTGGTGGTGGGACCTCGCCGCGCATTCCGGCTCGGCCGTGGGCTTCGGCATGGTCGGCACGGTGCTGGTCGTCGTCCTCGTGCGTGGCGATAAACTTGCCCTGTCCCCAGCAGTTGGCGCCCTCTTCGCCTTTTCCTTCGCGCTGGCCATAGGCGCGATTTGGGAGATATTCGAATACGGCATGGATCAACTCTTCGGCCTCAACATGCAGAAATCCGGCCTCCACGACACGATGGGCGACCTGATGGTGGACGCCGCCGGTGCCGCCGTCGGGGCAACCGCGGGCTATTACTACCTGCGCGGCTGGACTGATGGGCGCCTCTCCCGCGCGGTCGCCCAATTGGTCGAAGCTGTCACGCGCAAGCCGCCCAAATAGACGCGTTCGACGGTTGCATCCCAGCCCTGCCCTCGCAAAAGTCCCGCCATGACCGACGATACCTTCCCCGCCCTCGACGAGGCGCAGTTCAACGCCCTCGATCCGGCCCAGTTGTTCCCCGAATACGACCCGGCCACGCCGCCGCGGTTCCTGATCCTCTACGGCTCCCTCCGCGACATGTCCTATTCCCGCGCACTGGCGCAGGAATGCGACCGCCTGCTCCGCCGCCTCGGGGGAGAAACGCGCATCTACAACCCCGAAGGCCTGCCGCAACCAGACGGCGCGCCCATGGATCACCCCAAAGTGGTCGAGCTGCGCGAAAACGCAGAATGGTGCGACGGCTTCGTCTGGGTCTCTCCCGAACGACACGGGGCGATGACCGGCATCATGAAAAGCCAGATCGACTGGATTCCGCTGTCGATGGGCGGCGTGCGCCCGACGCAGGGCAAAACGCTGGCCGTGCTGCAAGTCAACGGTGGCAGCCAAAGCTTCAACACCGTCAACCAACTGCGCATCCTGGGCCGCTGGATGCGCCTTGTAACCATCCCGAACCAAAGCTCCGTGCCGATGGCGTGGGATCAGTTCAAGGACGGGCGGATGAAGCCTTCACCGCTCTACAACCGCGTCGTCGACGTGATGGAAGAGCTGGTGAAATTCACCCACCTCACCCGCTCCAACCGGGACTACCTTCTGGATCGGTATAGCGAGCGGGTGGAAAGCCACGCCAAACTCAGCAAGCGGGTGAACACGCCGAAGGCGGATTAAGCCCCGCTGCCGTCCCCCAACACGGCCAACACCGCACGCGCGCTTCGATCCAGATCATCTGCGGGCACCTGAGCGCGGGCCAGAATACGCAGTCCGACATATTGCGTCTGCAACACGCGCGCCATCGCCTCGCTCTGCTCCGGTGCCATGACGCTGCCCAGCGCCACTTCGAAAGCCAGCCGCAGATCGTCCAGCAGCCCGTCCACGACCTCTGCGATCTCAGGATCATCAAACGATGGCCCCGCCGCGGCTGAGCACAACAGGCACCCGCGCCTGTCCCCATTGCGCACCGCCTGTGCGACGCTCTCGAACACCCGCGCGATGCGCTTGCGGCCGTCTGGCTCCGTGTCGTCCTGCAACACCGCAATCGCCGGGGCGACCTGCGCGGCCTCGTAGCGGGCCATGGCCGTCAGGAAGAGGGATCTCTTGTCGTTGAACGCCTTATAGAGGCTGCCCTTCGTCATCCCCATGCCGTCCAGCAGCAAGGCAATCGACGCGCCGTCATAGCCGTGTTCCCAGAACACGTTCATCGCGGCTTCGGTGGCCTGCTGTTCATCAAACTCTCTGGGGCGCGCCATCTCTGTCTCCTTCAACGCCCGCACATAATATGGAACCGGTCGGTCCACAATCACTCTTTTGTGTTTTGTACCGTTCGGTTCCTAATATTACTCATTCTCCTACACCGAGCGAGTCACCGCCCGGCCCGCAACACGAAACAAGCACCTCGCTTAACCTCAAACAGAAAGACCAACCCATGAAACAACTCATCTTCGCAGGCTTCGCGCTCGGCATCGCCGCTGCCACTTTCGCCACCGCCGCCTCCGCCGACACCATCGCTGCGTCCGGTACATTCACGGGCCTCAGCGATCACATCACCACCGGTGGCGTCACCATTGTGGAAACCTCTGGCGGCGGCTCCGTCGTGATCCTGAACGCTGATTTCAGCCTCGACGGCGCACCCGATCCCAGTGTCGGCTTCGGCATCAACGGCGAATATGTCGCCGCCTCCGATTTGGGGGAACTGACGTCGATCAACGGCCTGCAAGCCTACCCGGTACCGGCGGGCCTCGATGTGACCGATTTCACCGAAGTGTTCATCTGGTGTGACGAATTCTCCGTCCCCCTCGGCGTCGCCGCGCTGTCGAACACGTAATCCAAACGCAAAGGATCAAACCCATGCGCTTTATCACCAAATCCCTGCACGCCTATCTCGACTATCCTGTCGCACTTGGCCTCATCATCATGCCCTTCATTCTTGGCATCGGCTCCATCAACCCCGTCGCCCTCTACCTCTCCGTCACCACGGGCGCGGCGGCCTTCCTTCTGACCCTGCTGACCGATCACCAATTCGGCCTGCTCCGCGTGTTGCCTTACAAACTGCACCTCGCTGTTGACGGCGCCGTGGGTCTGGTCTTCGTCTCGGCCCCCTTCATCTTCGGGTTCACCGGGATCGAGGCCGCCTATTACTGGGTTCTTGGCGCGACCGTTCTGGCCGTCGTCGCCCTGCACAAGCCCGACGACGCGACCGTCGCGGCCTGAATGCCTTACAGGACGGGCTGGCAAAGGCTGGCCCGTCCCAAACCCCTACTGCCGCACGCAGGGCAGCAGCGCGATACCGGGCGGGGTTGGAAGCTCAAGCGGTTCCCCCAAACCCAAATAGTCGGTCAACCGCACAGCAGACCCGTAATTGCCCTGTTGTCCCGTTACCGCAATCGCATTGGGATTTCTGGACGTGCCATAGGTCCCGGGGTCTCCCGGGGTGCTCCCCGTGGGAAGGCGCAGCGGCTGGCGCGGCAGGGCCTCGCGCGGGATCTCAACAGTATCCGCACCGACCTCCGCACCAATGCCCTCACTTGCGCCCACGGCCACCCGGCCACCGGCCAGCCCCTCATGCAAGCGCCACCCCGCCGGGCACGCCTCCAGCGCGAACATCGAAACTTGGCCCGCAGGCACCGCCGCCTCAACCCGCGCGGCATAATCAGCGGCGATCTGCGCTTCCATCTCGGCCACCAGATCGCGGGCGACATAGGAATAAGGCACCTCGCGGCTTGGCCCGTTGGGAGAGGTGAAGCGGAACGTTCCGCCCGCCGCACTCTGCCCCTCGGGCAATTCGCAGGTGATCGACCTCTCGCCGCTGAACTCGATGGTATTCTCCCGGCTGATCGGGTCCGTATCCGTCGCATCGCCAAAGCAGGCAATCGGATCGCCCGACATGCCAGAAAGCTCCACCGTGCGCGGGCCGGAGCTTCCCGCTTCATACCGGAACTGCACCGTGAAGCGTTCCAGCACGCCGGTCTCGCTCAATTCGCCGGTCAGGAAGGTCTGACCCGCACTCACCAAAGTGGCGACGCATTCATTGTATTGCTGCGTCACCCCCGCGCCGGACGTGATGAAACTGTCCGTCTGCAGGAAATCCGAAAACGCGCTCGACCCCTGATCGCAGACATTGCGAAACCAAGCCTCCGTCTCGCCGCTGGTACTGTCAAAGCTCAGGCCCGCCGACCCCGAGTTCCGCCCCCGCTGCATCGCGCCCTGAAATCCGAAACTCGTCCCCTCAAACGCCTCACTCAGCGATCCTTCCTGCGAACAGAAACTGGCAAACTCATTCATGATCGTCTGTCGCGTCTCACTGACGGAGGATCGGTCGATCAACTCCGCATCCAGCAATCCCGTGCAGCGATCAATCGCCGTCTGCCCAAAGGCCGCAGTGGTGGTCAGGGAAAAGAGGGCAATCAGATAAGTGGGGCGCATGGAAAGGGTCCTTCAACTGCAAAGCGTGCGTCCTGCCTACCCTTGCACGAACGCCCGGTCTTTGGGGCAATATCCCCATGTTAAAGATCATTTTTCCGCGCTCAGCACAAAAGGAGAGGCCGCAGGTTTCCCCACGGCCTCTCCCAATGTCACATCCGCTCTGCTCAGTGCGTGAACTTCTTGATCTCACCCGACCGCAGACGCGCGCTGTAAGAGGCCAGCTCCTGCTTCACGACCTTCATCAGGAAGTAGAGGCAGAAGATGTTGACCACAGCCATCGCAAAGATCGCCGCGTCCGAGAAGTCGATGACCGGCCCAAGGCTGGCCGCCGCACCAATCACGATGAACACACAGAAGATCAGCTTGAAGATCAGCTCCGTCGTCTTCCCTTCGCCAAACAGGTACGTCCACGCCTTCAACCCGTAGTAGGACCAGGAGATCATGGTCGAGAACGCGAACAGGATCACCGCAATCGCCAGCACGAACGGGAACCAGCCAATGGCCGACCCAAACGCTGCGGATGTCAGCGCGACACCGCCGTTGCCGTCCACGGTTGCAATGGCCGAGCCTGCTTCGTTCAGCATGTAGTTGCCGGTCTCAGCGTCGATGATCAGCTGCTGCGAGATGATGATGACCAAGGCCGTCATCGTGCAGATCACAACCGTATCGATCAGCGGCTCCAGAAGCGAAACGAACCCTTCGGTGATCGGCTCTTTGGTTTTCACCGCCGAGTGTGCAATCGCCGCCGAGCCCACGCCCGCCTCGTTCGAGAACGCCGCGCGCTTGAAGCCCTGGATCAGTGCGCCGACAAAGCCGCCCGCAACGCCGAGGCCCGTGAAGGCACCCGCAAAGATCTGGCCAAAGGCCCAGCCGATCATGTCGATGTTCACGATCAGAACCACGATGGCCGCACCGACATAAAGGATGCCCATGAACGGCACGATCTTCTCGGTCACGCGCGCGATGGATTTGATACCACCCACGATGACCGCGAACACCACCGCCGCAAAAACAAGGCCGGTGATCCAGCCAGGGAATTCGCCGGTGATCTGCGTGATCTGCACATGCGCCTGATTGGCCTGGAACATGTTGCCCCCGCCCAGCGCACCCAGAATACAGAAGATCGAGAACAGAACGGCCAGGATCTTACCCCCCGGCAAGCCCAGCTCGTTGAAGCCTTTCGAGATGTAGTACATCGGACCACCCGAAACGGTCCCGTCCGGGTATTCATTGCGGTATTTCACGCCCAAGGTGCACTCGGTGAACTTCGACGCCATCCCCAGAAGACCCGCAAGGATCATCCAGAACGTCGCCCCGGGCCCGCCAATGCCTACGGCCACCGCGACGCCCGCGATGTTACCAAGGCCGACCGTGCCCGAAAGGGCTGTGGCCAGCGCCTGAAAGTGGCTCACCTCACCCGCATCGTTGGGGTCGGAATAGTCGCCCTTCACCAGCGCAATGGCATGGCCGAAGAACCGGAACTGCACGGCAGCGAAGTAGATCGTGAACACCGTCGCACCGATCACCAGCCACATCACAATCCACGGAAAATTCGTGCCCGGGATCGACATGAAGATGAAATTCACGAACCAACCCGTCGCACTGGCAAATGCCGCGTTCACCTGCTCGTCGAGCGTGGCCGCAGCCTCTTGCGCGAAGGCGGGCATGGAAACGGCCAGATAGGCGACCCACGCAAATAGAAGTGTAGATAGCTTTTTCATGTGCCCGGATCCTTATGCGACGACGGTGACAGGAACGCGCGCGTTCATGACCAGATTGGCGGTTGAGCTTCCGAAGATGCGTGACGAGAAACCCCCGGCGCTGGACCGGGCGACCACGATCTGCGTGGCACCCTCGTCATGGGCAATCGCGTCAATCGTATCGGCCACATCCCCGTGCCGCACGATGGCCCGTGCCTCATGCCCAGCCGCCTTCAACGACGCGACCGCAGGCTCCACCACCCGCTCCATCGCAATCGCGATCTCTTCCTCACGCCGCTTGTGCCGCTGCTCATTCTCTTCCGCCGTCTGGAACGAGAACGGTGACCATTCGATCACGTAAACCACGATCAACTCGCAGGCCTCACTGGCCTTGGCGATACTCTTGGCAAAGTCGAGGGCTTTCTCCCCCGAGCTTTGGCCATCCAGTCCGATGACTAATTTCATGATGCTGTCCCTTGTGCCGTTGACGTGACACCAGGCCGGGCCCGCGTGAGGCATTCCCCTGCGTCACATTCCTTTACGCTAACCACGGCGCCGAAACCGATCCATTAGTTTGTCGTGAAAACGAAAAAAGAGGCAGAAACACCGAAAAACCGGCGAATTTCGGCCAAACGCACCCCCGCAACGCCCAAAACAGGCCGCTTGCCTCCCCCCGCTGACCTTGCTCTAACCGCTCCTGCAACATCGGAGAGCCCAAGCATGGTCGACATCGCCACCCGTGTCTGGAACCACAAATGGAAGATCGACCCGATCGTCCGGTCCCTGATCGACACCGATTTCTACAAACTCCTGATGTGCCAGTCGGTCTTCCGCAACAAACCCGACACGCAGGTCACCTTCTCCCTCATCAACCGCACCAAATCCATCCCGCTGGCCGACCTCATCGACGAAGGCGAACTGCGCGAACAACTCGACCACATCCGCACCCTCCGCCTCACCCGCGGCGAAAGCACCTGGATGCGCGGCAACACCTTCTACGGCCAACGGCAGATGTTCTCGCCCGAATTCATGGACTGGTTCGAAGCCCTGCAATTGCCCCCCTACCACCTGGAACGCGTGGGCGATCAATACGAACTCACCTTTGAGGGCGCCTGGCCCGAGGTCATGCTCTGGGAAATCCCCGCCCTCTCCGTCCTCATGGAACTCCGCGGCCGCGCCGTCCTCAACCGCATGGGCAAGTTCGAACTCCAAGTCCTCTATGCCCGCGCCATGACCAAGCTCTGGGAAAAGATCGAACGCCTGCAACAGACCCCCGACCTGCGCATCGCAGATTTCGGCACAAGGCGGCGGCATTCCTTCCTCTGGCAGGATTGGGCCGTGCAGGCCATGCGCGAAGGCCTCGGCGACAGCTTCGCTGGCACGTCCAACTGCCTCATCGCCAAGAACCGCGATCTGGAGGCCATCGGCACCAACGCCCACGAACTCCCCATGGTCTACGCCGCCCTGGCCGAGGACGACACGGCCCTCGCCGCCGCCCCCTATGACGTGCTCTCCGATTGGCACGAGGAACACGACGGCAACCTCCGCATCATCCTGCCCGACACCTACGGCACCAATGGCTTCTTGAGAGACGCCCCCGACTGGCTCGCCGGCTGGACCGGCATCCGCATCGACAGCGGCGACCCCGCCACCGGCGCCGAGATCGCCATCAACTGGTGGAAAAGCCGCGGCGAAGACCCCCGCGAGAAACTGGTGATCTTCTCCGACGGGCTGGACGTCGACAAGATCGAGACCCTCCACAAACAATTCGCAGGCCGCGTCCGGGTGAGCTTCGGTTGGGGCACGCTCCTGACGAATGACTTCCGGGGCTTGGTGGAAGACGACGCGCTGGCTCCGTTCAGCTTGGTCTGCAAGGCTATATCGGCGAACGGGAAGGCGACGGTCAAATTGAGCGACAACCCCGAGAAAGCTATGGGGCCGGACGCCGAGATCGAGCGCTATAAGCGGGTGTTCGGCGTGGGCGAGCAGGAACGGGTGGAGGTGGTGGTTTAGCTATCGCCACACCACAACCAGACAACACCCACTGTTCAGTTTCGTAAGACCACTGTCTGATCGCCCTGATCCAACAACCGCACAGCAATTCGCTCGGCCCCTCCGTTCAATTCGAAGAGGAGGTGTCTTGCATTCGCCCGGACGGTCGACGAATCTGGGTCTTGGCAGTTGGCCATACATCCCGCATCGGACCATTGAACTACCCTTACCCTCTCAATGACGGCTTCAGCGTGTTCCAACTCTATCCAAGCTCCCTCAGAATCTACTGAGTAATCAGGTGCCCAAAAATTATTTGCAGCAACACTTCCATCGCTTAACTGGTCGCCACCTCGGACTGTGCAGTTTTCGAAACAACTAGACACGCTTGTAATCTCAAACGGTATTACGGACCCTTCACGATCAAACAATTGAATTTCTTGCAGAACCCAACTCCGCAGGTCAGCATCAGAATAGAAGGACTCCACCGAAATTCTCATGTTCTGCGACGGGCGTTCTCCTGGGAGCGCTATCACCGGGATACTTCCCACTGACAGATTAATTGCTATCCGAAGGTCGCCCGGATTTTCATTTACACACTCCAGGTCAATTCTTGATAAAGGATGACTACTCGGAGTTACAATTTGTTCACTATCTATAGTGCAAACGTCACCGGGTGTGATTTGCTCAATAACGATGGGGCGAATATTTGAGTTCTGTTCAAGCCGAACAATATACTCTCCATCCAGGGTATTGTTGGGAAAAATGAAGGCTGATTGGCCGATAGAGTTTGCGACTTCGCCGATACATTGACTCAAGACTGCGAATGCAAGAGGAGAGACTTCATCTCTGATGGTCTCTGACATTGCAGTACGAAAATTGGTCCTCTCAAGGAGCTCGCAAGTCTCGCGGTAAGACTCTTCGGTCACCATGCTAAGGTCCGATGCACCACCACCGCCACGCCCTTGACCAAAGATCTCAATTGAACCGCCAGAGCTGGAACTGCTTTCCTCCATAAAGAGATTATAACCGATATCACAACTATCACGGAGTTCTGCGGCCCTAAGAGTCTCGTCCGTGAGAGCGCTAGTCGATTGGCGCGAAAGTTCTAGAATGAAGCTGCATTGGTCGTCTACCGATTGCGCGTTCGAGGAGCTGGCGATAAAGAATATCGCTAGTGATTTTACTAACGTTAGGCGGGTGATAGTCATTAGTTATCGTCTCGTTTTTGAAAACCATAGAACGATCATTCACGGGTAAGACTGACAAAACAAGCAACAGAATTCACATTTTGAATAGCTAGTTGAATTCGCAAGAAAAATTGAAGCCATTACCCTTCCTCTCAAGGGCTTTCCACTTTCATCCACGGCGACCCCCCCTGAGTCACCGTCAAAGTCGCCAAGTCGCCCCTAAAGAACACCACTGCCACCGCGCCCTACGCTTCACGCTCCGCAGCAAACGTAGGGCGGATGCAACCCACTACTCCCACAAATTCTGCCGCACGCCAGTGTGTTTCACGCACCCTACTTCCACATATCCAACTGCCTGTGTTTCACCCAAGCCCATTCAAAACACGGTTAACCAAACCTCAAAAAGATCCCACTTCCCCAACAAAACCAATCCCTTAACCCCCACTGCTCACGCGTGAGCAGCCGCCTCATTCCTCCACCCGGCCCCGCAGCCCCTTTACCTCGCCGCGCACCTTCTTCGCCTTCAGCCGCCGCTCCACCGACCCCCGTGTGGGCCGCGTCGGCCGCCGTTTTTTCGGCACCACCAGCGCCCGCCGGATCAGCTCCGCCAACCGCTCCCGCGCGATCTCGCGGTTTCGCGCCTGTGACCGCTCCTCCGAGACCTGAAGCACCAGCGCCCCGTCCTTCGTCCACCGCCGCCCCGCGATCCGCCGTAGCCGCGCCTTCACCGCCCCCGACAACGCCGGCGACCGCTCCGCCTCGAACCGCAGCTCCACGGCGGAGGACACCTTGTTCACATTCTGCCCCCCCGGCCCCGAGGCGCGCACGAACTGCTCCGTGATCTCCCAATCCTCGATCTCGATGCTGTCGGATATGCGCAGGGGCATGTCGGCTCCGATGTAACTACAAAAGAACTACAGGTTCACTACGGCTTCTTTACGCTGCTTTCCCCCGAATTTGGCACGAAAAAGGGCCGCCCGTGGGCGACCCTTTCGAAAGTTCAGGAGGTGGGATCGGTTAGGATATACCACCTTGGGATGGGCGCTGCGCCCAAGGGTTTGCCCTAGAGGCGCGCCTCCCAAGTTGTCCCGTCACACTTCTCCAATACCTTTCTAGACACTGGATCACCTCCTTTCGATTGGTTGCTGTTATCCCCAGCCTGCCACAGATTTTGTGGATGTCAAAAGAAATTACGCAACCTGTGCCACAAACCGCCGTGTGATGAGGCGGAAAGGGATCAAGGCGATTAATGCGAGGGCAAGTTTCACACCCCAATCGGCGATCGCCAGCGACACCCACAAAGCGGCTTCAGGACCCACGCCTAGGATCGGCAGAACCTCATTCGCCCAGGCCACATCGCCCGGAAGAACGCTCACCAAAGCGCCCGAAAACGCGATGAAGAAGAACAAAGCTGTGTCGACACTCGATCCAATTACGCTTGAGAAAACAGGGGCTTGCCACCATCCACCATTCCGCAACCGGTCGAAGATGGCAACGTCCAGCAACTGCGCCGTCAGGAACGCGATGCCTGAGCCAAGCGCGATGCGCAGCGTGACCAGCGGGCCGAACTCACCCATGATCTGCGTGCCGATCAGCGAACACACAACGCCCACGATAAAGCCCACAAACACAACCTTCCGCGCCTGCGCCGCGCCGTAGACGCGGTTCATGATGTCGGTCACGAGGAAGGCCAGCGGATAGGTGAACGCGCCCCAGGTCAGCCATTGGCCGAAGAGGAACTGCACAAGGATATTCGAGGCGACGACAATGGCCGCCATGGCAAGGATGCCGGGCAGGATACGGGTCATGATATCTGTTCCGTTTTGACAAGGTAGTCGGAGACTTGGCCCCAAGCGAGGCAGGCGCGCCGGATACGACCAATCAGCCAGCAAGGCAAGCCCTAGCGCAGCACCG
Organism: Gymnodinialimonas sp. 202GB13-11; assembly: GCF_040932485.1. NCBI lineage: Bacteria > Pseudomonadati > Pseudomonadota > Alphaproteobacteria > Rhodobacterales > Paracoccaceae > Gymnodinialimonas > Gymnodinialimonas hymeniacidonis. The sequence continues at coordinate 3,516,896 of NZ_JBFRBH010000001.1, read as the reverse complement.
CAGCCATCGCCTTTGCTACAATCGGAATGTTTGAAGGCGTCAGTCCCGCCACGTTCACGCGGCCGTCTTCCACAATGTAGACGCCGTGGCCCTCACGCAGCTCCACCGCTTGCTCTGGCGTGATCCCACACAGCGAAAACATGCCTTTGTGTGATGCAAGAAACCCGAACCGGTCCGAGCCCATTGCGGCACGAAGCTCATCCGCCAGGGCCTTCCGGTTCGCCTGCATCGAAACACGCATATCGGCCAGCTCGCCCGCCCAATCCGCAAGCAACGCCTCGTCCGACACGATGACATCCACGATCCGCGCGCCATGGTCGGGCGGGAAGGAATAGGCCTTGCGGTTCATCGCCACCAACTGCTCGGCCGCTGCGTCACGGGCGGCCCCGCCGGAGGTCACAGCCAGCGCGATGCCCACCCTGTCCCGGTAGAGGCCAAAGTTCTTCGAGCCACTGGCAGCGATCAGGCACTCCGGCAGCTGCGCGGCCAGCAATCTTGTGCCCGCCGCGTCTTCTTCCAACCCGTCGCCAAAGCCCTGATAGGCCATGTCGATGAACGGGATGGCGCCCGTTTGCGCACATAACTGGGCAACCCGGGCCCAGTCATCGCGCAATAGGTCGGCCCCGGTCGGGTTGTGACAACACCCGTGAAGCAGGATCAGATCACCGGGCTTCGCATCCGCCAGATCGGTATACATGCCGTCGCGATCAATCCCGCCGGTTGCGGCGTCGTAGTAGCGGTAGGACCTGCGGCTCAGGCCTAAATGATCCACGATCACAGCATGGTTCGGCCAACTGGGGTCCGAGATCCAGATGCGCGCCTCGGGTGTAACCTCGCGCGTCATCTCAAGGATCTGGCGCACCGCCCCGGTGCCGCCCGGCGTGGCGCAGGCCGCGACACGATCCATGGGAACCGCATCCCCCAGGATCAGCTGCCGCATGGCCGCGTGAAAAGCCGGGTCGCCCGCGAAACCAACATATGCCTTGGTCTCCTGCGCATCCCACACCCGCTTCTCGGCCTCTTTCACGGCACGCATGATCGGCGTTCGCCCATCCGGCGCGCGGTAAACACCCACGCCAAGGTCGACCTTGTCGGGCCGTGGGTCCGCCGCGAACAGGCCAATCAACTGAATGATCTTGTCGGGGGCGGGCGTCGACAGGCTTTCAAACATCACTCAGGCCTTTCGATCATAGACCAGAACGCGCGTACGCTCTTCCCGTTCGACCGGCACAAATCCCATCTTCTGGTAGAGCGGGAGTGCTGACGGGTGATCGAGCGTACAGGTGTTCACGGTCATCTTCTCAACACCCTCACGGTCCCACCCCATAGCGATGGCGGTTTGAAGCAGCGGACGGCCAAGGCCCGTGCCAACCGCCTGCGGGACAAGGCCGAAATAGGCGAGGTCGCAGACCGCAGCGTCTCGCCAATCGAGCATGAAGAAGCCAGCAGGCCAACCGTTGCGGATGGCGGTCCAGATCACGACATCGGGGTCACGGACAAAGGCTTGCAGCGCTGCGGGGTCCTCTTCCGCCTGATCGAAGCGGTCCTGCCATTCGTATTCGCGGCCCACGGCATCGTAGAGCGACAGGAAGTACCAGACGGGCGGATCAATCGCACGTTCCAGCCGGATATCACCATCAAGCTGCGGCACCCCATAATCGCGGCGCGCCGTCATCTCAAGGTAAGTGATCGTGAACGGCACCTCGGTGCCGGCAGGGATCGTGCTCATCCGGTTTCGACCGCCAGTTGTTCGAACTGGCCCCATTCAGCCCAAGACCCGTCATAGAGCGACACGTCCAGGTTGCCGAGGCGGGTGAGGCCAAGCATCAGGATCGCGGCCGTCACACCGGATCCACAGGTCGTAATGATGCGTTTGTCGACGTCGACACCGGCGGCCTCGAACGCCGCACGCAGGGCATCGCCCTCTTTCATCGTGCCGTCGGCGTTGAACAGCGTGGCGTAGTGGACGTTCTTCGAGTTCGGGATATGGCCCGAGCGCAGACCTTCACGCGCCTCGGGCTCTTCGCCTTTGAAACGACCGGGACCGCGCGCATCGACGATTTGCCAATCGCCAAGCTTGCTGGCCGAGGCTACCTGCGTGACGTCCTTCACCAAATGTGCCTGGCGTTGCACGGTCATGTGGCGGTCGCGCACGACCGGGGGCATATCCTCAACCGGGCGCCCTTCGGTCTGCCATTTCGGAAAGCCGCCATCCAGAACGGCCACATCCGTCTTGCCCATCAGGCGAAAGTTCCACCAGACCCGCGCGGCGGAGAACAAGCCCATGCCATCGTAGATCACGACCTGATGCCCGTCGCCCACACCCATGGCGCGCATCCGGGACATGAATTTTTCGACCGGGGCGACCATGTGGGGCAGAGCGGAACGGGCATCCGAGATTTCGTCGATGTCGAAGAAGCGCGCGCCGGGGATGTGGGCGGCGTCATACTCGGCCTTCGCGTCACGGCCCATGTCGGGCAGGTAGTAGGAGGCGTCGATGATGCGCAGATCGGGGTCATTCAAGTGCGCGGCCAGCCATTCGGTTGAGACCAAGGTTTTCGGATCGTCGCCCGTAATCACGCCAGCCATGATGCATTCCCGTCTGCTTAATGGACGAGATAGGCCTACGCCCGCCGGATGCCGCGCGCAAGTGTTGCCCCAAGGCTCAGACCCTGGGGCAAGCAGGGCTTAGCGCCCGATCATGTTGCGGATGACGCTGACAATCGCGAGGCCTGCGCCGCCACCAACACCACCGCCGGCGACTTGCGCCAAGATTGTGCCGATATCCATGCCGCCACCTGCGGCAGCTTCCGCCACGCCGCCAAGGCCAAGAGCCGACAGGATTGCGCCACCGACGCCGCCGCCGAGGATGCCTGCGATCGAGTTGATGATCGTGCCCTGGTTGATCCGAGGGGCCGCAGCGCCAGCCGCGTTACCGCCAACCGCACCCGCGATCAGAGAGATGATGAGTTCCATGAGTGTTTCCCTTCCTGTTGGGGCCGAGGGTGGCCCCGTGGAAGGTGCAGTAACTTGCACAAGAAAAGATCGGCAGGGGGAAAGGCTGCCTGTTTTCCCAGCAGATCAGCCGTTCTGCTTCAGCAGACGCTGCTTCTGTCGGTTCCAGTCGCGCTTGGCGGACGTCTCGCGCTTGTCCTGGTTCTTCTTACCCTTGGCCACGCCGATCTTCATCTTCACGAAGCCTTTGTGGTTGAAGTACATGACCAGCGGCACAAGCGTCATGCCCTCACGCTGCGTGGCGTTCCAAAGCCGCGAGAGTTCGCGTTTGGAGGCGAGCAGTTTGCGCCGCCGCTTTTCCTCATGCTGGAACGTCTTTGCCTGCTTGTAGGGCGCGATGTAGGAGTTCACGAGCCAAAGCTCGCCATCCTTCACCTCGGCGTAGCTCTCGGCGATGTTGGATCCGCCCGCGCGAAGGCTTTTGACCTCGGACCCTTCAAGGATCATACCAACCTCAAGATCGCTTTCGATCGCATAATCGAAACGCGCACGCCGGTTTTCGGCGATCACCTTATAATTTGGGTTCTCAGGTTTCTTGGCCATGCGCTCGCATATAGGCGCTCAGGGCTACGGCTGCCAGCCCGGTGGGACATCAACAGTCGCGATCCATGGCTTGATGTCGAGGACGGGGGTGCCGTCCCATGCGTCGATGGCGTCGATGCCTATGGTGGGACCGTCGATTGAGGTGATGCTCACGGTCGCCAAGGCAATAGGGTTCGGGCGGACGGGGCTGCGCAGACTGAAGGTGCCGCGTGGACCGTTCGCGTGTTTCGGCGATTGAGTGGCGAGATCCCGTTCGCCGCGATCGACCCAGTAGAGCAGCTGGATGGGTTGGCCGACTTCAAGCCCGGTCAGGGCAGCGGCATAGTCGTTTTTGAGTTCGATCCGCGCTCCTTTCCCGGTATCCCGAGCTTGGCGGACGTTCTTGGGCGCCGTACCCGGCCCCCAGTCGCTGCGGATATGGCCGATGAAGGTGACGTGGGCGTCCGCCCGATCCGCCGGATCGAACGGTAACCGTGTTTCCCCTTCGCGCGGGGCCATTTAGTTGATCAAGCCCGCGTGGCGCATCCCGGCTTCGATCATTCCCTTGGTTTCGTCCGTGACATCGGTCAGCGGCAGGCGCACTTCATCACTGCAATGCCCCAGAACGGAGAGGCCATATTTCGCCCCTGCCAGACCGGGCTCTGCAAAGATCGCCGTGTGCAGCGGCATGAGACGGTCCTGATACTCCAGCGCCGTAGCGTAATCTCCGGACAGCGTGGCCGACTGCATCTCGGCACAAAGCTTGGGCGCAACGTTGGCCGTGACGCTGATGCAGCCGTGGCCGCCCTGGGCGTTGAAGCCAACGGCCGTCGGGTCTTCGCCGGAAAGCTGGATGAATTCCGTCCCGCAGGTCAGGCGCGTGCGCGGCACGCGGCTAAGGTCTGCGGTTGCATCTTTGACGCCGACGATATTGTCGAGCTTCGCCAGCTCTCCCATCGTCTCTGGCGTCATGTCGATGACCGAACGAGGCGGGATGTTGTAGATGTAGATTGGGATGCCGACCTCATTCAGCGCGCTGAAATGGGCGATCAGGCCGCGTTGGGTCGGTTTGTTGTAGTAGGGCGTTACGACAAGGGCGGCATCTGCGCCGACCTCTTTGGCGAATTCCACAAAACGCAGCGCCTCTATAGTGTTGTTCGACCCGGCCCCGGCCATCACAGGAATACGCCCGCCGGTCGTTTCCACAACACAGCGAATGACAGCCTCATGCTCCTCATGGGTCAGGGTCGGGCTTTCACCCGTTGTGCCCACGGGCACAAGGCCATGCGTACCTTCGGCGACATGCCATTCCACGAGGCGTTTGAGCGCATCGAAATCCACTGCACCATTTGCCATCGGAGTGACCAGAGCAACCTGAGAGCCTCGGAACATCACGCGCGTCCTTTGTTTCCATGTGGATTTCATTGCGAAGTGTCGCCCCAATACGCCGCTTGTGTGGAATTGCCAAGTTCGTGAGTTGCGTCTGTGGATAACTGCCCTATCCTCTCCTCTCGGGGGATTTGACGAAACTGGAGACGCCGCCACCATGCGACGCCTGATATCCCTGTGCTTCATCGCCATTATTGGTACCGCACCCACGACCCTTTTTGCGCAAACTGATGCTGAGGCTTTGGCCACCGCGCTGGACGCTTACAATCGTGGCGATCTAGCCGGTGGGTCTGAAGCTGCACAGAACATCGAAGACCCCATCGCGTTGGATTTGCTGGCATGGACGCGCCTGCGCCGCGGTGAAGGGGATTTTGGCGAATATATCTCGTTTGTGGATCGCAATCCTGATTGGCCCGGGCTGCCCTATTTGCGTCGACAGGGAGAGCCTTCGATCCCCGAAGGCGGCGATCCACAGAACGTGCTGGATTTCTTTGCGGATGAATTGCCGCAGACCGGCGCCGGGGCGCTCGCCTATGCCCGTGCGCTGGAAGAGACGGGCGATCGTGCCGCTGCGGAGGCCGAGGTCATCCGCGCCTGGACGTCGCTTGTAATGACGGGGCCGCACGCGCAGGCCTTGAACCGCGCCTATGGCTCCATCCTGACGCAAGACCATCACATCGCGCGGCTTGATCACCTGCTTTGGGAAAACGCCGAAGACCGGGCGCGGGCCATGTTCTCACTTGTGCCGGACGGTTGGGTTGCGATGGCCGAGGCCCGTCTTGCTTTGCGGGACCGCCGTGCTGGTGTGAACGACCTGATCGATCGCGTGCCTGAGTCGCTGCAAGGCCATCCGGGCCTGTCTTACGAGCGGTTCCTTTGGCGCATGGCGGAGGGATACTGGGACACCGCGGCCGAGCTGATGATGGAACATTCGGCAAGTGCAGCTGACTTGGGCCGCCCCGAAGCTTGGGGCCGCCGCCGGTCAGACCTTGCGCGGGACGTGATGCGGGAGGGCGACCACGAGGCCTGTTATCGTATGGCGTCCAGCCACCGTATTGATGCGGCCGTGGATTACCGCCGTTTCTCCGATCTGGAATGGATCGCAGGGTACTGCGCCTTCCAACTTGGCAATTACGACCGCGCCGTCGCGCATTTTGGCGATTTCCGGGAGGTTGTATTCTCCCCCATATCGGTCGGACGGGCGGGTTATTGGCTTGGGCGCGCCCATGAGGCAGCTGGGAACGCCGAACAGGCGGCAGAGGCCTACGCACTTGGGGCGCAATACCAGTCGAGCTTCTACGGACAGTTGGCGCAGGAGCGTGGCGGTTATCCGGTGAATTCGGAATTTCTGGGCGATCGCGACTACGGTGACTGGGCGACGGCAGATTTCACGAACCTACCCGTCTTCCACGCCGCGATGCTGCTCTACACCGCGGATCAACGCACCTTGGCCGAACGGTTCTTCACCCATATCACCGAGCGTCTGGACGAACGCGAGGCCGGTATGATGGGCGATCTAATGCTTGACCTAGGGGAACCGCACTTTGCCCTCGTCGTCGCCAAGCGCGCGGCACAATCGGGGCATGAGATTTTCCGGGCTTATTACCCATTGGCCGATCTTGAGGATGTCTCCCTGCCGATCCCGCGCGCCTTTGCCTTGTCGATTGCGCGGCGAGAGAGCGAGTTTGATCCGGTTGTGGAATCCGGGGCGGGTGCCCTTGGGCTGATGCAGGTCATGCCAGCCACTGGCCAAGACTCGGCGGGGGAGCTTGGCATCGATTTTTCCCTCTCACGGCTGCGCAATGACCCGGCCTACAACGTATTGCTCGGATCGAACTACATTGCCGGATTGCTGGACGCCTATGACGAGAACCCGATCCTTGTGTCCGTCGGCTACAATGCAGGCCCCGGGCGCGTACGGTCCTGGGTCGATCGATTTGGTGACCCGCGGGACGCCGACGACATCATTGATTGGATCGAGGATGTCCCCTTTTCCGAGACGCGAAACTACATCATGCGCGTGATAGAAAGCCTGCCGATTTATGAGGCGCAGCTGACCGGCGAATTGCCGACCATTGGGTTGAGCGAGCGGCTCCGGCAATAATGCGGGGTGGACGTTCCGACGGATTGCCGTAGGTATGACGCATGGATTGGAGCGTCTTTCTTTTGTTTCTAGGGGCCTGCTGCGCGGCCGCGGCCACCGGATCGATGTTTCCGCCGGGCCAATGGTACCGCGCATTGTCAAAGCCCTCGTGGACGCCGCCTGACTGGCTGTTTCCTGTCGCGTGGACGACCCTCTACCTTGCCTCCGCCTATGCAGCGACGCGCATTGCGGTTTTGGATGGCAATGCCCACGCCATGGGGTTCTGGGCGATGCAGATTGCCCTGAATACTCTGTGGACGCCTGTGTTCTTCGGATTGGAACGCATCAAGGCAGGTATGTTTGTGCTTGTTCTGCTGTGGTTAGCCGTGTGCGGCTCCATGGTTAGCTTCTTCGCGCTTGATGCATTGGCGGGCTGGCTCATGGCGCCTTATCTTCTGTGGGTCACGGTTGCTGGCGCACTGAACTTGGCCGTTTGGCGGCTCAACCCAGGTCAGGCGGCAAGCGACTCGGCCTAAGACCTCCGAATCCTCCAAATATTTCAATCAACCCTCCCCCGTCTCACGCCGCCGCGAGCCGTGATCACGCGGGCGTGGGGTTCGTGCAGCGCATGGGGAAGTCTGTGCACATGTGCACCTATATCCGCTAATTCTCGCGCTTCCGTGTATGGAATGTCAGGCCCGCACCCCGCATATTCATCTCATCGGACGGCCACAGAGGCTCTCCACCGAAACCAAACCAAACCCGGGCCACCTCCCAAATCAGGCCCACACACCAAAACTGAATAGGACCAGTAAAATGAAAAAGATCGCTCTCATCGCCGCCGTTGCCGCCACCGTTGCCGCCCCGGCTTTCGCCCAATCCGCAGCCTCCGTCGCCGCGATCCAGCACTTCAACATGTTCGAGGACAACGCGCTGGAGCGCACCAATGTGAACGGTGTTGGCCAGTCGGTGTCGCCCAGCGGCGCGCTTGGTCAGACCTTCGAGATCCTCAACAGCGACCAGGATGTCGCCTCCGACCTGCGCGGCGTGAACGGCGCGACGCTCGTCAACGGCCAGCCCGCCTATGGCGCTGACATCTTCGACCGCCTGCGCGCAGCGTCGCTCGAAGACGAGTAAGACTTCTCCGGTTTCTCTCCCCCGGACGCGCCCCTCACCCGAAACGGTGGGGGGCGTTTTCATATGAAAAAAGGGCGCCCGATTGGGCGCCCTTCGATGCTTGAACCTGTGACGAGATTAAGTGAGCGAGCGCTCAACCTCTTCCCGTTCGAAGATCTCGATCACATCGTTCGGGCGAATGTCGTCGTAGTTCTCGAAGGCCATGCCGCATTCCTGGCCCGACTGAACCTCTTTCACTTCATCCTTGAAGCGCTTGAGGGTTTTCAACGTACCTTCGTGGATCACAACATCGTCGCGAAGCAGGCGCACACCGGCGGAGCGGCGTGCAACGCCTTCGGTTACAAGGCAACCGGCAACGTTGCCGACACCCGTGACACGGAAGGTTTCCTTGATCGTCGCGTAACCGATGAAGTTCTCGCGGATTTCGGCGCCCAGAAGACCAGATGCGGCAGCTTTCACATCGTCCACAAGGTCGTAGATCACGCTGTAGTAGCGGATTTCCACGCCCTTCTGGTTCGCCGATGCCCGTGCAGGTGCGTTGGCGCGGACGTTGAAGCCGATGACCGGTGTACCGGATGCTTCGGCGAGGCCGATATCCGATTCCGTAATCGCACCCACACCGTAGTGCAGGACGCGAACACGCACTTCGTCATTGCCGATCTTTTCAAGCGCCTGAACGATTGCTTCGGCAGAGCCCTGAACGTCGGCTTTCACCACGATCTGCAATTCGGCCACGTTCTGATCTGCTTTGGCATTTGCCAGAAGCTGATCAAGCGTGGTTGCAGCACCCGCGGCGGCGCGTTTGTCCTTGGCGGCTTGCTCGCGATATTCCGCGATCTCACGGGCCTGCGCCTCGGTGTCGACAACGTTGAGAACGTCACCAGCCTCAGGCGTGCCGTTGAGGCCCAGGACCTCGACCGGAACGGACGGCCCGGCTTCCTTCACTCGATCACCTTGGTCGTTGACGAGCGCGCGGACTTTACCCCACTGCTCACCCACGACGAAGATATCACCTTGCTTGAGCGTGCCGTTTTCGACCAGCACGGTCGCGACGGGGCCACGGCCCACGTCAAGCTGCGCTTCAATGACAGCACCTTGGGCGGCACGGTCGGGGTTGGCCTTCAGTTCCAGCAATTCGGCCTGGAGCGCGATGGCTTCCAACAGTTCAGGAAGGCCCTGGCCGGTCATCGCCGAAACCTCGACGTCCTGCACTTCGCCGGACATCGCCTCAACAATCACCTCATGCTGAAGCAGATCGGTGCGGACTTTCATTGGATCAGCCGCAGGACGGTCGATCTTGTTGATGGCCACGATCATCGGCACTTCAGCCGCCTTGGCGTGGTTAATCGCCTCGATCGTCTGAGGCATTACAGCGTCATCTGCAGCGACAACCAAAACAACAATGTCAGTCACCTGAGCACCGCGCGCCCGCATCGACGTAAACGCCGCGTGGCCGGGTGTGTCGAGGAACGACAACACCGCGCCGCTTTCGGTTGTGACCTGATAGGCGCCGATATGCTGCGTGATACCGCCAGCTTCGCCGGAGACAACGTTCGCCTGCCGGATCTTGTCGAGCAGCGAGGTCTTGCCGTGGTCGACATGGCCCATGATCGTGATGACCGGCGGACGCGCCTGCAGATCTTCGGGTGCATCTTCCACCGCGTCGATCACATCTTCCACGTCCGCATCGGACACACGCTGAACACGGTGGCCAAATTCCTCGACGATTAGTTCCGCCGTATCGGCGTCGATCACTTGGTTCTGAGTGACCATCATGCCGTTGTTCATCAGCGCCTTGACCACATCGGCGACCTTTTCGGTCATGCGGTTGGCCAGTTCGGACACAACGATGGTTTCAGGCACCTGCACGTCGCGCGTGACCTTTTCGCGGTCGACCGAACCGCCCATTGCCTTTTGGCGCTGGCGTTCCTGTTTGCGCTTCATCGCGGCAAGCGAGCGTTGGCGCCCACCTTCACCGCCTGACAGCGCTTGGTTCACGGTCAGCTTGCCCGAGCGGCGGTTGCCGCCATCGTTGCCACGACCGCGGTCGTTGCGTTTGTTGTCACGCTCCGGCTCACGGCGGGCGGGGGCCTGCTTGGCGCCACCACGTGGCGCGCCTGCGGCGGCACCGGCGGCGGCGGCTGCATCAGCGGCCGGAGGCGGTGCGTTGCGGCGCGCCTCTTCCTCGGCCTTGCGACGGGCATCTTCTTCTTCCTTGGCCTTCAGCGCATCTTCGCGCTCACGCTCTTCGCGTTCCTTGGCCTCGGCCTCTGCACGGCGGCGGGCGCGTTCTTCTTCGCGCTCACGCTCTTCGGCGACGCGGCGCTCTTCGTCTTCGGCTTCGCGGGCTTTGGCGGCCTGCAATGCCTTTAGACGGCGCTCCATCTCTGCGTCTGGGACCGACTTCTCGCGCTTGCCGCCTTCGGCATTCTGCGCGGCCGCCGATTGGGCACCGGGCTTGGGCACCATCACGCGCTTGCGCTTGGTCTCGACAACAACAGACTTCGTCCGCCCACGTGAGAAGCTTTGGTTCACGCGGCCTGACCGAGCCCCACCGGAGAGGCCCAAAGGTTTTTTTCCGTCCTGATCGCTCATGCGTCTTTTTCGTCTTTCCCGGTGGTCTGGCCACCGTCTGCAATGCGCAGTCCCTGGAGTTTCGCGGCCCCCTCTACAACACGGGGGGCGAGTCCACCAGCGGCAAGCGCGCCATGTATCACACTTTGGCGTCCGAATGCCAAACCCAATTCCTGGGCTGTCAGGACGCTGAAATACCGGGCCCCTTCCGGGGTCCAGAGTTTTGATTTTCCACGCTCGGACCCGTCAGAGGCCTGGAGCAATACGGCGACCTTCTTCGTGGCCAGCCAATCCTTCACCTTTTCGAAGCCTGCGACCGCGCCACCAGCCTTGCGATTGAGCGCGATCAGGTCGGTCAGACGGCGGGCCAAAGCGGCTTCAACACGGTCAACCAAATCCTCGGACATCTGAACCTGTTGCTTAGCCGCACGAGAGAAGAGGTTCTTCTTCACCGCTAGTTCCATGGCCGCTCGATCCGCGCTGACCCAAATGCCCCGACCGGGCAGACGTTCCAGAATATCCGGTGCGATCTGCCCATCCGGTGCGACCACAAAGCGGATCAAGCCGCGCTTTGGCGCGACTTCACCCGTGGCGATGCACTTGCGTTCGGGACCGTCGCTCCGGTCCTTATGTCGGCCACCGCGGCTCATCAGCGCGGGCGCGGGCCAGAGGGCGTTAGCCCTCTGCCGTCTCCTCTGCAGCAGCTTCGGCTTCGGCGGCGGCTTGCGCCTCAAGCTCCTCGATGGTCACCCAGCCGAGTTGCAGACGTGCAGTCATTACCATGTTCTGCGCCTCCTCAAGCGTCACATCGAAAGGTTCCAGAAGGCCGTCATCCTTGACGCGTTCCCCGTCGACGGTTGTCCAGCCACCGGCCAGTTCCCAGTCCGCACAGGTTGCGAAATCCTCAAGCGTCTTCACGCCGTCTTCGCCAAGGGCCACCAACATTTGGGGCGTGAGGCCCTCAAATTCAATGAGACTATCTTCGACGCCAAGCTCTTTCGCCTGTTCAAGCGCCTTTTTATTCTGCTCTTCGAGATAGTCGCGGGCACGGGCCTGCAATTCGTTCGCGGTGTCCTCGTCGACACCATCGATAACCAGAAGCTCGTCCAACTCCACATAGGCGACCTCTTCCAAGGCGGTGAAGCCTTCGGAGACCAGAAGCTGTGCGAAGAATTCGTCGAGGTCGAGTGTGTCCATGAACAGCTTGGTGCGCTCTTCGAATTCCGCCTGACGACGCTTCGATTCCTCTTCTTCGGTGAGGATGTCGATGTCGAGGCCTGTCAATTGGCTGGCCAGACGCACGTTCTGGCCGCGACGGCCAATGGCTAGGGAAAGTTGCTCATCAGGCACCACGACTTCGATCTTGCCGGCGTCTTCGTCGAGAACAACCTTGGTCACCTCGGCGGGCTGAAGCGCGTTCACTAGGAAGGTCGGCGCATCTTCGTTCCAGGGGATGATGTCGATCTTTTCGCCCTGAAGCTCGTTCACGACGGCCTGCACGCGCGAGCCGCGCATACCAACGCAGGCACCCACCGGGTCGATGCCACCATCGTACGAGATCACGGCGATCTTGGCGCGCGAACCCGGGTCACGGGCCACGGCCTTGATCTCGATAATGCCGTCGTAAATCTCGGGCACTTCCATCTTGAACAGCTCGGCCATGAATTCCGGCGCGGTGCGGCTCAGGAAAATCTGGTGGCCGCGATTCTCACGACGGACATCCTTGATGTAGCAGCGGATGCGGTCGCCGTTGCGATAGGCTTCGCGGCCGATCTTCTCATTCCGGCGCAGTTGCGCTTCACCGGCACCCACGTCGACGATGACGTTGCCGTATTCTTCACGCTTGACGACACCGTTGATGATGGTGCCTGCGCGGTCCTTGAATTCTTCGTACTGACGGTCACGCTCAGCTTCGCGCACCTTTTGCAGGATCACCTGCTTGGCGGATTGCGCGGCGATCCGGCCCATTTCGACCGGCGGCACTTCATCGGCGATCATGTCGCCAAGCTGCGGCTCAACATTCTGGTCGATGCCCTCAGTCAGCATCCGGTCGGTTTCCGTGGGCGCGCGCAGAACGAAACGCTTCACATCCTTAGTTTCAACCAACTCACCTTCTTCGTCATAGATGTGCGACTTGGCGTTGAAAACGACGACATTCGGACGGTCGCCCTTGATGAGCGCCGTCGCTTCTTCAGGCGGCATTTCCGCCTTGTCGTTTTCGAGAAGCTCGGGATCGGTGACAGTGCGCACGCGGGTGAACGTGGCGCGGCCCGTCTTGCGGTCGATGGAGACGCGGATATCAAGTTCGCTGCCGTAGCGAGACTTCGCTGCGCGGGCCAGCGACTCTTCCATCGCCTCGACCACCAGATTGGGGTCGATCATCTTTTCGCGCGCCACCGCTTCGGCGGTTTGCAACAGTTCCAGCTGGTTGGCTGATGTGATGGCCATGGGTCTTACTCCTCAGGCGTCGAGGGGTCTTCCTCGATTTCGTCAAACTGGGTTTCGTCGATGATGCCCGCTTCCTTGCGTTGCTTGAGCATCTCTTTGATCAGGTCGTCGGTCAGGACGAGTTTCGCGTCGCTGAGCCAATCGAAATTCAGACCGACCGTTTGGGTTTCGCCGTTCACGTCGAGGTTCAGAAGCACATCTTCGCCCTCAACACCGGCGAGCACGCCTTTGAAGCGGCGGCGGCCGTCGATCATGTCGGTCGTCTCGACCTTGGCCTCATACCCTTCGAAGGTCTCGAAATCCTTCAGGCGGGTCAGAGGCCGGTCGATACCGGGGCTGGAGACTTCCAACGCATAAGCGTCTTCCAGAGGGTCCTCGACGTCGAGCACCACAGAGATCGCATTCGAAATCTCGGCGCATTCGTCCACTTCGATCCCGCCTTCGGGGCGTTCAGCCATGACTTGCAGCGTGTTCGTCTTGCCGCCCATCACGCGAATGCGCACAACCTCGAACCCTAGGTTTTCAATCACCGGGATGAGGATTTCAGCCATGCGACGGTCGATGGCGGTCTTTGCGATCAGGTCAGACATCAAGGGTCCTAGAAACGAAAAAGCGGGCCGTGCGGCCCGCTGATTTTCCGGTGGTGCCAAGTTTCCCCAGCGCCGCTGTTGAGCGGTACATAGGGGGAATCATTCCCAAGCGCAAGGCGCGGCGTACGGCTGGCAGATCACCCGCAGTAGACAAGTGCTACATGGTCGTTTTCGTCCAACCCGATGTTGAGCCGTTCGGCCAAGTATATCATCGTGCGGATCGTGTTGGGCCGAACCACTTCCGCGTTTTCGGGCAGCGCGACCTCACTGACATGGGTGCCGATGAGGTCCTGAAAATGCTCGGCACCGCACGGGGTCGCCTCCATAGGACCGGCCTCGGGGGTGGTGTCCTGCGCTGCCGCTATGGAGGGGATCAGCGCTGTAAGGAAAGCCGCAGTGGCGAGGGTTTTGGAAACGGACATGGGAAAACTCTCCGTGGGAATGGGGCGCAATTGGCCGGTTGCAGGTCTTAGTCATGCTTATGACGCGGCTGCGCGCCCCATCCTTGGGTGTGGGTGAAGCTTTTTCGCTCACACCCACAAAGGCAGACGATCAGATCACCCGCAATAGACCCGCGTGATGGTGCCATAACCTTCATAAGCGATGTTCAGGCGGTCCGTGCGGTAATCAAAGGTCACGATCGTATCGGGGCCGATCACCCGCGCCCTGGAGGGAACGGTAACGTGACGTATGTTGCGACCCAGAAAATCTTGCAGACGTGCGGCACCGCAATCCGTAACGAGGACCGGCGTGCCAACACTCTGGCCGGGGGTGGGGAGCGTGCCGTTGATGCTATTCGGCCAGCTGCCGGGGCCAGTATGGCCAATGCCAAAGGATTGGGCGCTGGCGGCCAGCGGGGTGAGGGTGACAAGAAGGGCGGCGGCAATCGCCTTGAAGGAAGGGGTCATTGTGAAATCTCCAAAATCTAAAATCTGGAGATGTCATGGCCGGAGGCGGCCTGAAATACTACTCACGAGCGCGTAGGGTAAGGACTCCCCGACCCTCAGCTGCAGGTGATGCGCGTGATCGTTGTGCCGTCATGCCAAATGTTCATGCGCTCCGGAGCCAAATCCGTTGTTACCAGATCTTCCGGCCCGATGCGTCGGACGCCGCCCGGTGCAGTGACCCCCGCAGCGGCCTCAAGGGGCTGACCAACCAGCCCTTGCGCCGCATCCGCACCGCACGCGTCGGGGCCTAAGGCATCGAAGTCTGCAAAGGGATCGGTGGGCGCACACGACGCGATCACGCAAATGACAGACAAAAGGGCAAACCGGGTCATGCTATCCTCCGTTGCTTTGATGGCGAGTTTGTCACAGTCTGGCATCAAAGCAAGTCTGTGGGAGGACTAGGAAAAATGCGGACACGTGCAGCCGTCGCGCTTGAAGCGGGTAAGCCACTTGAAGTGATGGAAGTGAACCTTGAGGGCCCCAAGGCCGGTGAGGTGTTGGTGGAGATCAAAGCCACCGGCATTTGCCATACTGATGAATTCACCCTTTCGGGCGCTGACCCAGAGGGGTTGTTCCCGGCGATCCTCGGCCATGAAGGCGCGGGCGTTGTGTTGGAGGTCGGGCCCGGCGTGACCTCGCTGGAACCCGGCGACCACGTGATCCCGCTTTACACAGCAGAATGTCGTGAATGCGAATACTGCCTGCATCCCAAGACAAACCTTTGCCAGAAGGTGCGCGCGACCCAAGGTCAGGGTCTGATGCCCGATGGCACGTCGCGCTTCTCCATGCTCGATGGCACCCCGATCCTGCATTACATGGGCTGCTCGACTTTCTCGAACCACACGGTTCTGCCGGAGATCTCGCTGGCAAAGGTCCGCAAGGACGCGCCCTTCGACAAGATCTGCTATATCGGCTGCGGTGTGACGACCGGCATTGGCGCGGTGATCTACACGGCCAAGGTTGAGATCGGCAGCCGTGCGATTGTCTTCGGCCTTGGCGGCATTGGCCTCAACGTGATCCAGGGCCTGCGTCTCGCAGGCGCCGACCAGATTGTCGGTGTCGACTTGAACCCCGGCAAGGTCGAAATGGCCAAGCATTTCGGGATGACCGACTTCGTGAACCCGTCCGAAGTGTCGGGCGATCTTGTGGGCCATCTGGTTGAGCTGACCGGCGGCGGGGCTGACTACACATTTGACGCCACCGGCAATGTGCAGGTGATGCGCGCAGCACTTGAGTCGGCCCATAAGGGCTGGGGCGAGTCGATCATCATCGGCGTGGCCCCTGCAGGTGCGGAAATCTCCACCCGCCCCTTCCAGCTTGTCACCGGCCGGTCTTGGCGCGGCACTGCTTTCGGCGGCGCGCGCGGGCGGACAGACGTACCGCAGATCGTCGATTGGTACATGGACGGCAAGATCGAGATCGACCCGATGATCACCCACACCCTCAACCTCGACCAGATCAACGAAGGCTTCGACCTGATGCATGAAGGCAAGTCGATCCGGTCCGTGGTCGTTTACTGACCCTTCCCCAAGAAAGACTTTTGAAAGGACCCCAAATGAAAAAGACGCTTATTGCAGCTACTCTTTCCCTTGCCGCCGCGGGTGGTGCGCAGGCCGAAGGTTGGACCGTGACAGACTTTTCGGCCATCGGCGATCTGGATACCTGCATGAACTACGCAGAGACGACCTTTAACACCTATCGCGCGCGCTTTGGTGGCGATGGCTTTACGGGCCGGTCGAACTGGACTGTTGGCGGCTACGACTTGCGCGGTGAAGTGGTTGATGGCCTGTTCATCTGTGCGGAAGACGGCGGTTTCGTTGAGCCGTTCCTTGTCGTCTACAATTACGATGACGACAGCGATGCGCGCGAAACCATCGCGGACCGTCTTGGCGATATCTGGGATGAAGTCGTTGACGGCAACGGCGTCCCTGGCGGCGCGGCTCCGGCCCCGGCGCCTGCTGCAACCAAGTAAGCCAAGCGCGCCAGTTCAAGATTTGAAAGGCCGTCCCATTCTGGGGCGGCCTCTTTGCGTTACGCTGGGTCGTTCTGCTGCGGCTGGCGGTTCGATGGCACCTATGTCAGGTTGCCTCGAAACACCGGAGCAGACATGGCCAACGATACACCGCTTCTCGCCGTCCTGATCGACGCGGACAATACCAGCCACAAACACGCCAAGGCGATCTTTGATGAGATTGCCGGTTTCGGCGAAGCCTCCGTTCGACGCATCTACGGTGATTTCAGCTCAACCCACATGAAGGGCTGGTCCAATGTTCAGGCCGAGTACGGGATCGTTCCCTTCCACCAACCCGCTAATACTGTGGGCAAGAACGCCTCCGACATTGCGCTGGTGATCGACGCGATGGACCTGATGCATTCCAGCCGTTTCGACGGTTTTGTCCTGTGTTCATCCGACAGCGACTTCACCCGCTTGGCCAGCCGCATTCGCGAACAGGGCCTCGACGTCTACGGTATCGGCCAACAGAAAACGCCTGAGGCATTTCGCAAGGCCTGCAAGCGATTCATCTTTATTGAGAACATCCTGCCGGAAGCGCCCAAGGGTGAGGAAAAATCGAATGGCAAACCGGAAGGGCGCCCACTGAACGAAGCACGTGACCTGATCTTTCGCGCGATGGAATCGATCGAACAGGAAGATGATTGGTATTCGCTGGGTCAGTTGGGTCAATACATGACTGCAGCCAACCCCGATTTCGACACGCGCACCTATGGCAAACGAAAACTGAGCGATCTGGTCGAAAGCCTGAAGATGCTTGAGGTGAAGCGCGGTGCGGGCAACCAGCTATTGGTGCGGCGTTTGGATTAACCCGCAGCTTTCGGCGCACGACGATAGCGGGCAAGGAATGTCCGCACGGCCTCATCAACGATACGGTCAATCTCGGCCTCGGCGGGGTTCTTCTCGATCCCGAACATGACTTTCAGCATCAGGTCTGTGCGGCACAGCTGCGCCAGCTGGTCGGCGGCGAGGAATGGATCTTCGATATCCAGTACAGCGCGCGCTTTTTCACTGCTGAGGAAACCTGCGATCTTCTCACCCCAATGCCTCGGGCCGCTAAGGTAGAAGGTCTCGCCCAACTCCGGGAACCGCTTCGCTTCAGCCACGCAGACGCGGAACATATCCTGCCCAAAATCGCTCAGAAAGAAGGTGATCAGTTTTTTGCAGATCACACAGAGCTTTTCTTCGACGCTCAGGCCGGTCTGCTCAAACAGAACCTCGACCTCGGATTGCGCGTCGCATTCGAGCTTCAGAACTTCAAGGAACAGGTGCTGCTTGTCAGGGAAGTACGAATACAGCGTCGCCTTTGACACGCCCGCATCGCGCGCGATTTCGTCGACGGACGCGCCTTCAAAACCTTCACGCATGAAGACGGCGCGCGCACCCGCGATGACCTGGTCGAATTTTCGACCTTTCTTGATCTGCGTCTCGGCGTTCATTTTGGCTCGTCTTCCCTTCCTGACAGCTATTGTAAACTAACCAGTTCAGTTTCGGCAAGCTGGACGTTTCGTCAGGTTTGACGTCTGGACAGGGCAACACCTGTGTCGTAGCGCTGGACCATGGTCGATATCTTCCTGAAAACCCTGCCGTTCTTTGCGCTGATTGCGCTGGGGTTTCAGGCCTGCCGCACCGGGTTCTTCACGTCCGAGGCCGCTGCCTATCTGACCAAGTTCGTCTTCTACTTTGCGCTATCAGCGATGCTGTTCCGGTTCGCGGCGAACCTGTCGCTGGCAGAGATCATCGATTGGCAATTTGTCGGCGCGTATCTTTCCGGCTGCATTGTCGTATATTTGCTGGCGACTTTGATTGCGATGATCCGCAAACGACCCGTGACCGAAGCCGCGTTCGAGGCGCAATGCGCCATCATCGGCAATGTGGGTTTCCTGGGCATCCCCATGCTGGTGGTGCTTTTGGGAGAGGCCGCCGCTGGCCCAGTGATCCTGGTGCTCTCGGTCGACCTGATCGTCTTTTCGAGCCTGATCGTGATTATCGTCACCGGAAGCCGGGATGGCCGCATGTCACTTGGCGTTCTGCGCACGGTCGGGATTGGTCTGCTGAAAAACCCGATGATTGTGTCAATTGTTCTGGGTCTGGCCTGGTCCACGACCGGATGGAACGTGCCGGGTCCGGTGAATGAGTTCCTGGCCATCTTGGGCGCTGCCGCTACACCCGGTGCGCTCTTTGCTATCGGTGCGTCTCTCGCGGGCAAATCGGCCGAGCGTATGTCAGTCGCTGGCTGGCTGACGTTCTGCAAACTGGTCCTCCACCCCGGAGCCGTGGCAATCGCCGCCCTCTTCCTGTTCGACGTACCGGATTACGATGCCGGTGTGATGATCGCAGCCGCCGCACTGCCGGTGGCGGGCAATGTCTACATCCTCGCGCAGCACTACGGGGTCGCGCCGCAGCGTGTGTCCGCTGCAATCCTGATCTCGACTGCCGTGTCGATCCTGACGGTATCCGCTGTGATCGCGTGGTTGGCCCCGCTGACAGGCACGTAAGGATTGCGCGCCGCCCCACCCGCGCGTTAGGCAGTAAAAAACATACGGGGGACCCGAGCAGATGGAAACGATTTCCGAAAACAAGGCCTTTGGCGGCACGCAAGGTGTTTATCGCCACGCCTCCAACGCCACTCAGACCGACATGACCTTTGGTCTGTTCCTTCCGGAAGAGGCACAGTTTGGCCCGGTGCCGGTGCTCTGGTACCTGTCAGGCCTGACATGCACCCATGAGAACGCCATGAACAAGGCGGGTGCGCAGGGATGGGCAGCGGAGCAAGGCATCGCGCTGATCTTCCCAGACACGTCGCCACGCGGCGACGGCGTGGCGGATGATGCGGCCTACGACCTCGGCCAAGGTGCGGGTTTCTACGTGAACGCGACCGAGGCCCCTTGGGCACAGCACTTCCAGATGTGGGATTACATCACCGAGGATCTGCCCAACACGGTCTTCGAAAATTTCGCGCTCGATCCCGCGCGCCAAGCCATCACAGGCCATTCCATGGGCGGCCATGGGGCGCTGACCATCGCGATGCGCTTCCCCGAACGGTTTGCCTCCGTCTCAGCGTTCGCGCCAATCTGCAACCCGACGGACAGCGACTGGGGCCGCAAACAGCTCAACGCATATCTCGGTGCGGATGAAGAGAAATGGGCGCCTCACGATGCAACGCTTCTGATGCACGCCACCGGCTTCGACGGCCCGATGCTCATCGACACCGGGGCCGATGACCAATTCGGTGACTTGCTGAAAACCGAGGCATTGGCCCATGCCGCCGCCGCGCGTCGCCAGCAAATGACGCTTCGGATGCAGCCTGGTTACGACCATTCCTACTTCTTCGTGTCGAGCTTCATGGAAGAACATATCGCCTTCCACGCCGACGCGCTCTACTCCGCCTGATGGGCATCGAGGCCGTCGTCTTCGACATCGGCAATGTGCTGATCGAATGGCAGCCCGAACGGCACTATGACCGCGTGATTGGGGAAGAGCGCCGCCGCGCGATGTTTGCGACGGTCGACCTGCATGTGATGAATGACCGTGTGGATCGGGGTGAGAACTTCCACGCGATGGTGACGGAATGCGCAGCCGCAAACCCCGACTGGCACGACGAAATCATGCTGTGGCATGATGACTGGCTGCATATGGCAAGCCCCGCGATCCCGCATTCTGTGACCCTCCTCCGCAATTTGCGTCGTCGCAGCGTGGCGGTCTTTGCATTATCGAATTTCGGGATCGAAACCTTCGATATCGCCAAGCCGGTCTACCCCTTCCTGACGGAATTCGACCGCTCCTACATCTCGGGCCATATGGGCGTTACCAAGCCTGACGCCGAGATCTATGCCCGCGTCGAGGCGGATTGTGGCCTACTGCCGGAAACCCTCCTTTTCGCCGACGATCGGGCGGATAATATCGAGGCCGCACAGGCACGCGGGTGGCAGACGCATCTATTCGACGGGCCGCAAGGATGGGCAGACAGGTTGCTGCAAGAGGGCCTGTTGAGCGCAGAGGAGGCACAGGCATGACGTTGATTATCGGGCCAGAGGCCGAGGAGAAGCTGGACTGGATCGCCCTAAGCGATGCGATCGAGGCAGGCCATAAAATGCCGCGGGCCGAGATTGACGACACCTTCCTCTATCGCGGTGACGATACGCTTTTGTCCCGCGCGGCCTGGATTGACGGGCTGGGGCAGTTGGTGAAAACCGCAACGATCTTTCCGGGCAACAAGGACGAGGGCAAGCCTGTGATCCATGGGGGCGTTTGTCTGTTTTCCGATACGGACGGCACGCTTGAGGCAATCATCGACTTTCACCTGCTGACCAAGTGGAAGACAGCCGGCGACAGCCTTCTGGCCGCGCGCAAGCTGGCACGACCGGACAGCAAAAACATCCTGCTGATCGGGGCCGGCAACGTGGTGCGATCCATGCGGGAGGCCTACGCCGCAGCCTTTCCCAATTCGGAGTTCACGATCTGGAACCGAACGCTCGCAAACGTCGCAAACATACGCGCGGACTACCCTGATGTCTCCATCGCGCTTGATCTGCGCGAGGCCGTGGAAGCCGCCGACATCATCGCCACCGGCACCATGACCACCGAACCGATCCTAAAGGGCAAATGTCTGCAACCCGGCCAGCACATCGACCTGATTGGCGCCTACCGCCCCGACATGCGCGAAGCGGACGACGATTGCCTGCGCCGCGCGCGGGTATTCGTCGACAGCCGCGCCACGACGTTCGGGCATATTGGTGAACTGAAGATCCCGTTGGAGGAAGGCGTGTTCTTCGAGTCGGACGTGGTCGGAGACTTCTACGACATGGACCGTTTTGAACGTGGCTCGGACAGCGAAATCACCCTGTGCAAGAACGGCGGCGGCGCGCATCTGGACCTGATGGTCGCGCGCTACATCCTGGATGCTGTGAAAGCGCGTTAGGCGGCCTGCGGCGCGCGCTTGCCCAAAGGAATTTCTTTGATCGGCAGATGCACAATGGCGCTTAGCGCACCGACACCCACGCCAACCCACCAGACGACTGTGTAGTTGCCGTAAAGGTCGTACATAAAACCACCGAGCCAGACGCCCACGAAGCTACCAAGTTGGTGGCTGAAGAAGACGATCCCATAGAGCGTTCCCATGTATCGCAGGCCGTAGATGTAACCGACGAGGCCCGAGGTCAGGGGCACGGTTGCCAACCAGAGCGACCCCATCACAACCGAGAAGATGATGACCGTTGTGGGAGTGATCGGCAGCAGGATGAAGGTTGCTGCTGCAACTGTGCGGCCCATGTAGATCAGCGCCAGTAGGTTCTTCTTGGAATAGGTTTTGCCAAGATAGGCCGCAAGCAACGTGCCTGCTATATTCGCTAGCCCAATCAAAGCGATAGCGATGGCCCCGAGCGCCGAGGTCGTCGTGACGCCCATCGTATGCAGAACACCGCCGGGCGCGATGGGGCCACAATATTCGGTGATGAACGCGGGGAAATGGGCGGTGATGAAGGCCAGCTGATAGCCGCAGGAAAAGAAGCCGATGAAGATCAGCGTGAAGGAGGGGTCGCGGAAGGCTTTGCCGAGGATTTGACCAAGGGTTTCTTCCAGCTCGGGCGTTTCCGGTTTCTCGGGTGCCTTGAGCAGAGGCAAGAACAGTAGAGATGCAAAGATGATTCCGGCGAAAATCAGGAACACCGTTTGCCAAGGGAACGCGCCCAGAAGGGCCTCGGCTATCGGCGGGCCCACCACCTGCCCGGCTGAGCCTGCGGCGGTCGCGATACCCAATGTCAGCGACCGGTTCTCGTCCGACGCCGCACGTGCAACCATGGCGAGGATCACGCCGAAGCCAGTGCCCGCGATCCCGAAACCCACAAGAATTTCAAGGAATTGATGCTGCCCTGGCGTGATGGCGTAGGCCGATACGACAAGCCCGATCACGTATAAAGCCACCCCTAGGGCGATGGCTTTGCGGTCGCCAACCTTCTCGGCAATTGCGCCGAAAATCGGCTGTCCGATGCCCCATGCGAGGTTCTGAATGGCGATTGCCATGGAGAACTCGGCGCGGAGCCAACCGAACTCCTCGGCGATTGGGATCTGGAACAAGCCAAAGCTCGCGCGGATGGCAAAGCTGATCAGGATGATGGCGCAGCCGCCGATCAAAACGGGCGTTATCAGGCGGTCGGTGCGGTCCATCTCTCTCATCCCGAATTGGCGTTTGGGGAGATTGGCCGGGTTGCGCACGGGCGTCAAATCAGAGGTTTTGACTTGAGGCTTCACATTTCCTGATCTTGTTGATTTTTATGGGCAAACTCGTGCCTTTTGCATAAAGACTTGCCCCATGTCGCAGCATTTGACCGCCCTATACGACACGCGCGTGGCCGAAGGCCTGCTTCGGCCCGATCCGGCGCAGCGGATGGTCATTGATCTGCTTGAACAGGTGCGAGAACGTCTGGAAGCCCCGGAGCGCACCGGCTTTCTGGCGCGGTTTCGCAAGGCGGAGCCGATGGGAAAGCAGGGGCTTTACCTATGGGGCGGGGTCGGTCGCGGCAAGTCGATGTTGATGGATCTGTTCTTTCAACACGCTTCGGTTCCGGGCAAGCGGCGGGTGCACTTTCATGCCTTCATGCAGGAGGTTCAGGCGGCGTTGCATGAGGCCCGAAAAACGGGTGTCGAGGATGCGATCAAACCCGTGGCCGACGACATCGCACGCGACCTGAAACTGCTGTGTTTCGACGAGATGCAAATCACTGATATTGCCGATGCGATGATTGTAGGCCGCCTCTTCGAGCGGTTGTTCGAAGCGGGCGTCGTGATTGTCACAACCTCCAACAGGCACCCCTCAACCCTTTATAAAGATGGGCTAAATCGGCAGCTCTTCCTACCATTCATTGCGCTTCTGGAAGAGCGGCTGGAGGTGCACGAACTGGCGGCCGACACGGATTACCGGCAGGATCGCCTATCGGGTGAACAGGTTTGGTTTGCGCCTGCAGATGCCAGTGCCAAGGCATCCATCGACCTTATCTGGAGCGATCTGACCGGCGGCAAGGAAGAGTCGCTGGTGCTGGAGGTGAAGGGGCGTGAGGTGGTTATCCCACGCTTTTGGGCGGGGCAGGCGCGGGCGTCGTTCGATGATCTGTGTGGCAAGCCGCTGGGACCTGCAGACTACCTTGCACTCGTGGGTGCGACGAAGGTTCTGGTGCTGGAGGACATCCCAAAAATGAGCCGCGAAAAGGCGAACGAGGCGAAGCGGTTCGTGACGTTGATTGACGCACTTTACGAGGGGAAGGTGAGCCTTGTGGCCAGTGCAGCCGCTGAGCCAGAGGCGCTGTATGTCGAAGGCACCGGGGCGTTCGAATTCGAGCGGACTGCCAGCCGCTTGCGTGAAATGCAGAGCGCGGATTGGGGATCAGTCACGGGTTAGAAAATCTTACCTGAAGCCCCTTCGCCACACGCCCAGAAGTCCTCCCATGCGGGAGGAGTTGTTCCCGAACGGGAGGAATTTCTGGGTTAACGGCGTCAAAAGTGTTCCCGAACGGGAAGACTTTGCAGGCGTTCTTCTATCATAATCGAAACAACCCATGACCACAGATATCCCCCCTCTTGCCCTATCCGTCCGCCAGCCCTCGGCCTGGGCGATCATCCACGGCGGCAAGGATGTGGAAAACCGATCCCTCGGGTCGATTCGGGCGGGGCGGATGACGCCGGGGCGTATCGCGATCCATGCGGCGATTGGCATGAAGCAAGCGGAATACGACTACCTCGTCTGGCGATGGGCGCGGGATAGCGTGCGTGTGCCACGCCCGGATGCGCTGCCGAGGCGGGCGATCATCGGGACAGTGGAGGTAGTGGAGATTGTCACGGCAAGCGACAGCCCATGGTTCGGCGGCGAGGCCGGATTGCTGTTGCAGGACCCGGTGCCATGTGCGCCGATCCCGGCAGGGGGTGAACTGGGATATTTCGAGTGGGCCGAAGGCGGCGCGCTGGCTGAGCCGCTGCCATGGATGCGCGATTGGGGCGGTGCGGAGGGTG
Source organism: Gymnodinialimonas sp. 202GB13-11 (assembly GCF_040932485.1). NCBI lineage: Bacteria > Pseudomonadati > Pseudomonadota > Alphaproteobacteria > Rhodobacterales > Paracoccaceae > Gymnodinialimonas > Gymnodinialimonas hymeniacidonis. The sequence goes on along the minus strand of NZ_JBFRBH010000001.1, from coordinate 3,492,179 downwards.
GCTTGTTTGGTGATTTGCCGGTGCAGTTTGAGGACGCGCCGGTGAAACCGTTTGGACGGAAGAAGGATTGAGGCTTTAGGGCGAAGTTGCGCCGCGTTGAAACGCCGAGCGGATCAGAGCCAGCCCTGCGATTGCGAATAGTCCGGCGACGACGCCATCGATCCAGCGGCGAAACTGGGCATAGACCTGTCGAATTGGGCCGAGCGAGAACAGAGCGGCGTAGGCTGCATAGATCGCGAAGCCAATCATCGCACATCCGCAAGTCGCCACGGCGACGGCTGCCAGACCATCATCGGGGCGCAGGCCGACGGCCAAAGCGGCCATCCAGGCCACAACCGCCTTTGGGTTGGAAAGGTTCAACGTCAAGCCGCGGAGCAACCAGCGACCGGACGGTAGGCTGCCCCGCTCCTCGACGAGGGTCGTATTCGGGCGCATCGCTGCACGGGCCGAGCTGTAGGCCAACCATAGAAGGTAGCAACCGCCACCAATCTTGATGGCAAGCAGAAGCTGCGTGGTGGTTTGCAAAACTGCACCAAGACCGGTTGCCGCAACGATCCCCCAAAAAGCGAGACCGAACCCAAGCCCGATACCGAATTGCGCGCCCGCTGCGCGGCCATGGCTTGCGGAGACCGTACTGACGGCAAGGGTTGCCGGGCCGGGTGAGACAGCCACCACAAAGAAGGCCAAGAAGATGGAAAACAGACTGGCCCAATCCATTGCAGCTATGCCTTCGCGCTAACCTACTACTTCGAGCGTCAGCGTTGCACGGATTGCAGGTATTCTGAAAGGGCAATGAGATCTGCGGGGATGGGTGTGCCGACGCCTTCCTCCACCTCGACAACGACAAGCGGGCCGAGATCATCCGCGCCGAATTCGGGCATGATGGTGCCGCGGCTTTGGTGATAGGCGGGGCCGTAGATGGTGGCCATCGTCTCGATCTCAGGGAAAGTGCCGCCGTTGCGTTGGGCGATCAGGGTCAGATCCGGCGCGTCGCCTGTGGCTGTTGGCAGATCGGATGCCCCCCGCGCGTTGGTGCCGTGGCACGCGGCGCAATTCTCAGCAAAGACCTGTGCGCCCCGTGTGGCGGTGACCTGATCGTCGAGGGTGGGCGTGCATCCGACGGCCAGAAGTGTGGCGCAAAGAGTGATGGATCGGATCTGGGTCATGGGGCCTGCTCCTCCTTATTTTGGAAAGGTTAACAGACCGGGGCACTTCGAGGATTGATACGGATCAAAGTCGGACGCATCGGCCATATCCCGCGTGAGTCAGAGCGCGAAGCCATCCAGAGCGGTTTGCACCGCCTCAAAATAGCGTCCGATATGCAGGCCGTCGGCGATGGCGTGGTGCACCTCCACCGTCATCGACATGGAATAGCGCGTGCCTTCGGGCACGATCTTGCCCCATCCGATGCGGGGAATGCAGTCCTCCGGCGAGGGCATGGCGTTGGTGATGGACACATAGTCAAGCCATGGCGTGCAAGAGAGGTAGGCGAGGTCATTGCGCCCGTCTTTGTCGGGTTCGATCGGTGCTGTGCGAGCGCGGGTAATTTCTGCCTGCGCGGCCTTGTCGAAGGCGGCAAAATCCGGGTCATAGTCGAGATAGCCGAAGCCAAAGCTGCCATCGTCGCGCGGAACGGTCATCGACAGGGCAATGCGGTCATAGAGCGTGACAACGTCACCGCGAAATCGCGTGCGCAGTTCCGGCACGGCATGGAGCCCGTATCCGATGGCGTAGAGCGACCCGCGATAAGGCGAAGTGCCGTTGGCCGCCTTGGCGGCCATCAGCGCGGTGACGTCCATCCGCACGGTCGTGGCGTAGTGTGGGCTCTGGAAATTTCGGAAGAGGGCGTATTGCGCGGCACGGGGCCAAGTGGCGAGGTCGATGATCTGGTCCATTAGCTTGTGGGCACGACGGTTTCGCAAATCAACTCCACATCCATGGGCTGTGCGAAAAGGGGGGTGTTGGGATCGATTGAGCTGTCCTCGATCCAGACATTGTCGATGCACACATCCTGCGCGTAGTTGCCACCGTTGAAGCCGAAGCCGCCCACCGCGCCGCAATCGTTGACGGAGCCGTTGGCGTTCCATTCCTGATACGAATTTTCGCTGCGGATGCCGCCGGTGGGAAAGCGGAGCGTGTCGGTATCAAAACGCAGGGTCCAGGAGGTCTCAGACGTCGCGTCCCGCATGTTCCAGGACCCGACGGCGACGCCGTCCAGAAAGCCGATGATCTGGAATTTCGTGACATCGGTTTCGGTTATGATGCCGGTATCAAGATATGCGTCGGGAAATTCGATCACGCCTTCCATCGTGTAGCCATTCGCGCCGGTCCAGCAGAATTGAAGCTGCACGGCATGGGCTGGCGTAGCGGCGAGGAGGGCGAGGAAAGGGAGGGTCAAGCGCATATGACGGAAGGTGGTGTTTCCAGCGGGTGGGGTCAACCGGTGGAATGCCTGCCCTTAGCCGTTCGACTTGAGGATTTCACCCGCGAGGTAGAGGGAGCCGCAGATCAGGATGCGGGCGTGGGGGGTGTGCGCGGTGATGGAGGCGAGCGCGGCCTCGACGCTGTCGGCGGTAGTGGCGGTCAGGCCGGCCTGCGTGGCGGCTTTGGCAGTGTCCTCGGCGGAAAGCGTGGCAGTCTGGCCGGGGATGGAGACGGCGGTAAGGCTTTCCGCGGGGGGTTTGAGCGGCGTCATATAGCCGGTGACGTCCTTGGTGTTGAGCATCCCGCAGATCAGGTGCGTGGGGCGCTTTGGCAGCGGGTCAAGCGTGGCGGCGATTGCGCGGGCGGCGTGGGGGTTGTGGCCCCCGTCGAGCCAGAGCTCGGCCTCCGGCGCGGCCGCGACCAGAGGGCCGTGGCGCAGGCGTTGCATGCGGGCGGGCCATGTGGCGTCGGTCATGGCGGCGTCGGGGTTGCCTTGGCCAAGCACGCGCAAAGCAGCGATGGCAGTGCCTGCGTTCTGGATCTGGTGCGGGCCTGCGAGGGCCGGCATGGGCAGGTCCAGCAAGCCGGTTTCATCCTGATAGATCAGGCGGCCGCGTTCGGTGGTGACGTGGAAATGCTGACCATGGGCGAAGATTGGGGCGGAGAGGCCGCTGGCGCGGTTCTCGATCACCTCAAGCGCTTCATCCTTTTGGGGGCCGATGACGACGGGGATGCGGGGCTTGATGATGCCCGCCTTCTCACCCGCGATGGCACCGAGCGTGTCGCCCAGGAATTGCTGGTGGTCGAGGTCGACGGGGGTGATGACGGTCAACGCGGGTTGATCGACCACGTTGGTGGCATCGACGCGGCCGCCGAGGCCGACCTCAAGCAGGGTATAGTCGGCTTGGGTCTCGGCGAAGGCCTTGAAGGCGGCGGCTGTGGTGATCTCGAAATAGGTGATCGTCTCTGGGCCGTTGGCGGCGAGGCACTTGTCGAGCAGGTCGGACAGGGCGTCTTCGTCGATCAGATCACCGGCGAGGCGAATGCGTTCGTGGAAGCGGGCGAGGTGGGGGGAAGTGTAGACATGGGCGGCTTGCCCTGCCCCTTCGAGACCGGCGCGGATCATCGCGATGGTAGAGCCTTTGCCGTTGGTGCCTGCGACGTGGATGACGGGGGGCAAGTTCGTCTGCGGCTCGCCCAGGGCGGTCAGGATGCGGTGCATCCGGTTGAGCGTGAGGTCGATGACCTTGGGGTGAAGGGTCATCATGCGATCGAGAAGGGCGTCGGAGCGCGGGTGCGTCATGGGCGGTGCCTAGGGATCTGGCCGGGGCGCGTGTTGAAACGGTTGGATGCCTCCGGCGGGCATTTTCGGGGAACAAAGATGGGCAGAGCGCACTCAGGCCTCAGGCGCGGTCGCCCGCGTCTGGCGCCTCATCAGCGGAAGCATCAGGCGCGATTTCTTCGGCCTGCGGCGTGGCGGCTTCCGTTGGCTGTTCCTCGGCATCGGTGTCCGGGGCCGGTAGGTCGCCTTTCACGGGGGGCGTTTCGCCCATGAGCATCCGCACGATGGAAATGAGTTCGTCGCGCATTTCGCCACGTGGGGTCACACGGTCGAGCATCCCGTGGTCGAGCAGGTATTCGGAGCGCTGGAAGCCCTCGGGCAGGGTTTCGCGGATGGTCTGCTCGATCACGCGGGGACCGGCGAAGCAGATGAGCGCGTTGGGTTCCGCGATCTGGACGTCCCCCAGCATTGCGTAGGAGGCCGTCACACCACCAGTAGTGGGGTGGGTGAGGACCACGATGTAGGGCAGGTTCGCCTCTTTCAGCATCTGCACGGCCACGGTTGTGCGCGGCATTTGCATGAGGCTGAGGATGCCTTCCTGCATCCGGGCGCCACCGGCGGCGGAGAAGAGGATCAGCGGGCGCTTGAGTTGCACGGCCCGTTCGGCGGCGGCGATGATGGCGTTGCCGACATACATGCCCATGGAGCCGCCCATGAAGCTGAAATCCTGCGCAGCGGCGACAATCGGCGTACGCCCGATCTCGCCTTGGGCGACCAGCATTGCCTCCGCCTCGGCGGTTTGGGTGCGGGCAGCCTTCATGCGGTCGGGATAGCGTTTCTGGTCCCGGAATTTCAGCGGGTCGGCCAGCGGTTCTGGTACGTCGATCTCAGTGAAGACCCCGTTATCAAAGAGCGCCTCAAACCGGGCACGGGGGCGCAGGGCCATGTGATGGCCGCAGTTCGTGCAGACGTTCAGGTTATCGCTGAGTTCCCGGTGAAACAGCATGGTGCCGCATTCGGAGCACTTGGACCACAGGTTCTCAGGCGTCTCGCGGCGCGAGAAGATCGAGTTGATCCGGGGACGGACGTAATTGGTGATCCAGTTCATAAGCGCCTCAGCCGCGTGGTTTGAGCTTCAAGCCCAGATATTGTGCGGTGCAAGGAAATGCAAATGGGGAAGGTTCAGGGGAACCGCGTCACTGCCAGGCGGATCAGGAGCCAGGTTACAACGGTGGTGCCCATATCCAGCAGGATCAGGGGACGAATCTCGGCTGATGATGGATCAAGCGGGGCGGTGAAGAGCGCGAGGCCCGAGAGCGGGCCGTCCATCGCCACAACGAGGATCGCCACAGTATTGTTGGCGAAGTGGAAGCCCCAGGCGGCACCGAGAGAGCCTGTTTTGGCCGTCAGATCAGCGGCGAGCAGACCAAATAACGTGGCGGCGGCGACAATAAAGATGGCGTTGTCGCCCATGATGTCGGGCTGCCAATGGAGGACACCGAAGAGGACGGCAGGCAGAACCATCCAAACCCAGGTGGCGCGGAAACGGGCGGCAAGCTGTTGCTGGATATAGCCGCGGAACAGGATTTCCTCTGCGCCGGTCTGGAGCAGCACACCGACCAGGGCCAAGGGCAGGAAGGACAGCCAGATGGTGCGATCGAGGTTCGGGATGATCTCCACATCATTCGGGAACAGGAACGATACAGAATAGGCAGCGCCGCAGACGACCATTGCGATCAGGAAGTGGCGGAAGGTGCGAGGGATTGGGCCGAAGAGTGTCCTAATACGGCGCGCATGGAAGGCCGCAACAGCCACCATGGGGCCGACGGCCATGCCAATAAATGTCGCCAAAAGAAGCAGCGTGCCGGTCGGACCCGTTGCCTCGATCATCTCGAGCATCCAGCGTTCGGCGTTGGCCGGGCCTGCAACCACGAACACTCCGCCGAAAACAATACCAACACCAAGCGCGTAGACGGCCACCACCATCACGATGCCTAGAAGCAATCGCCAGAGTTCGGGTTTGACGCGCGCAGGCGCGATATAGGGTTCGTGGGCGATATACTGCATCGGGCCTGCCGATATTGTTGGTGTTTTCACAATCCTACGCCGGGCGCGCGCCACCTTCAATGGCGCTTGTGCGCTTGCGATGGGGCGTCTATTCCACGGGCCAAGTCACCGATCAGGGAGCGAGGATCACGCCATGTTGCAGAACCGGCCAGACAAATCGAAACTGCCAAGCCGTCACGTGACGGAGGGCCCGGAGCGGGCGCCGCATCGGTCGTATTTCTACGCCATGGACATCACGGAGGAGCAGATCGCGCAGCCGTTCGTGGGCGTGGCGACCTGCTGGAACGAAGCAGCGCCGTGCAACATCGCGCTGAACTGGCAGGCACAATCGGCTAAGGCCGGTGTTCTGAACGCAAACGGCACGCCACGCGAATTCACGACGATCACCGTCACCGACGGGATCGCGATGGGGCATGAGGGGATGCGGTCGTCGCTCGCATCGCGCGATGCGATTGCGGACACAGTCGAGCTGACGATGCGCGGGCATTGCTATGACGCACTTGTAGGCCTTGCGGGCTGCGACAAGTCGCTGCCGGGGATGATGATGGCCATGGTGCGCCTGAACGTGCCGTCGGTCTTCATGTATGGCGGTACGATCCTGCCGGGCAAAGTGCCGGAAGGCGCGGATGTGCCGGAGGATTTCGCCAAGCGCGACCTGACGGTACAGGACATGTTCGAGGCCGTGGGTAAATACCAGAATGGCGAGTTGAGTGATGCGGCTTTGGCCGTGCTGGAGCGTGTGGCTTGCCCGAGCGCGGGCGCGTGTGGTGGCCAGTTCACGGCCAATACGATGGCTTGTGTCTCGGAGGCGATTGGTCTGGCGCTGCTGAACTCAAGCGGGATGCCCGCACCCTATGAGGGCCGCAAGGAATATGGCGAGGCGTCTGGCCGCGCTGTCATGACCCTGCTGGAGAAGAACATTCGCGCGCGGGACGTGGTGACACGCAAGGCGCTGGAAAACGCGGCGCGGGTGGTGGCGTGTACCGGTGGGTCGACCAACGCGGGCCTGCACTTGCCAGCGATTGCGCATGAGGCGGGGATCGATTTCGACCTGTTTGACGTCTGCGACATCTTCAAGGACACGCCCTACTTCGTCGACATGAAGCCGGGCGGGCAATACGTGGCCAAGGACCTGTTCGAGGTCGGCGGCGTGCCGGTGGTGATGAAAGAGCTTCTGAAAGAGGGTCTGTTGCACGGCGATTGCCTGACCGCATCGGGTGAGACGATGGAAGAGGCGCTGGACAAGATCCAGGGCGAGCCGGACATGCGCGTTGTGCATACGGTTCAGAACCCGATCACCAAGACCGGTGGCGTTGTTGGACTGCGCGGCAATCTGGCGCCGGAAGGGGCCATCGTGAAGGTCGCGGGTATGAGCGAGGAGCAGCAGGTCTTCACCGGGCCAGCGCGCGTGTTCGAATGCGAAGAGGATGCGTTTGAGGCCGTGAAGGCGCGCGCCTATGAGGCGGGTGAAGTGATCGTGATCCGCAATGAGGGGCCGAAAGGCGGCCCCGGCATGCGCGAGATGCTGGCGACAACGGCGGCGTTGAGCGGTCAGGGCATGGGCAAGAAGGTGGCGTTGATTACCGATGGGCGCTTCTCGGGCGCGACGCGGGGGTTCTGCGTGGGTCATGTGGGGCCGGAAGCCGCCGTGGCGGGGCCAATTGGCCTTTTGCAAAACGGCGACATGATCACGATCAACGCAATCACGGGTGAGCTTTCCGTGGCCCTGACCGACGAGGAGCTGGCCGCCCGTAAGGCGGATTGGGCCGGCCCGCGTGAGACGATCTATGCGTCGGGCGTGCTGTGGAAATACGCGCAGCTTGTGGGTGAGGCGCGGTATGGCGCGGTGACCCATCCGGGAGCGGCGAAGGAAAAGCACGTATATGCGGATCTCTGAGGCGCGGCACTTCGGTGCGCGTCTTGGTCGGCTGACCCTCCTCGGACCTGCGGTCCTCCTCGCAGCTTGCGTGAGCCTTGGAGGCGGGGATGGCTCCGCCCCACGCGAGGTGCAGGTGACGGCGGATGCTGTGACGATCACCGGACCGCGCGGGTTCTGCGTTGATCCGACCTCGACCCGGAATGAGGGCGATACGGGCTTCGTGCTGCTGGGCAACTGTGCGGCCATCTCGGGCCGGGCACGGGCACAGCAGCCGGACATTCCTGCGGTTTTGACCGCAGCGGTTGGGGCGCGCTCAGACGGCGGGGGCGCGTTGACCGCCAATCTTGGTGAGTTGGACGGTCTCTTCCGGTCGGATGCAGGGCGTGGCCTGTTGAGCCGATCCGGTGACCCGGCGAGCGTGACGATCCTTGAGACGCGGGTGGCCGGAGACATGTTTCTGTTGCATGCGCGCGACACAAGCGCCGGTGCGCTTGGCGGCGTGGCGCAGGACTATTGGCGCGCCTACATGGATGTCGGCCCACGCCTTGCAACGCTTTCTGTCCTGGCCTTGGCGGACCAGGAGGTCAGCGACCAGGACGCGCTTCTGACCCTGACGGCCTTTGCGGACGCGGTTCAATCCGCAAATTCGGGGAACGCTGCGGGTGCAAACGCGGCAGACCTGCCACAGGCGGAAGCACAAGGCGGTGGCGGCCTCTTTCAAGGCGGGCTGTTTCAGCGGATATTCCGGTAACCGTCTGCCAAGAGAAACCTGCTATGATCAGGGCCAGGCGTCGGTCGTGGGTGCGAAGGATGAGCGGAATGGGTCAGGATTTTCCCGGAATGTTTGGCGGATTTGGCCTTGGCCAGACGCTCAAACGCTGGCAACGCGCCTTACGCGTTCCAAAAGATCTGCCGAGTTCTGAGTTGAACCGGATGGCCGGTGACATCCGCGGATTGCGCGACCGGCTTGACGTTATGTCAGCACAGGCACGGTCGGAGCTGAGGGCGCGCAGGGCGTCTGATACGGATGGTATCGACCGGCCGGACCAATGTGACTGGGCGGTGCGCCCGAACCCTTGGAAGGCCGAAATGCGTCCACGAGGTGTTGTTGGGTTAAGTTCACCGCAGCCACTCGCGGGTGGGATCACGGTTTTTCACGATGCTACCAACGCCGATTTCAGCCTGATGCAGGATCGGACGCCAGATTGGGTGGACGGATCGCAATTCGGGCTGGTGCTGGAGGTTTACCGGTCAGACGGCTCTTTCATCTCGTTCGTGCAGGATCTGCCCGGTGAGGCGTTGGTCGGTCTGACCCGAAACCATTTCATTGCCATCAAGCTGGTCGCCGAGCGCGAACAACCGGTGGAAATATACGCGCGTCTGAACGTACAGCATGGCCCGAACGTGGAACAAATCGTGCGGCAGGTGGAATTTGATGGATCCAACGGCCAGGCGGAGTTTGATCTGGCCTATTCCAAGATCAATGAGAAACGGCTGGAAAAGGCCTGGCTGGACCTGATCATCGAGGGTCCGAAGATGACCCGCATCGCCTTGTGGGACATGGTCCTGTTGCGCGCGCCGCGCGCTGATTTCTGACGTCTTTGGGGGGCTGAGCATGGCTGAAAATCTGGTTTGCACCACGCTACAGGGTGGTCGGTATGAAGGCATTTTGACGGGCGCCGCGCAGACCGAGATTGAAGCGCTTCATCGCGGCAAGATCATCGGGATCGCGCAATTGGCCCCGCACCCCGAGGAGGAGGGCGCGGTAGCTGTGTCTCTGGACCTGCCGATTGAGGTGGTTAGCGACGGGGTGCAAGTGGTCGGTCTTCGCTCCACCGCGTCTGGCGACGTGCTGGATCGGGTCACACTCATGGCAGGCTCCGCGCTGGATGAGGATATTCGGGGCGAAATAGCCCTGCTGCGCGACGAGTTGGAGATGCTGAAACGCGCCTTCCGCCGCCATTGCGCCGAGACGGGCCAGGATTGATCTGACCGGGCGCGGTTAAGGGGGCTCTGTCCCCGTCCTTGCGGACTCCCCCGGAGGTTTTCTGGCAAGATGAAAGGGCGCCCTCGTGACGCGGGGTTTCGCGTGACCTTCGCGCGCGGATCGGTTTACCTGCACGTCACGCAAGGGAGGCCCCAGCCATGACACATGCACATTACCCGAACCTTCTGGCCCCGCTCGACCTGGAGTTCACGACGCTGAAAAACCGCGTGTTGATGGGCTCCATGCACACCGGTCTGGAAGAGACCAAGGATTGGCCCCGCGTTGCGCGCTTCTATGCGGATCGGGCTGCGGGTGGTGTTGCGCTGATCGTGACGGGGGGCATGGCGCCGAACAAGGAAGGCGGCGTGTTTCCGGGGGCCGCGGGGCTGTTCTCGGATCAGGACATTGCGAACCACCGTGTGGTGACGGATGCGGTCCATGAAAATGGCGGCAAGATCGCTATGCAGATCCTGCATGCGGGGCGGTACGCCTACAGCCCGGATTGCGTAAGCGCCTCGGCGGTGAAGTCGCCGATCTCTCCGTTTCCGCCGAAGGAACTGGATGAAGAGGGGATCGAGAAGCAGATCGCCGATATCGTCACCGCCGCTGTTCGCGCGCGGGAGGCCGGGTATGACGGGGTCGAGATCATGGGGAGCGAGGGATATTTCCTGAACCAGTTCCTCGTCACGCACGTGAATAAGCGAGAGGATCGTTGGGGCGGATCATACGAAAACCGGATGCGCCTGCCGGTTGAGGTCGTACGCCGGTGCCGGGAGGCCGTGGGCGACGACTTCATCCTCATATATCGCCTGTCGATGATCGACCTTGTGCCAGGCGGGTCAACCCATGAGGAGGTTGTGCAATTGGCGCAAGCGGTTGAGGCGGCGGGGGCCACGATCCTGAACACGGGCATCGGCTGGCATGAGGCGCGCATTCCGACGATTGCGACGAGCGTTCCGCGCAAAGCGTTTGCCTGGGTCACTAAGAAGCTTATGGGTAAGGTTGGTATTCCGGTGATTACCTCGAACCGGATCAATATGCCGGATGTGGCCGAAGAGGTGCTGGCCGAGGGCTGCGCCGACATGGTGTCGATGGCGCGACCCTTTCTGGCCGACGCGGAGTTCGTGGCCAAAACCGAGGCGGGCCGTGCGGATGAAATCGCGCCCTGCATTGCCTGTAATCAAGCGTGTTTGGACCACACGTTCAGCGGCAAGCTGACCTCATGCCTGGTAAACCCGCGCGCCTGCCATGAGGTGGAATTGGACTACGGCCCTGCGGACACGCCCAAGCGCATCGCGGTCGTGGGCGCAGGTGCGGCCGGGATGGCGGCCGCGATGACGGCGGCGGAACGCGGGCACAAGGTGGTTCTGTTCGACAAGGCAAGCCAAGTTGGTGGGCAGTTGAATATGGCCAAGCAGATCCCCGGCAAGGAAGAGTTCATCGGGCTGGTCGACTGGTTCGCCACGATGATGGAACGCCACCAGATTGATCTGCGGTTGGGGCAGGACGCGTCTGCCGATGATTTGGCAGGCTATGATGAGGTTATCATTGCCACCGGTGTGCGCCCCCGAGACCCGGAGATTTCCGGGCAGGATGGGCCGAATGTTCTGAGCTATGTGGATGTGCTCGCTGGCAAGGCTCCGGTCGGTCGCCGCGTGGCCGTGATCGGCGCGGGTGGCATTGGCTTTGATGTCGCCGAATACCTGACCCATGAGGGCGAAAGCCCGACTGAGGTGCCGGAACTTTGGCGTCGCGAATGGGGTGTCGCGGACCCGGCAGAGCATCGGGGCGGTCTTGCGCCGGAGGGGCCCTTGCCCGAAGCGCCGGCGCGGGAGGTCACGCTGCTGCAGCGTAAGGCGCAGAAGATGGGAAAAGGTCTGGGCAAAACCACCGGCTGGATCCACCGCGCCAGTCTGAAGATGAAGAATGTGCAGATGGTGACGGGTGTGAATTACGAGCGTATCGACGCCGAGGGCTTGCATGTCAGCTTTGGCGAGGCACGCGAAAGTCCGACGTTGATCGCATGCGACACAGTGGTGCTTTGCGCCGGGCAGGTTGTGGAGCGGACGCTGGCGGATACGCTGATCGAGCAAGGCGTCGAGCCGCATGTGATCGGTGGTGCGGATGTGGCCGCAGAACTTGATGCCAAGCGCGCGATCAACCAAGGGGTACGGCTGGCGGCGACGCTTTAGGGGCGCTTAGGCCAACAGTTTGCTAAGGCCGAGGGCGACGCCCATATCGCCCGAGACCTTCAGCTTGCCCATCATCACGCCGGTCATCGGGTTCAACTTGCCGGTCAGCAATTTGCCGAGGTTCTCGCGGCTGATCCTGATGGTGCAGTCGGTGTCTTGATCCTGCGTCGTGGCGGAATTTTCGGCCAGCACGATGACGCCCTCATCCCCGCAGTCGAATTTGAGCGAGCCGTCAAAGGTCTTCTCGGAGAGTGCGGCACGGATACGGTCGGCGATATCGGAAAGGGTCATCTCGGGTGCTCCATAGAGGGTCGGTCTACGGCTAGGCAGCTGCACTCAAGGCGGCAAGTGTAACGTAGCGGCGGAGGATCAGAGGTCGCGCGCCATCTGCGCTTCGTTGCCGTACATCACACCGGTGGCGCGGAACCCCATACGTTCGTAGAGCGCAATGGCGACGGTGTTGGTTTCAACCACCTCTACGGACATACGCGGACGGCCACGTGCGCGCGCCCATTCAAAGGCCCATTGGATCGCAGCGGTACCGTAGCCATTGCCCTGATGGGCTTCGCCGATCATTAACCGCCAAAGCAAACCGGCCTCCGGCTCATCCTCGGGGGCAACTTCGGACGGATCGAGTTCGGTCATATCGATCAGCGCAATCAGGCCGACCCGCACGTCACCGGCCCAGATGGTGAAAGCGTAGGCCGCCGGTTCATAGGCGGCCTCTGCAACGGTCACAGCATTGGGCGCAACGAATTGGCGCTGATCGTCAGCGGGCCATAGCTCGAACAGCGCATCAAGGTCCGCCTTTTCGACTGGGCGGACCGAGATGGTCATTTGAACTTGCGGTTCCGGGCGGCCAGAAGCTTCAGGCGCAGCGCGTTGAGCTGGATGAAGCCCTGCGCGTCAGACTGATCGTAGGCGCCCATATCCTCTTCAAAGGTCACGTGGGCCTCGGAATAGAGCGAGTGATCGGACCAACGCGCCACCGTGCGGGCAGAGCCTTTGTAGAGCTTCAGACGCACGGTGCCGGTGACGTGCTCCTGCGACTTGTCGATCAGGGCCTGCAGCATCTCGCGCTCGGGCGAGAACCAGAAGCCGTTGTAGATCAGCTCAGCATAGCGCGGCATGATGCTGTCTTTCAGGTGTCCTGCGCCGCTGTCGAGCGTGATCTGTTCGATGCCGCGATGGGCTTCCAGAAGGATTGTGCCGCCGGGCGTCTCGTAGATGCCGCGGGACTTCATGCCGACGAAGCGGTTTTCGACGAGATCGAGGATGCCGATGCCGTGCTTGCCGCCGAGGCGGTTCAGCTCGGTCAGGATCGAAGCGGGGCTCATCGCTTCGCCGTTGATCGAGACAGCATCACCCTTTTCAAACCCGATCTCGATCATCTCGGGCACATCGGGCGCGTCTTCGGGGCGGGAAATCCGCTGCAGGATGTGATCGGGCGCTTCCTCGGACGGATCCTCCAGCATCTTGCCCTCGGAAGACGTGTGCAGAAGGTTCGCATCGACGCTGAACGGCGCCTCGCCACGCTTGTCCTTGGCGATCGGGATCTGGTGCTTTTCGGCAAACTCGATCAGCTTCGTCCGGCTGCCAAGATCCCATTCACGCCAAGGTGCGATGACCTGAATTTCAGGGTTCAGCGAATAGGCACAGAGTTCAAACCGGACCTGATCGTTGCCCTTGCCGGTCGCGCCGTGGCTGACGGCATCGGCACCGGTTTCTTCGGCAATCTCAACGAGGCGCTTGGAAATCAGCGGACGCGCGATGGAGGTGCCGAGCAGGTACAGCCCCTCATAAAGCGCATTGGCGCGGAACATCGGGAAGACGAAATCGCGCACGAACTCCTCGCGCAAGTCCTCGATGTAGATATCGGAGGCCCCCATCATCTCGGCCTTTTTGCGGGCAGGCTCCAACTCCTCCCCTTGGCCAAGATCGGCGGTAAACGTCACCACCTCGCATCGGTATTCCGTCTGCAACCATTTCAGGATGATCGAGGTATCGAGGCCGCCGGAATAGGCTAGCACGACCTTCTTGGGCGCAGACATGGGTAAACTCCGTCGCAAATGGTTGACCGCGCGGGCGATACCGGGTTTTCAGAGGCGGGGCAAGCGAGCGGAGGCGCGTCACATGGACTATGGCTATCAACTTCTGCGCCACGTGGTGCAGCAGGTGTTCGGCAACCTTGTATCTGCGGCGCGGATCACGCTGGTGCTGATCATCATTCCAATCGGCATCGTGCTGGCCACGAACCCCGGTCTTCTGACGGGCGCGGCCTTTTCGCCTGCCACTGGCGAGATAGGCAACGTAACTGGCATTGGCATCCTGGGCATTCTGATCGCCATTCTAGCAGGCGTGGTCTGCTGGCTTTGGGCTGCGGTCGCGTGGCATCGGTTTGTGCTGTTGGAAGAATATCCCACTGGCCTGTTCCCCGCATGGCGCGGATCGAACATTGGCAACTACTTTGGCAATTCCATTTTGATCTTTCTGATCATGATCGGTGTCGGTTTTGCTGTTGGCATCGTGATCGGGATCCTTGTGGCAGTCATTCAATCCCCGGCGCTGGCGCTTCTTTTGGGGATCGGCCTTGTTTTTGGTCTGTCCTGGGTGGCAACGCGCGTGGGCCTGATCCTTCCCGCCGCTGCGATTGGCGAAAAATTGGGGATCGGTGAAAGCTGGCGTGCGACCGCGCCTGTGGCTGGTCAGATCATCTTGCCGATTTTTGTTTTGGCGTTGGCCAGTACGATCCTGAACCAGGGGATCATTGCGGGATTCGGAGAGGCGACCGCCGTTGAAACGCCATTCGGCGTGCAGCAGCAAGTCACACTCAACGGGTTTGGCGTTGCCCTCAGCCTAGTCGTGACATGGCTGCAAATGCTGCTGAACCTGGCTCTTATGACGACGCTTTACGGCAACCTAATCGAGGGGCGTCAGCTGAACTGAGGCTGGACAGGCGCGGGCAAACGCGCCACTTCCCTTGGCATGAGAGATTTTGCCACCACCGCCCGGTCCGCCACGGATGCCCTGCGTGATCTGTTTCCTGCGACGCCATTGCAGAAGAACGCTTACCTGAGCGAGCGCTACGGGGCGGAGATATGGCTGAAGCGTGAAGATCTGTCGCCCGTGCGGTCGTACAAATTGCGCGGTGCCTTCAACGCCATGCGCAAGGTGCGCGACGCGCAGCCCGACCAGACGCAATTCGTTTGCGCCAGCGCGGGAAACCACGCGCAGGGGGTGGCGTTCGTGTGCTCTCATTTCGGGGTGAGGGGGCGCATCTACATGCCTGTCACGACACCGGATCAAAAGGTGCTCAAAACCCGGACATTTGGCGGCGATGCTGTTGAGATCATTCTTGAAGGCGATTTCTTTGATGAAACACTGGCCGCCGCGAAAGCCTGGTGTTCTGAGGCAGGCGCCCATTTCCTTTCACCCTTCGACGACGCGGACGTCATTCAGGGCCAAAGCTCGGTCGCTGTTGAGATGATGGAGCAGTTGGGTCGCGCGCCGGACCATTTGGTTTTGCCGGTCGGCGGGGGCGGCCTGTCCGCTGGAATGCTGAGCTATCTGCGCGATATGGGGGCAACAACAGAGCTGACCCTTGTGGAGCCTGCCGGGGGTGCAAGTCTGACCGCCGCCCTCAAGATCGGGGCGCCGCAAACCATTGAGATCACGGATACATTCGTGGACGGCGCCGCCGTTGCACGGATCGGAGATCGCACCTTTGAAGTGCTGAAAGACACGTCGAAAAAGAACGTCCTGATCGCGCCCGAGAACCGCATCTGTGTGACGATTCAGGAGATGTTGAACCTGGAAGGCATCGTGTTGGAACCGGCGGGTGCGCTTTCGATCAACGTACTGGATGACGTCGCGGAGAAGATCAAAGGCAAAACGGTGGTCTGTGTGACCTCCGGCGGGAACTTCGATTTTGAGCGTCTGCCCGAGGTGAAAGAACGCGCGCAGAATTGGCAGGGGCTGAAGAAGTATTTCATCCTTCGCCTGCCGCAGCGTCCGGGCGCACTGCGTGATTTCCTCGATCTGCTGGGGGCCGAAGACAACATCACGCGTTTTGAATATCTCAAGAAGAATTCACGCAACTTCGGCTCGGTCCTGATCGGGATCGAGACCGAGCGCACGGGCAGTTTTGAGGATTTGGCTGAACGCGTGGCGTCGCGCGGCTTCGGATTCCGCGACATTACCGACGACAAGATTCTCGCCGACTTCCTGATCTGATCCGTTACGCCGCCATCGCAAGATCCGGCATTTTAGCCGACATCTCGGCGAGCGCCGCGTTGAACGCCGATTTCACGGCAGCCACATCAGGTGCCTCGCCCGCCTTTGCGGCGGCCTCTGCGCGTGAGCAGGCTGCAACGAGCGCTGTGAAGCCAAGATTCGCAGCAGACCCCCGTAGGAAATGAAAATCCTCGGCCGCAGCGGTGGCGACCTGCATACCGGATAAAGTGTCCTGCAATTCGGACACGAAAAGCGTTGCGACGTCAGCGAAATCCTCTTCGCCGATATCGTCTTTCAGCTCATTTAAACGTTCCCAATCCACACACATAAAACTGCACCTCAGTCGATGCCCCCGCGAGGACCATAGGGCCGGAAAACTTAACAAATTCGCACCCGCGCATGGAGAAGTCGCTCAAATTGAAAGCTTCACTGGGCATTAAGACCTGGCGCGCAATTGTGGCGGGCGATTCTGAACGCGAGGCCAGTTCATGAGTATTGCGACCGCTCCGTCGCCGGAGCTGCAAGACGCCCCCTTCGGTGTGAAAGCCGAGCCGTTGAAGGTGCTGGTTCTGGATGACAGTCCGGCACAGCGGAACCTTGTTTGCGCGCTTCTGCGGAAGTGGGGGCATCACGCAATCTCGACAGGTGATCCCAACGAAGCGCTCGTCCATGCCCGAGACCCGAAGATTTCGCTGATCCTGTGCGATTGGATGATGCCAGAAATGACCGGGCCGGAATTCTGCCGCCGCCTTCGTGAGGACGTCACTGGAAGCTACGCATATGTCCTGCTGCTGACCTCTCGTAGTGAGCGCAACGCCTTGACCGAAGGGCTGGAAGCAGGGGCGGACGATTTTCTACAAAAGCCGGTCAGTCCGCCGGAGTTGCGCGCCCGCATGAATGCAGGTGCGCGTATCGTGGCGATGCAGCGCGAATTACGCAGCAAGAATGGTATTCTGTCGGACGCTCTGGACGAATTGCAGGGGCTTTACGGCGCTATTGACCGCGATCTTGATGAAGCGCGGCGCCTTCAGCTTGCCCTGCTTCAGGATCGACGCCGTGCCTTCGACGGGGCGGAGGTTTCCCTAATGCTGGAGGCCAGCGGCCATGTCGGCGGGGATATGGTGGGCTATTTCCCTGTGACCGACGACACAGTCGGGCTGTTCAGCCTCGATGTGTCGGGCCACGGGGTCGCCTCGGCCATGATTGCGGCGCGGATTGCGGGCATGCTTTCCGAGGCCTCACCAGACCAGAACATCTCGCTGGTGCGCGGCCTTGATGGGTCATTGGTTGATCTGCCGCCTGACATTGCAGCCGGTCGCCTGAACGATCTGATGCTGAAAGAGGTGCAGACAGACCGCTATTTCACAATCGCGCTGGCCTTCCTGAACCTTGATACTGGATTGGTGCGCATGGTTCAGGCCGGGCATCCACATCCCATGGTGCAGCGTGTCGACGGGATGGTTGAGATGGTTGGAGACGGCGATATGCCCGTGGGCCTCCTTCCGGAAATCCCGTTCCGCTCTTTCGAGGTGCAGCTTCATCCCGGCGACCGCCTGCTGCTTTATTCCGATGGGCTGACAGAATGCCCGCGCCCCGATGGCGAGATGCTGGAGGAAGAAGGGTTGATCGACATGATGCAGCGCAATCAGGCCAGTGGCGGGACGGATTTTCTGGAAACGCTGCGCGAAGATCTTGTCGCGTTCGCGGGGTCTGCCGACTTCCCTGATGATATCTCGGCCCTGTTGCTGGAATACACAGGCCGCCCGTTACAGCCCTAGATAACGGGCCACATATTCGCGGTCGCCAGCCACGGCCAGCTTCTCCAGCGCAACGCTCCATGGCAAAAAGACGGCGCTGTGGCCCGGTTCGGTCGGGTCCGACACACGCGGGCCCAAACGGGCACAGTAAATGCTGCACAGCTTCTGCGCGTAACGGTCATAATCCGGCATGAAGGTGTAGCGGTGGAACATGCCTAGACGGCGGATGGAGTGGATGCGGTAGCCGGTTTCCTCCATCACTTCGCGGTGCAGAGCGGACAGTGTACCCTCGCCCGGGTCGATCCCGCCACCGGGGAGTTGGAGTTCGGGAAAGGGCGACTCCTGAAAGGAAGCGAGCAGGCAATCGCCCGCGTCGATGATCACATAAGCCCCGGGTCGGGGCGGATAGCGGACATCGTGGCGGGGTGCGGCACCGAAACGGCGGTTCATGAGTTTGCTCTCCTTCGCGCTTTGTCTGCCATGCCCTTTAGCCGGTCGAAAGCCAATCCCCTCGCCAAGGGCACATCAACGGGCTAAACGGCGCATATGGCCAAAGATAATACCCCCTCCTTGCGCGATACCGGGGCGCGCGTGCTGAAAACCGAAGGCGATGCCGTGCGCGCCTTGGCCGAGGCGTTGCCCGCGGATTTCGAAGCGGCTGCCGAGGCTGTGCTGGCAACAAAAGGCCGCGTGATCCTTTCTGGGATCGGCAAATCCGGCCATATCGCACGTAAGATCAGCGCGACGTTCGCCTCCACCGGAACCCCATCGGCCTTTGTGCATCCGGCTGAGGCCAGCCATGGCGATCTGGGCATGGTCATGCCGGGCGATCTGGCGATCCTGATTTCCAATTCCGGCGAAACATCCGAGCTGCGCGATATCGTGGCCCATGTTGCGCGCTTTTCGATCCCTTTGGTGGCGATCTCGAAAAAGGCCGACAGCACGTTGATGCGCGCCGCCGATCACCGCCTGTTGCTGCCGGATGTGGAAGAGGCCTGCTCACTTCGCATGGCACCGACAACCTCGACCACCCTCACGCTTGCCTTGGGGGATGCGTTGGCGGTTGCGGTGATGGAACGGCGCGGTTTCCAGCCCGAACAGTTCCGCACCTTTCATCCCGGTGGAAAGCTTGGCGCACAGTTATCGACGGTGGCACAACTGATGCACGGGGCTGACGCCCTGCCTTTGGTTGAGGCCGATACACCTATGCCTGAGACGCTTGTCGTGATGTCCGAGAAAAGCTTTGGCATTGCCGGAGTAGTGGAAGGCGGGGCGCTTGTCGGCGTGATCTCAGACGGAGATTTGCGGCGCAATATAACGCATCTGACGGATCAGCCCGCCGGTGAAGTCGCGACCCGACATCCACGGGTCATCGGACCGGATATGCTGGCGGCTGAGGCCATGGCGATGATGTCCGAGAACAAGATCACGGCGCTGTTCGTGGTGGACGCGGACAGCAGGCCCATTGGCCTCGTGCATTTGCACGATCTGTTACGCGCAGGCCTGGCCTGAACAGAAAAAGGCCCCCGCCATTGCAGACAGGGGCCGCGAAGAATTCAGATCGACTTAGTTGTCGTCGTCGGCAGCCATCAGGCGCTCAAAAATCGCAGCAGCGTGGGCCGGATCAGAGGCGATGACGGTCACGGTTTCGCCGGTGCCGCGCAGTTCCGTCATGTTCTCTGCGGTCAGGTTCAGCTGCGAGAACACATCACCAAGGGTCGAGCCCATGCCGAGATCGGCCATCATGATTTCACCCGATGGCACCATGCGCATTTCCTGCGCGTTATCGAGGCTCATGTTGAAGTGCATGATGGCGAATTGAGTGGAATCCTGTGCGAAAGCCGGAGCAGCGATGGAAGCGGCGAGTGCGGTAGCAAGTGCGAGAGTCTTCATGGTTCTTATCCCTTCAGATTTGTCCTTGGCCTCAGCGATCTTGCTGCGGCCTGAAGAGACGCTATGGCTCGCAAGGGTCAGAAAAATAGAGGATTTCAGTGGTCTCACCGGCAGGTGATCACCGTGTGAGGCACATTTTCACAGCGCGGTGAGCACGTCTGGAAATCGCGTGAACACCGCGTGAAAACCGTGAGTGAATTGTAACAATTGACGCTGGGGAAGCCGCTCAAGGCCGGTGAACGGCCTCGCAGAAAGATTCGCAAACCGGGACGGCTATCAACGCCCGACACCTTCATAGGATTCGAATCCGGCGCGCTTCGCATCGCGCGGGCTGTAAATGTTGCGAAGGTCCGCCATGCGCGGTGTCGCCATCTTCTTGGCCATCCGATCAAGATCGAGCGCGCGGAACTCATTCCACTCGGTCAGGATCACCACAAGATCAGCGTTGTGCGCGGCCTTGTAGGGATCGTCCGCCCAGTTCACGCCGGGCAACAGGTCTTCCCCCTCACGGCGGCCTTGCGGATCGACGACACGCACTTTGGCACCACCACCCACCAGCGCGGGCACAATCGTCAGCGAGGGGGCATCGCGCATATCATCGGTGTTGGGTTTGAATGTGACGCCGAGCACGGCGATGGTCTTGCCGTTGAACGACCCGTCACATAGGTCGCGCAATTTCTCGATCATCCGGTGCTTGATGTCATCGTTCACACGGATGACTGTTTCCACGATGCTCTGTGGCGCGGCGTAGTCCTGCCCGATCCGGGCCAGCGCGCTGGTATCTTTCGGAAAGCACGATCCGCCGTAGCCCGGTCCGGCATGCAAGAACTTGTTCCCGATGCGCCCGTCCATGCCCACGCCTTTGGACACTTCCTTCACATCCGCGCCGACCTTTTCGCACAGCGCGGCAATTTCGTTGATGAAGGTGATCTTGGTCGCAAGAAATGCGTTGGCGGCGTATTTGATCATCTCGGCCGATTCCAGATCGGTCGTGACAATCGGGAAATCGCGCAGGAACAGGGGGCGGTAGATTTCGGCCATCACCTCACCCGCACGTTCGGACTGCACACCAACAACAACACGGTCAGGGCGCATGAAGTCGTCGATCGCGGCGCCTTCCCGCAGGAATTCCGGGTTGGAGGCAACGTCGAAATCGGCCTCTGGGTTAGCCTTGGCCACCGCCTGTTTAACCTTGCGGTTGGTGCCCACGGGCACGGTCGATTTGGTGACAATCACCGCGTAACCCGTCAGCGCTTGCGCGACCTCTTCCGCTGCGGCCATCACAAAGGTCAGATCGGCATGGCCATCGCCGCGACGTGTGGGCGTGCCCACGGCGATGAACACTGCCTCAGCTCCATCCACCGCAGCCTTGAGGTCTGTTGTGAAGGAAAGCCGGCCGGCTTCCACATTCTTTTCCATCAGCGTGTCGAGGCCCGGCTCGTAGATCGGCACCTCACCCGCCCGCAACATCTCAATCTTGCGCGGATCCTTGTCGACACAAATCACATCGTGCCCAAAGTCAGAGAAACAAACACCCGAAACAAGGCCGACATAGCCGGTGCCAATCATCGTGATGCGCATGGTATCGTGTCCTTATTGGGCCTTTGCCCGGTGTCTCGGATATGATGGCGGAACGGTCAAGGGAGGGGCGTTTCCGCTACCCCAGATAATCAGCCTCTGTCACTTGTTCGGCCCAATCAGCCGCTCGACCATCCTGCGCCTCTTGTATCGCTATATGCTCCATATCTGACGACGCGCTCGCCCCGTGCCAATGCCGCTCACCGGGTTCGAACCAAACCACGTCACCGGGTCGAATGATTTGCTTGGGCTCACCCTCGGTTTGCACCCATCCTTCGCCCTGCGTCACGATCAGCAACTGACCAAGCGGGTGGGTGTGCCAAGCCGTGCGGGCGCCTGAAGCAAAGCGGACCCGTAAGACCCCAGCCCGGTCCGGCCCGTTCGGCTGGCGGAGCGGTGTGATTGAGACATCGCCTGTGAAATAATCCTGTGGCCCGGCGGTCGTGCCAAGTTCGGCGGAACGGCTGATTTTCATCGCAAGTCTCCTATCCGGTCAGACCTGATAATAGTCACGATACCAAGCCACGAATTGTGCCACACCATCGGAAACTGGCGTCTTCGGTTTGTACTGCGTCAGATGCTGCAACAGGCTGGCATCGGCCCAAGTGGCGGGGACGTCCCCTGGCTGCATCTCCATGAAATTCTTTTCAGCTTCGATGCCCGTTGCGGCCTCAATGGCGCCGATGAACTCCATCAAGGGGACAGAGTCGGAGTTGCCGATATTCACGATCCGGTGCGGGGCGACTGGGCTGAGGCTGTCGCCTTCAACAGGCTCGGACCCTGGTACGGCGTCGATCAGGCGCACGATGCCGTCGACCAGATCAGTCACATAAGTAAAGTCACGGCTCATCTCGCCATGGTTGAAGACCTTGATGGGCCGTCCTTCGAAGATCGCGCTGGTGAACAGATGCGGGGCCATGTCGGGCCGACCCCATGGGCCGTAGACCGTGAAAAAGCGGAACATGGTCACGGGCAGGTCGTAGAGGTGGGCATAGCTATGCGCCATCACCTCGTTCGATTTCTTCGTGGCGGCATAGAACGACATCTGATGGTCAGTCTTCATCTGCTCGGCATAGGGCATGTCGGTGTTCGCACCGTAGGCCGAGGAGGTAGACGCCAAGAGCGAATGCTTTGGCGGGAAGGCCCGCATTGCTTCCAAAAGGCGGAAAGTGCCGATCAGGTTGGCCTGAACATAGCTTTCCGGATTTTCAATCGAGTAGCGCACGCCTGCCTGCGCGGCGAGGTGAATCACTGCCTCAGGGCGGTGCGTCTCAAACAGATCGTGCAACACGCCGGGATCTTCGATGCGTGCAGTGACATTGGTGAACGCCCCATGGGGATCGAGCTGCGCAAGCCGCCCTTCTTTCAACCCAACATCGTAGTAATCGGTCATGGCGTCGATGCCGATCACCCGCCAGCCATCGTTCAGCAAACGCTGACACAGGTGAAAGCCGATAAAGCCGGACGAGCCCGTTACAAGAATGGTGCGGCTCATCCCTTTTCCTCCGGTCCCGGATCTTCGCTACTATGCGGCCCGGCGATCCATTTCCAGGAGGAGGCGCACATCTCATCAAGATTACGCTCAGTCTTGAAGCCGAGGATTTCTTCCGCTTTGTCCGCGCGTGCCACATAGACCGGCACATCGCCTGCACGGCGTTCGGTTATGCGGTAGGGCACATCGCGGTTGCTGGCCCGCTTGTAGGCAGAAACCATTTCCAGAACCGAATGACCCTCGCCAGTGCCAAGGTTGACAAGGTGGCTTTGGCCGTCCCCCAGCAATGCAGCGAGCGACAGGACATGGCCTTTGGCCAGATCGTCCACATGGATGTAATCGCGCACACCGGTGCCGTCTGGGGTGTCGTAGTCGTCCCCAAAGACCTGCAACTCCTCCAACTCGCCTGCGGCAACCTTTGCGATAAACGGCATCAGATTGTTTGGAATGTCGCGGGGGTCTTCGCCGATCAACGCGCTGTCATGCGCACCTGCCGGGTTGAAGTAGCGAAGGATGCCGACGTTCCAGCGATCATCAGCAGCAGTCAGCTGGTTCAGGATCTGCTCGCCGCTGATCTTGGTCTGACCATAGGGGTTCATGGCTCGGAATTCGGCGGTCTCTGGCGTCGGCGTCTCATCCGGAACGCCATAAACCGTGGCGGAAGAAGAGAAGACGATGTTCCGACAGCCCGCCGCATCCATGACGCGCAACAGGTTGATCAAACCGCTGATATTCACGTCGAAATAATCCAGCGGGCGTTCGACACTTTCGCTGACGGCCTTTAGCGCCGCGAAATGCACGACTGCATCGAATTGATACTCCGCGAACAAGCCGGCAAGCGTGGTCGCGTCGCGGATATCCGCCTCAGCAAAGGAGACCGGTTGGCCCGTCAATTGCTCCAGACGGTCGATGACAGAACGGTTTGCGTTCTGGAAGTTATCGAGGATCGTCACCTCGTAGCTCGCTGCGAGCAGTGCAACATAGGTGTGTGAGCCGATATAGCCCGCGCCGCCCGTTAGTAGGATCTTCTCCGCCATCCGCAGTCTGCCTGTTATGCTGCACGCTTGTCTTGCCTTGGACCTGCCATGGAAACGACCTTGCCGTCAAAGGCGAAAGGGGGGCCTGGTTTCCCCGCTATCAGGGCAGAGCGATGCGTTTCGCTTTTGGCACCAACCCATTGATTTGCCGCAGATGCTCGGGCAGGCAAACCTTTGTGAAATCGTAGTTTTTCACCACATGCTTGCGCGCGTTCGGCCCGAGATGGGCGTAGGTGCCCGGCCGCTCCAACACGTCCATAACCTTGCGCGCGATATCTTCGGGTTTGAAGAAATCCGCCAGCAGCCCGTTTTCGCCGTGGGTGATCGCCTCCCGCACCGGGGCCACATCTGACGCAACGATGGTCGCACCCATCGACATCGACTCAAGCAGGCTCCAGGACAGAACGAACGGCACGGTCAGGTATACGTGACACCGGCTGACCTGAATGATCTTCTGGTAATCCTCGTACGGCACGCGACCGAGGAAATGGACGCGGGACCAGTCGACCTTGTTGCCAACTTCCTTTTCCATCTCGGCACGATAGCCACCCTGCGCACCGGACTTCTTGCCGTAGGACACATCGCTGCCGCCGATAATCAGCGCCCGTGCATTGGGGCGCGCATCAAGAATATGGGGCAGCGCGCGCATGAAGGAATGAAAGCCGCGCGTCGGTTCCATATTGCGGGCCATGTAGGTGAAAATCTCATCCTCCCGCGTGACGGAGCGGCCTAGCCGCCCAAGCGCGACCTGCGCCTTCGGGTCGGGCTTGAGATTGTCCGTCCGGATGCCGTCATGCTTGACGTAAATCTTCTCTCGGAACGTCTCGGGGAAGGTGTCGCACTGCCATTGCGTCGGCGAGTGGCCCAGATCGACGGTCTGGATATTGGCGAAGTTCACGGCATTGCGCGCGTGCATGGTGAAGGGTGCATGGGGGCTGGCCGGGAACTCCGGGTCAAAACCAACGCTGCCGCCTTTCGCCAGAAAGTAATACTCGAAGTAGCCGATGATCGGCACATCGGCCCAAACCTGCTTGAGGAACGTCAACTCACCCCAGCCGACGTGGCCCAGAATGATATCCGGCGTGAAACCCTCTTTCTTCAACTTCTCTGCGGCCTGCGCGCAGCCAAACCCGTTGCCAGCGCATTCCTCCCAATATTGGGTCAGGGCATAGGTGCCCTCTTTCGGCTTGTGGTGCGTGTCGTATTGAATGACCCGCGCATTCTCCAGCTTTGGCACATCCTTGCGCTGGGTCAGGAACACCAACTCATGCCCGCCTTGTGCGCGCAGCCATGAGAACAGCTCACGGTACTGGCCGGGGAAATTCTGGTGCACGAAAAGGATCTTCATCGGGTCTCGGGTCGCCTGCGTCTTGTTAACCTTCATGTCCCAAGCCCATGCGGCAGGTGCAAGGCAGAACTGCGGCAGGTTCGGGTTTGGTGTTGCCCGCTCGCCCCCTATATGGGACCAGACCTTCCAAAGATTGCGTAAAGGGGGTGCAATATGACCCTGACCACGAAACTCGCGTGGGACGACACTGTTTTGCCATTTCAGCTCGACCGCTCCGATGTGCGCGGCCGTGTGGCGCGGCTGGACACCACGCTCGACCAGATCCTTGGGCAGCACGACTACCCCGCTCCGGTTGAGGCGATGGTGGCCGAGATGGCCCTGTTGACTGCATTGATCGGGCAGACGATCAAGCTGCGCTGGAAACTGTCGTTGCAGGTCCGCTCCGACGGGCCGATCCGGCTGATCGCCACGGACTTCCTCGCCCCTGAGGCGGAGGGAGAGCCTGCGCGCATCCGGGCATATGCGTCCTATGATGCGGAGAAGCTGGATGTGACCGCACCGGCCTTCCCGCAGATCGGGTCGGGCTACTTCGCGATCCTGATCGACCAGGGCCCGGACATGACGCCCTATCAGGGCATCACACCGTTGGCCGGTGGGTCTCTATCCGCCTGTGCAGAGGCTTACTTCGCTCAATCCGAGCAATTGCCGACCCAGTTCCAGCTGTCCTACGGGCAAGCTCAGGAACCGGGGCAGGC
The DNA here is from genome assembly GCF_040932485.1 of Gymnodinialimonas sp. 202GB13-11. Classification (NCBI taxonomy): domain Bacteria; kingdom Pseudomonadati; phylum Pseudomonadota; class Alphaproteobacteria; order Rhodobacterales; family Paracoccaceae; genus Gymnodinialimonas; species Gymnodinialimonas hymeniacidonis. The sequence goes on along the minus strand of NZ_JBFRBH010000001.1, from coordinate 3,466,315 downwards.
GGCCAGCTGGCGCGCCGGTGGCGTGATGGTGCAGCTAATGCCCGAATCCTCGCTTGAGGCGCAGGGTGGGGGCACTGGCGAAGAGGGTCTGCTGACTGCGGAAGACCTTGTGGATGAGGATACGGCCGAAGATTGGAACCGCGCCAAGATCCTGCTGGAAACAGCGGATGAGATGGAGCTGATCGGGCCGCACGTGTCACCGACAGACCTTCTGGTGCGTCTGTTCCATGAAGAGCAGCCGCGCGTCTTCGATGCGCAACCGGTTGCGTTCGGTTGCACATGCTCTGAGGATCGTGTGCGGCAATCCTTGTCGATCTACTCGGCCAAGGACATCGCCCATATGACAACGGATGAGGGGCGCGTGACGGCAGATTGCCAGTTCTGCGGCGCTCATTACGAGTTCGACCCGCTGACACTTGGGTTCGAGGCCGAGAAAGATCCCGATGGGACGCCCCGTTGATCTGAACACCATCATGGCCGCGCTGGATGTTCCGGCGCGGCCATCGTCTGACTACGACCTGAATCCAGGCGTGGTCCTGCCCGAAGGGCGCAAATTGCGCCCGGCTGCCGTGCTGATCGGTGTGTTGGACGACCATGTGATACTGACGAAACGGGCCTCGACCCTCAAACACCATCCCGGTCAGATCGCCTTCCCCGGTGGCAAAGTCGATGGGGATGAGACGATCGTTCAGGCCGCGTTGCGTGAGGCACATGAAGAGGTTGGGCTAGCCCCCGAAACTGTCTCTATTCTTGCGGAATTGCCCCCACATGAGACCGTGACCAGCTATTCCGTAACGCCCGTGCTGGCGCGCATCGAACATGATTTCGAACCGGTTGTTGAGCCAGGGGAAGTCGCGGAATGCTTTCGCGTGCCCCTACCCTTTCTGATGGACCCGACGAACTATGCCGTCGAAGGCCGCCGCTGGCGTGGCATGCGGCGGGAGTTCTTCACCGTGCCGTATGGACCCTACTACATCTGGGGGGCCACAGCGCGCATCCTGAAATCACTCGCGGATCGGGTGGCGTGATGCGGTTGCAGGCGGATTGGCTGACACATCCTGGCACCGACGCAGTGTTCGATGCTCTTTGTGATCACAACGCATGGTTTGTCGGCGGCTGCGTGCGCAACGGTCTGCTCGGCCAGCCTGTGGACGACATTGATATTGCGACAGATGCCACGCCGGATCAGGTCATTGCTGCTGCCGATGCCGCAGGGTTACGGGCCGTACCAACTGGCCTTGACCATGGCACAATCACAGTAGTCGCCCATAACAAGCCACATGAAGTAACGACCCTACGCGCCGATTTAGAGACGGATGGTCGCCATGCGACAGTGGCCTTTTCAACCGACATCGCGAACGACGCGGCGCGGCGCGATTTCACGATAAACGCCCTTTACGCGACCCGCAACGGAGAGGTTCTTGATCCGAACGGCGAGGGTCTGACCGACCTGTCCGCGCGGCGTGTGCGTTTCATCGGCGACCCTGCACAGCGCATCATCGAGGATTACCTCCGCATCCTACGCTTTTTCCGCTTCCACGCTTGGTACGCAGACCCCTCCAATGGCCTTGACGCCGAGGCACTTGCCGCGTGTGCCACGCACATCGACGGGCTCGAACGACTTGCCAAAGAACGGATCACGTCAGAGCTTTTGAAGCTGCTCCGTTCGCCCGATCCGGCCCCTGCTGTCGCAGCGATGGAGCAGACGGGCGTTCTTCCCGCCCTGCTGCCGGGCGCGCAATCGAAGCTGCTGACTGTTCTGACCGGAGTTGAGGACTGTTTGGCACCTGATGCCATCCGCCGATTGGCCGCGCTTGGCGGATCAGACACGGCCGATCACCTACGTCTGTCTAGGACGGACGCCAAACGCTTGGCCCTCTATGGGGCGGAGATGGGGTTGACGACGAAACCCGGCGCTTTGGGTTACTGGCACGGTGCGAACGCCGCGAACGACATCCTCGCGCTGCGCGCTGCGCTGTTTGAGCAACCGATGAATCCAAAGGACAGAGACGCGGCTGAAACCGGGTCAGCCGCGGAATTTCCTGTACGTGCAGCCGATCTACCCGATCTTGAAGGCCCTACTCTCGGGCAACGCCTGAAAGAATTGGAGCAACGCTGGATCGATAGCGATTTTACACTCACGAAACAGGCTCTACTTCGCTGAATGGACCCGCTTTTCCTTTTTGTATTTGCAGGTCTTTTCAGCCCCGGCCCCAATGTCATCCTGCTAACTGCCTCAGGCGCACGCTTCGGCTTCGTGCCCACCCTACCCCACGTCATTGGCGTGGCTCTGGGTGTCGGTATCATCGCTGCGCTCACCGGCCTTGGCATTGGTGCGTTGTTGGCCAGCTACCCGGCGCTTGAACTGATCCTCAAGGTTATCGCGGCCGCCTGGATCGTCTGGATGGGCGTGATCCTGTGGCGCTCATCCGCGGCGGGACAAACGGATACGGCAGACCGTCCGTGGAGCACCCTTAAGGCCGTCCTCTTCCAATGGATGAATCCCAAGATCTGGGCGGTTGCTATTGCGGCGGCCTCTGGCTTTCCGGGCGGCCTTTCGCCGATGGGGGAAGCGCTGCGTCTGGGCCTCACATTCTCGACCCTAAACCTGGGTGTTTGCCTGTTCTGGAGCTTCGCGGGCTTCCTGCTATCGCTACTTCTGACCACCCCAAAAGCCTGGACTGTCTTCGCCCGGATCATGGCCGTGGGCTTGCTCGCTTCTGCTGTCATGGTCTTCCTGTAAACCCTGCGGTATAAAGCAAGGCTGACACGGGGTTTGTCATGTTCCGCTTTTTCGAAAGGCTGGTCGATCCGTATACCGAGTATCCGGAAGATGACCGCCCGCCACGCCGCCTTTGGCCCTTCCTTTGGGAGTACTCCCAACCCTTCAAAGGGCTCTTCGCTGTCACCGCCGTGATGTCTGTTGTCGTGGCCGCCGTTGAGATCGGGTTGATCTGGTACCTTGGCCGCGTTGTCGATCTGCTCACCGACGGGAACCCTGCGCAGGTTCTGGGGGATCACGGCACGGAGTTCATTCTTGCAGCTGCATTCATCCTCTTGCTGCGCCCCGTCCTTCAGGCCCTTGGCACTGCGCTTCTAAACAATGGCGTCCTGCCGCAATTCGGCGCGCTTGTCCGCTGGCGGGCGCACAAACAGGTGCTGCGCCAATCGGTGGGCTTTTTCGAGAACGACTTCGCGGGCCGCATCGCCAATCGCATCATGCAAACCCCGGGCAGCGCCGGGGATGCGATCTTTCAGGTGTTCGACGCGATAACCTTTTCGCTGGCCTACCTGGTCGGTGCCGCGATTTTGCTGGCTGAGGCCGATCCCCGCCTCGCCATTCCTCTGATCGCTTGGTTCGCCCTGTACGCCCTTCTCCTGCGCTGGACGATGCAGCGCGTTGGCCCCGCCTCCAAAGCCTCCGCCGATGCGCGCTCCATGACCACGGGCCGCGTGGTGGACAGTTACACCAACATCCACTCCGTCAAACTCTTTGCGCACCACGACAGCGAATTGGCCTACGCCAAGGAGGCCATCGAAGACACCCGCCAAACCTTTGCGCGCGAGATGCGGATTTTCACCACGATGGACGTCATGCTCGTCACGTTGAACGGCCTCCTGATCGTGGCCGTGGTGGGGTGGGGCATCTGGCTGTGGTCGCAAGGCTCTGCCTCCGTCGGGGTGGTCGCGGCCGCCACAGCGCTGACCCTACGGCTCAACGCCATGACCGGCTGGATCATGTGGGCGGTCAGCACTTTCTTCCGCTCGCTCGGCGTCGTGGCCGAGGGGATGGAGACGATCACCGAACCCATCCAACTGACTGACGCCCCCAACGCAAAGCCGCTTCAGATCACCGATTGCGAGGTTACCTTCGACGCGGTTTCGCACCATTACGGGCGCGGCGCGGGCGGCATCGATGCGCTGAACCTGACCATCAAATCTGGTGAAAAGGTCGGCCTTGTGGGCCGCTCTGGCGCGGGAAAATCCACGCTCGTGAAGCTTCTATTGCGTTTCTACGATGCGGAACAAGGTCGTATTCTGATCGATGGGCAGGACATCGCGCAGGTCAAGCAAGACACGCTCCGGCGGGAAATCGGCATGGTGCAACAGGAATCTTCCCTGCTTCACCGCTCTGTGCGCGACAACATCCTTTACGGGCGGCCCGATGCCAGCGAAGAGATGATGCTGGCCGCCGCCCACCGGGCCGAAGCGCATGACTTCATCCTCGACCTCGAAGATCCGCAGGGCCGCAAAGGCTACGACGCCCATGTCGGCGAACGCGGCGTGAAGCTCAGTGGCGGACAACGCCAACGCGTCACCCTCGCCCGCGTGATCCTCAAAGATGCGCCGGTCCTTGTGTTGGACGAAGCCACCTCGGCGCTCGATAGCGAAGTCGAGGCGCAGATCCAGGATACGCTCTATGGCGTCATGGAGGGCAAGACCGTCATAGCAATCGCCCACCGCCTCTCCACCATCGCCCGAATGGACCGGATCGTTGTGCTCGACGATGGCCGCATCGTCGAAGACGGCACGCACGACGCGCTTCTCGCGGCAAACGGCCTATATGCGAATTTCTGGGCGCGCCAATCGGGCGGGTTCATTGGTATCGACACAGGGGAGGCCGCGGAATGACCCAAATCAAACGCTTGGGCATCTGGCTTGGAAGCCTCATTCCGCCCTTTGCGCGCGCCGACGGCCCACCACCCCAAACGTTGTGGGCGTTCATCAAGTGGTGCCTGTCCGGCGCCTGGCCCGTCATCTTACTAGCCGCCGCAGCGTCCGGTATGGCCGGTCTTATGGAGGTCGTATCAGCCTGGTTTCTCGGCGTGATGATCGACAGCACCACAAGCGAAAGCGCATCGTACCTGGCCGACAACGCGCTGCTGATCGCAGCCTATATCGGCTTCTACCTGCTGATCCGTCCGCTATTCTTTGGCCTCTCCGCTGCCTTCACCGGCATCGTTTTGCCGCCTAACCTCGCGCCATTGATCCAGTCCCGTCTGCACCGCTGGACCCTCGGCCACGATGTCACCTTCTTCGACAATGATTTCGCGGGGCGCATCGCGCAGAAACAGGCTCAATCAGCCTCCGCGCTGGTAAACGTCGTGCAGGAAGTCATCTCAGCCGCCGTTTACGCCGTGATCACCATTTTCGGCACGATTGGCCTGCTCGTCGCCATCGATTGGCGCATCGCGGTCATGTTGATCCTTTGGATGGGGGTCTACGCCGCCCTGATCCGCTGGTACCTGCCCCGCATCCGTATCCGCGCCAAAGCCCGCGCCGCGGCCCGTGCGAATGTCACGGGCCAGGTGGTCGACACCGTAACAAACATCAAAACGGTCAAACTGTTCGGCCACACGGATCATGAGGATACAGCCGCTATCGAAGCCATGTCCGGTTACCGCGAGGCGGCGCTGCATTTCGGTTATCTGTCCACCGCGTTCCGCTTCGTTCTGATGGCCGTTGCGGGCCTGTTGCCTGTTCTGTTGGTCATTGGTGCGGTCCTGCTGTGGCGCACCGGGGCCGTGACCCCCGGCGACATCGCGGCCATTGGCGCGATCTCCATGCGCATCAGCCAAATGACCGGCTGGGTCAGCTTCACTCTCATGGGCATCTACTCCAACATCGGCGAGTTGGAGGACGGGATGCGCACACTAACGCCCGCCCATGGCCTGACCGACGCACCCGATGCCAGCGCCCTTTCCCGCCTGACCGGGCGTGTGGAATTCGAAAATGTCAGCTTCGCCTATGGCCAACGGGCGGGCGGCGTGGATCGCATCCATCTGGTTGTGGAGCCCGGCCAGAAACTTGGTGTTGTTGGCGCATCCGGAGCAGGTAAATCCACCCTCGTGAACCTCTTGATGCGGCTCTACGATGCAGAACAGGGTCGTATCTTGATAGACGGGCAGGACGTGGCGCATGTCACACAAGACAGCCTCCGCCAGCAGATCGCGATGGTCACGCAGGAAACCGCGATGTTCAATCGGACCGCGCGCGACAACATCCTTTATGGCCGTCCTGATGCCACGGAGGAAGAGGTCATCGCGGCCGCCAAACGGGCTGAAGCGCATGACTTTATCCTCGACCTTCAGGACTTCAGGGATCGCAAGGGCTACGACGCCTTTCTCGGTGAACGGGGCGTGAAGCTGAGCGGCGGCCAGCGCCAGCGTATTGCGCTCGCCCGCGCGTTCCTCAAGGACGCGCCGGTTCTGGTGCTGGACGAGGCCACCAGCGCTTTGGACTCCGAAGTTGAAGCCGCCATCCAGGACACGCTGACCCGCGTAATGGAGGGTAAGACCACCATCGCCATCGCCCACCGCCTGTCCACGCTCAGCGCCATGGACCGCATCATCGTGCTGGATCAGGGCCGGATCGTGGAAGACGGCACACACGACGCCCTTCTCGCCCAAGACGGCCTCTACGCCCGCTACTGGACCCGCCAATCCGGCGGTTTCATCGGCATCGATGACATGGCCGCAGCTGAATGAGGCACCATGAAACGCGTCATGATCATTGGCCAGCCCGGTAGCGGCAAATCAACACTGGCACGCCTTCTGGGCGAAAAAACCGGCCTGCCTGTCTACCACATGGATCAAATCCACTGGATGTCCGGATGGGTCGAACGAGCCCGCACAGAGAAGATCGCACTGGCGATGGAGGTTCAGAACAGCGACACGTGGATCTTTGAGGGCGGCCTGGGCGCCACCAAGGAACACCGCCTCTTGCGCTGTGACACCCTCATCAACCTCGATTTCCGACTCTGGCTCCGCGCCTGGCGCGTGGGAAAACGGACATTTCTTCACTACGGCCGCACGCGTCCCGACCTGCCCGATGGCTGTCCCGAACAGGTCAGTTTCGAATTCTGGAAGTGGATCTGGGACACGCGCGAAAAGAACCGCCTTGCCAACCTCCGATGGATGGAAGAAGCGGGCCCGCATGTCACGGTCCATCACCTCTGCTCTCCCGCGCAGGTGAGCCGCTTTCTCGACGGAGTGGTGTAGCGCGCCGGCCCGCCGGACATTGTTCAGCTAAGTACAAATCCCAAGCGCAACGCTTGCCGTTCCGGGCGCTTTCCCGCAATTCTTCGGGCATGGACCTTGAAACGATTTCTGCAGAAGATTTTGGCCGCACCCTCACCGGAGTTGGGCTTAACCTTCTGACGCGAGACGTTCGCGCGCTTGCGGCGTTTCTGACCGTTACGTTCGGGCTGACTGCCCATCGCCTGTCCGATGATTTTGCGATCATCCGACATGGTGATGCGCTGATCCAACTCCATGCCGATGGCACGTACCACTCCAATCCGTTGCCGCAATTGATCCCTGAAAACCCGCCCCGTGGCGGCGGCGCGCAGCTATACCTGTTTGGCATAGACCCCGACATGGCCGTGCAGCGTGCCGAAAAGCTTGGGCATCACGTGATTGAGCCGCCCGCCAATAAACCCCATGGTCTGCGTGAGGCGACAATCCTTAGCCCTGAAGGCTACGCCTTCTCCCCGGCGATACCGCATGGTTGAAGTCACGATCCAGCGCCTCGGCCATCACGGCGATGGTATCGCCCAAGGCCCGATCTTTGCACCTTTGACTCTGCCCGGTGAGGTTGTCAGCGGCGATCTTGAAGGCGACCGCATCGCCAGCCCGTCAGTGATCACACCTTCACCCGACAGGGTGAAAGCGCCCTGCCCACATTACAAATCCTGTGGCGGATGCAGCCTGATGCATGCCTCCGATCCATTCGTTGCGCAGTTCAAGATAGATGTGATCACAAACGCACTAACGGCTCATGACTTGCCGACGCCACTTCGCAATATTGATACATCGCCCTCTCGCACGCGCCGCCGGGCCACACTCGCCGGAACGCGCACAAAGAAGGGCGCGCTTGTCGGCTTTCATGCAAGAAAATCAGATACGGTTGTGCCAATTAGGGACTGTTTTTTGCTGCATCCGAGATTTCTGGAGACGCTCCCGGCACTAGAACAGATTACCCGCCTTGGCGCGTCTCGCTCGGCCACGCTCGCTTTCGCTCTGACGTTGACTGACACGGGCATCGACCTGCGCGTGACTGGCGGCAAACCTCTCGATGGCCCCCTTCGCGCGGCTCTTCCAGCCATCGCGCGCCCATTCATCCGCCTGACATGGGAGGACGAGCCTGTTTTCGTGGAAACGCCTCCAATACTCACCGTCGGCTCTGCCCGCGTCCTTCCGCCGCCCGGCGCGTTTCTGCAAGCCACACCGGAAGGCGAAACTGCGCTTCAATCCGCTGTCGCCGAGGCAGTTCAAGGCGCGACCAACATCACGGACCTCTTCTGCGGCCTTGGTACCTTCGCCCTGCGTCTCGCACAGACGACACCGGTTCACGCCGTCGAGAATGCATCCGACCTGTTGGCCGCGCTGACCCAAGCCGCCAACCATACAACTGGCCTGAAACCCATCACGACCGAGGCGCGCGACCTCTTCCGCCGCCCCCTTCTGTCCGACGAACTCTCGAAGTTCGATGCCATCGTCATCGACCCGCCGCGTGCCGGGGCAGAGGCGCAGACCATCGAAATCGCCAAAGCGCAGGTCCCCATTGTTGCAGCGGTGTCCTGCAACCCCGTCACTTTTGCCCGCGATGCGAAGATCTTGACCGATGCGGGCTACAGCCTTGATTGGGTGCAGCCCGTCGATCAATTCCGCTGGTCGCCCCATGTCGAACTTGCCGCGCGCTTTACGCTGCCCCATATCCACACCTGATTTCTTCAGGAGATTTCATTGATGTCTGAACCGAGCGCCCGCACCCGTCTGGCCAACTTCGTGGAAAGCGCGCGGGTGCGAAATTTCATAATCGGCGTCATCATCTTCAACGCGATTATTCTGGGTTTGGAAACGTCCGACCCCGTGATGGCCAGCTATGGCAGCCTCATCCACGCGTTGGATCGGCTCTGTTTGAGCATCTTCGTCGCAGAATTAGCCCTGAAACTCTTCGCCCTTGGTCCTCGCTTCTTCCGGTCCGGCTGGAACATCTTCGACTTCCTGATCGTGGGCATTGCGCTTGTACCATCGGCTCAGGGCCTCAGCGTCTTGCGCGCCCTTCGCATCTTGCGGGTGTTGCGGGTTATTTCGGTCGTGCCGTCGCTTCGCCGCGTGGTCGAAGGGCTGCTAACGGCATTGCCCGGCATGGGTTCCGTTTTTCTGCTGATGTCGGTCATCTTCTACATCGGCGCGGTCATGGCTACGAAACTGTTCGGCGGCGATTGCCCCGCCTGCACGCCGGAGCAAGCTGCGAATTTCGATGCATGGTTTGGTACGCTCGGCCGCTCGCTCTATTCGCTGTTCCAGATCATGACCCTGGAATCGTGGTCCATGGGCATCGTCCGCCCAGTGCAGGAGGTCTATTCCTTCGCATGGCTCTTCTTCGTACCCTTCATCCTGATCACCACGTTCGCGGTCGTGAACCTTGTCGTGGGTCTGGTCGTAAACTCCATGCAGGACGCCCACGCGGAAGAGGCCAATGCCGCCACCGACGCATATCGGGATGAAGTGCTGGAACGCCTAAAGGCCATTGAAGAGCGGTTGAGCAAAGGGTGATCGACACTGCCCGATATGCCGACTTTGGGCAGATGATCACTGCACCAGACGGGGCGTGCCTGTTCCAACCGGGCGATGAAAGCAGTGCCTTTCTGATCGTGACAAATGGGCATGTTAGGGTCGAACAAACGAATGCAGAAGGGCGCACGATGGTCCTATACCGCGTGCATGAGGGCGAAAGTTGCGTGATGACGACGTCGTGCCTTCTGGGCGCGCGCCCCTATAGCGGTTACGGCTATGCAGAAGGCTCGGTGCAGGCCCTTGCCATCGGGGCCGGCGCATTCCACCGCCTTATGGCCGAGGATGCAGACTTTCGCGATCTGGTGTTTGAAGGGTTTAGCCAACGATTGGGCGAACTGACCGATGTGATAGATGCGCTTTTGCTGCATCGGACCGATCTTCGCCTCGCCGCCTGGCTTGCTGCACGTGGCGAGGGCATATGCGAAATGACCCAGCAAGACATTGCGCGGGAGATCGGAACCGCGCGAGAGGTCGTATCACGCACGCTGAAATCCTTCGAACGCGAGGGCTGGCTGGTGCTTGGGCGCGGACGCCTGGAGGTGATCGACCCGGTCGCGCTTCACGCGCACGCAAAATCGCACGCAATGTGACTCCGTCACGGAATGACGCCGCGTGAGATGCGATACTTGGTGCATCTCATCAGGAAGGAGTCTCTCCCATGACCATCACCCGCAACCTCGCCACCTGGGACCGCGCCGCCCGCTTCGTTCTCGGTGCGCTTCTGATCGTCCTGGCCGCAATGGGCACCATCGGCCTCTGGGGCTATATCGGCGCAGTCTTCGTCGCCACGGCCTTCATGAACTTCTGCCCGATCTATCGCGTGTTTGGGCTCAAAACCTGCACGGATTGCTAAGGTTCAGGCCCGCTTTTCCATGACTTCCACGCCGAGGGTGCGTAGCACCTTCGCTTCGATATCCTCGGCGTTCATGCCCGCCACGGCGTACATATCCTTCGGGCTCGCCTGATCGATGAACGTGTCGGGCAAAACCATCGACCGATATTTCAGTCCAGTATCGAACACGGCATTTTCGGCCAACAGCTGCGCCACGTGAGAGCCGAAGCCACCAACAGCACCCTCTTCCACCGTGATCAGAGCCTCATGATGGCGGGCCAGTTGCAGGATCATCTCCTCATCCAGCGGCTTGGCAAAGCGGGCATCGGCCACCGTCGGCGTGATCCCCTTCTGCGCCAGGCTCTCCGCCGCCTCCTGCACCTCTTTCAACCGCGCCCCGAAATTCAGGATCGCCACGCGCTTGCCTTCCGAGATCATCCGCCCCTTGCCGATCTCCAGTGCTACACCGCGCTCCGGCAATTCAACGCCAACCCCTTCCCCGCGCGGGAAGCGGAACGCACTGGGCCGGTCGTCAATCTCAAGAGCCGTGCGCACCATGTGCCGCAATTCGGCCTCGTCTGACGCCGCCATCACAACGAACCCCGGCAGGTTCGTAAGGTATCCAATATCGTAGCTGCCCGCATGGGTGCAGCCATCGGCCCCGACCAGCCCGGCCCGATCAATCGCGAAGCGCACGGGCAAACGTTGGATCGCCACGTCATGCACGATCTGGTCATAGCCGCGCTGCAGGAAGGTCGAATAGATCGCCGCGAATGGCTTTAGCCCACCCGCCGCCATGCCGGCCGCGAAGGTGACGGCATGCTGCTCCGCGATACCCACATCAAAGCAGCGCGTCGGGAACCGCTCGGCAAACAGATCCAAGCCCGTGCCATCAGGCATCGCCGCCGTCACGGCCACCACCTTGGGGTCATCCACCGCCTCGGCAATCAGGCTCTGCGCAAACACTTTTGTATAGGATGGCGCGTTGCTTGGCGCTTTCTTCTGCTCCCCCGTCGCAATATCGAACTTCGCCGTCGCATGGCCGCGATCGGCGCGATGCTCGGCATAGCCCTTGCCCTTCTTGGTGATCGCATGGATCAGGATCGGCCCATCGGCCCGCACCTTCACTGTCCGCAACACGGCCAGAAGGCTCTCCATGTCATGCCCGTCAATCGGCCCGACATAGGAAAATCCAAGCTCCTCAAACAACGTCCCGCCAACGGTCGCGCTCTTCAGCAATTCCTTGGCCCGCCGCGCGCCCTCCTGGAATGGCTCGGGCAACAGCGATACCGCGCCTTTGGCCGCCGCCTTCAACTCCTGAAACGGGGCACCGGCATAAAGCCTTGAAAGATAGGACGACATCGCGCCGGTGGGCGGAGCGATCGACATCTCATTATCGTTCAGGATCACGATCAACCGCTTGCCCAGATGGCCCGCATTGTTCATCGCCTCGAACGCCATGCCCCCCGACATCGCGCCGTCGCCAATCACAGCAATCGCGTCACCATGGCCGGTGTCACAATCGCCGCCCAGATCACGCGCAACGGCAAAGCCAAGTGCTGCGGAAATCGAGGTTGAGGAGTGCGCCGCGCCAAACGGATCGAACGGAGACTCACTGCGCTTGGTAAACCCGCTCAACCCATCCTTCTGTCGGATCGTCAGCATCTGCTCCCGCCGACCCGTCAGGATCTTGTGCGGATAACATTGGTGCGACACGTCCCAGATCAGCTTGTCGCGCGGAGTGTCAAAAACGGAATGCAAGGCCACCGTCATCTCGACCACGCCCAGCCCGGCTCCGAAATGGCCGCCGGTTTGACTGACGGTCCAGATCATTTCCGCCCGCAACTCATCGGCCAGTTTGCGCAGATCGTGATCCGAGAGATGTTTCAGATCGGCAGGCTGGTGGACCTTGTCCAGCAACGGGGTATTCGGGCGCTCGCTCATCGGCTGGCCTTTTCAGTTACTTGTCACGAGTCACTATGTAGTGCGCCAGATCGCGCAATGCCTGCGCCTTTTCGCCATAGGGCGCGAGTGCCGCATCGGCCTCCGCCACAAGATCCCGCGCGCGGGCCTTCGCCGCATCCAATCCAAGCAGCAAAACGAAGGTCGCCTTCCCGGCATCCTCATCCTTGCGCAGCGCCTTGCCCGCCTTCTCCGCATCGCCTTCGACATCCAGAATGTCGTCGGCAATCTGGAACGCTAGACCGATCGCCTTTGCATAGGCCCGCAGCGGCGCAGGGTCTGCTCCACCAAGGATCGCACCCGCATGGGCGGGCCATTCGATCAGCCGACCCGTCTTGTTGGCTTGCAACGCCGTGATTTCCTCCAGCGTCAGCGGGCGACCGGCTGTCTCCGCCGCGATATCCTGGGCCTGGCCCAAGACCATGCCTTCGGCCCCACTTGCGCCCGCCAGCGTCGCAACCAGCCTGACGCGCTCCTCGGCTGTTCCAGCCTCCTCGCAGCTAAGCAGTTCAAAGGCAAAGGTCTGTAGCGCGTCACCCACCAGCACGGCAGTGGCTTCGTCCCATTTCTTGTGGACGGTTGGCTGCCCACGTCGGAGGTCGTCGTCGTCCATACACGGCAAGTCATCGTGGACCAGGCTGTAGGCATGAAGGCATTCAACCGCGCCCGCGGCGTAAAGCGCGCGTTCGACAGGAACCTGAAACAGCGCCGCACTTTCCAGCACCAGAAACCCGCGCAGACGTTTGCCACCATTCGTGGCGTAGCGCATACCTTCGGCGATATCGTCATCGCCAAGCCGCGCCATCTGCTCTGTCAGAAAATCACCGATGCGGGTCTGTGCATCGGCCAATGCCGTCTCGAACACGCCTTACAGACCCTCAACCGGCGTTGCGCCCGTTGCCTCGCCATTCGCGTCGAGGGTGATCTGCGCAACCTTCTCTTCGGCTTCTTTCAGCTTGGCTTCGCACCGCGCCTTCAAGGCCGCGCCGCGCTCGTAGAGTTTGATCGAGTCTTCCAGCGCAACTTCGCCCCGGTCCAGCTGCGTGACGACCTGCTCCAACTCGCGGATTGCGTCTTCAAAGCTCATCTCGTCGATCGGGGTTTCAGCCATCTCGGTCCTCCAACTCTCTCACATGGGCGAGCACGCCACCGCCCAGACCTTCCAGATCATAGCCGCCTTCGAGTGTCGAGACCACGCGCCCGTCACAGACCTCTTCGGCGACGCGCACCAATTTGCGCATGACCCACGCGAAATCCTCATCCTCCCACAGAAGGTTGGCCAGCGGATCGCGGGAGTGCGCGTCGAACCCGGCGGAGATCAGGATCAGGTCTGGGTCAAATTCCCGCAGGCGAGGGAAGACGTGGCTCTCGTAACGGGACCGCATCGCCATGCCATCCGATCCCGGCGGCAGGGGCAGGTTCATCACGTTGTCCGACGCGCCACGCTCATGCACTGCGCCAGAACCGGGGTAGAGCGGCATCTGATGCGAGCTGATGAACAAAGCGCGCGGCTCATCCCACAGCAGGTCTTGCGTGCCGTTGCCGTGGTGCACGTCGAAATCCACCACGGCGACCCGGTCGAGGCCATGGCGCTCCAGTGCGTGCTGCGCGGCGATGGCGATGTTACCGAACAGGCAGAAGCCCATCGCGCGGCTCTTCTCCGCATGGTGGCCGGGTGGGCGCGTGGCGACAAAGGCGCGTTTGTGCGCGCCCGACAGAACCCGGTCCACGGCCAGCAGGCAACCGCCCACACCTTTGAGCGCGGCCTCCCACGTGCCGGGCGAGGCGGAGGTATCGGCGTCGATCTGCACCATGCCGGTGGTGGGCTGCGCATCGCGCATCGCGTCGATGTAGCTTTGGGGATGGCATAGTGCGATATCGGCCTCGGTCGCTTCCGGGGCCTCTTCGCGCAGTGCTTCGACATCGGCCAGGACGGCAAAGACCGTCTCAAGCCGGGCGATCCGTTCCGGGTGCCCCTCCGGCATCTCATGGGCAAGGCCCGACGGGTTGTTAATAATCAGCATTCGATCATCTCGGAAGTTTCCAATTCTCGTCAGCGCGCCAATATTTCAAGCCCCAAACCGCCAGTGCGACAACCACATAGGCCAATAGCAGGCTTAGAGCCCAACGCGGCGTTTCAAAGGTCGGGAAGATCCATTCTGCTGCCCAAAATAGGCACCGCACGGCGAGGTAAACGCCGAAGATGTGAACCGTGCTTTCAGTCAGCCATCGCAAGAGGCGCATTTAATCGGGCGCCAGCATATACCCGGCTCCGCGCACCGTTTGAAGGTAGCGTGGCTGTTTCGGGTTCACTTCGATCTTGCGGCGGAGGCGGGTTATTTGAACGTCCACGGCGCGTTCCTGTACAGGCTCGCCCCCAACCTTGTCACGGTTCAGCAAGCTCACCAAATCCGCTCGCGTGATCGCCTCGCCCGGTTGGTGCGAGAAGATGCGCATCAAAGCGGCCTCCGTTGCGGTCAACCGCACCGGCTCCTGCCCCTCAAACATCTCTCCACGTTCGATGTCATAGCGGATCGGCCCGAGGTGAAGGACCTGCGGCACCGTGCTTTCTTCCGCCGGAGCCGGCATCCGCCGCAGGATCGCATTAATCCGCAGCAGCAATTCTTTGGGTTCAAACGGCTTAGCCAGATAGTCATCCGCCCCCGCTTCCAAACCTTCAATCCGGTCCTCGGATTCACCTTTGGCGGTTAGCAAGAGAATGGGTGTCGTGGACTCTGCCCTTATGTCTCGACACAGGCTCAACCCATCTTCACCCGGCATCATCACGTCCAGCACGATGAGGTCAAAACTCAGCCCGTCCAATAGCTTGCGCGCATGGGCTGCATCCCGCGCGCCCGACGCCATGAATCCATTGCGCATCAGGAACTTCTGCAGAAGTTGCCGAATGCGTTCGTCGTCGTCGACGATCAGAAGATGCGCGCCAATATCCATGCTTTACCCTTGGTCCACGCCATCAAGGTACTGGCGTCGCATCTCGGGGTCCATCATCTCTTCCAGTACCGCTCGAAACCCTTGCACCGCCTCCGGCCCGGCGTTGCGAAACGCCGCGCGCATGCGGTTGCGTTGCGCCTCGGACAGGGCTTGTTCCAACGTCTTTCCGGCTTCGGTCAGGTAGAGATGACGCTCACGTTTGTCCCGTGTGCCTACCCGCGCCTCGACCAGTCCGTCATCCACAAGCGTCCGCAATACGCGGTTGAGCGATTGCTTTGTCACCCCAAGAATCGAAAGCAGATTGTTCACTGTCGTGCCCGGCGTGCGGTTTATGAAGTGCACGGCGCGATGATGCGCGCGGCCATAACCTTGCTCAACGAGGATGCGGTCGGGGTCAGCCGTAAAGCCACGATAGGCGAAGAACATGGCCTCGATACCGCGACGCAGCTGGTCGTCCGTCAGAAACAGCAGCGTATCGCCTCGCGTGATCGCCCCTGACCCGCCTCGGTCGGCCATATCTGTCCCTCCTTGACCGGTTCAGCCGGTTTAAATCAGTTTATGTCAGCCTTGTTGACTTTCCAAGAATCAATTGGTAGCCAAACTGGCATTTTGCGTAATTTTATGTCCGAAGCGGACCCATATTGCGCAACATTTGGAAACGATGCCCGAGTGGAAGCGGGTGAATGTTTGGAAAGGAAGGGACCATGGCTGGAGCCTATGATGACCGCGACGGTCAGATCTGGATGGACGGCAAGCTTGTTGATTGGCGCGATGCCAACGTACACCTTCTGACCCACGCGATGCACTACGCGTCCTCCGTGTTCGAAGGGGAACGCGCCTATAATGGCAAAATCTTCGAGAGCCGGAAGCATTCCGAACGCCTGCACTACTCCGCCTCCTGCATCGATTTTGAGATCCCCTACACGGTCGATGAGATCGAAGCCGCGAAGTACGAAGTCATGAAGGCCAACGGTCTGACCGACGCTTACATCCGGGCCGTTGCGTGGCGCGGCGCCGGTGAAGACATGGGTGTCAGCTCCGCCAAGAACCCCGTCCGCCTGGCCATCGCGGCTTGGGAATGGGGCAGCTATTACGGTGACGCCAAGATGAAGGGCGCGAAGCTCGACATCTCCAAGTGGAAACGCCCCTCGCCCGAGACAATCCCGGTCCACGCCAAAGCGGCTGGCCTCTACATGATCTGCACAACCTCCAAGCACGCGGCAGAGGCCAAAGGCTGCTCCGACGCGCTGTTCATGGATTACCGCAACTACGTGGCCGAAGCGACGGGCGCCAACATCTTCTTCGTCAAGGACGGTGAAGTGCACACGCCCAAGCCCGATTGCTTCCTGAACGGCATCACCCGCCAGACCGTGATCGGGATGCTGGAGAGTAAGCAAGTGAAGGTCCACGAGCGCCACATCATGCCGGAAGAGCTGGAAAGCTTTGAACAGTGCTGGCTGACCGGCACCGCGGCCGAAGTCACACCGGTGGGCCAGATCGGCGACTACAACTTCGAAGTCGGCGCCATGACCCGCGATATCGCGCAAAGCTATGAGGATTTGGTGCGGGCCTGACCCCGCAACCATTCAAAAACCCAAGAGGCTCCGCCACCGGGCGGGGCCTTTTTTATTTCCCCTGCTTGACCCCCACCCACTTCGCCCCCACCATCAGATTATGGTGATGCACTTCCAGCCGACCGGCCCGTCCTCCCTCCAGAAACAAGTCGCGTTTCATCGCTCTGAACTCGGGCCGATCATGGGCCTTTACGGGCGCATGGTCGCGGCAGGGGAATGGCGGGATTACGGGATCAGCCATCTGAGTGATGTGGCCGTCTTCTCGATCTTTCGGCGCACCGCTGAAAACCCGCTTTATCGGATCGAGAAGCGGCCCAAGCTTCGCGACAAGCAGGGGCAGTATTCCATCATCGGCATGGACGGACGCATCCTGAAACGCGGCAACGATCTGAAGACTGTACTACGCGTTTTGGAGCGCAAGCTGATCCGTGCGGTCGATTAAGCCAAGGCCAATCGCTTGCGCGATGTGATAGGGCCGAATTCGCTCGCCTCGATCCGGGCGGCGGCGTCTTTCAAAGGCTCATATGCGACAGACATGTGATGCGCGTTTGCATGCAGGAGCATCCGGTCGCTTGCCATCATGCCCACGTGACCTTTCCAGAAGATCAGATCACCACGCTTTAACGCCCCATCCGGCGCGATATCCTCGCCCAACTCGAGTTCCTGCTGGTCGCTGTCACGGGGGCAGTCGATTCCGCAGGCATGAAGGCAGGACTGAACCAGGCCCGAGCAATCAATCCCCCAGCGGCTTGTTCCGCCCCAAAGGTACGGCGTGCCAAGGAAAAGGTCCGCAATCCCGACAGGGTCCGCGAACTTCGCATTGATAGGCATAAGATGCTGGGACGGCATGAAATGCCCGGTGTGGATGCGTTTGAACGCCCCCTTCTCCCCGACGATCTTCACCTGACTTCCGAAGTACAGGCAAACGTCCGGCGGTGCCTTGATATTGGCCTTCGGATAAAGGTGCGTCGCAGGCGAGATTACCCAGTGCGTTGCGGGCTCAGCCCCAGTCAAGGCACCGGCCAGCACGTAACCAACATAACCATCTTTCTCGGACTGACCGAAAGCAAACCCATCCTCGGTATCCAGCACCAGAAAGCGTTCCCCAAACACCAGTTGCGATGTGCGTGCGCCGCGTGGCTGGTCGGCGATGTTGGCGATGGGTTGTTGGACCATCATCATGCGACCGTCGGTGTAACGCTCAGCCTCAACCACACCTTTCAGCGAAGCATGGGCAACACGACCATTGGACGGGGTGGTGCGGGGATCACTCATTTGGACAGCACCTCCGGCAAAGCGTGGAACAGCGCGCGAATACCTTGGCCAACGCCACCTTTGGGGCGTGCGGGCGCATTGGCGCGTTGCCATCCATAGACATCGAAATGCGCAAAACGCCCCACATCGGCAAAGCGGCGCAGGAACAGCGCGGCGGTAATCGACCCCGCCATCCCACCGGACGGAGCATTGTCCAGATCGGCAATGCCGGGCTCAATCATCGCCTCATATGGCTCATGGAAAGGCAGACGCCAGACTGGATCCGCAACCTGACTGGACGCAGCGGCTAGGGCGCTGGCGAAGGGGTCGTCATCTGTGAAGAATGGGGCGATGTCAGGGCCAACGGCGACACGCGCGGCACCGGTGAGCGTGGCCATGCAAATCATCAAGTCCGGCTTGGCCTCGGACCCATAGGCCAGCGCATCGGCCAGCACGAGGCGGCCTTCGGCATCGGTGTTGTTGATCTCAACCGTCAGGCCATTGCGGGCGGTGTAGATGTCGCCGGGCCGGAAGGCATTGCCCGAAACGTTGTTTTCTACTGCCGGGATCAGGACGCGCAGGCGGCACGTCATTCCACTGGCCATGATCATGCGCGCAAGGCCAAGCACATTGGCCGCCCCACCCATATCCTTCTTCATCAGCCCCATGGATGCGCCGGGCTTAAGGTTCAGTCCACCGGTGTCGAAACACACGCCCTTGCCCACGAGAGTAAGGGCGGGACCTTTCATGCCCCAAGTCATTTCGATCAAGCGAGGGGCCTTCGCCGCCGCGCGACCAACGGTGTGAATAAGCGGGAAATTCTGGTCCTTGAGGTCGTCTCCTTCGACCGCCGAGACATCTGCGCCAAATTCGCGGGCGAGGGTCCGAACGGCCTCCTCCAGCGCATCCGGACCCATATCCTCAGCAGGTGTGTTGATAAGGTCGCGGGTCAGACTCTCTGACGCGGCGATGGTCTCGAGGCTTGAGGCATCGACGCCGTCCGGCGCAACGAGCTTAGCCTTTGCCGCAGATTGGCTGCGATAGCGGTCGAAGCGATAGCAGGACAGAAGAAAACCGAGCGCAATCTCATCGGCGTCCGGTCCTTCGGGTGCGGGGTTGGCGATCTTGTAGGTTGCGCCCGGAAGGCCAGAAATCGCCGCACCGACGGCAAAGCGTTTTCGTATGCGTGCCTCTGGCGTGCCCGTCCCAACCAACGCACCGCCACGGTTTGGCAGGGCCAGCGCTTGCCCAAGTTGCCCGTTGAAGCCGTTGAATTCAGCCCATTCGCCTTGCTCTTCGCTCAGCCCGGCCAGCACCGTTTCTGGCGCTTCGCTACCAACAAGATAAATCGGCAGCGCGTCCGCACTGTCTTCGGCAAATGTCAAAGCCATGTTCGCACCCCTTTTGTGGGGCGCAGCCTAACGTTCCGCCGCCGCTTCGCAAGATCAGATCAGCCGGACAAATCCTCCAGATCCCAGACAGCGTGGATGGATCTTTCCCCAACACGTTCGAGGCGGGCAAGTGTCGCTGCAAGCGCCACGTGGTTCGCAGTAGAGAAGCTTTGTTGGACCGATTGTGCAACGCGCGCGAGCGTCGACATGCCGATCAACTCCGCATCTCGCGCGATCTGGTCCAAGTCACGCTGAAAGCTCCGCTCATCCCGGTCAAGAAGCCCGCGCAGCTTAGGCAGACCTTCCGAAATGCGATGCAGGGCAAGGGCCACCTCAGCCTCGGCGCGCACTTCGCCAATGCGGTGGCACAAATCTTCAAGGCATTCCGGGTCGAACCGTGCAGGTTCTTCCATCGACAATGCTGTTACATGAGGGGCCACCCCGACCCCTTGATACCGTGTCATTCACTCGCTCCACTTCATTCGCCCCCACCACAGGACGCTCTCGAAAGAGATCGGCACCAAGCATCCGTCGGCGTGCTGAAGAAACCCTTTATCGGGCAGCAAAAAGCGGCTGCAATTTGAATGGAAATTCGGCTAAACCTAAGGTTGAACGACCAAAGAGACGCCACATGCATCGAGTGAAATCCCTCCCCGATTATCTTCTGGATCGCTATAATGACTGGAAGGAATCCAGCTTCCCCGAAAACCGGGACTGGTTTCGCAAACTGGCCGAAGAAGGCCAGCATCCAAAGGCCATGGTGATTGCGTGCTGCGACAGCCGGGTGGCCATCAACTCGATCTTCGGGCAACGCACGGGCGAGCTTTTCGTTCACCGCAATATCGCAAATCTCGTGCCACCCTACACGCCGGACGGAAACCATCACGGCACCGGTGCTGCGGTGGAATTCGCGGTCAAACACTTAAAAGTCGAACATATATTGGTGATGGGCCACTCCCGATGCGGAGGAGTCGCGGGTTGTATTGCGATGTGCGAAGGGCATGCAGACGAATTCGAGGCGCACGAAAGCCTGATTGGCCGCTGGCTGGATGTTCTGCGCCCTGGCTTTGCGCGCGTGGCCGACATTGATGACACCGATGACAAGCAGACCGCGCTCGAGAAAGAGGGCATCCACGTCAGCCTCGAAAACCTACTAGGCTACCCATTCGTGAAGAAGGCCGTCGATGCCGGAGAGCTCAGCCTGCATGGTCTCTGGGCCGATATTGCCGACATGGATCTCGAAACCTTCGACGGGCGCGTCCGCCATTTCGCACCTGCCTGACTTGCGCAGGGGCCGTTGCCCCCGTAAAGCCCGCCCCAGACGACCGCTGTAGATGGGGAGACCTCCATGGAGGGAATGCTGGCGCTTGCCGCAGACAATCTGCTGTCGCCGATCATCCTGTTCTTCGCGCTTGGAGTCCTTGCCGCCTTTGCCCGGTCGGATCTGTCGATCCCTGAGGCAATTGCGAAAGGCATGTCGATCTACCTGCTGTTCGCCATCGGATTCAAAGGTGGCGCTGCGGTGGCCGACAACGGGATCGACTCCACCCTCATCCTGTCACTGGTCGCAGGTCTTGTGCTGTCCTTCGCTATACCAATGGTCGCCTTCGCCCTTCTGCGCGTGATGACCGGCTTGTCAGTCGTTGATGCGGCGGCCGTGGCCGGCCATTACGGCTCTATCTCAATCGTGACGTTCGTGGCCGCAACGTCCGTGGTTCAAGGTGCGGGGCTCGATTCCGAGGGGTACATGGTCGCCGTCGCCGCCGTTATGGAAGCACCGGCCATCCTATCGGCGCTGTGGCTGATTGCCCGCTTCGACAAAGGGGCCGCGCAGATGGATGCGGGCCTGATGCGTGAAATCCTTTTGAACGGCTCGATCGTCCTCTTGGTCGGCTCGTTCCTGATTGGCGTCATCACAGGGGCTGAGGGCCTCGATCTGATCGCACCGTTCATCGTGACTCCGTTCCAGGGTGTGCTGTGCCTGTTCTTACTCGACATGGGGCTCGTCGCAGGGCGGGGATTGCGAGAGGCGCGCGGGGTGCTGAAACCGGGACTGTTCCTGTTCGGTGTCGTCATGCCGGTGGTCGGCTCGGCCTTCGGGCTGCTGGCCGGCGTCCTCCTCGGCCTCAGCCCCGGCGGCGTCGTCCTGTTCATGACACTCTCCGCCTCGGCCTCCTACATCGCCGTGCCCGCCGCGATGCGCGTGGCTCTACCCGAGGCGAACCCCTCGATTTACCTGACCCTGTCACTTGGCGTGACTTTCCCTTTCAATCTAACCCTGGGCATCCCACTCTATCTTGCGGTTGCCTCTTTCGTGACCGGAGGCTGAGCCCCATGCAAACCCACAACGCAAAGCGCGTCGCCGTCATCATCGAAGCCGTGATGCAGTCTCGGCTGACCGACGCCATGGAGAATGCAGGCGTCACCGGCTATTCCATCCTTCCCGTTCTGGCGGGTGGGGGCCGGTCGGGGAATTGGAGCCGGGAAGGCCAGATCGGCCGGGGCCAGGGCATGGTACAGGTGATCTGCATCATCGCACCAGACAAGCTGGATGACCTTTTGAACAAGGCTTTTGCCGTCGTCGAAAAGCATATTGGGGTCATCAGTGTCAGTGACTGTGAGGTTTTGCGCGCCGAACGGTTCTAATCGGCGCGACCTCACTTGCAAAAAAGTGCACAACCTGTGGTAGTATCGCCCGCAGCAACACTGCGCGGGAGGGCGCCATGCGTATTCTTAGAAATATCCTGATCGGTCTTGTTGGCCTTGCGGCGGTTCTGGCGATTGTCGGAATGTTCCTGCCGCGCCATGTGATTGTAGAACGAGAGCTGGTCGTCGATGCCCCGCCGGAAGCCGTGTTCCCGCATGTCAGCTCGCTTCAGGCTTTTGCGGAATGGTCGCCTTGGGGCGATCTCGATCCCGATATGCAAGTCGCCTATTCCGGACCGGACACTGGCGTTGGAAATGTGATGGAATGGACGTCTGAGCACCCGAATGTTGGTAATGGGCGGCAGGAGATCGTCGAAATTGCAGAGAATGAAAGCGTTCGGACGGAGTTGGACTTCGGCGATATGGGAACGGCAGAGGCTTGGTGGCGTTTGGTGCCCGAGGGTGATGGAACCCGCGTCGTTTGGGGACTGGACGCTGACATGGGCGGTGGCCCCATTGGGCGCTGGTTCGGCCTGATGATGGATGGCATGGTTGGCGCGGATTACGAACGCGGCCTCGCCCGTCTGCAAGAGACCGTCGAAAGCTGATTTAACCACGGCTTAACCGGAATCACGGTGGGATGGCGGCATGGATATGTCCGCCCCCATTGCTATTGATCTGCCCCCAAATGCGCTTGCCGCATTGCGATCCCGCGCACGGGCTGAGCAGATGTCACCTGCCACCCTTGCGCACAAGATACTCGTACAGGCCCTCGCCCCGCAAATACGCGCTGCGAGGACGCCCGAAAGGGCGGAGGAGGAGCGCAATCAACCCCTCCTCCGCCGCTTGCGCGCCCTGCTCGCAGATGACTTGGCCGATGCATCGGATTGGGACGATCTGCAGGACCGGCTTGCCATGCATGGTTACACCCTCCGTGAACGGGATGGCGGCATCGCGCTCTACTGCACGACTACCGCCGCGCGCATTTGCCAAGCATCAGACCTTAGCTCGTCTTACGCCGACTTGATCGACAAATTCGGTGCGGCTTTTCCCAATCTCGCGCAAACAGAATTGGCCCGGCGCGTGTTGCACCGGGCCGAGATCGGGGGCCATCCTGATCTGTTCCCCGACCTGATCGAGGATGAGGGAGAGGTCATCCTGATCGAGGACGATTAAGGTCGCCAGTCGAGGATCTGACCTTCAGGGAACTCGAACTCCGCCTGCAGTTCGATGAGGGCCTCTTCGCCAGCCGCAACAACCAGGTCCCACGCATGGACGCCACGTTGATCGTCTACATCCTGCTCGGACGGGCGCGGGCTAAGGGTCACATCAAGTTCCAGATCCTCTTGTTCGGCGAAGGGCACAGCGTAGAGAATACGAACCTCTTCCGCTTCCCTGCCGGAATTGGTCACGCCAAAGGCCAGCTCGCGCACTTGCGTAGTAGAGGTCGTGAACAAGCCACGATCGCCCTCCGCCAGAGACCGATCAATCCAACGCAGTTGCAGGTGATCCAGCGGGCCAAAGCCCATTTCCACATCCGCGCCGGATGCGATCAAGGGCAGATACCCTTCGCCCATCAAGGCGCCGTCGCGGAAGAACACGGCCTCACCCGGCAGGATCGGCTCACCAATGGTGTTCTCCACCTGCGCCACTAGGAACGCGGTCGCATCGTGGCGTGGCACGGCGCGGTTTTCCATCTCTGTGTCGAACGTCTGGGTGTCGAACGGCAGGATCGCCTGCCCTGAAGGTCCAACGGACACCGGAGCGCTGTAGGGGTACGAGATGGACAAACCCGCAAATTCGGCGCCCGATACGCCTTCCTCCACGATGACGACCGGTTCCATCGCAGGCGCTACCGCACCGGCGATCAGGGATTGTGGCTCAATTCGGCTTTCAGCCATATCTTCCGCTGCCCCAAAGACTTGAAGGCCGCTGAAACTTCCGCCTGAATTGGGGTCGACGATCCGCGCCGGGATCGAGGACAATTCCGTCGCCCGCCGCTCTCGTCCCGGGGTCGCGGTCGAGAACGTTACAGCGACATCGTCCCAAGCGGCGGAACCGCTTGTCTGCAAAACGATGAACCGCTCCATCTCCATCACGCCGGTCTCGGAGTCGAGCTCCAGTTCATAGCTTGGGCTCCAGCCGGCGCCTTGGGTCATGTAGTTGAGCTCAAAAGCCAGTTCGCCTTCCTCGGCAACTTCAACGTCGATGGCATAGGCCGTGATCTGAGTGCCAAGCGGGCGCAGCGCCTGCAGCGCCAGGATGGCCAGGTTCACGTCTGCCTGAGCTTCCGTAACGGCCTCAGCCAAATCCCGACGAACGACCTGTGCGGCTTGACGTTCTTGCGAAAGTCGCTCCGTTTCAGCACCAAGGGTCGCCAGGAATTGCGGCACCAGGGTTGGGTCTTCGGGCATGGCCACGCCATTCTCGCCCCCGCGCAGGATCGCGGCGACGTAGGTTTGTTGGGTTTCGATTGCACGGATCGCGGCATCTGCCTCAACCAACGCATCCTGCGCGGCCTGCAGCGCATCTTCTGCGGCCTCAACTCCAGCGCGAGCATCGGCCTGAGCTGGTGTATCCAGCGTGCCATCCTCAATCGGGTGGTTCCATAATTGCTGCGGGATACCGAGGCGCATGCCATCGGCGGTGGAAATCTGCGGCAGGCGCGCCTCGTGGAGGTCGGGCATCGCGACGATCAGGCGGTGTTGGCCGGCGGGCAGCGTGACGGCTCCGGTGCGCGTGACCTCAGCACCGTCGGCGTAGATCAGCGCCTCGGACAGATGGGCGCGGACAAGGACATCCTCGGCGTGGGCGGCCAGTGGAAGCGTGGCGCAAATGGCGGTGGTCAGGAAAAGGCGTTTCATCAGGGGCAGTCCTTCACGTGAATATCTTGGTACAATCGGCCGTGTGGCACCACCAAACAAGGTGGGGAAACCCGGCCCGGTGGGAGGGTCGATATGCAGTAAGACGGGGCCCGAGGGCCGATCCTTGGGTGAGCCACAAAAAAGTGGGTGCTCACGCGTGAGCACCCACCTTAAGTCTCTGTTCTTAAATCATTTTCGGGAAAAGGCTAACAGTTTGTTAACCCCAGAAATTACTGCGATTAGCCCTTTTTCAACACCCGCTTGCCCAGGGTCTCAGCAATCTGCACCGCGTTCAACGCAGCCCCTTTGCGCAGGTTGTCGGACACGCACCACAGGTTCAGGCCATTCTCAATCGTCGAGTCCTGACGGATACGGCTGATGAACGTCGCGTAGTCACCCACGCACTCCACCGGCGTGGTGTACCCACCATCCTCGCGCTTATCGACAACCAGAATGCCCGGTGCCTCGCGCAGGATGTCGCGGGCCTCATCTTCATCGAGGAAGTCTTCGAACTCGATATTCACGGCCTCAGAATGGCCCACAAAGACCGGCACACGCACGCAGGTCGCGGTGACCTTGATGGACGGGTCGACGATCTTCTTCGTCTCGACGACCATCTTCCATTCTTCCTTGGTGGTGCCGTCTTCCATGAACACGTCGATCTGCGGGATCACGTTGAACGCGATCTGACGCTGGAACTTCGACGGCTCCTTCTCCTGACCCGGGACATACATGCCCTTGGTCTGGTCCCACAGCTCATCCATGCCTTCTTTGCCGGCCCCGGAGACGGACTGATAGGTGCTGACGACAACGCGCTTGATCTTCGCGCGGTCATGCAGCGGCTTGAGCGCCACAACCATCTGCGCGGTCGAGCAGTTGGGGTTGGCGATGATGTTCTTGTTGTGCACCTGATCGACGGCTTCCGGGTTCACTTCCGGCACGACCAGCGGGATTTCCGGGTCGTAGCGGTAGAGCGAGGAGTTATCGATCACGATGCAGCCCGCCTTGGCGGCCTTGGGCGCGTATTTCTTGGTCGCGTCCGAGCCGATGGCAAAGAGCGCGATATCCCAACCATCGAAGTCGAACGTGTCGAGATCTTTGGTGGTCAGGGTTGTGTCACCGAAGCTGCACTCGGTTCCCAGCGAGCGACGCGACGCCAAGGCGACGATCTCATCAACGGGAAACTGGCGCTCGGCCAGGATGTTCAGCATTTCGCGGCCCACATTGCCCGTGGCGCCAGCGACGACGACTCGGTAACCCATAGTATCGTTCCTTTCGAATGGGACGCGCGGGCTTTACGCCATGCGTCGGGGCAAGGAAAGAGGGGCAAAGACAAGATCACTGAAGGGTGTGATCAGTGACGGTGATATTGTGAGGGCAGCCCCCGACCCTGGGTGGGGGTGAAGCCCCCTCCCGGGGGTAGGGTCGGGGGCTGCCGGGCCTGCAGCCGGGCGGACCGTGGCCAAAGCAAACGCTTGACTTATCCCCGGCCCTGCCCCATTGCCTCCCAGCGATGCTGCACTGCCGCGTGAGCAGTCGCCCGAAAAGCCGGGCCCACAGCACCGATAGAATTTCCCCAGACCCCCATCACGCAGGGCTCTGACGATCGGCGGATGAGCCGCCCGGTCGCACCCTCGTATGGCCACAGCCTTGTGGCCCCCTGGCTTGTGTCATCCGATGCAGGCCCGAAAGGACATGTATTGTTTGATTTCGACATGCTCGGCCTGAAACCGAGCCTTTCCAAAGCCCTGAAGGAAAACAACTTCAAGGAACCCACGCCGATCCAGAACCAAGCGATCCCGCTTGCGCTGGATGGGCACGACATTATGGGCCTTGCCCAAACCGGCACCGGCAAGACCCTGGCTTTTGGCCTGCCGCTGATTGAGCATCTGCTTGGCCTCCACGGCAAGCCCGAGCCGAAAACAGCGCGAGCGCTGATCCTGGCGCCAACGCGAGAGTTGGTGAACCAGATTGCCGACAACCTTAAGGTGTTCACCCGCAACACGCCTGTGAAAATTGGCACGGTTGTGGGCGGGCAAAGCATCAACCGGCAGATCAACATGCTGTCGCGCGGGACCGACATTCTCGTCGCCACGCCGGGCCGGTTGATCGACCTGATGGAACGTAAGGCGATCCGTCTGGATACCGTGCGCCATCTGGTACTGGACGAGGCCGACCAGATGCTGGATCTCGGTTTCATCCACGCGCTGCGCAAGATCGCGCCCGCGCTCGGAACGCCGCGGCAGACCATGCTGTTCTCGGCCACGATGCCCAAGCAGATGGAAGAGCTGTCGCAATCCTACCTGAACAATCCCAAGCGGGTGCAGGTTTCGCCCCCGGGCAAGGCGGCGGACAAGATCACGCAAAGCGTACGGTTCATGTCGAAGCCGGAAAAGGGCGATGCCCTGCGGGAGATCCTGCGCAACGATCCCGAGGCACTGGTGCTGGTCTTTGGCCGCACCAAGCATGGGTGTGAAAAGCTGATGAAGGGCCTTGTGGCGGACGGGTTCAACGCGGCCTCGATCCACGGCAACAAGTCGCAAGGCCAGCGCGACCGCGCGATCAAGGCGTTCCGTGAAGGTTCGGTGAAGATCCTTGTGGCGACCGATGTGGCAGCGCGGGGGATCGACATTCCCGACGTGGCTTACGTGATCAACTACGAGCTTCCCGATACGCCCGACAACTACGTGCACCGCATTGGCCGGACCGCGCGCGCGGGTCGTGAGGGCGAGGCGATTGCCTTAGTCTCCGCCGAAGAGGTCGATCTGCTGAAGGATATCGAGAAGCTGATGAAGATCAGCATTCCGGTGGCCTATGGCGAACGTCCCGAGGCCGTGAAGGTCGAAAAACCACAACGCGGCGGGCGTCGTCGTGGTGGCGGCGGTGGTGGTGGCCAACGCAACCGCGGGCCGAAACCGGCCAATGCAGATGGAAAACCACGCCGTCCGCGCCGGAACCGGCGTCGGAAGCCTGCAGCCTAAGCCTCTTTCGAAAAGGCATAGAAGGCAAGCCCGGCAAGGATTGCAGCCGCGAACAGAGCAAAGAGCACTCCGTACGCGGCTTGCGGCCCCATCAAGCCCGACAACACGCCGTGGGTGGGACCTGAGGCAAACTGCATCACACCGGCCCCGCCCATCCCAAACAGGTTCAAAAGGGCTACGCCGCGCCCGGTCAGGTGCGGCGGCAGGAAACTTCGACCATGCGCCATGACGGCTGGATAAGATGCGCCAAACAGACCGATAGCGGCGAAGACCATCACGGAGGCGCCGACCGAAGCGGGAGGGGCCAGGAACAGGAACAGGCACAAACCCGCAACGGTAAGGTTCCCCGCGAAGATCGCCCATTTGCGGCTGGGGACCAACCTGTCGATTGGGCCGTAGACGAAATTGCCCACGACCATGGCCAGCCCCATGACAAGCGTCGCCGTGCCGATCTGTTCCAGCGATGCACCAAAGCGGTCCGTGATGTAGGGGCTGATCCAAAGGCCGCGAATGCCCGCCATGGGCGCGTAGCAGATGAACATTCCAATCAGGATCGGCCAGAGGGCACGGATGCGGAGGAGCTCGGTGAAGGACCCATGCGCCTCGTCCTGCGGTTTGGCCGGATCGCGGACGCAGAGGCCAATGCCCATCGCAATGATCGCGGTGAAGGCGGCGGTGGCCCAAAGCGTCTCTCGCCAACCGATGGCCTCTACCAGTGCCGCGAGCGGCGCGGCGGACAGCAGGTTGCCGAGGGACGAGATGCCGACCGTGACGCCCGCAAGCGTGCCGAACACGGCCAGCGAGAATGTGCGGGCGAAGATGAAGTAGGACGACATCAGGATCGGGGCGCAGCCGATGCCGATCATCGCCATAGCGAGCGTGATCATCCATGGTGCTGAGGCGATGGCGAAGACAACACAGCCACCCACTGCCCCGAGTGTGAACAACGCGAACGATGTGCGGCGCGGGCCAATGGTGTCGAGCGCCCAACCGACTGGCAGCTGCATCAGCGCAAAAGCTGCGAACCAGAGGCCGGAGGCTCGGGCGAGATCCGCCGTGGTCGTGCCGATATCCTCCGCCAAGGCGGGGCTGAGCACGGCGAGAAACGCCCGGAAAAATTGGCTGAGGCAATAGGCGATGATCAGAAAGGCCAAGCCCGCGCGCATGATGGCCTCCGTCCGCTTTCGGCCCGTCACCAAGCAGACTGACGTTCCCGCCTCACAGCTGCAAGCGCTCTTGTATCTGATTATTTTTGTCGGAAACATCTTGACCACCGCTCAAGACTCAGGTTCAAAGCGTCTGACTGTTTTAGTCAGGAACATGTAGGAGCAATCCATGACCCGCACGCTGACCGCCCTTCTTGCCACAACAATTGTCGTTTCCGCCGCCACTGCGGCACAGGCGCAGGAGCTGAACCTCTACTCTTCGCGCCATTATGAAACGGATGAACGGCTCTATTCCGACTTCACCGATTTGACCGGCATCACGATCAACCGGATCGAAGGCAACGCGGACGAGCTGATTGCCCGTATGGAAGCCGAGGGCGCGAACAGCCCCGCTGACGTTTTTCTGACCGTCGACACCAGCCGCCTGCAACGCGCGGCTGATATGGGCCTTTTGCAGGCCGCCGACAGCGATGTGCTGGCCGAACGTATCCCAGCAAACCTGCGCGATGATGACAACCTGTGGTTCGGCTTCAGCCAGCGCGCGCGGATCATCTTCTACGATACCGCCGATGTCGAAAACCCGCCGCAGACCTACGTCGACCTTGCCGACCCGGCCTATGAGGGCATGGTTTGTCACCGCTCGTCCGGCAACGTTTACTCGCAGACACTGCTGTCCGCGATCATCGAGCATTACGGCGAAGAAGCCGCCCGCGAATGGGCCGCCGGTGTCGTGAACAACTTCGCCCGTGATCCGCAGGGCGGCGACACAGACCAGTTGCGCGGCCTCGTCTCCGGTGAATGCGATATCTCGATTTCGAACACCTACTACTTCGCGCGTGCAATCCGCCGCGATGTGGAAGGCCTGAACGAAGCCGACCGCGCCCAGATTGGCTGGGTCTTCCCGGATCAGGGCGGCAATGGCGCACATATGAACCTGTCCGGTGGTGGCATCGCCGCAAATGCGCCGAACCCAGATGCCGCTGTTGCGTTCCTCGAATACCTCGCCTCGGATCAGGCACAGCAGTATTTCAGCGCGGGCAACGATGAATATCCTGCTGTGCCCGGTGTGCCGATTGCAGAGGCTCCGGCCTCACTGGGTGAGTTCGAAGCGGATGATGTCGACCTTGCCGCCGTGGCCGAAAACGTGCCGCTTGCACAGGCGATCTTCAACGACGTTGGTTGGGAATAAGCCCCCCTCAACCACGTACAAAGCGGGCGTCCCTAACCGGGCGCCCGTTCTTCGTTTTGGAGCCGTGCAGTCCACAGCATTACTGGCACCATCGCTGCGCTGATAAACAGGCACCACAGGCCCTGCGCGATGCCTTGGTCTGGGTAAGTCACGCCAAGGTCGATCACCCACCCTGTCAGCCCCGGCCCGATGGCGGTGGAGACAACCATGATCGCCGTCGCAATCGCACGAACCGAACCCAGATGATCCGTGCCGAAAAGCGTCGGCATGAGCGTGCCACCAAGCGTCGCCGCGATGCCTTGAGTGACACCGACAAGGGCCAGCGCCACGGCCCATCCCATTGGAGTTTCAGCCGGGCCGATCAGAAACATACCAATGGCCATGGGGATCAACGCAAACGGCAACAGCCGCGCGGGGCCGAAGCGGTCGGCGAGGCTACCAGACAAAAACCCCATGGTGACGCTGGCGATGGCGTAGCTGGAATAACTGGAGCCAAGGTCAATCAGGTTCCAACCTTTGACCTCGGCCACATGAACCGCGTGGAAGAAGACGACCGTGCCGATGAAACCCGGTGTCAGCAAGAAAGGGATGAAAGCGTAGAAGAGCGGATGTGACAGAACCTCGGACCGCGTCCAGTGTTTGCCGTAAAGACCCGGCGCGCCACGCCCCCCGTTCGAGCCTTTCGGCGCGCGGTCTTGTGACAGCAACAGGACAAGCAGCGGGATCAGGACCAGCACGATCACTGCCGCCGTCACCCCCCACGTCGCGCGCCAGCCGATGGTGGCAACAACGGCAATCACGAGCAGCGGCAGCAGAGCCTCCCCCACCGGATAGCCTAGATTGGTGATCGCCATAGCCCGCCCCCGCGTGGCGACGAACCAACGCGCCATGGCGGTGGCCTTCATGTGGGTCATCATCCCCTGCCCGCAGAACCGCAGCAAGAAGACGGTGATGACCAAAATCCACACGCTTTGGCCCACCGCCATCAGAACGGCAGCGATGGCAAGGAATGCAGCTACGATCACCGCCAGCCGGGACAGCCGCATCGTGTCAGCGCGGCCACCAAGCGCAATCAGAAGGGCTGCGGAACTGAGCGTGGCGATGGTGTATATGCCGCCCCATTGGCCGTCCGTCAGCCCATAGGCCGCACGGATTTCACCAGCGAAAAGCGCGATGAAATAGGTCTGCCCAAAGGACGAGCCAAGCGACAGGAGAAGCCCGGTGGCAAGCCAACGGGCATTCTCCCGAACGAAGCTCACAGGATGGTCCGCTCAATCACCCAATAGGCGCCGATGGCCGCGATGCCGAGCGAGGCGGGAATGGCGATGCCCTTTCGGTACCAGTGTTTCGACATGAACCAACCGACGAGGGCAAAGGCGATGGCGACGACGGCGATCTGGCCGAACTCCACGCCGATGTTGAAGCCAATCAGGGCGACGGCAAACCGCTCGGATGCGATCCCGTAGTCGCCCAGCACGCTGGCAAAACCAAGGCCGTGCAGAAGGCCAAACGCAAAGACCAAGGCCGTGCGACCCCGCGTACTGCCCCATCCTAGGGTGTTTTCTATCCCGACGAAGACAATCGTGGCGGCAATCATCGGCTCCACAATGCTAGCGGGGATGCTGACGATGTTGGTGGCGGCGAGCGCCAGTGTGATGGTGTGGGCGACGGTAAATGCGGTGATTTGAAACAAAAGGGGCCGCAACTGCGTGGCAAAGAAGAAGAGGCCCAGCACGAACAGGATGTGATCGAGGCCGAGAGGAATGATATGTTCGAACCCCGCCCCGATATAGCGCAGGAAAACCGCGCCCGCGCCTTCGTTGAGGACTTCAGCCCGGGGAAGTTCGGGGGTCAGTTCGCCACCGTCAAGAAACCCTTCATAGGCTTCCTCACCGCCGCCGACTTGCCGGGGGATGAATGTGCCGAATTGCGGGGCGAGGCCGATTTGCACACCCGCATCGCCTTCCGGAAGGGCGGCGGTGATGGTCAGCAGGCTGTCGCGGGGCAATTCAACATCGCCCACCGGCGGGATCTGCACGGCGGAAATCTCCGGCGACAGGCGCTCACCGGCGGACTCCATGATGAACCCTTCGCTGATGCGGGGCCAAGCGTCACGCAAGGCGGCCTCCAACGCATCGGGGTCAAGGCCACGCAAACGGTCATAGACAGCGGCCTCGGGCGCGTCGTTGGTGTTTTCGATTTCGCTCAGGTCGATGCCGGCAATCAGGGTCTCAAGCGTGATGCGCAGGCTCATCGTCACATCGGCTTCGCCCACCTCGATATCCGCGATGGTGGGGCGGATCTCATGTGCAGTGGCTGGCACAACCGTGAACAGAACGGCGATTGACAACAGCACGCGCCAAAGCATCGTTACAGCACTCATTCGGAAGGACCCTTTATGAAACCCCTGTTTCTCGCCGCGACACTTGCGCTTCTGGCGCTGACTGACAAGGGCGCGGCCCATGAATTCTGGATTGATCCGGAGGCGTATACGATCAACCCGGGTGAGGTCCTTCTGGCTGATCTGCGCGTCGGTCAGGAATTCGTCGGCTCCGCCATGAGCTATCTGCCGCGTCGGTATGAGACGTTTGTTGTGGTCAACGGCGGCGAGACGCGCGAGGTCGAAGGGCGGATCGGCGACATTCCGGCGCTGAACATGGAGGGGCTGGAGGACGGCCTGGCCGTTGTCGTGCACCAGACCGGGGTGAGCGATCTGACCTGGTCGGAATGGGAACGGTTCCTGAATTTCGCCAATCACAAGGATCTGGGTGACGTGACCGCGATGCACGAGGCGCGCGGCCTGAGCCAGGAGAATGTGCGCGAGGATTACATTCGCTACGCCAAGTCGCTGGTGGCCGTGGGGGATGGCGCAGGCCAAGATACGCGCTTCGGGATGCGGACCGAATTGGTTGCACTGACCAATCCATACGCAGAGGATTTCGAGACCGGTGAGATGGCCATGGAGCTTTGGTACGACGACGCGCTCCAGCCCGATTACCAGGTCGAGCTGTTTGCAATGGACGCAGACGGCAATGTCGAAATCACCCTCCACCGCACCGACACGGAAGGTGTCGTTTACTTGCCGGTTGAACCCGGCATGACCTACATGGCTGATGCCGTCTTCCTCGAAGCAGTGGAACCAGAGGCCGAAGGCGATGCGATCTGGGTGACGCATTGGGCCAACATGACCTTCGCCATGCCGGAGTGACCTTGTAGCCCAAGCCCCAAGGCGCTAATCCACAGCTCGACCGAAGGAGAGCGCCCATGGACAAGTTCACCAAGCTGACGGGGATCGCAGCCCCGATGCCCCTGATCAACGTCGACACCGACATGATCATCCCCAAGCAATTCCTGAAAACGATCAAGCGCTCGGGCCTTGGCGTGAACCTCTTCGATGAGATGCGCTATGACGATGACGGGGCCGAGATCGCGGATTTCGTCCTCAACAAGCCCGCCTACCGCGATGCGCAGATCCTTGTGGCCGGTGACAATTTCGGCTGCGGCTCGTCCCGCGAACACGCCCCTTGGGCCCTACTGGATTTCGGCATCCGCTGCGTGATCTCCACCAGCTTTGCCGACATCTTCTTCAACAACTGCTTCAAGAACGGCATCCTGCCAATCGTCCTGCCGGAAGAGGACGTCGCCAAGCTGATGGATGACGCCGAACGCGGCGCAAATGCCGTCATCACGGTCGATCTGGAAAGCCAGACCATCACCGGCCCCGATGGCGGAGAGATCGGCTTTGAAGTCGACGCCTTCCGCAAGCATTGCCTGCTCAACGGCCTTGATGACATTGGCCTGACGTTGGAAAAATCGGCCTCCATCGAGGCCTTCGAAGCACAGGCAGAACAGGCGCGTCCCTGGGTATAAGCCGCAGATGCGGTGATGCAAAACTGTGACAGGTCAGCAGCTTAACCGGCGCGTCTGTGCAACAGGCGCGCCGTTTCAGTTGCGGGGTCGGGCCAAATTGGGCACAAATGTGTCAAAACAATGCCTGCAATATGCGCTCTTCAACCAATTCACATGAAATTGGACGGATCGCACCACGAAGCGGGCCAAAAGGCAGAACAAGATGTCAGCATGAACTGGCATCAGTATTGAGGTAGAAGCGGTGTTCACCAGATTGGTCGGCGCAAGTGTGCGGGCGATTATGATCGTCGTCGTCATTTTGACGCCGTCCCTGCTATCGCCGGGGGCCAACGCTGAAAATGCGCAGGTCATCACTCTTGTCGCTCTTGCCTTCGCCCTTGTCACAGCCTTCGAATATGGCGCGAAATACCCGGGTCTGATCGAATTCCGCGACGCCCCGCCGTTCAATCGCATACGCATCATCGCCCTGTTCCTGATGCTGTTCGGCCTGTCAGTCATCGCGGGCGTCGACCGCGAGGGATCCACGTTGGCCATGGTGATCACGGCGCTTGGGTTCCTTGTGGGCCACGTGCTCGACTTCTCGTTCAGCCCGCTGCGTATGGTCGTGGATAACCTGCCAGCGGGCGTCGACCCGGCCATCGCAGGACAGGTTCAAGCAATGGCAGGCCTGGCCGTTTTGGTCACAATCATCTCGCTCTTCCTGTTTTCGGCCCTGATCCGCACGGGCAACTGGCCCAACCGCGGAACGGCCTTCAATGTCTGGGTCAACCTGCCGACCTTCGACCCGACGGCAGGTGGAGACGTTATCAAAAGGTTGGTCCGCGACGGCCGCGTTAACGTTATCTTTGGAATTTGCAGTCCATTTGTTATCCCTGCGGTGGCGGTGATGGGGGCAAATCAGTTGCAGGTGCCCATCCTCGGCTCATCGCAAACCATGGTCTGGGCCGTAACGCTATGGATGTTCCTACCCCTCAGCCTTGTGATGCGCGGCATGGCCATGTTGCGGATTGCCCGGATGATCCGCGCCCGCCGCGCGCGCCTTGTCGCCAGCGTCGAAGCCGACGCACCTGGTTCGGCTGTACCTTCCTGATCGCTGTGAGCGTGGGAGTTCCCGCGCTCGCCGAACCCCTTCGCCTCGCAACTTTACACACCGAATTGTCTGGCCGTGGTCCCGGCACCGTTCTGCGTGACATCCTGCGGCTTGAGGACGTGCCCGCCGCCACCATCGACATCATCGTTGAAGCGCAGGCCGACATACTCGCCTTGCAGGATGTGGATTTCGATGCCGGTGGCTCGACCATCGGGGCGCTTAGGGACGCCCTGGCGGAACGCGGCCTAGACTATCCATATATCGTTTCGCTCAGGCCCAATTCTGGATGGCCCACTGGGGTTGATATCGACGGCGATGGTCGCACGGACGGGCCGCGTGATGCGCATGGATACGGGCGCTTCAATGGTGAAGGGGGCATGGCGGTTCTGTCGCGTCACCCGATTCGGGAAGTGCGCGATTTCTCAGACCTGCTGTGGCAGGACCTGCCCGATGCGGCTGCGGCCGAAGTTTCGCCCGAGGCCGCCTTGCCGGTGTTGCGCCTTCATTCTGTCGCCGCTTGGGACATCGAGGTGTTGATCGACGGCCAGCCCTTTCGTGTTCTGACCTCCCACGCCTCCGCGCCTGTGTTCGACGGCCCCGAAGATCGCAATGGATTGCGCAACGCTGACGAATTGCGGTTCTGGCATATGTATCTGGATGGCGAATGGACGCCGTCTGGGGAGCCGTTCGAGGCAGAGCATTTCGCCTATATGGGAACACTCAATCTCGACCCAGAGCACGGCGAAGGGCGGCGTTTCGCCCTTCTGGACCTTCTATCTCACCACGCGGTGCAGGACCCTGAACCGCAAAGCCCTTACGGGGCCGCAACGGCGGATTGGGATGATCCCAACCCCGGCGATTTACGGGTGGATTATGTGTTGCCGTCCCGATCGCTGACCGTTCTGGGCTCCGCCGTGATCTGGCCAGAGGACGGGCCGCTGGCCGAAGCGGCGGCTCAGGCCACGGACCATCGGCTGGTTTGGGTGGACGTCGACTTCTGAAGCAACGGCGCGCAGGCGGTCCTCAGCGCTTCCTCCAACGGCGTTGCATTTTGCGTCGACAGCGCGGCTGCACATTCCGCGCTGTGAGGCCGCTGCCAGAGGTAGCGCATCTCGACAATGTGCTTCGCTTCGCTCCAGAACGGGCGCACCAATTGGATCGGCCACCAAGCCATCTGGGATTGGCGCAAGGTTGTGCCGGTAGCGCGTTCGATCGCCTGCGCCAACTCAGCGCCTGTCAGAGTGAATCCTTCGTGCAAAACATCCGTGAAATGCGGCAGCTCATCCAGTCGATCCGCAAGGGATGCACCCGCCTCGGCGAGGTCGGGCAGATAGCCCCACAGGTGCGGCTGATCCAGCGGGCCGGGATAGGTGAAGCGGCCCTTGCGGATCTTGGCGGCAATGATGCGGTCGAACCAGTTGCCCGACGCTTCGGTGTCGATGTAGTCGCCTGCGCGGAGGATCACTGTTTTCACACCCGCTTTGCGGTAGGTGCCCTCCATCTCGCGCCGGATTTGGCCGAGGGGGTTGGTGGCTTTATGGGGCGTGTGTGCCGTGAGGGTTGCAGGGAGATCTGCACCGTACACGTAGATGTTGCCAGGAATCAGGACCGCCGCGCCTGAGGCCTTGGCCGCACTGATAACGGCTTCGGTCTGGGCGGGGATTTCAGCGACCCATCGGGCGTAGGGAATGTTCCACGCGTTGACGATCAGGTCGGCCCCGATCGCCGCATCGGGGAGGGTATCGGTGGCGCGTTTGAAGAGTTTCGTATGCCAGCCATGGCGGGTGAGGGCGGTTGTGATGTGGCGGCCAAAGCGGCCATTGGCGCCGAGGATGAGGGCGGTTTTGGGCATGGGAGCCTCCTTGATGGGTGTCTCCCGTCTCACATTGAGCATTCATCCGTGAATGAACATTGCCAAAGAATGGGCCTCTGCTATTCATTGTTGAATGAGCAACGTGATCGACTGGCCCATGCTGCGCGCGATTTTGGCGGTGGCGGAAGAGGGCTCCATGACCGGGGCGGCGAAGGTTCTGGGCCAAAGCCAGCCCACCATCAGCCGCCTGATCCGCGCCGCCGAGGAGGTGGCCGGTGGATATCTGTTCGAACGCCACGAACGGGGCCTCGTCGCCACGCCGTTCTGCCAGAGCCTGCTCGACGACGCCCGCGACATGCGCGAAAGCCTGCAACGTGCCTCGCTGAAAGTAGCGGGGGAGCAGCCGGGCCTCGACGGGCGCGTGCGCATCACGGCCTCGGTCTACGTCACCACGCATATCCTGCCGCCGATCCTGGCAGGCATCCGCGCGCGATACCCGAGCATTTCTCTGGATGTCGTGGCGAGCGATGCGACGGACAACCTCCTGTTCCACGAGGCCGACATCGCGCTGCGCATGTACCGGCCCACGCAGCTGGATACGGTGACGAAGCATCTGGGCGACCTGCCGTTGGGCCTCTATGCGGCGGCGAGTTACGCCGAGACCCACGGCGTGCCCGAGCACCCTGACGACCTGCGCGAGCACGCGATGGTCGGCTATGACCGCGACGACCGCATCATCCGCGCGATGCGCGAGATGGGGTTCATGGTGACGCGCCGCTGGTTCCAGACCTGCACCGACGATCAGGTGGCCTATTGGAACTTCGTGCTGGCCGGGTGCGGGATTGGCGTGGGGCAGAGGGTTGTGGCCGAGCGGACAGAGGGGATCGTGCGGGTGCTGCCGGAGTTGGAGTTGCCGAGTTTGCCCGTGTGGCTGACGGCGCATCAGCGGTTGCGGCACCAACCGCGGGTCGCCGCGGTGTGGGAGGCGCTGGCGGAGGGGGTTGGTGGGGTGTGTGGGTGAGGCGTTCAGCCGTGCACCGAAGGTTCAACTTGAGCCAAAATCGCCGGAAAGACTTCTTGATGTTGTTCGCTGTTTGCCTTTTAAGCGCATCGCCTGAGAGAAACGCGTTATGTCGGCAAGCGGCAATTTCTGCACGAGAGGCTTTATTCAGCCCATTTAATGGCGCTTCGACCAGCTGGATGTGCCAGCAAGTCCGCTGCTGTGCATTTAGCCGAAAGCCAAGATTTGCAAATGGTTGTGGGCCACAGGTCAGGAAAACGCGCCAACCACATTTGCAAATGCGGTTGCGGCAGTGTGAATCGTTGGGACTGCCATTGTGATTAGGCCAGTAGCGAAGCATACAACACATATCATTCTCGCACCAAAAGCGGTCCGGTCTTCGAATTTGTAGTACAAAGCCGCGATGTCAGCGGTGAAGCTATCGAGCGCTTGATCAACACTATGGCTAAGCGCCGGGTAGGACGACGGGAAGAGTAGCAAATGGATGGCCGCGGTATTTGTCAGTTCTTTGTTCCGATCAAGATTTCTCAACTCCTTTTGTTCCGGGTAATCTGATCGACGATTATACTTCGCAAGAACCTCTGTCTTGGCCCCGCCAAGGTACAGTCCGTCAAGAATTGAAGCTATGATTGAGTACAGATGTCTGACTTCATCGTCAGTGTAGCGCCTACCATACATTCCGCTGTCACTGTCGAAAGGGCTGTTGACCCTAGGCCAGAGATGATGGGGCCATTCACCCTGAGTGTAGCTGTTAACTATCGAGTGAAACCTTAATCGCGTCTGGTGATTTGACATGACATTCTCGTCGAGAGCAGAGTATTGTTCTGCCGTTGGGCTCCTCTTTGCCGTTTTGGGTGCAAACACCGCAAAGACAATCGAACCAAGCGCAAACGCTAAGCTACCCAGGTAGAAGAGCTCCATTCTTATACGAGAAAGGCTATCAAGAAAGGTAGTTGCTTCGTTTTCCAGCGTGTTACCGCCTGAGAAGATCGAAGACAGGACATCGCTCATAACAATCAAGTAGCCCACGACCGGAACCAGGATTGAAAGTCTTGCAATTCTTGAGTTTCCAATCGTGGCAAGCAATGACCAAGGGATCAACACACTCACTGAGTATATGAAACCAGCGACCTTTTCTGCTACCCCTGCAATCGTGATTTTGTAAGTCGAGTAATAGCGTGCCAATGAGTGTCGTCCTATGAAGTGTACCGCTTAGAATTATTTTACGGCAACGTCGGCTTGTCCATAAACTATCTCGAAGTTGAGCAGAGAAAGCCCTCTCAAGAAGCTGCTCTCGTAGTTCGAACCCTTTTGTAACGCGATGAAGTAACGACGCTTTGGTATCGATTATTTCGAGAAGAAGTGGCGTTCGGATATCGTGGCGTTTTTCCGCAAAACCGACATATGTGCTTTTGTTCTTTGCGGGTTAGCAGCGGGCTTGCCTTCCCCGCCATCGATTGGCCTGCCTCGGGCCACCTCTTGGGATCTTCTTGTTGAAAAAGGCCATGCCGGGCAGCGGGCGATTTGGTGAGGCTGGGTGCTTCGTCTATTCGGCGCGATGATTTGGCTGCCATTAAGTGCCACGCGGGACCCTTTGGCTCGCCAGTCCCAGGCCCGTCGATGGCGGGGCTCCGTGGCAGGCGGCGAGCGTAAAGGGTCCCGGGCCGAGGCCCGGTCTACGGTCCGTAATCTTGATCTTCTGGTGGGGGCGGGATACGCGGTGCGCAACTCAGCCATAAGGGATTAGAACCATGTCCGACCGCAGCTTGCTTATCCTTCCCGGTGACGGGATTGGCCCCGAGGTGATGGCCGAGGTGCGGAAGGTGATTGACTGGTTCGGCGCGGCGCGCGGGATCGGATTTACGGTATCGGAGGGGCTCGTTGGAGGGGCCTCGTATGATGCGCATGGGACGCCTCTGACCGATGAGACGATGGCGCAGGCGCAAGAGGTTGATGCGGTGCTGCTCGGCGCTGTGGGCGGGCCTACCTATGACGATCTGGATTTCAGCGTGAAGCCTGAGCGGGGGTTGTTGCGGTTGCGCAAGGAGATGGATCTTTACGCCAACTTGCGGCCTGCGCAGTGCTTTGACGCGCTGGCGGATTTTTCGAGCCTGAAGAAGGACATCGTGTCCGGCCTCGATATCATGATCCTGCGGGAGCTGACCTCGGGCGTGTATTTCGGCGAGCCGCGCGGCATCCACAAGGAAGGCAATGAGCGCGTGGGTGTGAACACGCAGCGCTACACGGAGAGCGAGATTGCGCGGGCGGCGCGGTCTGCGTTCGAATTGGCGCGGCGTCGGAACAACAAGGTCTGTTCCATGGAGAAGGCCAACGTGATGGAGAGCGGCATCCTGTGGCGGGATGTGGTGAACGAGGTGCACGCGGCGGAATATGGCGATGTGGAGCTGAGCCATATGTATGCCGATAACGGCGCGATGCAGTTGGTGCGGGCACCGAAGCAGTTTGACGTGATCCTGACCGATAACCTGTTTGGCGACATCCTGAGCGATTGTGCGGCGATGCTGACGGGCTCGCTTGGGATGCTGCCGTCGGCCTCGCTTGGCGCGCCAATGGAGAATGGGCGGCCCAAGGCGCTTTATGAGCCGGTGCATGGGTCGGCGCCCGACATTACGGGGCAAGGTAAGGCGAACCCGATTGCCTGCATCCTGAGCTTTGCGATGGCGTTGCGGTATTCGTTCGACCTGGGCGATGAGGCGACGCGGCTGGAGCAGGCGGTGGAGCAGGTGCTGGCCGATGGCGCGCGGACTGCAGACCTGATGGGGCCGGAAGGTGGTACGCCGATTTCGACCAGCGAAATGGGTGACGCGATTATCGCGAAGCTGGCGGCTTAAGGTACTCGATTAACCGGGGAAGGCATGGCAGGGTTGGGGCATTCCAACCTTGAGGATTCATTCATGCTTCGTTTTGCTTTTGCCTTTGCCCTGCTCGCCACGCCGCTTCATGCCAACGGATATGCCGTTGGGGACACGTTCGAGGATCCGATGGTCTTGGCGACCGAAGTGTTCGATGGGTTCCTGACGGAAGAAGAGGGTAATCCGGGGGTCGAGGTGGATGTGAGCCTCGATTACTTCGGGAACATGACGATCCTGGTGGCTGAGACGGGGTTTGCCGATGACTCCGTCAGAGGCGTGCGCAACCAGTATGTGCTGGAGCCTGGGGAAGACGGGGTCTGGACGTTGATCTACGCGCACCAGCAGCAGCTCTGCTATCGCGGCGTAAATACCGTGACCTGGCAGGATGGCCTCTGCGTCTGACACGTAAGGTTCTAAATGTCTGCTTCGCTTCGTGGATCCCTTCTGGCGCTGGCCGCTTTCGGCATCTTCGCCACCCATGACGTCCTGATCAAATATTTGGGCGGATCCTACGCGCCGTTCCAGATCGTCTTCTTCTCGGTCCTGTTCGGGTTTCCGTTCGTGACGGTCATGTTGCTGCGGGACGCGACCGAGGCAAATCTGATCCCGAAGCATCCGTGGTGGATTGCCAGCCGGACCTTGGCTGCGGTGATCACCGGATTTTGCGCCTTCTACGCGTTCTCAGTCCTGCCGCTGGCGCAGACTTATGCGATTTTGTTTGCCGCGCCGCTGCTGATCACCTTGCTGGCGATCCCGATGTTGGGGGAGCAGGTGGGCTGGCGACGGGGCCTGGCGGTTTTCGTGGGGCTTGGCGGCGTGTTGGTGGTGTTGCAGCCAGGCCAGACCGAACTGTCCCTTGGCCACGGTGCGGCGCTATTGGCGGCGTGTGGTGGGGCCTATGCCTCACTCGTGGTGCGCAAGATCGGGCGGGAGGAACGCTCGGTCGTGCTGATCCTGTATCCGATGGTCGCGAACTTCGTGCTGATGGGGGCGGCGATGCCGTTTGTGTATCAGTCGATGCCCGGGCTGGACGTAGCCGCCCTTGCGGTTATTGCGGCCCTCGCCCTGATCGCAACCTTCTGCCTCATCCTCGCCTACCGCATGGCCGCAGCCGTGATGGTCGCGCCGATGCAATACTCGCAAATCCTTTGGGCGACGTTGTTTGGGGTGCTGCTGTTTGATGAGGCCCTTGAATGGCCGACCGTCCTCGGATCAGGGATCATCATCGCGTCGGGCATCTACATCGTCTTGCGCGAGGGCAAAGGCGGCGGGTCAGCAACGACGCCTGTATTGCGGACCCGTGCGCGGTTGGGCACGCCCGGGGCGATGCGCATTGCCCCCTTCCTGAGCGATGAGAACCGGGGGCCGCGCGGGCCATCGGACGAGAACTGAAGCCCTTGCCAAGAACGCCCGCCCCCGCTATTCCGCCCGGCACGGTCGGGCTGTGGCGCAGCCTGGTAGCGCACCTGCTTCGGGAGCAGGGGGTCGGAGGTTCGAATCCTCTCAGCCCGACCAGATAGCACCCTCGTTTGCAGCCCTATTGCGCCTGCTTGTGGATTCGCTTTCATGGCGCATGACCCTGATCGCAAGCGGACCGTGAAGATGCATTCCAAAGTGACCCAAACCGATATCGACACCTTCCAGCGGGACGGCGTCGTTGTGATCCGTGGCCTGTTTGACGGGCATGTTGATACGATCCGCACAGGCATTGCGCGCAACATGGCTGACCCCGGGACCTACGCTGCAGAGAACCTGAAACCCGGTGAAGGCGGGCGGTTTTTTGACGATTATTGCAACTGGCAGCGTATCGGCGAGATCGAGGCGGTCACCCGGCAATCGGCAGCCGCGGAGGTTGCTGCGGAT
Organism: Gymnodinialimonas sp. 202GB13-11; assembly: GCF_040932485.1. Classification (NCBI taxonomy): domain Bacteria; kingdom Pseudomonadati; phylum Pseudomonadota; class Alphaproteobacteria; order Rhodobacterales; family Paracoccaceae; genus Gymnodinialimonas; species Gymnodinialimonas hymeniacidonis. Next base: position 3,423,390 of record NZ_JBFRBH010000001.1, on the reverse strand, counting down.
TTGATGCGCTCAAACACAGCGCAGCTCTTCCACGATCATGTGCTGGTGAAGGAGCCGGGCACATCGAAGCCCACGCCCTGGCATCAGGATGGGCCGTATTACTTTGTCGGTGGACAACAGACTGTCAGCTTCTGGGCGCCTGTAGATCCGGTGGTAGAGGCGTCCCTAAGGTGCGTTGCAGGCTCTCACTTGTGGGAGAAACCCGTGCTGCCGACACGATGGCTGAACGAGGATAATTTCTATCCCGACGAGAGCGCCTACATGCCCGTGCCGGACCCGGATGCTGAGGGTATGGATATCCGCGAATGGGCGTTGGAGCCGGGTGATGCAGTGGCGTTCAACTACTGGATCCTGCACGGGGCTCGGGGGAATACCTCTGACCAGCGGAGGCGTGCCTTGTCGCTGCGCTTTGTCGGTGATGATGCGCGGTATGTTGAGCGGCCAGGAAAGACCTCTCCACCCTTTCCGGGACACGGGATGCAGGCCGGTGATCGCCTGCGGGAAGACTGGTTTCCGGTCATCTTCCAAAGGGGCTGACACGGCCCGCGCCGCATTGCGGGGTTGCATTGCGGCCTGATCCCGACAAAAACGCCAAGGATTATGGCCAAACGTTACCGCACCCCGTCAGCCTTTCGGCTTGGCAGCCTGTCCTGGCTGATTGCCGGCATGTGCCTGTTGCCGATGTTTGCAGCGGCTTTGGCAGCGTTCACAGGCGGGTTCGAGACGTTTCAGGGCCTATGGAACAGCGTTCTGGACGATTTCGCCATCGCGACGGCGTGGCTGATTGTGCTGGTCGGGACGGGCACGGCGATCATTGGCACAGGTTCGGCCTGGCTGGTCACGGCGACTCGGTTTCCCGGACGCCGATTGTTCGAGATTGCTTTGGCCCTGCCCCTGGCGTTTCCGGCCTATGTGCTGGCCTATGCCTATACCGATTTCCTCGATCATCCGGGCTGGGTGCAGACGACGCTGCGCGATCTGACGGGCTGGGGTCCACGCGACTATTGGTTCCCGGAGATCCGCTCACTTGGCGGGGCGGCGGCGATGCTGACACTCGTGCTCTATCCATATGTTTACCTGCTAACGCGAGCAGCGTTTTTGCAGCAATCCGCCACGGCCTATATCGCGGCACGGACCTTGGGGGCGAGTTCGTGGGGTGCGTTCTTCCGCGTGAGCCTGCCGATTGCGCGGCCTGCCATCGCGGGCGGTGTCTTGTTGGCGCTGATGGAGACGCTGGCGGATTATGGGACGGTATCTTATTTCGGCGTTCGCACGTTCGCTACGGGCATCTATCAGGCCTGGTATTCGTTCTTCGACCGCAGCGCGGCGGCGCAGCTGGCCTTGTGCCTGTTGGTGATCGCGCTTGTGATCGCTGCATTGGAGCGGCGGCAGCGCAAAGATCAGCGGCACCATGCTGCGGGGCGGCGGTTTGAGGCGATGCAGTCGGTTAATCTGACCGGGTGGCAGAGCGTCGGCGCGATTGCGTTTTGCGGGTTGCCGGTGCTGTTGGGGTTCCTTCTTCCTGTGGGGTTGCTGTTGGAGCTTGGATGGCACTCATTCGATAACCTGCTGACCGAGCGGTATCTGGGCTTCCTGCGCAATTCGGTGGTTTTAGCCTTGATCGCGGCAGTAGTGACGGTCGCGGCAGCGGTGTTGTTGGGCTTCAACGCGCGGCTGCATCCGACGCCGGCGGCCAAGGCCTCGATCCGGGTGGCCGGGCTTGGCTATGCGGTGCCAGGCGGTGTGATCGCGGTGGGGCTGCTGGTGCCGTTCGCGGCCTTTGACAATGCGCTGGATGGGTTCATGGAGGCGCGGTTCGGGATTGATACGGGACTGCTGATCACAGGCTCGATCTGGCTACTGGTAGCCGCCTATGCGGTGCGGTTCATGGCGGCGGCGTTAAGTGCCTATGATGCAGGTTTGAGTACGATTAACCCGAACGTGGACGCCGTGGCGCGCACGCTAGGGCGCACGCCGCGCAGTATGTTACGGGGGGTGCATTTGCCGATCCTAAGGCCGTCGATCCTGACGGGGCTGTTGATCGTGTTCGTGGACGTGATGAAAGAGCTTCCCGCGACGCTGATCATGCGGCCGTTCAACTACGACACTTTGGCGGTGCAGGCACACAGGCTGGCCGCAGATGAGCGGTTGGGTGAGGCAGCCGTGCCGTCGCTGGTTATCGCAGCAGTTGGGTTATTGCCGGTTGTGGTGCTGTGCGTGGGCCTAGGCCGGGAACGGACCGCACGGCGGTTCGTGCCGGAGCCTGCAGAAGCCTAACCGAGCAAAAAGCACCCGTATTCGGAGTCGATCCGCTGCGCGAGCTGTTCTCCCGTGCGCTGCGAAAGGCGGATCATCGCAGCTGAATTGAAGTCGGCCCCGCCGTTGAACGACGCCTCGGTCCGGGCGCGGATCGTTTCTTCCAGCTGTGTGAAGCCCGCGTCGAGAACCGCAAGAGCCTGTTGCGCGCGTTGGCGGGAATCTGGGCCGGCCGTGCACGTCAGCGTGGTTGGTTCACCATCTCGCGCGCTGATCAGCGTGTGTTGGTCTAGCGGGCCACCGGTGTAGGTGGACGTCGGCGCGCAAGACGCAAGGAGAAGGGCAGCCCCCGTCGCAAAAGCAAAAGGGGCCACCCGTTTCATCACATCATCTCACGCACATCGGTGAGTTTGCCGGTTACAGCGGCCGCTGCCGCCATTGCGGGCGACATCAGGTGGGTGCGACCGCCGCGGCCTTGGCGGCCTTCGAAGTTGCGGTTGGACGTGGCCGCGCAGCGTTCGCCGGGTTGGAGCTGGTCTGGGTTCATGGCGAGGCACATGGAACAGCCTGCGAGGCGCCATTCGAAGCCGGCTTCCTTGAAGATGTCGGCGAGTCCTTCCTCTTCCGCCTGCGCACGCACAAGGCCCGAGCCGGGGACAACCATGGCGCGTTTCACGGCGACCTTTTTGCCCTTGAGGATCTCAGCCGCAGCGCGGAGGTCTTCGATGCGGCCATTGGTGCAGGACCCGATGAAGACTGTGTCGATTTCCACATCGCGCAAAGCGGTGCCGGGGGTCAGGCCCATGTAATCAAGCGAGCGCGCCGCGGCGTCGACCTTGCCGCCGGTGAAGGCTTCGGGTGCGGGCACATCAGCAGTGATCGGCAGGACGTCTTCGGGCGAGGTGCCCCAAGTGACGACTGGCGCGATGTCTTCGCCGCGGATCGTGACGACCTCGTCCCAATGGGCATCATCGTCGGAATAGAGCGTCTTCCACCAAGCCAGCGCGGCTTCCCACTGCGCACCTTTCGGGGCGTGAGGGCGGCCCATGCAGTATTCGAATGTCTTCTCGTCCGGGGCGATGATGCCTGCGCGGGCGCCACCTTCGATGGCCATGTTGCAGACGGTCATGCGGCCTTCCATGGAAAGATCGCGGATCGCCTCACCCATGTACTCGATGACATAGCCGGTGCCGCCGGCGGTACCGGTTTTGCCGATGACGCTGAGCGTGATGTCCTTGGCCGTGACGCCGGGCGCGAGTTTGCCCGTGATCTCGACCTTCATGTTCTTGGATTTCTTCTGGATCAGCGTCTGAGTGGCCAGAACATGCTCGACCTCAGACGTGCCGATGCCGTGGGCCAGCGCCCCGAATGCACCGTGGGTGGCTGTGTGGCTGTCGCCGCAAACGACGGTCATGCCCGGCAGTGTCCAGCCTTGTTCCGGGCCAACGATGTGCACGATGCCCTGCCGCACGTCAGAGACGGGGTAGTAGTGGATGCCGAAATCCTTGGCGTTCTTGTCAAGCGCGGCGACCTGAATGGCGCTGTCCTCGGTCATATTCTCGGGGTTCTCGCGGCCCGGCGTGGTGGGCACGTTGTGATCCGGCACGGCGATGGTCTTGTCAGGTGCGTGGACCTTGCGACCGGCCATGCGGAGGCCTTCGAAGGCCTGCGGTGAGGTCACTTCGTGGACCAGATGGCGGTCGATGTAGAGAAGGCAGGTGCCATCCTCGGCCTCGTGGGCCAGGTGGGCGTCCCAGATTTTGTCGTAAAGCGTCTTGCCGGTCATGGGTTCAGTCCTTTGTCCGGATGTGTCTGGCAGGTCGAAATCGGAGATTGTGGCGTGGCTTATAGCCCGCCCAGCCGCGAGGTGCGGACGCCGTGGAAGCGCCAAGGCAGACGCGCGCGGTCACCGATATCGAAGAAGCTGATCATGGCCGAGGGGATTACACGCGCACAGCAAGCTTGCCAAGGTGGCCCTGCACACGGCTATGGTGGAAAAAACGGGCAGCGGAGCAGGCATGGACCCAGAGATCGAGCAACCGACAGACGCCGAGGCCGTTGAAGCCGCGCTGGGGGAGATCAATAGCCTGTGGGAACAGGGGCTTTCTTTTGCCGAAAGTCTGCTGCGGCCATGGAACGCTTATCAAGTTGGCATCGCGCTCGCCGTCCTTGTGGCGGCCTACATCCTGCGCCGCGTGTTCGGGCCGCGTGTGCGTGCTTGGATGGCCGCCCGCGAAGGTTGGCCCACATGGCGGATGCGCATTCTGGTGATCATTCACACGCGCCTGCAAATGATCATCTTCGTGGCCCTGATCTGGATCGTCGTTCTGGTGATGCGCGAAGTGACTTGGCCGTCCCGCACGTTCCTGCTGACAATCATCGCGGAACTGGCGACGGCATGGCTGTTCGTGGCCTTTGCAACCCGGTTGATCCGTTCGACCCTATTACGCGCGGTAGTGCGGTATGGGGCCTGGATATTCGTGACCCTCGCAATCCTGAATTTGCAGGACGAGGCCGCTGCCATTCTGGATTCAGTTGGCTTCAATCTGGGTGAGACACGTCTTTCTCTGCTGACGCTATTACAGGCGATTCTTGTCGTCGCGACGCTGGTGATCATTGCCCGGTTCCTGACCGGCACGGCAACGACACGGATTGAGAAGAACGACGAAATATCCCCTTCGATGCGGGTGCTGGCCGTCAAGTTCATGCAGGTCGCGTTTTACGGTGTGGCGATCTACGTGGGCCTCCGTCTGAGCGGAATTGACCTGACCGGCCTTGCCGTCCTGTCCGGTGCGATTGGTGTGGGTTTGGGCTTTGGCCTGCAAAAGGTCGTCTCGAACCTTGTCAGCGGGGTCATCATCCTGCTCGACAAATCGATCAAGCCCGGTGACGTGATTTCGCTGGGGGAGACGTTCGGATGGATCAACTCGCTCGGCGCGCGGTATGTCAGTGTGGTGACGCGGGACGGGAAGGAATACCTGATCCCGAACGAGGATCTGATCACCAGCCAGGTTGTGAACTGGTCCCATTCGAACGAATTCGTCAGGCTCGATATTCATTTCGGCACGGCGTATGGCGACGACCCACACAAGGTGCGCAAGTTGGCGATTGAGGCCGCGCAAGGCGTGGACCGGGTCCTGAGCCATCGCCCGCCCGTCTGCCATATCGTGGGCTTTGGGGACAGTTCGGTCGATTATATCCTGCGCTTCTGGATACAGGACCCGACCGGTGGCCTGACCAACATTCGCGGCAACGTTTTTCTGGCGCTTTGGGACACGTTCAAAGACAACGGCATCAACATCCCGTTCCCGCAACGCGAGGTGAAGGTGTTGAATGAAAGGCCCGAATTGGCGGATTAGAGGCTTTTCGTGGTCGCCAGCATCTTTGGATCAAGCTTCAATTCAATGATGTGTAGTCCGCCGTTCAGGGTTGCGGTGTAGGCATCCGCGAATTGCTCATTCGACGTGATGGTATGCCCGGTGCCGCCATAGGCCTTGGCCAGCGTCGCATAGTCCGGGTTGAACAGGTCGGTGCCGGAGACGCGGCCGGGGTAATTCTTTTCCTGATGCATTCGGATCGTGCCGTAACGGCCGTTATTGGCGACGATCACTGTGATGTCCGCGCCGTATTGGCGGGCGGTCGAAAGCTCCTGAATCGTCATTTGCAGGCAGCCATCACCGGCAAGGCAGATAACCGGGCTTTGCGGGTTCTGGAGCTTGGCGGAAACAGCGGCGGGAAGGCAATAGCCCATGGAGCCGGAGGTCGGTGCGACCTGCGTGCCGTATTGGCGGAAGCGGTAGTAGCGGTGCAGGAAAGCGGCGTAGTTGCCCGCGCCGTTGGTGATGATCGTGTCCGGGCTGGCATGGTCGCGGAGCCATGCGATGACATGTTCCATCTGTACATCGCCGGGGGTGGGTTGGGGTTCTTGCCAAGCCTCGTAGCCCGCACGTGCCTCGGCAGCCCCCTTGTCGCCGGTGTGCTCGCCAATAGCCTCAATCAGCTGGTGGAGGATCGCGCTTGGCGGGGCGGCGACGGCGTAGGTGGCTGGGTAGGTCTTGCTGATCGCGTCGGCGTCGGGGTGGACCTGAAGGATGGCCGGGGCCTTGGCCGGATCGAGCAGGGTGAAATCGCCGGTTGTGATATCGTTGAGTTCGGCGCCGAGCAGCAGGATGCAGTCAGACTCAGCCAGCCGCGCGCCAAGGGCGGGGTTCATGCCAACACCGAAATCGCCCGCATAGTTCGGGTGGTCGTTGTTGATGTAATCCTGCCGCCGGAAGGTGACACCAATGGGCGCGCCGGTGCGTTCGGCGAGCGCCTCAGCGCTTTGGCGGTCGGTGTCGGACCAGTGCGATCCGCCGCAAATGATCAAGGGGCGTTCGGCTTGCCGCAGCATCTGGGCGAAGGGTGCGATCATATCCGGGTGGACGGAGGGCATGGCCCGCGCGCCGGGACGTGTCGCGGGCGGGTCGGTCATGGCTGACAGAATGTCTTCAGGCAGGGCCAGAACCACGGGGCCGGGCCGCCCGGACTGCGCAATGGCAAAGGCGCGGTCGATATATTCGGCCAGCCTGTCTGTCCGCTCAACTTCAGCCACCCACTTCACGAGGGGTCCGAAAAAGGCGCGGTAATCGACCTCCTGAAACACGCCCCGGTCGCGGTGTTTGAGGGGGATTTGACCGACGAAACAGACCATGGGTGTGGCGTCGTGCATGGCGATGTGCAGGCCAGCACTGGCATTGGTGGCACCGGGTCCCCGCGTGACGAAAAGGACGCCTGGCTGGCCTGTCATCTTGCCATGAGCCTCGGCCATCATGGCGGCCCCGCCTTCTTGCCGGCAAACGATGTTGGGGATGTCCGCGTCATGCAGGCCGTCGAGCGCGGCAAGGAAACTTTCGCCGGGGACAGAGAACACGCGCTCCACCCCATGCATCGCCAGACGCTGCGCCAAGATCTTTCCGCCGTGGAGTTTGGTCATGCCTGCCCCGTGCCCTAAGTGCCGTTGAACCGATTTGTGTGGCGGAGAGATGGATATGTCCAGCGGAAGACTATTGGGGATTTGCGGATCCCTGCGGGCGGGGTCGCTGAACCGCAAGCTGATGATGGAGGCGAAGGCGGCCTTCGACCCTAAGTCGTTTGAAGAGGGAAATCTGCGCCTGCCGCTTTATGACGGCGATCTGGAGGCTGCTGAGGGTATTCCGGAGGCCATACAGCTCCTGTCGGACCAGATTGCAGCAGCAGATGCGGTCGTGATCTCAGGCCCGGAATACAACAAGTCGATTTCGGGTGCGCTCAAGAACGCTTTGGATTGGGTCAGTCGGACCGAGGGCAATCCTTGGAAGGGCAAGCCGGTCGCGCTGATGTCGGCCACCGCAGGACGCTCGGGCGGGGAGCGGGGCCAGTTGATGATGCGTGAGAGCCTTGTTGCGTTTCAGCCGAGGCTTTTGCCGGGGCCAGAGGTGCTGGTCGGGGCTGCGAAAGACCAGTTTGATGGGGATAAACTGACCAACCCGATCAATCGTAAGGCGCTGGAGGGTTTGATGGCTGCTTTGAGGGAAGCCGCAGGACTCTAGAGGCTCGCCTCCGGTCGGAAGTTGTCCGGGATGCGATCATGGCCGTCTAGGATCAGATCGGCCAGCATCTCGGCCACGACGGGGGCCATGGCGAGACCGATCTTGAAGCCGCCGTTTGCGATGTAGGCACCGGGTCGAGTCGGATGAAGGCCAACCATGGGAGCCCGGCTGCGCGCGCGGGGGCGAAGGCCGGCCCACCGTTGGATCACGGGTGCATTGGCGAGCGCAGGCACAGCTTTGCGTGCGGCTTGGATCAGGGGCTCTAGCTGTGCGTCAGTCTCGGTGGGATGGTCGAATTCACGCTCGGTGGTGGAGCCAATAGCAACCGTCCCGTCGGCGTGCGGCACGATGTGAAGACCATCGGCAAAGATCTGGGGCGCGGTTGGCAGAAGGCACTTCAAGAGAGCGGCTTGGCCTTTGATGGGAGAGCCTACCGTTTTTCCAAGCTGCTGTGATATTTCCAAAAGGTCCGCCGCACCAGTGGCCCAGATTTCTTTGTGCGCGGCCTGCGCTTCAGAAAGGATCGGCACACCAACGGCTTTCAATGCCATAGAAAGGCTCAAACATGCCTGTTTGGGATGAATCCGAGCGGTCAGGGTGTCGTGAATCACGAGCCCGGTCGGGGAGGAAACGGATACGCCAATCCGATCCGCAGGGACGACTTGCCACTGGTAACGGCCCTGCCACAGGTCCACCGATTGCTCGGCCCGCTGATGAGCCAGCGCGATGGCAGCGTCGTCGGCCAGCGGCTGGATGCGCCCAGTGCGCCCATATCCAGAATCGGTACCGGCCACATCCGCAATCTCGGACCACAGACCTTCCGCCCGATCCAGCGCGTCGAATTGCATCGCTTTTTTGGGGTTCCAGTTCTCCGGCACATGGGGGGCGAGCGCGCCGACAATGCCACCAGAGGCCCCGGCGGCGACACCGTTCGGGTCAACCACCTGCACAGACACACCGCGCCGGGTCAGCACCCAGGCACACATCAGGCCCATGATGCCCGCGCCCCTGATCGTGATGTCAGCCATTGAAACTTCCCACACCTTGGCAGATCGTCCGCCGGTCAGGTGATAGGGCGCGACATGGATCAGGACCAGCAGAAGATCGAATGGCGAGGAGCGGTTCCAGTCTCCACCCGGTTCGATGATCCGTACTTTTCGCTCGACGATGGGTTGGCGGAGACGCGTTATGTGTTTCTTGAGGGCAATGACCTGCCCGGGCGGTTTACCGATGGATTTCATGTGGCCGAACTCGGGTTTGGCACTGGGCTGAACTTTCTGGCGACGTTGCAGAGCTGGCGCGCGGCGGGGATGGCGGGTGTGCTGCACTTCACATCGTTCGAGGCGTTTCCGATGCCGATGGGGGATTTGACTCACGCGCTTGCTGCGTTCGATGAATTGCCGACAGAGGTGCTGACTTCGGCCATTGGGCCAGACTTGCCTCCACAAATTGAGGGGCCAGACTTCACGCTATCGATCATCCAAGGCGATGCGCGCGAAACGCTTCCCGCTTGGGACGGAAAGGCCGACGCCTGGTTTCTGGATGGATTCGCGCCTGCGAAGAACCCGGACATGTGGTCAGCAGAATTGATGGCGGAGGTCGGGCGGCGCACGGCCCCGGGCGGCACCTTCGCCACCTACACAGCTGTGGGGTATGTCAGGCGCGCCTTGGACGCTGCGGGCTTTGACTTGGAGCGTATCCCCGGATTCGGTCGAAAACGGCACATGACGAAGGGGCGTCTCAGATGAACGAGAACCCCCGCATCGGCATCCCGTTGATGATTGCCACCACCTTCGTGTTCGCTGCGCAGGACGGGATCAGTCGACATCTCGCGGGCGAATACAACGTGCTGATGATCGTGATGATCCGCTACTGGTTCTTTGCGGCGTTCGTGATCACCGTGGCCTCCCGTCAGGCGGGCGGCATCGCGGCGGCTGCGCGGACAAGCCAACCGTGGATCCAAGGACTGCGCGGCGCGCTTCTGGCGATTGAGATTTGCGTTATGGTGGGCGCATTCGTGCTGCTTGGGCTTGTGGAGGCCCATGCGATTTTCACCTGTTACCCGCTGCTCGTTGCGGCCTTGTCAGGCCCTATTCTTGGAGAAAAGGTCGGTTGGCGGAGGTGGACGGCGATTGCCATCGGCTTTGTTGGGGTGCTGGTGATCCTTCAGCCGGGAGTCGCGGTTTTCTCGGTCGAAGCGCTCGTGCCGCTGTGTTCGGCCTTCCTGTTCGCGCTCTACAATTTGCTCACCCGCTTCGCCGCGCGGAAGGACCGGGCGGCGACGAGCTTTTTCTGGACGGGCACAGTGGGCGCGGTGGTCATGACATGCGTCGGCGTCTGGTTCTGGGAGTCAATGAGCGGGCGCGATTGGATCTGGATGGGCGTGCTGTGTGTGACAGGAGCCAGCGGGCATTTCCTGCTGATCAAGACCTACGAGTTTGCCGAAGCGTCCACAGTGCAGCCCTTCGCTTACCTGCAATTGGTCTTCGCATCGGCCATTGGGTTGGTGGTGTTCGGGGAAGATCTGGCGACCAATGTGGTGATTGGCGCCTGCATTGTGGTGGGGGCCGGGCTGTTCACGCTGTGGCGGGCCCGGACCAAAGGGCAGAGCTGATCACTCGGCAGCAGTCATATGGTCTTGTGACTTTAGCTGACCCAGAACTGAAATGACCGAGTCGCTCCAGACCGGGGAATTGGCCTTTGGATGGGCAGCAGCATCTACCAGAAACGCGGTTTCGGGCAGGGGTTTGGCGAAGATAACGGGGCTCTCGGGCAGCACGGTAGCAAGACCCGCACGCATGACGGACAGGCCGAGAAGACGCATCTTGTGGCCGCCGGTCGTCGTCGCGCGCATGGAGATACTGTCATATCCCGACCGCGCCAGCTTCCGGCCAATCGCGTCGTAGCAATGGCGGGCCGCGAAGATGCCGGGACGGGCGCTGATGGGAAGGCGGGCAATGCCGGGCTCACTGCGAAGGTAGAGGCGGTTGGCCTCCGCCAGCAGGCGCTTGGTGAGCCGCTGGAGTTTGGGGGACGGCTTTGGATCACCCATGACGTCTTCGGGACGCAGGCCCATCTCCTCCAGCCAATCGGTCGGGAGATAGAGACGACCTGCGCGCGCATCCTCACCCACATCGCGGGCGATGTTAGTCAGCTGCATCGCCACGCCCAGATCGCAGGCGCGGGCGAGGGCCTGTTCGTCGCGTACGCGCATCAGGACGCACATCATTGCCCCGACGGCAGAGGCCACGCGCGCAGAATAGGCGCGCAAGTCAGACAGGCTGGCGTAGCGACGTTCCATGCCATCCCAAGCGAGGCCCTCTAGCAGCGCCTCCGGCAAAGCGCGCGGCATATCGAATTCTTCGATCATGGCGGTGAAGGCGCGGTCCGTTGGTGTATTACGTGGACGGCCCTGATATGCAGCGTCGAGCCTTTCAGATAGGGCGATAACGGCCGCAGGCTTGTCATCGCCGAAGTCGACTTCATCGTCGGCACATCGGCAAAACGCATATAGCGCAAGGGCTGGGTCGCGGACGGAAGCGGGCAGGAGTTTCGACGCTGCGTGGAAGGAGTAAGACCCTTCCCGGATCGCGGCGCGGCAGTGCTCCATATCTTTGGGGTCGATCATTCGGTCACTCGGCAGCAAGACGTTGGTCTGGTTGCACCATCGGGCGCGGTGCATCGGGGACGAGGTGGGTCAACACCTCAGACGAGGTCACGACCGAGGGAATGCCCGCGCCGGGATGCGTGCCCGCGCCGACAAGGTAAAGGCCCGGAACCTCTTCCGAGACGTTGTGGGGGCGGAACCAAGCGGATTGGAAAATGCGCGGCTCAAGCGAGAAACCGGCACCATGAGGCGAGCGATATCGTGAAACGAAAGTATCCGGCGTAAAGATGTGGGATGCGCTGAGGTGATCCTCAAAACCCGGGATCAGGTGATCATTCAGCACACCCGCAAGCCGTTTGCGGTAGGTCTCGGTCATCTCCTCCCAATCCACAGACCCCGCACCATGCAGGTTAGGGACGGGCGAAAGCGCGTAGAAAGTGTCGTCGCCCGCGTGTGCAGCGCTTGGGTCGGACACACTGGGACGGTGAAGGTAGATCGACATATCCTGCGACAGTTTGCGGCGGATGAAGATGTCGTCGAGCAGGCCGTTATAGCGCGGACCGTTAAGAATCGTGTGGTGGCCGACATCGCCCCACTGGGCGCGGGTGCCCTTGGTGCCGAAATACCAGACGAACAGACCCATGGACCAACGCGACCGGTTCAGCCGTTTGGGCGTCCAACGCCGCTTCTGGTGTTTGGCAAGCAAGTGTTCGTAGGTCGTGCCGGGATCCGCGTTGGAAACGACAATGTCGGAGGTCAGCGCCTCTCCATCGGCCGTCACGACACCGCTGGCGCGTCCGTTCGTCAGGGTGATCTCGCTAATGTCGGTGTTCAGGCGCACCTCGCCGCCCTGATCCTCAATCACCCGGACCATGGCGTCGGCCATAGCCTGCACGCCGCCCATCGCGTAGTGAACGCCGAACTCCTTCTCCAGATGGGAGACGAGGATGTACATGCTGGTGACGCGCGTGGGATCACCGCCGATGAACAGAGGGTGGAACGACAAGGCCATGCGCAAGCGCTCATCCTTCACGCGCCGCGCGGCGTGGCGGTAGACGGAGCGATCGGCGCGCAGGCGGACGAAGCCCGGAAGCTCCCGAACCAGGTCCATCAGTTTGTTCATGGGGCGGCGGCCAAGACCTTCAAAGCCGAACTCATAGCGTGTTTCGCTGTCAGCCAGGAATTTGCGGTAGCCGGGCAGATCATCGGGTGAGAGGCGGGCAATCTCAGCCTCCATCGCTGTTTCATCCTGCTGCACACGAAGAGCAGAACCGTCGCGCCACCGGATCTCGTAATAGGGGACAACAGGGCGCAGATCGACATCTGCATCGAAGTCGCGCCCGCATTCGGCCCAAAGCTGGCGGAAGACTTGTGGGACGGTCACAATCGTGGGGCCAAGATCGAAGCGGTGGCCATTCTGCGTGATCGACGATCCACGCCCACCGGCACGATCCAGACGATCAAGAACAGTCACGCGATACCCCTTTGCCCCGAGTCGCATCGCAGCTGACAGGCCGCCAAGGCCTGCGCCAATTACGATTGCACGGGATGGATCGTTGGGGGGCATCGGGTCGTTTCTTTCCCTAAGTGTCCACTAAAACTTACACTATCCACCCAAGGCATACATTGCAAAGGCGATTTATCTTCCAAATCGTGGATCATTATGTCAGATTAAGTTGACACATGGAAAGACCGGCCATGCAATCTGTGACTCTCAGCCTGTTCCGCTTCGGCGCGCTTTCTGCGCGTCTTTGGGCGTTTGCCCAGATGGGTCTGGCGCGGCGTGGCCTGTCCAATATTCGCGAAATCGAGACATGGAAGCTGTGCGGTTCAGGCACCGGCGAAGGGTTCACTCCGGTGCCCAACACCGCCGTCTATGCGATTCTCGCCACATGGCCGGATCATGATGCGGCGCGGCGCGCGATCCATGGCAGCGACGTCTTTCGCCGTTACCGCGAGCACGCCTCAGAATCACGTACCTTGTTCCTGAGCGCTACGTCTGCGCGGGGCACATGGGCCGGGGAGGCACCGTTTGCCGCAGGTGTAGAGCCGAACGGCGGCCCAATCGCCGCCCTGACCCGCGCGACGATCAAGCCAAGGATCGCAGCAAAGTTCTGGGGTCGCGTCCCTGGTATCTCCAAAGTGATCGGCGAAGATCCGAACGTTCTATTCAAGATCGGGATTGGTGAAGTGCCCTGGCTGCATCAGGTGACATTCTCTATCTGGCCCGATGCAGACAGCATGGCCGCGTTCGCCCGACATGATGGCCCTCATGCGCGCGCCATTCGTGCGGTGCGCACGGAGCAATGGTTCAAAGAAGACCTCTACGCCCGGTTCAACGTGGACGCCGTCGAAGGCGTTTGGGAAGGGCGAGCCCCTGACCTACCGCTGGCCAACCAAATGCGTGATGACACAAGGATTGCCGCCGAATGAAAGATATGAAGCGCCCAGGCTCTTTCCCGTTCTCCGCGATTGTGGGTCAGGATGAAATGAAGCGGGCCATGGTCCTGACGGCCATTGATGGTGGCATCGGCGGGGTTCTGGTGTTTGGCGACCGCGGCACCGGCAAGTCGACCGCCGTGCGTGGATTGGCGGCGCTGTTGCCTGAGATTGATGCAGTGGCCGGCTGCCCTGTGAACTCTGAGTTTGTCTCTGATGTGCCGGATTGGGTCACTTTGTTGGATGCCAATACAGTCTCAAAACCGACGCCAGTGATCGACCTGCCCCTTGGCGCAACCGAAGATCGCGTTGTAGGCGCCTTAGACATCGAGAAGGCCCTAACAAAAGGCGAAAAAGCCTTTGAACCGGGGCTTCTGGCACGGGCGAACCGGGGCTATCTTTACATTGATGAGGTCAACCTGCTGGAAGATCACATCGTCGATCTTCTGCTGGATGTGGCGCAATCGGGCCTGAACGTGGTCGAGCGGGAGGGCCTTTCGATCCGCCATGCCGCAAATTTCGTTCTGGTCGGATCGGGTAACCCTGAGGAAGGGGAGCTTCGGCCCCAACTTTTGGATCGCTTCGGTCTGTCTGTTGAAGTCGAAAGCCCCAAGGATCTGGATGTCCGCATCGACGTGATCCGCCGCCGCGATGCCTATGACCGCGATGCACTCAGCTTCTGTGCGGAGTGGGAAGGGGCCGATGCGGAGTTACGCGGGCAGATTGTCGACGCCCGCAAACGGCTTGGATCCGTTGAGGCTGACGATGCGATCATTCGCGATTGTGCGGCGCTGTGCGTCGCCCTTGGCTCGGACGGGCTGCGGGGCGAGTTGACGCTTCTGCGGGCCGCACGGGCATTGGCGGCATTCGAAGGCGACGATCAGGTGAACCGCGATCATCTGCGCAAAGTCGCACCAAGCGCCTTGCGCCATCGCCTGCGCCGCGACCCGTTGGACGAAGCAGGGTCCACCACCCGCGTCATGCGCGTCGTGGATGAGGTTCTGGGGTGAGTGTCGCTGAGGCACGTTGGCATTCGGTCAATCTGGCCGTCGCGTGCTTCGCGCTGGATCCGGCGGCATTGGGCGGCATCAGCGTCAGAGGTCGCGTCGGCCCTGTGCGCGAGCGTTTTGAAACCGGGTTGCGGTTGGCGCTGGCTGAAACTCCCCTGCATCGCATCGCGCCGACCATGTCGGATGAGGCCCTTTACGGTGGGCTTGATCTGGCCGCGACGCTGGAAACCGGAACACTGTGCCAGACGCAGGGCATTTTGGATCGTGAAGGGGTTTTACTCCTTCCGATGGCGGAGCGGGTCGAACCCGGTTTGTCCGCACGATTGGCGGCTGCGCTGGATGCCCGGCCTGATCTTGCTTTGGTTGCCTTGGATGAAGGGGCGGAGCCTGGGGAAAGGCTACCGGCCAGTCTGTCGGATCGGCTGGCGATTCATCTGGATCTGTCCGACCATCCGCTGTCGTACGCGCCTGCATTGGAGTTCGATGCGGATGCTTTGGCTGAGGCGCGGATCGCCTTGCCGAGTATCACGGTTTCCGACGACGCATTGAAGGAATTGGTGAGCGTTGCAGCACGGCTTGGCGTGCATTCGCTGAGGGCGCCGTTGCAGGCACTGGCCGTCGCGCGGGCATCGGCAGCTTTGTCCGGTGCCGAAGAGGTCGAAGAACCCGACTTGCTGTTGGCGGTCGAATTGGTGTTTGTGCCCCGCGCCACGCAGATCCCAGAGCAACACGAAGAGGCGGAGCAGGACACGCCACCGCCCCCACCGCCACAGAATGATAGCACTGACGACAGTGACCAACCCGACCCGGTGAAGGAAGACATCCCAACCGAGATCTTGCTCGACGCCGCACGTGCGATGCTGCCACCCGATCTGTTGGCTCGGATGGCCGCCGCAAAGGCGAATAGGGCGCCCGCTGGCAATGGATCTGGTGCGAAGCGCACTGGCAATCGGCGCGGTCGCCCATTGCCGGCACGCCACGGACGGCTTGGGGGTGGGGCACGTCTCGACCTCGTCGCAACCCTGCGCACCGCGGCCCCGTGGCAAACCATTCGCCGCAATTTAACAGGGGACGATACGCGCATCCATGTGCGTCCTTCCGACCTCCGCATTCGCCGCTATCAGGAAGCCTCCGACCGCGCGATTATCTTTGTCGTCGATGCGTCAGGCTCATCCGCCATGGCGCGGTTGGCCGAAGCAAAGGGCGCGGTCGAACTGCTGCTGGCCGAAGCTTACGCGCGCCGGGATCACGTGGCGCTCGTTGCCTTCCGGGGCGAAGGCTCGGACGTGCTTCTGCCGCCCACACGGTCGCTCGTGCAAACCAAACGCCGGCTATCGAGCCTTCCGGGCGGCGGTGGCACTCCCCTTGCGGCTGGCTTGAAGGCGGCCATGGAATTGGCGGGGTTGGTGCGCGGCAAGGGCATGACACCCTCGATTGCACTACTGACCGATGGCCGTGCCAACGTCGACCTCAGCGGTGCTGCAAACCGGGCGCAGGCGTCCGAGGATGCTACGCAGATGGCGCGGGCCCTACGGGCCGAAGGTGTGCCGGGCCTTGTTATCGACACCGGATTGCGCCCGACCCGCGGCCTTGACGGATTGGCCCGCGAGATGGGGGCCCCTTACCTGCCCTTGCCCCGCGCCGACGGGCAAAGCCTTTCCCGCGCTGTGGACGCAGCGCTGACCCCGTGACTGTCCATCTGCCACCGCCCGGCTGGCCAAACCGATCCGCCAGCCAAAGCGTGCAGGTCGCGCCCCATCGTTGGCATGTGCAACGAAAAGGTGCCGGCCCAACCGCCCTGATGCTGCATGGGGCCGGCGCCTCAACACATACATGGGCCCCACTGCTTGAGTCGGGCATTGGCGATTGGGACGCGATCATGCCCGACCTTCCGGGCCATGGGTTCACGAAAAGTCCGCGTGGCCGCGCGCGCCTACCGGATGTGGCCTCCGATGTTTCCACGCTCCTCACGCATCTGGATGCCGAGCCAGAGGTGATCATAGGCCATTCGGCCGGTGGAGCCGTTGCGCTTGAGTTGGTGCGGCGGAGCTTGTGCAAGCCAAGGCAGCTGATCATCCTGAACGGCGCGTTGGAGGATTTTCAGGGCGCTGCAGGCGTTCTGTTTCCGGTCATGGCTAAGGTGCTGGCACTTAATCCGCTGACCGGGTTCTTCCTGCCCTCCGGTGATCAGGCCGTGAAACAGGCGCGCTCCGTCATCGCCTCGACCGGAACTGAACTGCCTGAGAAACTGCTCAAACCATATGCGGAACTCATCAGCCGCAAATCCCATGTCGATGGAACCCTCGCCATGATGGCGCAATGGTCGCTTGCGGAGCTTGGGAAGGCTCTGCCTCAGATCGAGACGCCCACCTTGTTCATCCATGGTGCGGCGGACGAGGCAGTGGGCGTGAAAGTTGCTCAGCGAGCGGCAAACGCGATGCCGAACGCAGATCTGATCGTGTTGGACGAGGTCGGTCATCTATCACATGAAGAGATGCCTGACCGCGTCGCGCAAGAGGTTCGGGCTTTTTGCATTATGGCATCGGCAAACTGAAACGGGCGACCAATTGGCCGCCCGTTTGTCAAAGTCATCTAAATCGCGGAAGCCGCTTATTCTGCTTCCGGCCCGCCGAGCGAGACAAGATAGGCGTAGAGGTTCAGCGCGTCCTCTTCCGAGCGCACGCGGAAGCTCATCGCGCCACGCAGGCTATCATCGCCCGTGGTTTCACGAATCCAGCCCGTCGGGTCTTGCACGTACCCAACAAATGCGGCCTCGTCCCATTCGGTGCCTGCTTCCATCAGGGCCGTCAGACCGTTGGAATAGCGGAAATCTTCGACTGAACCGACCACGCGACCGTGGATGCCCCAAAGGTTCGGGCCGGTGCGGGCATTGCGGCCAGCCAGCGTTTCACCTTCAGCGTCCACAACAACGTGGCAGGAAATGCACTGACGGAAGGCGCGCTCGCCTGCTTCTGCGTCACCGGTTGCGTGGCCGTCGGCCAGAACAGGGGTGGTGAGAAGTGCGGCTGCCGCGGTCAGGACAGAAAGTCTTTTCATGGGTTGCTCCCTTCGAATGTGCTCACAACTGTATACCTAGGTGTATCCAGAATGCGTCCACACCTTTTTGTGAAGTTTTCGCGTCTTAGGCAACAGCATGCGCAATGGCGCACTGCTTCCAGAGCGTTTTCAGGGCCATCACGAGGTACTCGATATCCTCATCCGTATGCAGCGGGCCGGGCGTGAAGCGCAGGCGTTCTGTTCCCTTTGGGACGGTAGGATAGTTGATCGGCTGCACATAAATCCCGAACTGATCCATCAGGATGTCGGCCAGCATTTTACACTTCACGGGGTCCTTCACCATCACCGGAATGATGTGGGACGGGTTGTGTTCATGCGGAATACCTTCGGCGTCCAAGCGGGCGCGCAGGCGGGCGACTTGCCGCTTCTGCATCGCACGTTCCCAACCGCTTTCCTTGAGGTGCCGGATCGATTCGGTGGCTGCGGCCGCCACGGCAGGTGGCAAGGCTGTGGTAAAGATGAACCCGCTTGCGAAAGAGCGGATGAAATCCACAAGCGAGTGAGAACCGGTGATGTAGCCGCCAACGCAGCCATAGGCTTTGCCAAGCGTGCCTTCGATCAGGGTGATGCGGTCCATCAAGCCTTCACGCTCGGCCACGCCACCGCCACGCGGCCCATACATGCCAACTGCATGCACCTCATCAATGTAGCTCATGGCGCCGTGCTTTTCGCAGACGTCGAGAATTTCCGCGATCGGGGCGATGTCACCATCCATGGAATATACCGACTCGAACGCCACGATTGGGGTCGCATTCGAGGGCAACGCGGCCAGTTTCCGGTCCAGATCTTCGGGATCGTTGTGCTTCCAGATGACCTTGTCGCATTTTGCGTGACGGATGCCCTCGATCATCGAGGCATGGTTGAGCGCGTCCGACAGGATCACCGCATTAGGCAAGCGAGAGCCCAGCGTGGAAAGGGACGCCCAGTTCGACACGTAGCCCGAGGTAAACAGAAGCGCGGCTTCCTTGCCGTGAAGGTCAGCGAGTTCGGCCTCCAACAGCTTGTGGTGATGCGCATTGCCCGAAATGTTGCGCGTGCCGCCGGCGCCCGTGCCGCAGGTCGCGACGGTGTCCATCATCGTCTGCATGACCTTGGGGTTCTGACCCATTCCCAGATAGTCGTTTGAGCACCAGACAGTGACCTTGTCCTGCTCCCCATTGCCGTGGTTTTTCACGCGCGGGAAGTCACCCGTTTCACGCTCCAACTCGGCAAATACACGGTAATTTCCCTCTTCCTTGAGTTGGTCGAGCTGGGATTCAAACAGCTGGTCAAAGTTCATTGGACTTCCTCGCTTAGTCTTGTCGCTTGGGCAGGCTGGGGGCGCTCGGGCAGCATCCATCGCCATAGTTTTTCGTCGGGGAGTGGCAGCACCATGAACCAGTGCTCCAACAGGGCGAGCGCGGAGAGCGCGCTCAACAGGGCAAAGCCGACAATATCAGCCTGGCTTTCAGAGACCCAAAGCCGTTCCAGCCAGCAGGCGGTTGTGAACGACAGGGCAGTGATCGACATCGGGAACAGCCAGTTCATCCGCGCGGTGCGGAAATGGCTGGGAAGGTGTTCGAGAGGTTCGGGGATGAATTCCACATTCACTTTCCGAACACCCAGATAAAGGTTCAGCTTTGCGCTGATGCGGGCGGCGAACAGCACCGCGAAGGTCCACATTCCGAACTGGTTCTCGGCGCCCCAGGACAGGATCACCATGGCAACCATGACAGCGCCCAACAGCATCTCGTGATAGGCGACGGTGCCCCAGGCACGAATGAACCGTTCGCCCTCGGACACATTGGGCACCGAATGCGAAGTGACAGGGCCGGTGATTGTGCCGGTCAGGAATGTCAGCTCGATCCAGCCCCAGATTGCGAGGGCGGACAAGAACGCGACATAAACCGCGGCAAGGGATGGGTTGGCGAGCGTGTCGATAAAGCCCGCCACACCCAGAACGACAATCGGCAAGGTCATCAAGCACGCCCAAAGCCTGGCATGCGGCCCGCCATGATCGGCGCGCCGCACGGCAAACAGGATCGCTCCGGTGGAGAACCACCAGACAAAAAGGGCCGCAAGGGCCGCGATCCAGGGCGAGCTGAGCATCAGTAGGCGGGCTCCAGACGAACGTTGGTCAACGTTTCCCGACGGATCGCTGGGATCGACATCATGCTGGCAAAGGCCAGACCAGCCCGCATCTGCGCGTCAATCTTGCGCAGGAACCGACCCTGTTCCTTGGCCTCTGCCAAATCCTCGTTCGCCTTTTGCAGGCGCTCCAACGCCGGCTGCCAACGCGAGTGATCAATGTCGAGCGTGATCGGAAAGACTTGCCGAGCAATCTCGAACGTCTTTCGAAACACCTCGTGGGCGTATTCATCCGGGTCGACGCCGAGGGCTTCGTGGAAGGCCGGACGCTGGTGATCACGCACATACATCGTGGCGCAAAACGCGACGAGGAAGAACTTGATCCAGTATAGGTTCAGGCCCTGCGTCAGTTTGGGGTCCGTCTTCATCAGAAGGGCGAAGGCCTCACCATGGCTGAACTCGTCATTGCACCATTCACGGAACCACTTGAAGATCGGGTGGAAGCGATGCTCCGGATGCTTCTCCAGATGGCGGAAAATCGTGATGTAGCGGGCGTAGCCGATCTTCTCGGACAGGTAGGTCGCGTAATAGATGAACTTTGGCCGGAAGTAGGTGTACTTCTTGTTCTGCGTCAGGAACCCAAGGTTCACGCGCAGGCCAGCCTCGCGCAGGGCGTCGTTGATGAAACCCGCATGGCGTGCCTCGTCGCGGGCCATAAGCTGGAACAATTGGGTGATGTCTTCATTGTTCCCGCGCCGCTTCATCTCCTTGTAGAGCACGCAGCCCGAAAACTCAGCCGTGCAGCTTGAGATCAGGAAGTCGATGAATTCCTTCTTCAGCTGCGGCTCCATTCCGTCCCAATCGACGTGGTCCCAATCTTCGTTCTTCTTGAAATGGCCCTTGTTTGGGTCCGATTGCATCTGCGCAATCAGTGCGTCCCATTCTTGGCGAACGGGAGTGACGTCGACCGCATCCAGCGCATCAAAATCGGTCGTGTAGAAGCGCGGCGTCAAAAGCGTATCGCTCATCGCCGTCGTGGTGGCGAAATCGTCGTCATACTTCGCCTGTTCCTCCTGGATCGCCAAACCTTCTTCAACGGTCGTGGCGTCAGCGGTGTGCAGGGCGGGTTCGTTGGTAAGGTCTTTCATAGTTTCACCTCCTCAGAGAATGAAAATTCACACAGCTCCATGAACTCGAAATCGCCAGTCAGGCGGGTCCAGAGCTGTTCCAGTTTCGAGGCGCGGGTGATGCGGGCGACGCGTTCTTCACGAACGACCTCGCCATAAGGGGCCATCACAGGCGGCCCTTTCACCAGCACTTCGTCACCGGGGTTGATGGTTGTGCCGTCCAGAAACTTCACATGCGCATGGAGGCTGTCGAAGCAGTGGCTGACTTCAACCTCGCAAGGGTGGGTTTCGAATTCGCGTGTCAGAAGGCCCATGTCTTATTCCTCCAGAATGCGCGCGAAGGCGGCTTCGTTGGTTGCACCGAAACCAACAAGCTCGGCCCGGAAATCGGTGAAATCATCGCGCAGGCTGATGCGGCCATCGGCATAGCGGACCACGCGGATGGGCTCAGACGCTTCAAGGCCCACGGCCCCGCGTTCGCGTTCCAGAACACGGAAGACACCAGCGACAAAGCCGCCTTCATCAGCCGCAAAATCGGCAACGACTTGGCCGTCAAGGCCCAGCACGCGGGCCGATCCGTCAAGATCTGCAAAGATGCGCACCGTGCGTTCGGTCACGATCGGAACGTCCGCCTCAGACGGTGGCATGGCTGACAGCGGTCTGTCTGTCAGCCGGGCATAGGTCACGATGATCAGCACACACAGGCACAGGATAAACATCGCGCGGATCAGAACCGTTGGGATCATCTCCTTGTCGCGCTCGACAAGTTTCTGCTCCGGCCCGGTTCGGACCATGCGGTCTTGGGTCGTCGTGGAATCGAGGGTCATTGGTCGTTCTCCTCCTTCATTCCGCGGGTTGAGCGGCCATTTCAGGCACGCGGGTGACTTTGATCGTTGGGGCTTCGGACACGGCGGTCTGCGCTGCGTCCGAAAGAATGTCAGCCACACGCTTGGCATCGGGGATGCAGCGCAGCGCGGGTTGGGTGTGCTTCATCTTCCACGGGCGCACATGCGGCCATGTCATGACGTAGGAAAAGCCCGTGCCACCTTCGGGGTTCATTTCTAACGCGATGGTCCCATGGCCGGATTTGCGCAGGCCGAGGTTGGCGTTCTGAACCTGCTTGAACGGCAGGTTCAGCGTCATAGTCAGTGCCGCGCCAATGCGCATCGCGACGCGCTTGTTGGTGATCGTATAGACGGAGGCTTTGGCTTGAACCAAAGCCACCAGCATCAGAAGCACGCAAACAATTAAACCCAGGACAAGGAAGAACGATGCGGCGGTGGCGCTTTGCACCCACGACTCCGTTGCCGCCCCGCCGATGGTCCGCCAGGCGAAAAGAAACACGAAATAGCCTGCGACCCACCACAGGCTGAGGGCTTCTTTCGCCAGCGTCCACCAATGGGGCTGACCCTGCCAGAGGATGTGTTCCCCCTCCGGCAGCATCTCGGGAAGGCCACGGACCGGCTCGGTCTGGAAGTCGTCGTGGTGGTCGTGGGGCATCGGTCTGTTGCTCCTTGGGTTACGGTTTGGCTGCGTCGGTCAGAGCAGCGGTTCCATGCGATCCTCATCGGCGTAGAGAATGCCCGCGCCGTAGTAGGCAGAGATCTTCTCTTCCTCGAGTTTGGTGATCTGGGTGGACGACTTGGTGATCGGCACATCTGCGAAGTGACGCCCGTGGATCGCGTTGATCGTCACGCGGTTCCAGATCTGACAGAAGTGGATTGGCACAAGGCGCTTTCCGCCGCCGTGATCTGCATCAAGCTCGATCTCAAGGTAGCGAACCAGCTGTTCCGGCGCGTCGATCCACATATCCGAGATCACACCGACCTCTTCGCCGTCACCGCCACGCACAACCTTGCCGCGCGGGTCTTTACCGGCGCTGACTCGGTAGGCCTCGGTCGCGCCCATCGGCACGATCTTGGCGTGGCCGTGGCCGTCCAGTTCCGGCTCATCCCGGCGCGGCGTCCAAGCGCCCGAGCCGACACCAGCCTTCATCGGATCGCCCGTCACGTCCCAGGGATAGCCGGTGGAGGGGCGTTCGCGCTCCATCACGTCATCAAGATCGTGGCGGCGATGCTCTTCTTCATTCTCCGCGGAGGGAACCACAACCTTGCCGCGCCCATGGGGCAACTCGAAGGTTTTCGGATCAGGTACTGGGAAAGGGCCTTGGTTCGCGGCTTCGCCACCTTCCTCGGATTCCAGCGGATAGCCTTCGCGCATGTTCTCAGTCTGCAGGTAGTAGATCAGCAGCGCGAAGAAGATCCAGAACAGCCAGATCGATAGGCTTGCGAGGTCAAAGTTGCCAAAGAATGCATTTTCCATGACGTGGGTCCTTTCAAGTGGGGAGGTCGGCGAGGCCGATTTTTGCCCCCCCGTCTTGGGTTTTGGTCGTTCTGGTTCTGACAAGCGGCCCAAGGGCCACGAGTGTCGCGAAAAGCAGGAAGATCTCGAA
The DNA here is from genome assembly GCF_040932485.1 of Gymnodinialimonas sp. 202GB13-11. Lineage (NCBI taxonomy): Bacteria > Pseudomonadati > Pseudomonadota > Alphaproteobacteria > Rhodobacterales > Paracoccaceae > Gymnodinialimonas > Gymnodinialimonas hymeniacidonis. The sequence continues at coordinate 3,399,784 of NZ_JBFRBH010000001.1, read as the reverse complement.
ATGGTAGACGACCTGATAGCCGGTCGCTCCGCTGTCGAGGGCCTCGCCAAGTTGTCCAGACAGGGCGAGGGAATTGACGCCATCGCGGATTGCTCCGCCGATGGCGATTGAGATACCGGCAGCCGTGGCCTGCGCCGCACCCCAAGCACCGAGTGCAAGGCCGCGACCGGCATTTTGCGTGGTCGGCATGGTCATGGCAGCGGTCAGCGTGGCGACAGAGAAGAGGCCACCGCCAAGGCCGATGGCGCAGGCGCCGATGAAGAACAGCTCCGACGAGCCCCATGGGTTTGAGAAGATTACGGCGGAGAAGGCGAGAAGGCCAAAGAGAAGGCCACGGCTCGCCATTCGGAACGGGTTGATGCCCTTCGCCAGCCAACGGGCGGCAAGAGCGAAACCGGTCAGCGCGCCAGCAGCCCACGTGGCGGTCAGGAGCGTCGTGGCGGACACCGACAGGCCAAGAATTTCACCGCCATATGGTTCCAGCAGAACGTCCTGCATATTGAACGCCATGGTTCCGAGGAACACGACGACGAGCAGACGGCCAGCGGTGCCGCCATTGGCGTAATCGGCCCAAGCCTCGCGGAAGGTGGGGCCTGCGACAGCGCGCTCGGCCTTCGACATTGGGCGCACGGTTTCCTGTTTCCAAAGCGCGGCGACGTTCAGAACAAGGGTCAGGACGGCGCAGGATTGGATCACCTGGATGAGCTCCAGCGGGGTGAATTCACGGAGGAACCAGCCGATCACCACGGCGCTGACGCCCATGCCGATCAGGAACATCACATACAGCAGCGCCACGACGCGGGGGCGGGTCTCATCCGTGGCGCGGTCGGCGGCCAGCGCGAGGCCCGCAGTCTGGGTCATGTGCATGCCCACGCCGGTCATCACGAAGGCGAGGCCTGCGAGGATCTCTCCGGCGAAGGGAATGTCGTAGGTGGTTTGCGTGACCTCACCCCCGAGGACCAGAAGGCAGGCGGGCATGATGGCGAGGCCGCCGAATTGCCAGAGCGTGCCGAACCAGAGGTAGGGAATGCGCTTCCAGCCGATGGCCGATTTGTAGGTGTCGGATTTGAAGCCCAGAAGCGCACGGAAGGGGGCGATCAGGACGGGCAGCGCGACCATGCAGGCGACGAGGAAGGCGGGAACCTGAAGCTCTACGATCATGACACGGTTGAGGGTGCCGAGCAGCAGAACGGCGGCCATGCCGACGGAGACCTGGAAGAGGCTCAGCCGCAGCAATTGGCCGAGCGGCAGCTCATCGCTGGCGGCATCTGCGAAGGGCAGATAGCGGATGGATATGCGTTTCAGCATACTCATGCGCGGATCTCCAAGCATTGGGAGATGTAGAAGCCCGACGACACGGTTGCAAGGTTGCAACCGGGGGTTAAGCAATTGTTTTTCAACAATTCTCGCCGTATAGCTTTTTCCGAATGCGGGATCATGACAGGCGAGCGGTCGCTGCGCGGGAAGAGCTTTCCGAGGCCAAAGAACGCCATCAGGAAGGGCGTGCGCGGCGCAACGGTGAAGACGATATGGGGGCAGCGTTTCGCAAGACCCGCAAGCGCACGGCCAAGGTCGGGCGCGGTGTAGTAGATCATCGAATCCATCGCCATGACGTGGTCGAAATCGCCCAGATCGGGGGAGAGCATGTCGCCCGAGCGGAAGGTCACGCGATGGGAGAGTTCCTCGGGCAGACGCTTCGCCGCGATGTCGATGAGTTGCGGCGAGATGTCGATGGCGACAACGTCCGCGCCGCGTTTGGCCAATTCCTCGGTCATGGCCCCCGTGCCACAGCCTGCATCGAGCACGCGGCGGCCTGTCAAATCATCCGGCAAGGCGGCCAACATCGTCGCGCGCATCCGGTCGCGGCCCGCGCGCACAGTGCGGCGGATGCCGGAGACCGGCGCGTCAGAGGTCAACCGCTCCCACGTTTTGGTCGCGGTGCGGTCGAAATAGGCCTCTACCCGGTTGCGGGTGGCGTCATATGTGGGCGTGTCCACCAAGTCAGTCGAACCCCAGCAATTCAAAGATATCGCGGTCTTCCAGCGGCGCGGGCGCGAGCGGATCGGTGCCCGCATAGAGCACCTCGGCCAGACGGATGTATTCAGCGCGGCACTGCACGATGTCTTCGTCATCGGGCATCTCGAAGAGGGTCTTCTTTTTGAGCCTAGAGCGCCGAATAGCGTCTACATCTGGCATATGTCCGATGCGCTTGAAGCCGACCTTGTCGCAGTAGCGGTCAACCTCATCCGTGTCCTTGGAGCGGTTGGCGACGCAGCCCGCGAGACGCACGTTGTAGTTTTTCGACTTGGCCTGCACGGCGGCGATGATGCGGTTCATCGCGTAGATGCTGTCGAAATCATTGGCCGTCACAATCATCGCGCGGTCGGCGTGCTGGAGCGGCGCGGCAAAGCCGCCGCAAACCACATCGCCGAGGACGTCGAACAGAACGACATCGGTGTCTTCCAAAAGGTGATGCTGCTTGAGCAGTTTTACCGTCTGACCCACGACATAGCCGCCGCAGCCGGTGCCAGCGGGCGGGCCACCGGCCTCGATACACTGCACGCCGTTGAAGCCTTCGGTCATGAAATCTTCGGGGCGGAGTTCTTCGGCGTGGAAATCGACGTCCTTCAGGATGTCGATCACGGTGGGCTGAAGCATACCCGTCAGCGTGAAGGTGCTGTCATGCTTGGGGTCGCAGCCGATTTGCAGGACCTTTTTGCCGAGTTTGGAGAAGGCCGCGGAGAGATTCGAAGACGTGGTCGATTTTCCGATGCCACCCTTACCGTAGACCGCAAAGACCTTCGCGCCTTCGATCTTCATGTCGTCGGTTTGATGCACCTGAAGGGAGCCTTCCCCATCCTGACCGCGCAGCACGGGTGGCGATTTGATACCGCGCGCCTCAAGCCCGGCGGCTTCGCGCATCGCGGCGCGGGCGGCGGGGGGGTTCTTGTCGTCCAGCATCGGTCGCTCTCCTATTCCGCAGCCACGTTGAGGCCTTCGAGGGTGTCCTCGAGTTCGTCCGCGCCAGCCTGTAGCGCGGCCAACGTGGCCTCATCGGGTTGCCAGTAATTCCGTTCGTGGGCCTCCAGCAGGCGGTTCGCCATGCGGGCAGAGGCTTGGGGGTTCAGGGCCGCCAGACGGCGGCGCATGTCTTCGTCGAGCACAAAGGTTTCGCTCAGGCGCTGGTAAACCCATGGGTCGACCTGACCGGTGGTGGCGGACCAGCCCATCGTGTTGGTCACTTGCGCCTCGATCTGGCGGACGCCTTCGTGGCCGTGCTTGAGCAGCCCTTCGAACCATTTGGGGTTGAGGGAGCGGGACCGGGTTTCGAGTGCCACTTGTTCTTGCAGGGTGCGGACTTTGCCGTCGCCGCGCGTCTGATCTCCGATGAAGACGGGCGCTTCGGTGCCACCCTTGGCGCGCTTTACGGCGCGGGAGATGCCACCGAGCGTGTCGAAGTAATGGTCGACGGTGGTGACGCCCAGTTCGACGGATTCGAGGTTTTGATAGGCGAGGTCCACGTCCTTGAGCGCGCTTTGCAGCATTTCGGCGTTTTTGTGGGCCTTGCCGTCGATGCCATAGGCAAAGCTTTTGCGCGCCTCGTAGGCGTCGGCGAGTTCATCTTCTTCGCCCCAAGCGCCGCTATCGACCAGCGCGTTGACGTTGGAGCCGTAGGCGCCTTCGGCGTTGGAGAAGACGCGCAGGGCGGCTTCTTCCATCGGGACGCCGCGTTCTTCGGCGTAGGCCAACGCGTGGGCGCGGACGAAGTTTTGATCGAGCGGTTCATCGGCGGTGGCGGCCTTGTAGGCGGCTTCGGCCAGCATCCGGGTTTGCAGCGGCAGCAGGTCGCGGAAGATGCCCGAAAGGGTCATCACCACATCGATGCGGGGGCGACCCAGTTCCGTGAGTGGGATCAGGTCGGCCCCGCCGAGGCGGCCATATTCGTCAAAGCGCGGCTTAGCGCCGAGCAGGGCGAGGGCTTGGGAAATCGGGCCGCCATCGGATTTGATATTGTCGGACCCCCAGAGGACAAGGGCGACGGAACGGGGCATCTCATCCGCCGCGTCGATCAGTTTCTGCGCCTGCTTTGCGCCGTCTTGCAGGGCGAAAGCGGTGGGCATGCGGAACGGATCGAAGGCGTGGATATTGCGGCCCGTCGGCAGAACCTCGGGCGAGCGGATCAGATCGCCGCCGGGAACGGGTTCGATGAAGCGGCCTTCGAGGGCGCGCATGAGGCCCTGGATTTCGGATTGTTCGCGGAGGAGGTCGGCGATTTTGGCGCGCGTTTCCTCGGTCGTGTCGGCCATGACGCGGAGATGTTCTTGCAGTTCGGCCTCGCCCATGGGCTTGCCAAGGATGTGGAGGCCATCGGGGATCAGCGCGTCTTCGGTTTCCAGCAGCGTGAGCCAGAGCGTGTCGGCGTCGCCTTGCAGGTCAACGGCATCGGCCTGCGTGGCGATGAGCGCCTCTAAGTCTTCGCGTTCGGGGGCGTTTGGCGGAAGGGCGCGCCAGCGTGTAAGGCTATCCTTCAGTTCGGCCAGGCCCTTGTAGAGACCTGAGGCGGCGAGCGGCGGGGTCAGGTGCGTGATTGTGACGGCGTTGGAGCGGCGTTTGGCGAGGGTGGCTTCCGAGGGGTTGTTGGAGGCGTAGAGGTAGACGTTGGGCAGCTCGCCGATCAGGCGGTCCGGCCAATCGCGCGCGCCCAAGCCGGCCTGCTTGCCGGGCATGAATTCGAGCGCGCCGTGCATGCCGAAGTGCAAAAGGACATCGGCCTCAAACGTGTTGCGGAGCCAGAGGTAGAATTGCGTGAAGGCGTGGGTGGGGGCGAAACCCTTCTCGAACAGAAGGCGCATCGGGTCGCCTTCATAGCCGAAGGTGGGCTGCACGCCGACGAAGACGTTGCCGAACTGCTGGCCCAGAATGAAAACGCCGCGCCCGTCGGACTGGATCTTGCCGGGCGCGGGGCCCCAGACGGATTCGATGGCCGCGAGGGGGGGCGTGTTGGCGACGATGGTGTCGGCGGAGACATGGGCGGCGACGTTGGCCTCTTGCCCGTACTGCTTGGCGTTGCCTTGCAGGACGGCGTCGCGGAGTGCATCGACGGAAGTAGGGACGTCGACGTCGTAGCCGCGTGATTTCAGGCTCTGCAGGGTGTTGTAGAGACTTTCGAAGACGGAAAGATAGGCGGCGGTGCCGATGGCGCCTGCGTTGGGCGGGAAGCCGAAGAGGACGATGCCGAGCTTCTTTTCCGCGTTCTGCTTACGGCGGAGGGTGGCGAGGCGGCGGGTCTTTTCGACGAGCGAGATGATCCGTTCAGGGCACGGGGCCATGGCTTTGGTGTCGGACACACCTTCGCAGCTCATGTGGCAACCGGTGCAGCCCTCAGTGCCGTGGCGGCCGCCGAAAACGGTGGGGTTGGTGGCGCCGTCGATTTCCGGCAGGGCGACGAGCATTGTCGTCTCAACCGGACCCAGACCACCGTCGCAGGAAGCCCATTGGCCAAGGGTCTGAAACTCGATCGGGTGTGCGGCGATATAGGGGACGTCGAGGGACTTCAGCACTTCGACCGCCGCTGCACTGTCGTTGTAGGCGGGTCCACCGATGAGGCTGAAGCCGGTGAGGGAAACGAGTGCGTCGATCTTGTCGCCTTCGAAATAGGCGCTGATTGCGGGGCGGCCATCAAGGCCACCTGCGAAGGCGGGCAGAACCGCGATGCCTGCATCCTGCATCTGGCGAATGACGGCGTCGTAATGGGCGGTGTCGGAGGCCAGCAGGTAGGACCGCATCATCAGGAGGCCGACGGTTGCGACTGGGTTTTCCGGTTGGGGAAGATCGGTGGCGTCGGTGGTGATGTGATGATCGGGCAGGTCGGGGTGGTAGAGGCCAACCTCAGGGTAGTCGATGGGTGCTGCGGCATCCGCGCTACGGAACGCGGCGTCGCTGGCGTAGCGACCCACAAGGAAGCGGACCATCTGTTCGACGTTGTCGTCGGACCCGCCCAACCAATATTGCATGGTCAGGAACCAGGCGCGGAGATCCTGCGCTTTGCCGGGGATGAATTTGAGAATCTTGGGCAGGCGACGCAGCAGCTTCATCTGCTTTTCGCCGGAATTGGCAGACGGTTCCTTAGAGCCGCGCAGCTTCTTCAACAGCTTCATAGGGCCGGAAGCCGGTTTTTGCATGTCCAACTCACCCATGCGGGTTTGCTGGACGACTTCTTTCGACGAGATGATGCCGATCATGGCGTCGCAATGGTCGCGACGCGCCTTCAGGTCAGGAAGGATGGCGTTGATATGCTCTTCAATGAAGAGAAGGTTGGTGACGATGATATCGCCGTGTTTGACGGCCAGTTTGGCCTCTTCCAGCGCTTCGGGGTTCTCGGCCCATTCAGCGGCGGCATGGACGGAGACGTTGAGGCCCGGAAACTCGGTCGACAGGCGTTCAGACACGCGCGCCGCAGGGCCTGCGACGTGGTGATCGAGCGTTACGATCACAACCCGGTATCCGGGGATATGCGTGTCGTCACCGCGCAAAGTGTGCTTTCGCCTCGTAAAGGGTGTCGAGGGAGATTTCGTGCAGGCCCTGATCGGCTGCGAATTTCTCAGTGTTGCGGCGGGCTTTGCCGCGCACGAAGAAGGGGATCTTTTTGAGCTCCTTTTCGGCGTCTGCGAGCCAGACCATGACGTCGGAGCCGGTTTCGGGTGCTTCGCTTTCGCTCGGCCCCTCCTCCACCCTGTCGGGTGTCCTCGCAGCTTCGATGGGTTTTGGGCTGTGACCGCCGTGATGGCTTGGCCCGGCTTCGTCGTGGAATTCGAAATCCTCGCGGAACATGGCGAGCAGATGTTCTTCGAGACCCATGACAAGCGGATGGATCCAGGTGTCGAAAATCACGTTCGCGCCTTCCCAGCCCATCTGCGGGGAATACCGCGCTGGGAAATCCTGCACGTGGACGGGGGCGGAGATGACGGCGCAGGGAATGCCAAGGCGTTTGCCGATATGGCGCTCCATCTGGGTGCCGAGGATCATCTCGGGCGCAGCATCGGCGATGGCCTGTTCGACTTCGAGATAGTCGTCGGTGATCAGGGCCGGGACGCCAAACTCCTTGGCCAGCGCCCGGATCGGACGCGCGAATTCGCGATTGTAGCAGCCGAGGCCCACGACCTCGAACCCCATCTCATCGCGGGCGATGCGGGCGGCGGTTTGGACATGGGTGGCGTCGCCAAACAGGAAGACGCGCTTGCCGGTCAGGTAGGTGCTGTCGACGGACTTGGACCACCAGGGCTGGCGCAGACGAGAGAGGTCTGTTTTCGGCTCTACACCGCAAATTTGGGCCACTTCCTTGACGAAATCATGGGTGGCGCCAACGCCGATGGGCACGGTCTTGGTGTAGGGCTGTCCGCAGGTCTTCTCAAGATGGCGTGCGGCGGCCTCAGCATGTTCGGGATACATGAGGATGTTGGCGTGCGCCGCCCCGAGACGGGTGATGTCTTCGGGCGTGGCATCGAAGGGGGCCACGACATTCACGCCGATCCCCATTTCGTAGAGCAGGCCTTTGACTTCTTCGATGTCGTCGCGGTGCCGGAAGCCAAGGGCGAGGGGGCCAAGGAGATTCACGGTGACGTCCGGCGTGCGGTCCATCGGCCCGGCGAGGTGGCGGACGATCTGGTAGAACGTCTCATCCGAGCCGAAGTTTTCCTTGCGCTGGTAGGACGGCAGTTCGAGCGGAATGACTGGGACGGGAATGTTCATCGTCTCGGCCAGACCACCGGGGTCATCCTGGATCAACTCAGCGGTGCAGGAGGCGCCGACGATGAGCGCCTGCGGTTTGAAGCGGTCGTACGCATCCTGACAGGTGGCCTTGAAGATGCCCGCCGTGTCTTCGCCAAGGTCACGGCCTTCGAACGTGGTGTAGGTGACGGGCGGGCGGTGATCGCGCCGCTCAATCATGGTGAAGAGCAGGTCTGCGTAGGTATCGCCCTGGGGGGCGTGGAGCACGTAGTGCAGGCCCTTCATGGCGGTGGCCACGCGCATCGCGCCGACATGGGGCGGGCCCTCATATGTCCAGACGGTGAGTTTCATTCCGCAGCCTCCAATTTCAGGAGGGACCGGCGACGCACTGGCCGCGAGAAAAGGCCTGCGAGGTCGCCTGCCTGTTCGTAGAAATGGACGGGGGTGAAAACGAGTTCGATGGCCCATTTCGTGGTCAGGCCTTCGGCTTCTAGCGGGTTGGCGAGGCCGAGGCCGCAGACTGTCAGGTCCGGGCGCGCCGCGCGAACGCGGTCGAGTTGTTTGTCGACGTCCTGGCCCTCGGAGATCGTGGGGCCTGCTGGGATGAGATCCATGTCGGGGCCGACGAGGCCTTTGTGGATGTAGGGTTGGCCGATCTCGATGGCTTCCATGCCGCATTCGCGGGTGAGGAAGCGGGCCAGCGGCAGTTCGAGTTGGCTGTCGGGCAGGAAGAAGATGGTCTTGCCGTTCAGGTGCTCGGACGCGTTGGCGATCGCTTTGCGGGCGCGGGCGCGGGGGGCATCGGTGACGCGAGCGAAGGTTTCGTCGTCCACGCCAAATTCGTCAGCGATGGCGCGGAGCCAGAGGGTGGTGCCTTCCTCGCCGAAGGGGAACGGGGCCTGGATATGATGCGCACCGCGGCGAGTGAGGGCGGCGGCCGTGTCGCCGAGAAACGGCTGGAGACAGGCGAAGACGGTGTTGGGGCCGATACCGGGGGTCTCAGCCGTGCGCGGGGCGGGGAGGACTCGGATCGGGCCGATGCCCATTTGGGTCAAGAGGGAGACGGCCTGGTCTTCGACGACGTCGGGCAGGGCGCCGACGAGCAGGAGTTCGCGCTGGTCGGTGGAGGGCAGGACGGGGACCATGGAGGCGAGGCAGGCATCTTCGCCTTGGGTGAACGTCGTCTCGATCCCTGAGCCGGAATAGTTCAGGACGCGGACGTGGGGGGCGTGGACTTGCGTCAGGCGCTCAGCGGCGCGGGCGAGGTCGAGCTTGATGACTTCAGACGGGCAGGAACCGACGAGGAAGAGCTGCTTGATGTCAGGGCGGCGTGACAGGAGGCGGGCGACTTCGCGGTCCAATTCCTCATGCGCGTCGGCCATGCCGGCCAGATCGCCCTCTTCAAGAATCGCGGTGCCGAAGCGGGGTTCGGCGAAAATCATCACGCCTGCGGCGGATTGCAGGAGGTGGGCGCAGGTGCGGGAGCCGATGACGAGGAAGAACGCGTCCTGCATCTTTCTGTGCAACCAGATGATGCCGGTGAGGCCGCAGAAGACCTCGCGCTGGCCACGTTCCTTGAGGATGGGAGCGTCGCGGCAGGTGGTGGCAGGGACGGAAGTAGGGGTGTTCATGCGCGTGCCTCCGCGTCGAGGCGGGCCATGCGGAGTTTCCACAGAAACTGGCCTGCGTTGATGACGTAAGCCGCGTAGGCCGCAAGAGCGATCCACATCTGTGTGTCGGCTGGCCACGATGCCAGAAGCGCCCAGACATAGGTGAGGTGGAGCGCGATCACGGCAAAAGAAAAGACGTCTTCCCAAAAGAACGCGGGGGCGAAAAGCCATTGGCCGAAAACGACTTTTTCCCAGATCGCACCGGTGACCATGATCGTCAGCAGGATCACGGTCTTCAGGATGATGGATGCGGTTGCGGCGGTGTAGCCAATGTCGGCCCAAAGATAGCTCAACACCAAGGCCAGAGAGACGAGGAACACCACGAACTGCAACGGCGCCAAGACGCCTTGAACCGTGGTCCAAACGGTGGCGTCGCGTCTTGCACGTTCCTCAGCTGTGTAAAGCTGCCTGGCTGGCAGCTCCGTCAAGGTGTCGCTCGGCATTCGAATTCGATTCCTCCAGGCCCTTCCCAAAAGGTAGGGCTGTAAACCCGATAGTGTCAATCTAAACTTACACTTTTGACCGAGCCTCTACGGCACCGCATCAGGATTTGACAGGTGGCGCTGCGCTCAAGTTTTCTTGGCTTTTTTTGGTGTGACTGATAGGAAAAGCGCGCTTACGCGGCGGCCAGATCGTTGCAGTGTCAATTTCCTTTGACATTCGCATGCCGACTCGGCGACACTCTTGTCACGACGGCTGGCTCCCGTAAGAGCGCATTCCGCACGGGGACTCCGTGTTTCGTGAGCAAAGGTTTGGCATCACGATGGCCGACGATCGCAGATCGACACCGACCGAGCCCGCCGTTCTGGCGGGTCCTGACGTGCGCGGTCTTGCGCGAGAAGCCATCCGCATTCTGGCGAGCCGGAACGAAGAACAGCCCGACCGCCTTCGCGCTCGGATGGATCGTCTGTGCGAAGCATTTTTATCGGAAGACGAAGAAGAGCGGCACGTCGCGATCCAGAACCTGCGTAATGAAGGCGTCGCTGACACGGAGATCATTGACCATGTGATCCCCGAAGTGGCGCGCATTCTCGGACAGCGTTGGGCAGACGACACTTTGAGCTTTGCCGAGGTCAGCATTGGATCGGCCCGTTTACAGGAAACGGTTCGCGCCCTGATCGCTCGTGACATTGTGCCGATGGGCGCGGTGTCTGCTGACCATCTGAACGCGCCGCGCATATTGCTGATTATCCCACGGCCCGAGGATCACACCTTGGGCACGTTTGTTGCCGCTGACCAATTCCGGCGGCTTGGCTATGCCGTTGACATCATCGTGGACCAACATGCACGTCAGGCGGCGCTTGAGCTGAGAAAACATCAATATGTGATGGTCGGATTGACGATCGGCGGTCGCAGAACCCTTGCATCGGCAAGAGAATTGGTGGAAATAATTCGTACTACAGCAACGCGTGCTACGCCTGTGGTGCTTGGCGGTTCGTTCGTCGAAACCGCCAGTGACCTGAAGCAGGCAACAGGCGTGGATCACGTCGCTGTATCGGTAAGGGACGCGCTAGAGAAGTGTGGCTTGGACATCGCGAGGGCAGACCCCTCACATAATACGATGCCGAGTCATGAATGAAGATGGGGAACGATCTGTGACGGAAAGTAGGTTCCTATGAACACGCGCGGATCAGATTTTTGGGATCAACCCTCGACGCCCCCAATCGGGCCCGAGCAATTCAATGAGATCGTCACCACGGCGGCGGATCTTGCAATTGTCCTCGACACCGAGGGGAAGGTTCACTCGGTTATCACCAACCCGCTAAACCCGACCTTGGGCCGGCTCGACCATTGGAAAGATCGCGATATCCGCGAATTCATGGCCGAAGACAGCATGCCCAAGATCGAGGCGCAGCTGGAGGCGTATCGCAGCGGCGGAAAGGCCAAGGTTGATGCGATCGAGGTGAACCACTTCGACAATGCGAATTGGGAGTTCCCGATCCGCTACACGCTCCACAAAACCGGGCGCGAGAATATCATCCTTATGCTGGGACGCGATCTGCGCCCCATCGCAGAGCTTCAGCATCGCCTCGTGAAGGCGCAGCTGGCGCTCGAGAAGGACTACGAGACACACCGCGATTACGAGACACGCTACCGCGTGATCATGGAAGCCGCGCGCGATGCGCTGGTTCTGGTTGATGTGGGCACCGGGCGTATCGTTGATCTGAACTCTTCTGCAGCCGAGATTCTGGGCGCCGAAACGGAGGCGCTGACTGGTGCCGCCTTCACACAGGAATTCGAAGGCAAGCGGCGCGGTGAGTTTATCGAAGGGCTGGTCCTTGCGGCCAGTGATGAAACTGCACGCTCGGTCAGCGTTCAAACCCGGCGGTCTGACGCAGACGTCGTTTTGCACCCGATGGTGTTCCGCGCCGCAGGCGACAAGACGTTGCTGTGCCGGATTGAGACAGCAGGCAATTCCGAGACGGTCGCCGCCGAGCTAAGCCAGGTTCTGTCTGCGCTTTACCGCGATGGCGCAGACGCAGTTGTCTTTACCGACGCCCATGGTGTCATCAGGTCTGCCAACGATGCGTTCCTTGGCCTGTGCGATGCCGGGCAACTTGCAGATGTTAAAGGCAAATCACTGGGTGATTTCCTTGCTCGCGGATCTGTCGACCTGAAGGTGCTGATGGACAACGCCGCGCGCAATAAGAAGATGCGCCTGTATTCCACACGGCTGGAAGGCGAGTTTGGCTCGCAGCTTTCCGTGGAGCTTTCGGCCACGCACATGACAACCGGCGGTCGTGCCGGATTTGCGTTTGTCATCCGCGATACAAGCCGGATGGAAGTGGTGCGCGAACCGATCAGCGCCCTGCCGGGGCCTGCGCCGATGTCAGATGATGCGATGCGCAATGTCATGGATCTCGTTGGATCAGCCCCGTTGAAGGACATCGTTTCGGCGACGACGGATGTGGTCGAAAAAATGTGCATCGAAACGGCGGTTGAGCTGACGGATAATAACCGTGTCGCAGCGGCCGAGATGTTGGGTCTGTCGCGCCAGTCCCTCTACGTGAAGTTGCGCAAATACGGGCTGCTGGCGAAGAACGACAACAGCTCTAGCGATCAAGCGTAAACCTGCCTTTACACTTGCCGACTCGTAGGGTGTCAGCTTAAGCTGACACTATGAGTGTAACGACCGACCTCAATACATCGGAAACGCCGCGAACGTTGCCCGAACCGCGGGCCGTTCTGACGCTTCTGAAACCCATCACATGGTTTCCGCCGATGTGGGCGTATCTGTGCGGCGCAGTCTCGGCTGGCGTCGCGCCGTCGGGACATTGGTTGGTACTCGGGCTTGGCGTTGTTCTGGCCGGTCCGGTTGTCTGCGGGATGAGCCAGGCGGCCAATGATTGGTGTGACCGACACGTGGACGCGATCAACGAGCCCAACCGCCCGATTCCATCGGGTCGCATTCCAGGCCGTTGGGGTCTGTGGATTGCGTTGATCATGTCGGTCTTCGCGGCACTGCTTGGCTTGGCGCTGGGGCCATGGGGCTTCGGTGCGACCCTGGTGGCGATTGCTGCGGCTTGGGCCTATTCGGTGGAGCCGATCCGCCTGAAGCGGTCGGGCTGGTGGGGGCCGGGATTGGTAGGCCTATCCTATGAAAGCCTGCCGTGGTTCACCGGGGCTGCGGTGCTGTCCGCAGGCGCACCGTCATTGCCGGTGATCATTGTGGCTTTGCTTTACGGCATCGGCGCGCATGGCATCATGACACTCAACGATTTCAAAGCATTGGAGGGGGACCGCCAGATGGGCGTGAACTCCCTGCCTGTGACGATGGGGCCGGAGCGCGCGGCGAAGCTGGCCTGCGTTGTGATGGCTGTTCCGCAAGCGGTGGTCATTGGGCTGCTGATCTACTGGTCCCTGCCCTTCTATGCGCTCGCCATCGGCGTCTCGCTGGCGCTGCAACTGGCCGCGATGCGCGTGATGCTACGCGACCCGAAAGGCAAAGCGCCTTGGTATAATGGCACGGGCGTGACTCTTTACGTGCTTGGCATGATGGTCACGGCGGTCGCCATCAGGGGGCTGACATGACCTTGGGCTGGGGCGGCATCGCACGGCTTTGCTTGTGCAACATGGCCATCGGTGGCCTCGCCGCTTTACCCGTGAACCTCTTCAACCGGTTGATGACAGTGGATCTGGGTTGGCCTGCCATCCTGCCCGGCCTTCTGGTGGCGTTGCACTACGGTGTTCAGATGACGCGACCCATGTGGGGGCACCGTTCTGATGCGAAAGGCGGTCGCACTCCGTTCATCATCGGCGGAACTGTCTGTGTGGGCATCGGCCTTGTGATGACAGCCTACGGCATTGGCTATCTCAGCGGCGCGATGGCGCTTGCGGTTTGGATTGTCGCCTACGCGCTGATCGGGCTTGGGATCGGGGCGGCCGGCACGTCGTTCCTTGCCTTGCTGGCCACCGCATCGCCGGATGACCGGAAGCCCGCTGCGGCGACGTTCGCCTGGCTGATGCTGATCTTCGGGGCCATCGTGACGTCCATCGGGACTGGCATCGCGTTAGAGCCATACTCAGAAGAGCGTTTGATGGCCGTCGTTCCGGTTGTGGCCCTCCTCGCTGCCCTCCTCGCATTTGTTGCAACTTGGGGGGTGGAAGCGAAATTGGGTCCCGCGCCCGCACCCGAAAACCCCAAGCTTGGCCCTGCGATCGCCGCGACATGGGCCGATCCGGCAGCGCGTGCGTTCACCGGGTTTGTCTTTCTCTCCATCCTCGCCTTCTATCTTTCCGAGCTGGTGCTGGAGCCCTTTGCGGGCCATGTCCACGGGCTATCGCCGGAGGATTCCACCAAGCTCAGCGGTGGGAAAGATGGCGCGGCCCTCCTTGGGATGCTGCTGGCCGGTGGCCTCAGCCAGTTCCGCATCGGCTCACTCAGGATCTGGGCGATGGTTGGGTGCATGATTTCCGCCGCTGGTTTGATTGGCCTTGGTATGGGGCTGCATCTGCTGGCGTTCACGGTCGTGCTTGGTCTTGGCAATGGGCTGTTCGTTGTGGGGGCCATCGGCTCCATGATGCGGCTGGCATCCGAGCGGCGCGGCGCAGCCGGCACGCGCATGGGGCTTTTTGGTGCCGCGCAAGCTGTGGCCGCTGGCCTTGCCGGGCTGATCGCCACTGGCATCCTCGATATCGCGCGCCTCGCCATGCCGACCCAAGCCGCTTACGCCACGGTCTTCGGGCTTGAGGCGATCCTGTTCTTGGCCGCTGCCCTCGTGGCGGGACGGCTTCTTCATGCACGGCCATCAGAGCCTCAGCTACAACCGGGAGAGTAACCATGATCTATGACGCCATTGTCGTGGGCGGCGGGCCGTCCGGCGCCACCGCTGCTGAGGATCTGGCACGCTCGGGCCACACAGTTGCGATGATCGACCGGGCGGGGCGGATCAAACCCTGTGGCGGCGCGATCCCGCCGCGCCTGATCCAGGATTTCTTCATTCCCGATGAGCAGCTTGTGGCGAAGATCACTACGGCTCGCATGATCTCTCCGACCAAGCGCAAGGTGGATATCCCCATCGAGAACGGCTTTGTCGGGATGGTCGACCGGGAGCATTTTGATGAATTCCTGCGGGACCGCGCGGCTTTGGCCGGGGCGGATCGTTTGACAGGGACATTCACCAAGATCACCCGCGACGACGCCGGCACCCATGTGCATTACCGCGACAAGGCCAAAGGCGACGAGAAGGTGCTGACGGGCAAGATTGTCATCGGCGCGGATGGCGCGCGGTCGAACGTGGCGCGGGCCGAGGTCGAGGGCGGGGACAAGATCCCCTACGTCATCGCCTACCACGAGATTATCGAAAGCCCCGGTCCACGCGGCGACTACCACCCGGACCGCTGTGATGTGATCTACGACGGAAGCATCAGCCCGGATTTCTACGGCTGGGTTTTCCCGCATGGCCATTCCGCGAGCGTTGGCATGGGATCGCTGGTGAAGGATGTGGACCTGAAACGGGCGACGGCGGCATTGCGCGTCGCCTCTGGTCTTGATGATTGCAAAACGATCCGTAAGGAAGGCGCGCCTATTCCGCTGAAGCCACTGGATCGCTGGGACAACGGGCGCGATGTGGTGCTGGCAGGCGATGCCGCTGGCGTTGTCGCCCCGTCCTCGGGCGAAGGCATCTACTATGCGATGGTCGGTGGCCGTGTGGCAGCGACGGCTGCTGCTGCGTGCCTGCAATCGGGTCGCGTGAAGGATCTGCAACTGGCGCGGAAGCTGTTCATGCGAGAGCATAAGCAGGTCTTCAAAGTGCTGGGGGCCATGCAGAACGCCTATTACAAATCCGACGAACGGCGCGAACGCTTCGTGACGCTGTGCCACGACATCGACGTTCAGCGCCTGACGTTTGAAGCCTATATGAACAAGAAGCTGGTCAAGGCGCGGCCGTTGGCGCATATCAAGATTGGTATCAAAAACCTCGCACATCTGACCGGAATCGTGAGCGCAACGCGAGCATGACTATTCATATTCCCACATGGGTGGATGGCACCCTTCAGCCTGTGGAAAAGCTGGAAGCGCATCAGCGCGGCCTTCGACACAAGGCAATTTCGGTGTTCATCCTGCGCGATGGCAAGGTGCTGCTGCAACGCCGTGCGCTGCACAAATATCATACGCCCGGTTTATGGGCGAATGCGTGCTGCACCCATCCCTATTGGGAAGAAGATGCGTTAACCTGTGCGACCCGGCGATTGAACGAAGAGCTTGGAATCGCTGGAGTTTCGCTGGAGTTTCGGGACACTGTGGAGTATCGCGCCGATGTGGGCGGTGGCCTGATCGAGCATGAAGTTGTGGATATCTTTGTGGGTGAAATGCCCGCAGGTAGGGAGCCTGTGCCGAACCCGGATGAGGTGATGGACACGATCTGGACGCCGTTGGATACGCTCGCCGAGGACGTGCTGCGCGCGCCGGATACGTTCACGCCATGGCTGCAGATCTACCTGCGCGAACATGCGGGTGTGATCTTCGGGTAATTGTCCCGTTTGGGAGAAGATGCTCCCGAATGGGAGCAGTTTTGACACCGAAGGGCCCAAGATCCCTCCCGTTCGGGAGCATTTCAGGCCCGCGATTTTTCCTCGAATTGGCCAACTGTGACGCCGAGCGCATCGAGCGCCCGGGCCGCGATGTCGTCAGCTGTCAGACCCGCATCCGCGTACATGTCGGCAGGGCTCGCCTGGTCGATAAAACGGTCGGGCAAATGCATCGTGCGCACAGCGCAGCGACCGTCGAGTTGGCCGGTGTCGGCGAGATGGTGCAAAACGATGCCACCAAAGCCAAGCATGGCCCCCTGTTCGAGGGTGATGAGCGCGCCGTGATTGGCCATGAGCTGATCCACCAGATCGGTGTCGAGCGGCTTGGCGAAGCGAGCGTCGGCGATGGTGACGGTGAGTCCACGCGCTTCCAGCGCTTTGGCGGCGTCTTTGGCCTCTTCAAGATGAGCACCGAGGGATAGGAGGGCGACGTCGTGGCCTTCTTGGATCACGCGACCCTTGCCGATTTCGAGGATTTCGCCGGTCTCGGGCATCGCGACGCCCGTGCCCTCGCCGCGCGGATAGCGGAGCGCGATGGGGCCGTCATCGTGGGCGGCGGCAGTGGCGAGCATGTGGACGAGTTCAGCTTCATCGGCGCAGGCCATGACGGTCATGTTGGGAAGGGCGGCGAGGTAGCCGATGTCGAAGGCCCCGGCATGGGTCGGGCCATCGGCCCCGACAAGGCCCGCACGGTCGATCATGAAACGGACCGGCAGGTTTTGCAGGGCAACATCGTGCACAACCTGATCGTAGCCGCGTTGCAGGAAGCTGGAATAAATCGCGCAGAAGGGTTTGAGACCGCCTGCGGCCATCCCGGCGCTGAACGTGACGGCGTGTTGCTCGGCGATGCCCACGTCAAAGACGCGGCGCGGCATGGCCTTTTGCATCGTGGCGATGCCCGTGCCGCCGGGCATGGCGGCGGTGACGCCGACGATGCGATTATCCGTCTCGGCCATGCGTAACAGGGTCGTTCCAAAGACGCCCGTGTAGCTGGGAGCGTTGGGGGCGCTTTTCTTCTGCTGCCCGGTGGCAATGTCGAATTTGGCGACGCCGTGGTAGCAGTCATCGGAAAGCTCGGCGGGACTGTATCCCTTGCCCTTCACGGTGACGGCGTGGATCAGAACGGGCCCATCGGCGCGGGCCTTGGCGGCGCGGAGGGTCGTGAGAAGTTCGTCCATGTTGTGGCCGTCGATGGGGCCGACATAGGTGAAACCGAGATGTTCGAAGAGCGTGGCGGAGGGCTGATGCCCGGTGACGAGTTCGCGGGCGCGTTCAGCCCCCTTGCGGATCGGCTCCGGCAGATGGGAGGCGACGCCGTCGGCGATGTCCTTGAGGGTCGCAAGTGGCGATTGGAGGTCCGTCAGATATCGCGACATGGCACCGACAGGCGGCGCGATGGACATTTCATTATCGTTGAGGATGACAAAGAGACGCTTTCCCAGATCGCCCGCGTTGTTCAACGCCTCGTAGGCCATTCCGGCGGAGATGGAGCCGTCACCAATAACGGCGATGGCGTCGCCGGTCGCCTCGCCAAGATCGGAGGCCATCGCAAAGCCAAGCGCGGCGGAGATCGAGGTGGAGGAATGGGCGGCGCCGAACGGGTCGTATTCGGATTCGGCGCGTTTGGTGAAACCGGAAAGGCCATTCTTCTGGCGGAGCGTGCGAATGCGGTCGCGGCGGCCGGTTAGGATCTTGTGGGGGTAGCATTGGTGGCCGACATCCAAGACGAGTTTGTCGTAGGGTGTGTTGAAGACGGCGTGGATGGCGACAGACAGCTCGACCACACCAAGGGACGACCCCAAATGCCCGCCTGTTTCAGATACGGCGGAAATTGTCTCAGCCCGGAGTTCGTCGGCGCATTGGGCGAGTTCACTGTCAGTCAGCCGCCGCAGATCGGACGGATAGATAACGCGGTCGAGCACAGGGGTTTCGGGGCGATCCATGGGTCATTCTCCGTCTCTGTTGGGCTGTTTGGGCCCAAAACCGGTGGGGTCTGACGTCCACCAGGTAGGTCAACGGCGGCGAGGATGATCCCCGCCGCCGCGTGTGCCTATTCCGATGCGGCCTCTTCCCAGGCCGAGTAGTCCGGCGGGCCGTCGATCACATTCAGCTCGGGCCAATTCGCGATCACGTTCAGGCCGTTCAACGGCTGCTGATAGCCCTGGTGACAGGTGCGGCAGGCCGCCAAAGGCGCGTCGCCATAGACCGGGCCGAGGCGATTTTCGGGATACACATCCTCAAGCGGGAGGAGGTATTCCGCGATCATCTCTTGCACCATGATGATGCCAAGGGAGGCTGTGCCCCATTGCGGCGTGTTCTGAGCGCCATCGTAGAACGCGCGAGAGTTGTGGCAGAAGACACAATTCACACCCAACGAGTTCGCAATGTAGTTCATGAACCCATAGGTCATTTCGGCCTGCTGGATCAGCGGATCCCCGGGCTGCTGCTGCACACGGCTTTCAAGGTCATGCACGGCGATCTGGGCATAGCCACCTTCTTCACTCTCAAGCAGGTAGGTTTCCAGATAGGTGGACGGCAACGACGTGAAGTTCGAGGTCATCGTCGCCCGGTTCTGGATCGCAGGCCAACCTTCGGCGTTCGTGTTCACCGGACCGACACGGAACCAAACGTTGTTCGGCACCGGCTGGCCGCGGTGGCAGGTGTAGCAGGTGACGCCGACTTCGTAGTTGGCGTTCACATGGGCATCCCAGTTCACGTTGATGTTGCGTGTCATGAGGAGCATGTTGCGCGCCACGACCTTGGTATAGAGGTCATCGTCGGCATATTCCCCATCCGCCGCATTGGCGTGGCAATAGGTGCAGCCTTCTTCCGGGGCGACCCATTGCGTGATCGCACCCATCAGGCGATTGAAGTTGGCATCGGTGAGATCGCCCAAAACCTGAACGTTCTCGTAGATGTCGCCGGCCAGTTCCTCACCTTCTTCCGGTACGAACGGCTCGTCCGTGTAGAAGTCGATGACGGTGGGATCCCCGGCCGCGAGGTCGCTTTCGAACTCTTGCACATGCATGCCCGTACCGCGCGGACCTGTCTGCATTGAGGCCGTCGCATAGGGTTGCCCCCATGCGATGATCATTACCGCGACGAAGATGGCCCCACCCAGGGCGCCCACCGCGATGGCGGGGCCGAAGATGTTGGTGGGGTTGTCATCATTCCATTGATCAAACCACTTGGGAAACATCTCTTACTCCTCCCCACGGGTCACGCCGCCGAAATCCTCGTAGCTGCCGTAGGCTTCATAGCCATAGGGTTCGAGGTAATCGGGTGCGAAGTTGTGTTCCTGGGCCCAGATGAACCAGTTGTCCACGACCGTGCCGGTCAGAAGGATACCGATCCCGCCGGTGATGGGGGTCAGGACCGCGAACCACCAGGCCCAGCGGTGAATGCCTTCCATCGTGGCGTTGAAGCCCATGGTCCAGCGCCAAAACAGGCCGGCACGCTCGGACGCGGTGCCGCGGTCGATGATCTGTTCCAACTCACGGTCGCCGCCGTAGCGGGAGACGGCGAGGATCGTGGCGCCGTGCATCGCAAAGAGCAGGACGGAGCCGTAGAGGAACACGATCGAAAGCGCGTGGAACGGGTTGTAGTAGAGGTTGCCGTACCGGATCGAGAACGCGGTGGTCCAATCGAGGTGCGGGAAGATGCCGTAAGGCACCGCCTCGGACCACGATCCCATCAGGATCGGGCGGAAGAGGCCCAGCACAAGGAACAGCCAGATCGCGGCAAGGAACGCCCATGCGATGTGCTTGCCCATCTGGTGTTGCACGGCCAGCAGGTAGGTCCGCAGCCACCAAAACATCACCGAGATCAGCAGGAAGAAGCTGGAGATGATATACCAGCCACCGTCATTTAGCGGCGGCATGGAGAGGCCATGTTCCGGGCCTGGAGGCTCTAGCGCCAGCCAGAAGAGCTGCCGGATGAATTCAGGCACTGACCAATCGACTTGGGACAACATATTGAAGCCGACGATATTGAACCATGCCAGACCCGTCGCAAGGCTGATTAGCCCTGCCCAACCCAGATAGATCGGCCCAAGCTGTGCGTTGCCCAGCCAACCCAGCAGGGTGGAGAAGCTACCATCGCCGTAGCGCTTGCCGCCGAGCACGTTGTCGCCGGTATTCTCCATCCCCGCTTCTGGTTCGCCTTGAACCTGAACCTGGGTGAAGATGTTTTGGTATTCGAAGTAGGCCATTACTCGGTCCCTCCCTCGGCTGCGCCGGAGACGTCGGCATAACCAGCCTCGGTTCCGTAGGTCTCAAGACCTGTGGTGTCGTAGACCGGGACCGGTGGGTGATCGGGCCAGATCGGCAGATCGAGCCACCAGTTCCACCATTCGGGCCAGCCGGACGTCCAGACGGGGCCAGAGATCACGATACAGACCGCGCTCCAGAACCCTGCGGCAAGCGCCAACAGAAGGCCGACGCGGTGGATTCCCAGCGTACCGACCGAATAGCCGATGAAATCGCGGAAGAACGTGTCTTCGTGATCCGGCGTCTTCATGATGGTGCCCTTTTGCGGGTTCGCCGCAGACAGGATCAGGCCACCATGCAGCGCGAGCGCGAAGGTCGTGGTGAAAAAGAGTGTCACCGCGATCATGTGAGCCGGGTTGTAGTGGAAGTGCAGGTAGGCGTAGCCCACATTGCTCACCCAATCGAGATGGCTGAAAATCCCGTAAGGGAAGCCATGGCCCCAAGCGCCCATCAGAAGCGGGCGGATCACCACCAGCGTGACATAGGCAAAGATCGCGAAGCTGAAGGCGAAGGGCACGTGATAGCCCATGCCCAGTTTGCGGGAAATCTCAACCTCGCGCAGCGCCCAGGAGCAGAACGCCCCGACCGCGCAGAAGGTGATGATCTGCCAAAGCCCGCCTTCCATCAAAGGCGCGAGACCGAGACCGTAGCTCAGGTCAGGCGGCGCAATGTGAATGGTCCAGGGGTTGAACGTGCCTTGCATGGCCGCGCCCCAGAAGATCAGGATGGTGCCCAAAAGGGCGAAGAAGGCAGTCGTGACCCCGAAGAAGCCCACATAGAAAGGGCCAACCCAGAAGTCGAACAGATCGCCGCCAATAAGCGTCCCTCCGCGGACGCGATATTTCTTTTCGAAGCTCAGCAAAGCCATGCGCTCTCTCCGGTTTTTGGCGGCGTTGTCCCTCGGATCAGCCGTCAGTCATCTAGCGTTTTTTGGTTTGCCGCGGGCGAGACGGGTAAGGCCCCGCCCGCAGCTGTCGTTATGGATGCCGTAAAGCACGGGGTCGGGGGCTTACTCGCCGCCGAAACCCATGTTCATGGCGGCCGACTCGAACCAGTTCATGCCCGAGCTCAGAACCACCAGGTGGATCATTGCTGCGAGCAGGAAGAGGAAGACGCCCTGAGCCACGAAAACGCGGCGCGGGTCGAAGATGAGCCAGATCTTGTAGAACTTAGCCATGTCTCGTCTCCCTCAACCGAACCAAGGGGCCCAGAAATACGTGGCGATATGAGCAACGATGGCGACGGCCGAGAACAGCCAGAGCCCGCTCATATACACCGCGTGCAGTTCCTGCGCCTGTTCGTCGGTGAGACCTGTGAAAGACAGGTCGGAATTATCAGCCATATTTTCCTCCGGAACGTCAGACTGATGCCGCAAACCCTGCGGCCGGGCCCCGACAAGGCCTCATTGCCCTGCCGGCATTCCACCGCGACTCGTTCAAGTCGCTGTGAAAGCTCAGTCCCCGGCTCCGGTCGTCACGCCGAGATGTTTGCGTGGCCGTGATCTGCGCACCTGGGTCTAGTCAGGCTTGGTTGCGCGGATCAGGGCGTGGTCTTCGCTTCAGGCCGAGAAGATCATCGGTGTGATGATGCTTGCCTGCGCATAGGCCCGTTTGATCGGGCCCTTGTCGGTCATGCCGCCCGACTTGATCGCCGCCAACGCCCAGGTGAGCGTGGCCAGCGGCAAGGTCGCGGCAAAGATGATCGCAAAGTAGATCATGAACTCCGTCTTGGGCGGCTTGGTCGACCGCGCGACGGGGCTGTTTGAGGTCATGTCACTCATGATTTGTCCTCCTCCTCAAAGCTGAAACCGGCAGGCGCGAGGCGCTTGACGGTGTCTTCCACGACCCGCTCCGCGCCTTCTTCCAGCGCGGCTTTCTCGGCGGCGTCGCGAAGGGTCTTCGCGGCCGAGATACGGGTCAAAATCGGATGTTCTGCAACGATGCGGTCCAGCAACGCCTGCGCCTCCGGATCCCAGGGGAAATCGCGGCGGAGTGTGGCCGGCGTGGCAGCTGCGCTGTCCATGTCGGAGGCCAGCGGCAGAATGTGGAAGAGCGCATCGAACAGGCCATTGCAGACCTCTTGCAGCAGATAGGTCGCCCCCGCATAGCCCATCATCGGCGTGCCAGTGGCGCGGCGGATTGCGGCGCCGGGGAAACTGGCGGGGATGAAGGCGGGCTTCGGCCCGTGGCCAGCCGCCATTTCGGCGAGGTACATCTTTTCGTTGATCGAGCCCATCAGAACGAGGGGGCGCTTTTCGCTGACCATTGCGCGGACCTGTTCATTGTCGGTCTTCTTGCCCGCTACACGGGCGACGGCGAAGGCGCAGGGGAAGCCAAGGTCGTCTTCCAGGAACTTGCGGATGCCGCGTGCGTAGGTCTCATTCGCGACGATCCCGAAGGAGGCGGTGGCGAAGAAATCCTGTGTGACGGAGCGCCAGAGATCCCAGACGGGTTTGATGGTGGAATGCTTTTCCTGCTCGATGAACGGCTCGGGGTCGAGGCCTGTCATTTCACCGAGCTTACGGAGGAATTTGGTGGTGCTGTCGATGCCGATGGGCGCTTGCAGGTAGGGCTTGCCCAGAACCTCACAAAGGCCACGACCAAACTCGCGATACATGCAGATGTTGACGTCCGCGTTCACAAGGTTGCGCATCTCGGCCACATGAGAGCCCAAGGGCATGACCATGTTCACCTCGGCGCCGATGCCTTCGACCAGACGGCGGATCTCAGCCAGATCAGAGGGCATGTTGAAGGTGCCGTACATCGGCCCGAGGATGTTGACGCGGGGGGCGGACCCTTCCTCACGTTTTTTCTCGGGCGGCATACGGCCTTTGGTCATGCCGAATTCAGTGAAGATCCAGGTCATGGCACGGTCGGCGCTTTCCCATTGGTCTTCGTCGATGGTGCGCGGCAGGAAGCGTTGGATGTTTGTGCCTTGCGGGGTCACACCGCCACCGATCATCTCGGCAATGGAGCCGGTGACGACCACGGCTGGAAGCGCAGGATCCAGCGTGCCCCAAGCACGCTTCATCGCACCTTCGGTTCCGTCACGGCCAAGCTCTTCTTCGGCCAAGCCCGTCACCACAATGGGCAGCTCATGCGGTGGAAGACCGTCGGTATAGTGCAGGACGGAGGTGACGGGCAGGTTTTCGCAGCCGACCGGCCCGTCGATGATGCACTGGAGGCCTTTGACTGCGGTGAACGCGTAAACGCTGCCCCAATAGCCACCCGCCCTATCGTGGTCCTGAATCAGCATTTCACACCGCCATTCGCGGCGACGCGGGCCTTTTCGGCGCGCTCCAGCTTCTTGAGGTTCTGCGCGCGGAATTCGGGGCGCAGGTTGGGCGCGCCCTCCCAAACACCGGCAGTATCCTCGGTCCCGACACCTTCGAAGAAGGCTTTCATATCGACCATGCGGTCTTTGTTGCCCATCGCGGCGTTGACGACTTGCCCAAGGGAGCCGGCACCGGCGGGACCCATGAGGGGACGGGCGGAGATGAGGTTGGTGAAGTAGAGCGAGGGGATGCCAAGCTCCTTCCCCTTCTGCACCACGGGGGTGGTCCCGATGGCGAGGTCGGGCTGGATCGCTTCCATCGCGGCGCAATCATCTTCCAGCGAGGCGCGGAATTTGACCTTCACGCCACGCGCTTCCAGCCATTCGAGATCAGGCGCGGACCAAGGCGTTTTGGCGCAGGCAGTGCCAACGTAAGGCACGTCAGCGCCGGATTCGATCAGAAGGCGCGCGACCAGCAACTCAGAGCCTTCGTAGCCCGAAAGCGTGATCGTTCCGTTGATCGGAACCGACGCGAGTGCGCCCTTGATTGCGGGTAGGAACGCGTTTTGCGCTTCGGCCACCTTTTCGGCGGGGACGTTGTAGGCATCGCCAATTGCGGCGAGCCATGCGGCGGTGCCATCGTGGCCCACGGGCGCGGAGCCAACCACGGTACGACCCGCCGCTTGGAATTCACGCACGGCGCTGGTGTAGAAGGGGTGGATCGCGGCCACCACCTGACTGTCCAACGCGGAATAGAGCTCACGCCACTCACGGCAGGGAACGACCGGACCTGCCGCCAGACCGAGTGGCGCGAGCATCCCGGCGATTCCCAAGGGATCCGCAGGGAACATTTCGCCCAACAGGGTCACTGTTGGACGGTCTGAAACACCCGAGACAGGAGCCATAACTGGACCGGCCTCCACTTCCTGTCGGGCATAATTGAGCATCGCCCCTGCGAGGACATCTTTGGCCTCCGCATGGGTCGGCACTCCGAAGCCCGGAACGTCGATGCCGACGATCCGAACCCCATTAATTTCGTCAGGCAGCAGCCTGAGCGGTACTCCGGACGCGGTCGGCACGCAGAGGTTGGTGACCACGATGGCGTCGTAACGCTCGGGGTCGGCCATCTCGTGCACGGCGTCGCGGATGTCTTCGAAGAGTTTCCCTGTGACCAGGGTCTCGGAATTGAACGGGACGTACCCCACCGACCGGCGGGCGCCGTAGAAGTGGGAGACGAAGGTCAGGCCATAGACGCAGCAGGCGGAGCCGCTGAGCATCGTGCCGACGCGGCGCATCCGCAGGCCCACGCGGAGCGAGCCGAAGGCAGGGCACATCGATTGCGGCTTGTCGTGGGGGCCTTGCGGGTAGTCTTTGGCGAACTGGTCGAGGATTTCGGATTTGCCGGCGGACCGTGCCGCGGATTCCATCTCTGCGGCGCCCGCGTGACAGCCCATGCCATCCGTACCGACAGATCCGCTTTCGACGGCTTCGCCCTCGATCACATCAACCTCAGCGGTGGCGTCATATGTGACTTCGCGGTCCATCATGTGTCGTCGTAGACCACTTCGAGGGACTCTTTCGGCGCTGCGTTCTTGCCGCGCATGTCCATGTCGGTTGCCGGTTCCAGCTTGATGCCTGCGCCCGTCTCGGACCCGTCGAAAAGCTCGAGCAACTGATCCTGATTAAGAGCAACCGGGCGCATTGGCGGGGCTTCGGCCACGTTCTCACCAAGGGCAGCGAAGAGCGCACCCCACTGCGATTCAGCGGTACCGACGATCTGGTAATTCGCAGATTTCTTGCGCAGGTCATCGTCTTGCGGGATCGATGCGAGAACGGGGATGTCGACCGCTTTGGCAAAGGCTTGTGCCTCACCCGAGCCGTCATCCTTGTTGATAACAAGGCCAGCGACGCCGACATTGCCACCGAGCTTGCGGAAGTATTCCACGGCGGAGCAGACGTTGTTGGCCACATAGAGCGATTGCAGGTCGTTTGATCCGACAAGGATCACCTTCTGCGCCATATCGCGGGCAATTGGCAGGCCGAAACCACCGCAGACCACGTCGCCGAGGAAATCGAGCAGGACGTAGTCAAAATCCCAATCGTGGAAGCCGAGCTTTTCGAGAAGCTCGAAGCCGTGAATGATGCCACGCCCACCGCAGCCACGGCCAACTTCTGGGCCGCCAAGCTCCATCGCAAAGACGCCGCCGCGCTTGAAGCAGACATCGCCAATGGCGACTTCTTCGCCGGCAAGTTTCTTTTGCGTCGATGTCTCGATGATCGTGGGGCAGGCTTTGCCCCCGAAGAGCAGCGACGTGGTATCCGATTTTGGATCACACCCAATCAGAAGCACGCGCTTGCCCTGTTCGGCCATCATGTGGCTGAGGTTGGCGAGCGTGAATGATTTGCCGATGCCGCCTTTGCCGTAGATCGCGATGATCTGGGTTTTGGAGGTCGGTTCGCCCTGGGGCACTTCGAGCGTCGGCTCAGCCGCCTCGTCCCGTAGGTTCTGGTCGTAGTCTTTGAGGTTCGGAATATCCTTCACGAGGATGCCTCCCAATTCAGGATCATCTTGAGGCAAGCGGGGTCTTCGAACGCCGTCTGGTAAGCATTCGCCGCATCGCCTGCGTCGCTTGTATGTGTGATCAGGCCATCGAGGCTGAGCGCGCCGTGGTCGATCAGATCGCGGGTCGCGACAAGATCTTCACGCGTCCATTCCGCCGCGATCCGCATCCGCGCTTCACGCATGAAGGCGGGCGGGAAGGCGAAGGACAGGGGCTCAGGATAGAAACCAGCCAGAACAATTTCGCCGCCTTTGGTGAGGTGGGCAATCAGGGTGTTGAGCAGGTCGGACTGACCGGAAGCATCATAGATGCAGGTATAGTCGCGGCGCTCATCCTCATCGGGATGGAGGACGTTGTAGCCAGTCGCACCGGTCTGACGATCTGTGTCAATTTCCCAAACGGTCGGAGGCTTGCCACCGGCGGCGATGGTTAACCGCGCCAGCAGGCGACCGAAAACACCATGGCCGACGATCAACTCTGGCAGCGCCTTATCAAGACCGGCCATCGCGTGACGCGCCGTGGCGGCGAGCGCCAACAGTGCCCCTTCGGCCTTGAGCGTCGAATCGATCTTCACAACGCGGTCGGCCGCAGTGACCAGACGGTTCGATGCGCCGCCGAACAGGCCCTTCACTTCGCCGTAGCAATTTGCACCCGGAACAAACACGCGATCGCCCGGTTTGAAGGCAGTGCCAGGCGATGCTTCAACGACTTCGCCCGCCGCCTCGTACCCGGGCACAAGCGGATAGCCCATGCCGGGAAAGGGCGGCATCTGGCCGGACCAGAACAGTTTTTCCGTGCCTGTGGAGATACCGGAATGGCGCACGTCGACGACCAGATCGCCGTCAGCTGGCGCGGTCAGATCAACGGTGCCAAGGCTCAAAGCCTTTGGGCCTTCCAATATGACGGCAGTGCTATGCAAGCGCCGCTTCTCCCCTTGGTGGTCGTTTGGTGCGCCGCGGCGTGAAGACAGAATCTTCGGGCGCAATTCGTTAAGTGTCAGTCTAACCTGACACTATGGTATGTCAATGTGAATAGACATTTCTCTCGCAAGTGTTCTGCGCGGTTTACAGTTTCCGTGCGTGAACAA
Source organism: Gymnodinialimonas sp. 202GB13-11 (assembly GCF_040932485.1). Classification (NCBI taxonomy): domain Bacteria; kingdom Pseudomonadati; phylum Pseudomonadota; class Alphaproteobacteria; order Rhodobacterales; family Paracoccaceae; genus Gymnodinialimonas; species Gymnodinialimonas hymeniacidonis. The sequence goes on along the minus strand of NZ_JBFRBH010000001.1, from coordinate 3,372,165 downwards.
GCCCCGTCACAAAGGGGCGGCTTGTTTTAACTTTCCGAACCTCTGCAAACCCGGCGGCTTGAAGGTGAGCCGCAATCTCGTCCGCGCTTCGCGCCCGCCCCGTTTGCATCGCCATGCAATAGATCCCGAAATACGCGTCACCCGCGCGGGTTGGCTGACTGCCGCCGGACATAGGCTCGGCAATGATGATGCGGCCGTTTTCCGGAAGCGTATCGTGCACCTTCTGCAGTAGGGCTTCGACCGTTTCATCGGCATGGTCGTAGAGAACACGCACAAGGCTGATCGTGTCGGCACCTTTGGGCAGAGGGTCACCGCGGAATGAACCGCCGGTGATGGTTGCGCGGTCTGCCAGGCCTTCCCGCTGGAAGCGAGCGGTGGCGGGGTCGACAACTTCGGGGAGGTCGAAAAGCTGAAGTTTCAAATGCGGATTGGCATGGGCAGCGGCGGTCAGGAACACGCCGGTGCCGCCGCCAACATCTAGTAGTGTGTTCGTTTTCGACAGGTCGAGATGGGCGAGCGCCTCTTCCGCGACGAGGGTTTGACTGTCGGCCATCAGCTCGGAATAGGTGGCAGCGACTTCAGGATCCGCCTCACCGGTCGCGCCGAAGACGTAGGGCCAGAATTGCGCAAGCTCGGTGTCGGTGCCATCGCGAAAGAACGTCACCGGATCAGAGAGGTCACGGTAAAGCACGTCGTGGTGACGGATCATCTGCTGCAAGCCCGGGATGACGGGAAGTGCTGCACCCAGACGACCCAGCGCGTAGCGCCCATCGGATTGGCGGGACATCAGGCCAAGGGCGCTGGCGGCTTGGGCGAGGCGTTGCAAGCGGAGTTCCGGCAGGCCCGTGCGTTGGGCGAGATCGCTCAGCGTGCGCGGTTGGCCAGCCAGATGATGCGGCATGTCGAATTGCACAAACGCCATCAACACCTGCGAATGCACAAAGCCAGCGACCAGATCGAACAGCGCCTCGCCATCCTTCCGCGCGACGGTCTTCGCAATCGGCAAACGGGCGGCGCGTTTCTGGAAACTGCGGGAGCCAATCAGCGCGGTGCGCCACGCATAGAAGCGGTCTTTCAGCGACGGACGCGGGGTATCCGGATCGGCAAGCGTCATTTACTCGGCGGCCGTCACGGGTGGCATGACGGGCGTCAGGCGTTCGGCAGTCTTGCGGACCATATCGGCCAACATCGCCTCGCCGGGACAAGACGGGATGGAGGAGATTGCGCCAGACAGAATATCTTCCAGATGCGTGATCGCACCGCGCACGCCATATTCGGTGACGGCATTCGGGCGGTCATGGATTTCGTCTTGGTGCGCGGGCTTGCCCAGCGTCGCCTCATCATAAAGCGCGTCGCGCAGATCGTCGGCCACTTGAAACGCCTCACCAATGCGGGCGCCGAGTTCCGTCCAGGGCTCCGGATCTTCGCCAGCGGCGGCGGCCCCCATGCGTGTGGCAGCGGTGAAAAGCGCGCCTGTTTTGGCGCGGTGATAGGCGGAAAGGTCGATCTTCTCCTCACTCTCCCACCCCTGCCCTGCGCAAATCCCGCCGGGCATTCCGGTGGATTCGCCAAGCACGCGCAGCAGCGTGATGGCGCGCATAGGGTCGGCTTCGGCGACACGCGTGAGGGTTTCAAAGGAAGCGATGATCAGCGAATCGCCGGTCAGCAGCGCAAGCGGTTCGCCGTAGGCTTTGTGGACCGTGGGCTTACCGCGCCGGATGTCAGCATCGTCGAAACATGGCATGTCGTCATGGACAAGGCTTGCGCAATGGATCAACTCGATCGCTGTCGCTGCGGCATCGGACATTGCGGGAAGATCATCACCGCAAGCGAGCGCCACAGACAGGCAGATTGTCGGGCGAATGCGTGCACCGCCAGGATTCACTGCATAGTCCAAAGCTGAGGCCAGCTTGGGCGGAGCCGATGCGCCCTGCCCTTCAGCAATGGCCGCCGCAATGGCGCTTTCGATCCGGGATTTCAAAGGCATTACAGCGCCCTCCGCCAAGGGATTCGGGGCGTGCTCTAACACCCCAGTTGTAAATCAGACTGGACATATCTTGGCGACGTGTCAACATAAGCTTACAGTTAGAGGAATGACCAACTGACCCAGGCCGTTGTCATAGGCGCCGGAATCGGCGGGCTTTCTGCTGCAATGCGATTGGCGGCGCAGGGGCTGGGCGTACGTGTTGTCGAGATGGCCGACGGCCCGGGCGGCAAGATGCGCACGGCCCCTTCGGTGGCCGGACCAGTGGATATCGGGCCGACCGTTCTGACAATGCGGCCCGTGTTCGAGGCGTTGTTCGCGGATGTGGGCGAAAAGCTGTCAGATCACGTCACGCTCCACCGCGATAGGCTATTGGCGCGGCATTGGTGGCGGGACGGGTCGTCGCTGGACTTGTTCGACGATCCTGAAAGCAGTGCAGAGGCTGTTGGCGAATTCGCGGGGGCGGAGGCCGTGCGGGAATTTCGCGCTTTTTCCGCTGAGGCGAAACGGCTTTACGAGGCATTCGATGGCCCGGTCATGCAATCTGAGGCCCCCGCCTTCGGACCACTTGCGGCCCATGTCATTAAAAACCCGCGTCTGATCCCGGCGATGGCTCCGGGGCTTAGCCTCTCGCGGAAGCTGGCGATGAGGTTCAGCGACTCCCGCCTGCAGCAACTCTTCGGGCGATACGCGACCTATGTGGGCGGCTCCCCCTACCAGAGCCCCGCCGTGCTCGGCCTGATCTGGCAATCCGAAGCGCAGGGCGTTTGGGCTGTCGAAGGCGGGATGCACGCTTTAGCACAGGCAATGCAAAGCGTGGCGGAGGCGAAGGGTGTGGCGTTCCAGTTCGGGACCGCTGTTGAACGGATCACGGCGGAAAGCAGCACCGCTCGCGGCGTTCAATTGGCCGATGGCAGCACCCTCTCCGCCGACATCGTCGTATTCAACGGCGACCCAAAGGCGCTGCGAGACGGTTATCTCGGCCAAGACATGACCGGCGCCGTGCCCAAAGCCGGGACCGAGCCGCGCAGCTTTTCGGCCTTCGTTTGGGGATTTGCGGCTGAACCGAGCGGCGTCGAGCTGGCCCATCACAACGTCTTCTTCTGCGAAGACCCGAAAATCGAATTCGGTGATCTCGCGAAGGGCCGCATGCCCCGTGACGCGACGCTGTACGTTTGCGCCCAAGACCACGGCCAACCCGGGCCGCAACGGTTCGAGATCATCATGAACGGGCCGCCGGGCCATAAGACGACGGAAGAGGAGAAAGAAACATGTCGAACACGCACGTTCGAGGCATTGCAGACGATGGGTCTGACGTTTTCTCCTCCGCCCGAGACGACCGCTCTGACCACACCGATGGACTTCGACCGGGCCTTTCCCGCGTCGGACGGTTCCCTCTACGGGAGGAGCCCGCATGGGATGTCAGCGACGTTCCAGCGGCCCACGGCGCGGACGGCGATCAAGGGCCTCTATCTGGCAGGCGGCGGGGCGCATCCGGGGGCGGGAATTCCGATGGCCTGCCTCTCCGGCAAGCACGCGGCCGAGGCGATACGGAGCGACCTTGCTTCGACATCGAGGTCCCGCCCGACGGCTACGCCTGGTGGTATGTCGACGGGATCAGCGATTGCGGCAACCGCGCCATCTCGATCATCGGCTTCATAGGCTCCGTCTTCTCACCTTGGTATCGTTGGTCTGGCCGCAAGAACCCCGCCAACAATTGTTGTCTGAACGTGGTGACCTACGGGCGTGGCGGGCGGTGGACGATGACCGATCGCGGCGAAGAGGCGTTGGGCCTGTCGCGCGATCGTTTGCAGATCGGGCCTTCTGCAATGGTCTGGAAGGGCGATCGGCTGGAAGTGCAGATAGATGAGATGTCCACGCCCCACGCTCAGAAGGTGACGGGGAACGTGACAATCCAGCCCTCTGCGCTGACGGATCAGGAAATGCTGCTGAGCGAAGACGGCGCGCATGTCTGGCGACCCTTCGCGCCGACCGCGCGGATCGAAGTAGATCTGAATCGCCCCGGGTGGACATGGTCAGGCCACGGCTATTTCGACGCGAATTTCGGGACCCGCGCGTTAGAAGCGGATTTCAGCTATTGGACCTGGGGCCGCTTCCCGTTGAACGACGGCTCGGCCTGCTTCTACGATCTGGAACGGCGCGACGGGACAACGCTCGCCACTGGCGTCGGCTTCTCGATGGACGGCACGCCACACGCCATCCAGATGCCCCCGAAACAGAGACTAAACCGCCCATTTTGGATGGTTCGCCGCGAAACGCGGGCGGATGCCGATTTCCGGCCGCATCAGGTCAAAGCAATGCTCGACGCGCCGTTCTACAACCGCTCCGCCATCAAGACGAAGATCAACGGGGAAGAGACGGTGGGCGTCTACGAGGCGCTTGATCTCGACCGCTTCCGTGGGCCTTGGCTGATGCCAATGCTGGCCGTTCGTGTGCCGCGTCGGAAAAGGTGGCGTATGCCGTAGCTTGTCGCCGCGTGTCGGGCTGTCCATATAGACCTGACACGAATGGAGGCCCTTATGGCGAAAGAAGACTTCCCCGGTTGGCACGGCACCACGATTATCGGCGTGCGCAAGGGCGGCAAAGTGGTTGTCGCGGGCGACGGGCAGGTGAGCCTTGGGCAAACGGTGATCAAGGGTTCAGCGCGTAAGGTGCGGCGGCTGAAGCCGGGCGGATATGACGTGGTTTGCGGCTTTGCAGGGTCGACGGCCGATGCGTTCACGCTTCTGGAACGGCTGGAGACAAAGCTGGAGGCGACGCCCGGGCAATTGCAGCGCGCCTCGGTCGAACTCGCCAAGGATTGGCGGACCGACAAATACCTCCAGAAGCTGGAAGCGATGCTGATCGTGACCGATGGGTCCGAGCTTTACATCATCACTGGCGCGGGTGACGTGCTGGAACCTGAACATGGGATTGCCGCCATCGGTTCGGGCGGAAACTTCGCACTCGCTGCCGCACGCGGGATGCTCGACACCGACAAGGATGCCGAAACCATCGCCCGCGAAGCGATGCAGATCGCCGCCGACATCTGTGTTTACACCAACGGAAACCTCACCGTTGAGGTGATCGAGGCATGAGCCAGATCACCCGCGATGATCTGCGGGCGGCTGTCGGCGCTGGCATGATGACGGAGGCGCAGGCCGCGTCGCTCATCAACCTGTCTGAGGAACGCGAAGGCGTGCGCGCCCGACGCACCGGGCTGGATGAACCGTTCGAGCTGTTCAAAGGCTTCAACGAAATCTTTATCGTCGTTGGCCTGTCGATCCTGTTTGCGGGCTGGATCGGCGTTACTGGTTTGGGCCTTTTCGGCGCGACTCGCGGCTGGGTTCTGGGGCTCGCGCTTTCGATAATCGCAATGATCGCGCTGGCTGGCATGTCGCGTTACTTCACGCTGAAGCGTCGGATGGTGGCCCCGTCGATCGCGCTCGCGATCATGTTCGGCGCATCGGCGTTGCAATTCGGCCTGTCGGTCGCGGCAATGCTCGACTTTCAGATTCAGGCCAGCGTTGCGCTTGGCGCCGGTATCGCCGGTGCCTTCCTGTGCTTGCACTATGCCATTTTCCGCGTTCCGTTCACCGTGGCGCTGATCGCGCTGTCGGTGGTGATGACCACCTTCGGGATCGTGACAACAGGCGGCACGATACCGGACACATTCGAAGATCTCTTCCTTCTCAGCGCAGATGGTCCGTTTGCAATCATCACCATCGTGCTCGGCCTGATCGGCCTGACCATCGCGATGATCTTCGACATGTCCGACCCGCACCGTGTCACCCGCCGCGCGGCGTCGGGCTTTTGGCTGCACGTCATCGCGGCACCCGCCATCGTGAACACGGTTGCGCTAACGCTGTTCCAGAATGCGGATGCCGGATCGAAGGTCGCGCTGGTGCTGTTCGTTGCGGCCATGGCGCTTTTCGCAATCATCATCGACCGCCGGTCCTTCCTCGTCTCCGGTGTCGGCTATGTCGTAGCGCTGTCGATTTCGGTGGTCGAGGGCGAGGGCGCGTTCTTCGTGATCCTTCTGCTTGGCATCGGCCTAGTCGTTCTGGGCGCGCAGTGGGAGGCGATGCGCGGGGCCATCATGCGCTCCTTGCCCGCCTTCCCCGGAAAAAACAGATTGCCCCCATGGGCTGTAAAGGAGGCCTCTGCATGAGTGACCTGACCCCCCGTGAGATCGTGTCGGAGCTCGACCGCTTCATCATCGGCCAGAAAGACGCCAAGCGCGCTGTGGCCGTCGCCCTGCGCAACCGCTGGCGGCGGAAGCAGTTGGGTGACGACCTGCGTGATGAGGTTTATCCGAAGAATATCCTGATGATCGGGCCCACAGGCGTCGGCAAGACCGAGATCAGCCGCCGCCTCGCCAAGCTCGCCCGTGCGCCGTTCATCAAGGTGGAAGCCACGAAATTCACCGAAGTGGGCTATGTTGGCCGCGACGTGGAACAGATCGTCCGTGATCTGGTGGACGCGGCACAAGTGATGATCCGCGAGAACATGCGCGAAGAGGTGAAGGCCAAGGCCCATGACGCAGCCGAAGAGCGCGTGATCGAAGCGCTGGCGGGAACCGATGCGCGTGAGCAGACGCGAGAGATGTTCCGCAAGAAGCTGCGTGGTGGAGAGCTGGACGATACGATCATCGAGCTGGAAGTGACGGACAATTCCAACCCCCTCGGCGGGTTCGAGATCCCCGGTCAGCCCGGCATGGGGCAGATGGGCGGGATGATGAACCTGGGCGATCTGTTCAAAGGCATGGGCGGGCGCAAGGTAAAGCGACGGCTTTCGGTGGCGGCCAGCTACGACATCCTGATTGATGAGGAGGCGGACAAGCTGCTCGATCCTGAGATGGTCACGAAAGAAGCCATGCGCGCGGTGGAGCAGAACGGGATCGTTTTCATTGATGAGATCGACAAAGTCTGCGCGCGCGCCGATGCGCGGGGGGCGGATGTATCCCGCGAAGGCGTACAGCGCGATCTGCTGCCGTTGATCGAAGGCACAACCGTCTCCACCAAGCACGGGCCGGTCAAAACCGACCATATCCTCTTCATCGCATCGGGCGCCTTCCACATCGCCAAGCCCTCTGACCTGTTGCCCGAACTTCAGGGCCGCCTGCCGATCCGCGTGAACCTGCGGGCACTGACGGAAGGTGATTTCGTGCGCATCCTGACGGAAACCGACAACGCGCTGACCCGGCAATACACCGCCTTGATGGCCACGGAAGAGGTCGAAGTGACCTTCACCGAAGAAGGCATCGCGGCGCTCGCCAAGATTGCGGCGGAGGTCAACGAAAGCGTTGAAAATATCGGCGCGCGGCGGCTTTACACGGTGTTGGAGCGGGTCTTTGAAGAACTCAGCTTCACCGCACCGGATAAATCCGGGCAAGCGGTTACCGTTGATGCCGCATTTGTCGAAGAAAACCTCGGCGAATTGACGCGTAGTACAGATCTCAGCCGTTACGTTCTTTAGGCAAACGCTGGTAAGAGGGTGGCATGACACGCACTTCGATCACTCGCCGTTCGCTTCTTTGTGGGGTTGCCGCTCTGCCGCTGGCGGCGTGTGGCGGTGTGCCGGATCTGATGATCGTGCCAGAAGCGGCTGATATCGGCACGGCGGAAACGGTCTTTGTGGCCACCAACCGCGTCTTCGCCGACGGGGCGTTTCAAGCCGCCCGGCAAGAGACGCTGTCGTTCACCGAATTCACCGTAGAAATTCCCCCGGATCGGGAAACCGGTGCCGTCGAACCGGCCAGACCCGGGCGGCGGCGCGGCCCAGACCTGCAAACGGAATTCGTCGCCAGCAGCGGCAACCATCTTGGCAGTCGGGAGGGGTTCCGCGCCGCCTTGCGGGCGGAAGCGCGTCGCGCCGGTGTGAACGAGGCGATGATCTTCATCCACGGTTTCGCCAGCACTATCGGCACCGGCCTCTACCGTACCGCGCAAATCCGCTACGATTTCCAGATCCCGGGCATCGCCGTGCACTACGCCTGGCCCAGCGCCGGGAACCCGCTTGGCTATGCCTATGATAGGGATTCGAGCCTGTTTGCCCGCGATGGGTTAGAGCAGTTGATCACCGATATTCAGGCCGCTGGTTTGAACGTCGTCCTCACCGCGCACTCCCTTGGATCGAGCGTGGTGATGGAGGTTTTGCGTCAACTCCGGATCGGTGGTCGCACTGGAACGCTGGATCGGATCAACGGCGTGATCCTGTTCTCACCCGATGTGGATGTCGATGTGTTCCGCAGCCAGGCCGAACGGATCGGAGAGCTTCCGCAGCCGTTCGTGATTTTCACCTCGCAACGCGATCAGGCGCTACGGCTATCTGCCCGGATCACCGGGCAGGCTGAACGAGTCGGAAACCTCGCCATCCCCGATGCGCTCGGCGAATTTGAGATCACCATTATCGACGTCTCCGCCTTCTCGGGTGGGGTCCGCGATACATTCAATCACTTTGCCGGTGCCAGTTCACCGGCTGTTGTGCAAATCCTCAACGATGCGGCTGGTGTGAACAATTCGTTTGAGCGGAGCACCACTCAGCGCCCGGGCATTCTTCCGGGCACGATCCTGACGATTCAGAATGCCACGCAGATCATGCTCAGCCCGATCACCGCAAACTAACGGCGGCGCTTGAGGTAGACGTAGTACGCGCCACCACCGCCGTGCTTTTGGTGCGCCTCACGAATATCGAGGATCATCAAACCCAACGGCGGGGATTGCAGCCAGCTTGGCACCTGATGCTTCAACACCCCGCGCCGGATCGGAATCGGCCCACCGCTATCGCGATCCTTGCCTTTGCCAGTTATCACCAAAACCAACCGCAATTCCCGCTCGTAGGCAGAGCTGATGAAGGAAATCAGCGCGGGATGCGCCTCGGCCAGAACCATACCGTGCAGGTCAATGCGATCCTCGGGCTTCAGCTTGCCCCGCACCATGCGTTTGTGTGTGCCGTGATCCATCCGCACAGGCGCATGCGCCAGCCGCGCCGAAAGCGTCGGCGCGTGGTTTACGGGGTTGGCCGAGAAGGAAGCCTTTTCACCAATGCGAAAGGCAGGCAGCCGTTCGGCGGTTGTCGCTTCACGCCGGATAGGTGATTTCGGCTTTGGCGCTTCCGGAATGATCCGCGGCGCGCCGGAGCGGTCCATGGGCGTGGCGGTCGACGCGACTCTGTTCCAAAGGGCCTTATCCTCCTCGGACAGGCCGCGTTTTCCACGCTTACCCATCTGTCACGCGTCCGGGATCAGTTGGTGCGCACGTTCGATCGGCAGCAGAACGATCATGCGGCCTGGGTCGCGGATGACGCCTGCGGCATCCCCGGCGTCGTCTCCGAAACCAAAGAAAATATCCGCACGCTGCGGCCCTTGGATTGCCCCGCCGGTATCCTGCGCGATCATCAACCGGCGGATCGGGCCGTCGCCGTCTTTCTCAATCCAGACCGGAGCGCCCAATGGCGTGTGATCTGGATCCACTGCAATCGTCCGATGCGGCGTGATGTTTCGGTTCATGGCACCCAGTGGCCCAAGATCCGGGTCGTCGATGTCGACCTCGCGAAAGAACACGTAGCTAGGGTTGTGATGCAGCAGCGTTTGCCCAGCCACCGGGTTTCGCCGCACCCAGGATTGGATCACCTGCGCGGACACCTGATGCGGCTGATACACACCGCGCCGGACAAGCTCCTGACCCACCGAGCGGTATTCATGGCCGTTCCGACCGCCATAACCCACGCGCAGAAACCCGCCCTCGGCAAGCCGGATACGGCCCGATCCTTGGATCTGCAGAAAGAACAGTTCTACCGGGTCATCAACCCAGGCGATCTCCAGCCCACGCCCCTCAAGCACGCGACTTTCCTCAATCTCCCGCCGAGACAGCCACTGGCCATTCACCTCGGGCGGGAGACGATAAACCGGATAGCGATAGCGGCTTGTTCTGGTGCGCGACCCGCTCAATTCCGGCTCATAGTATCCAGTGAACAAGGCCGGTTCTTCGCCACCAATCAGGACCGGCCGAAAGAACAATTCGAAGAATGTCCTTGCGTCAGGCGCCGTTTCGGCAACCGCACAGAGCGCTTCCCAATCCGAGCCCTCAAGATCCATGCAGGTGTTTCGAAAAACGGAAAGGGCCGCGGAATGATCATCCTCGGCCCACCCATCCAAATCATCGAACGTCAGAAGCTGCACGGGTTCATCTGCCGTGGCGGCTGTGGCGGTAAGCGCCAAAGCAATCGCTACCGCGCGCAGTCCCATCGTTCATCCGTCAGTTGCCACCAGGGCCCAGTTCGGATCATCAGCGCCCATTGTGCGCGCGAAAGTCCACACATCGCGTTGGCGTTTGATCTCGGACGCGTCGCCTTCGATGATCTCGCCGTCGGAATTGCGAACAACGCTGGTCAACTCACCCACAAAACGCACGGTGATCTCGGCCTCACTCGCCCCGCGATCGAACGTTGCGTTCTGGAGCGCTATTTCGCGCACACCGACAAATTCCGCCTCAATCGTCAGGCCCTGTTCGTTGCGCTGGTTGATGACCGTCTCGAACGTTTCCATCACATCATCGGCGAGGAACGGCTTTAGCCCGTCCACATCGCCACGTTCAAACGACATCAGGATCATCTCATAGGCCTGACGCGCGCCGCCCAGAAATTCGCTGACGTTAAAACCCGGCTCGGCCATTTTCATGGCAGCTAGTGCTTTGGCGCTGTCCGATCCATCTTCGACGTGATCGGTGATATCTTCGTCCGGACCACCATCAATCACTTCGAAATCACGGCGACGGTTGGCCGTCGAACCATCGGGCCGGGCCGGGGGGCGCTCAAACCCCTCACGCGATCCAAGGACGGAGCGCAGGCGCAAGATCAGGAAAATCGCGACGCCGGCCAAGACCAGCAAGGACAAAAGAGACGAGTTCATGGCACCTCGGCGGGGAATGGGTTCAAAACCGGTGTAGCAGCCACATATGTAAGGCAGGGGTGGGGTCAAGTCCATGACAGCCCATCTGCGGCATAAGGCCATTTGTCAGAGGAAACGCGCCCATGCGCCTGCTTTTGTTGTTCATTGCGGTCCCGTTGATCGAAATCGCTTTATTTATTCAGGTCGGCGGATGGCTCGGTCTGTGGCCAACTTTGGCGATTGTGGTGCTGACGGCCATTGCCGGAACGATGCTCGTCAAAAGCCAGGGCGCTCAGGCGATGCAGCAGCTCCGCACTTCGTTCGATGATCTGCGCGATCCGACCGAACCCCTTGCCCACGGGGCTATGATCCTTTTCTCCGGCGCGCTTTTGCTGACGCCGGGCTTCTTCACGGATGCTGTTGGTTTTGCGCTACTGGTTCCAGGTGTGCGCAACTACGTCCTGAGAGAAATGAAAAAGCGTGTGAATGTGCAAACGGTCCGCACGGATCGCGGATGGCAGCCGCAGGATGAGACTATCATCGAAGGCACTTACAGCGCAGAAGATGAAGATCGACCCAGCGGTCCATCGGGCTGGACTCGGCATTGAGGCCAAAGCGCGGGCCTGTTATGTCGCCTGCAACTTTGATTTCAGGAGAATGATCCATGTCCGACGCTTCGGCCAACGGTGAGACCGAAAACGGCGCGGCGCAACCCGCCGCACAGCTTCCGAAAATGCAAATCCTCGGCCAGTTCATCCGTGACCTGTCGTTCGAGAATGCTGCTGTTCAGAACGCCGTTGTTGCGCAAGGCCAGCCTGACATTCAGGTGCAGGTAGCTCTGGATGCGCGCAAGCGTACGACGGAAAACCAGTACGACGTGATCATGAAGCTGAAGGTCGAATCGAAGACCAAGGAAGATGAGCCGAAATCAGTTTTCTTGATCGAGCTGGAATATGGCGGCGTCTTCTCCATCGAAAACATTGCCGAGCAGCAGCTGCATCCGTTCCTGATGATCGAATGTCCGCGGATGCTGTTCCCCTTCGTGCGTCGCATTATCTCCGACGTCACGCGTGATGGTGGCTATCCGCCGCTGAACCTCGACCAAATCGACTTTGTGGCACTATATCGCCAGCAGTTGCAGCAGCGTCAGGCTCAGCAAGCCGCAGGTGAGCCGCAAGGCACAGCCTGATCTACCGAAAGCGGGTCCAGATAGGCTCGTCCCCAAGCTTTTCGACAAAGGCCGCATGTGCGGCCTTTTCATTTTCCGTCAGGCGCGGTGGCAAAGGCGCGGGCCGGGGTTTCGGCCGCCAATCGTCCGCCTGATCCGCTGCGTTCTGTCGGGATTGCGTTTGCGACAATGCAAAGTCGGGCTGCTTGCCACCCGTCAGCTCCAGATAGACCTCTGCCAAGATCTCGGAGTCGAGCAACGCGCCGTGCAGCGTGCGGTTGGAATTGTCGATCCCGAAGCGGCGACACAACGCATCCAGCGATGCTGGCGACCCCGGAAACCGGCTGCGCGCGATTTTCAGCGTGTCGAGGGCCTGATCGTTCGGCAATAATCTGTGGCCGGCCCATTCAAGCTCCGCATTCAGAAAGCGCATGTCGAACTCGGCGTTATGGATCACCATCTTCGCGTCGCCGACAAAATTCAGAAAGTCCTGCGCGATCGCGGTAAAGACGGGTTTGTCCGCAAGAAATTCATCCCCAATCCCGTGCACTTCAAACGCCTCGTTCGGCATGCCACGTTCGGGGTTGATGTATTGATGATAGGTCTTGCCCGTCGGCACTTGGTTGAACAGCTCGACCGCACCGATCTCCACGATCCGGTGGCGCGGCGTATCGAACGGGTTCAAACCGGTCGTTTCGGTGTCGAGGACGATCTCTCTCATGTCAGCTCTGCTATGATATGATCCACTGCATCTTGTGCCACATCCATGGCGGAAGTGTCTATGATGTAGTCGGCCCGCTTGCGTTTCTCTGCGTCCGGGGTTTGGCGTGACAGGATTGCCTCAAAGTCCGCCTCTGTCATCGTGCCACGCGACAGGACCCGCTCGCGTTGGGTTTCGGCATCCACCGACACAACGGCGATCTTATCGCAATGCTGGTCGAGACCCGTCTCGAACAGGAGCGGGACATCCAAAACGACCAGCCCGTCCGCGTTTTCTAAGAACGCGGCACGGCTTTCGGCGACCAGCGGATGAATAATCGCGTTGATCCTGTCGAGCACGGTCGCGTCCTCGGCAATCAGTTTGCGCAGATGAGCGCGGTCAACATGGCCATCAGGCAGGGTCGACCCCGGAAACTCCGCCTCCAACAGCGCGGGCGCTGGACCATCGGGTGAATAAAGCGCGTGTACCGTAGCGTCCGCGTCCCAAACTGGAATGCCACGATCCCGAAACATCTCCGCCGTGGTGCTTTTGCCCATCCCGATGGAGCCTGTCAGGCCCAGGATCGTCTTCATCCGCCCAGAACCGCCGCGCGCAGATCATCATCGACCATCGGAGTGTAACTGAACCAGCGCTCAAATCCCGGCACGGCTTGGTGCAACAACATGCCCAGCCCCTCAACGGTTTCGCACCCACGGTCCGCCGCTTCGCGCAGAAGGTCCGTTTCCAGTGGTGTGTAGACAATATCTGTCACAACAGTCGGAGGCGAAAGGCGAGACAGATCAAGCGATAGCGGCGCTTGACCCTCCATTCCCAGCGCGGTCGTATTCACGATCAAAGCGGTGTCACGGATATGGTCCGCTATCTGTGTCCAATCTATTGGGGAAACGCGCGCCCCGAACTGCTCCCGCAAACCATCCGCCCGCGCGCGCGTCCGGTTTGCCACGTGCACTACGGGCGCGCCGTCAGAGATCAACGCAGACACAATCGCCTTCGCCGCCCCGCCAGAGCCCAGAACCAAAGCCGGGCCAGCGGAAGCTGACCATCCCGGCAAGGTCTGGCGGATATTAGATAGAAAGCCCATCCCATCGGTATTGTCCGCCTGAATGCGCCCATCCGCTGTGAAGGTGAGTGTATTCGCCGCCCCAATCAACGCGGCCCGGTCCGTGATCGTATCGGCGAGGGAAAGAACCAGCTCTTTATGCGGGATGGTCACATTCGCCCCGACAAATCCCATGCGCGGAAGCACACCCAGTGCCTCAGGCAGATCCTGATGATTGATGTGAAGCGGCACGTAATGCCCCTTCAGCCCATACCGCTTAAGCCAGTGGCCATGCAGAAGCGGTGACAGAGAATGGGCCACCGGATCACCGATCACACCGGCCAGAGGGATCGTTTCCTTCGTCATGCCCCTAACATACCCCGCAAACGCAGATGGGAAAGGACATCAAGCAACGGCAAGCCAAGGACTGAGAACCAATCCCCCTCGATCCGTGAAAACAAACGCGCGCCCAAGCGCTCAACCTGATAAGCCCCGACGCAGTAGGATACGTCCGGCCAAGCCGCGTCCAGATAGTCGTTGATCTGCTTGTCCGACAGAGCGTGCATCGTCATCCGAACCACGCCGACATGGCGCCAGACAGGTTTGTTATCCTCATAGAGCACGGCGGCTGACATCAAGTGATGAGTCTTGCCCTGTAGTTGCTTTAAATGCTCTGCGGCTTCTGCCTGATCCTTGGCCTTGCCAAAGATCTCTCCCTTCAGCGCCAGAACCTGGTCGCAGCCCAGCACCAACTCACCTGGGTTTGCCTTTTCAGCCACCCGCCTTGCTTTGAACTCGGCCAGCGTATCCGCCACATCGCGCGGTTCAGCCCCTTCAGCCAGCAGCGATTCGCGAATGGCCGCCTCATCCAACCGCGCAGGCCGACAATCGACGCGCAGACCGGCGTTTTCCAACATCTCACGCCGGATAAGCGAGGAGGAGGCGAGGATAAGATCAACCATCTTCTGGGAAACTCTGTGGAAATCTTGCGCGCTACTATGGGCGGATTGTGACGGAATCGACAAGCTATCCCGTCAAGCGCGAAGTTCGACGATTTTCGCCTTCTCCGTCCACCATTTTCCCCCGGGAATGGATTTCTGATCGAAGAAATGCGCGAACCTGTCTGTCCCATTCTCTTCTCTGTTCATCCACAGGTTTTTCCTTGCCATGCAACAATTAAGTGTATGAAATAATTATATTATTTTTGAAATCTACTACCTCAAAAGCTGCTTGGATAATTCCCCTCTCCCTGGCAAAGACTGGGGATACATTTTGGACATCTCCGTTTTCCGGGAACTCCACGCTCCAACAAACAAAAACAACAAAGAATCTTTCTTTCTTTTTTATTTGGAAGACCATGAAGCAAACGGCATGAGTTGACTTGAGAAGGGGAAGTCCTTACCTCCATCCTCGCACTCCGTCCGGAGAGGCAACTTCACAAGAACAGAATTCCGCGACCCTGACCGTGTCAGGACAACGCCCCTTGGATGTATTCCCATGACAACTGAATCCCTGAGCCTTGCTGACCTGAAAGCAAAGTCGCCCAAAGACCTGCTGGCGATGGCAGAAGAGCTTGAGATCGAAAATGCCTCGACCATGCGCAAAGGCGACATGATGTTCGAGATCCTGCGCGAGCGCGCCGAAGAAGGCTGGGAGATCTCTGGCGACGGTGTGCTTGAGGTTCTGCAGGACGGCTTCGGCTTTCTTCGCAGCCCTGAGGCAAACTACCTGCCTGGCCCCGATGATATTTACGTTTCGCCCGAGATGATCCGCCAGCATTCCCTGCGGACCGGTGACACGGTTGAGGGTGTGATTACCGCGCCGAAAGAGAATGAGCGCTACTTCTGCCTCGTTACCTGCACGCAGATCAATTTTCAGGAGCCTGAGAAGGCGCGCCACAAGGTGGCGTTCGACAACCTCACGCCGCTTTACCCGGATGAGCGTCTGAAGATGGAAATCGAAGATCCCACCATCAAGGATCGCTCTGCCCGCATCATCGACCTCGTGGCCCCCATCGGCAAAGGTCAGCGTGCCCTGATCACTGCGCCCCCGCGGACGGGTAAAACGGTTCTGATGCAGAACATCGCCCATTCGATCGAAACCAATCACCCGGAATGTTACCTGATCGTCCTTCTGATCGATGAACGGCCTGAGGAAGTCACCGACATGCAGCGTTCGGTGAAGGGGGAGGTTGTATCGTCCACCTTCGACGAACCCGCCACGCGCCACGTTGCTGTGTCCGAGATGGTGATCGAAAAGGCCAAGCGTTTGGTCGAACACAAACGTGACGTTGTGATCCTGCTCGACTCGATCACCCGACTGGGTCGTGCGTTCAACACGGTTGTGCCGTCGTCGGGTAAAGTCCTGACCGGTGGTGTGGATGCCAATGCCCTGCAACGCCCTAAGCGTTTCTTCGGTGCTGCGCGCAATATCGAGGAAGGTGGCTCGCTCACCATCATCGCGACCGCGCTGATCGACACCGGCTCCCGTATGGACGAAGTGATCTTCGAGGAATTCAAAGGCACAGGTAACAGCGAAATCGTTCTGGACCGCAAGGTTGCCGATAAGCGCGTCTTCCCGGCGATGGACATCCTCAAATCCGGCACCCGGAAAGAGGATCTGCTGGTTGACAAGGGCGATCTGGCCAAGACCTTCGTTCTGCGCCGCATCCTGAACCCGATGGGTACGACTGATGCAATCGAGTTCCTGATCTCAAAGCTCAAACAGACGAAGACGAATTCCGAGTTCTTCGACTCGATGAACACCTAAGGGCGCCGCACGATGCAAACCGTTTTCGCCCTGGCCACCGCTCGGGGGAAAGCGGGTGTCGCCATCATCCGCATTTCTGGGCCGGAGGCTGCGTCGGTCGGCGCGGCCTTGTGTGGGTCTTTACCGGAACCGGGGCAACATGCGCTTCGCGTAGTGCGAAATGCGAATAAAGACATTTTAGATCAGTCACTTATCCTTTTTTTTACAGCGCCGAACAGCTTTACTGGTGAGGACGTTGTGGAAATGCATCTCCATGGCAGCGTTGCGGTGATACGTGCTGTCGAAGATGCGATTGCCGCCACCGGATTGGCGCGAGAAGCTGAGGCCGGTGAATTCACCAAGCGTGCCCTTCTCAACGACCGTCTCGATCTCGCACAGGTAGAGGGCCTTGGCGATCTGGTGGAGGCTGAGACAGAAGCGCAACGCGTGCAGGCTCAACGTGCCTTCTCCGGCGCTCTCTCCGAGAAGATGATGGCGTTGCGGGACAAGGGTATTCGTGCCGCTGCTTTGCTAACCGCAACTATCGACTTTGCGGATGAAGAGGTTCCCGTTGATGTCTCACCGGAGGTCGAGGAGCTTCTTACAAGTCTAATCGCCGACCTCAAAGCGGAGATCGAAGGCTCCCGCGTGGCGGAACGCGTGCGCGACGGGTTCGAGGTCGCCATTCTTGGCGCGCCGAATGCGGGAAAATCCACGCTCCTAAACGCACTGTCTGGACGTGAAATCGCAATCACGTCTGATATCGCAGGCACCACACGCGATGTAATTGAGGCGCGTCTTGATATTGGTGGCCTTGCCGTGACCTTCCTCGACACTGCCGGTCTGCGGGCGACGGATGATACCGTCGAACAGATTGGAGTTTCCCGTGCAATTGATCGTGCACTATCTGCCGACTTGCGCGTCGTTCTGGAGACTGATGATTTCGAGCTGCCAGAGGAGCTTCAAGGGAGAGTTGATCTAATCTATGGCGCAAAGGCCGATCTTACTGGCCGTAAGGGTATATCCGGGGTAACGGGTGCGGGTTTGGACGAAATGATCTCCGACATCTCTGGCATTCTCTCGGAGCGCGTAGCGCAGGTAAAAACAGCGATCTCCGCCCGCCAACGCGGTGGAATGCAGCGCGCTGTGGTCGAATTCGCTCAGGCATTATCCGCGATGCGCACAAGCGCAGAGGTCGAGATCGCCGCCCAGCATGTGCAAGATGGCCTTCACGCGCTTGACTCGGTCATTGGTCGTGTGGATGTAGAGAACATCCTCGGCGAAATTTTCTCCCGGTTCTGCATCGGGAAATAGGAGTGTTTCACGTGAAACATCCAGACTTTGATGTTGTGGTTGTTGGTGGCGGCCACGCCGGCGTTGAAGCGGCGGATGCAGCGCGCCGCGCCGGCGCGCGCACCGTTCTCGTAACACTACGCAAGGGCGATCTTGGCGTTATGTCATGCAATCCTGCGATTGGCGGTCTTGGAAAGGGCCATCTTGTCCGCGAGATTGATGCCCTTGGCGGCATTATGGGCCGTGCCGCAGATGCATCGGGAATCCAATATCGCCTGCTCAACCGTCGCAAGGGCGCTGCCGTTCAAGGGCCGCGCACCCAATCTGACCGAGTGCTGTACGCCAAGGCCATCCAGGATCATGTTGCGCAGGCAGATGGTCTCACCGTGATTGAAGGCGAGGTCGCTGATCTCGTGGTGCGTGGGGATCACGCCAAAGGTGTCGTTCTGGCAGATGGAAGTGAGATCGCCGCCAAATCTGTTGTTCTGACAACGGGTACCTTTCTGCGCGGCGTCATCCACATAGGCGATCGCAAGATCGAAGGCGGCCGGATGGGCGATCGTCCGTCGGTGAAATTGGCGGAGCGTATGGATAGCCTCGATCTGCCACTTGGTCGGCTGAAGACGGGAACGCCGCCGCGCATAAAAAGCCAATCGATCAATTGGGACATCCTGCAAGAGCAAAAGGCGGACGAGGACCCTACTTTCTTCTCGTTCCTGACGACGAAGGTTCAAGCGCGGCAAGTCGGTTGCGGCATCACCCACACCAACGCTCAAACGCATGAGATCATTCAGGCAAATCTTGGCCGATCAGCCATGTATGGCGGGATGATTGAAGGTGTCGGACCCCGGTACTGCCCGTCGATTGAAGATAAGGTCGTCCGGTTCAGCGATAAGGATTCGCACCAGATCTTCCTCGAGCCAGAGGGTCTCACGTCAGATCTGGTTTACCCGAATGGGATCTCGACGTCTCTGCCAGAGGATGTTCAACACGATTATGTCCGCTCCATCGTCGGCTTGGAAAACGCGGAGATTCAGCAACCGGGCTATGCTATCGAGTACGACTACGTAGATCCAACGTGCCTGAGCGATCAACTAGAACTGCGCGCACTTGAAGGGTTGTTCCTTGCAGGACAGATCAACGGCACAACCGGATATGAAGAGGCCGCGGCGCAAGGTCTTGTTGCTGGCCTTTCAGCTGCATTACAGGCGCTTGGGCGCGATCCCATCTCGTTCAGCCGTCGCGAAAGCTACATTGGCGTGATGGTCGATGATCTCGTGACGCGCGGTGTAGCTGAGCCGTACCGCATGTTCACGTCGCGCGCCGAGTATCGGCTGTCTTTGCGGGCCGACAATGCGGATGCTCGATTGACGCCACTTGGGCTGTCGCTCGGTATTGTGGATGACCTGCGGCGTAGTGCATTTGACGACAAGATGGATCGACTGAATCGCGGTCGCGATATGCTTCAAGCAATGACGGCAACGCCGAAGCAAGCGGCCGAGGTAGGGATAACAGTCAACGCAGATGGGAAACGGCGCAACGGGATGGAGTATCTGGCCTTTCCCGAATTAGGTGTCTCAGACCTTACGAAGATTGAGCCAGGCCTTGAGGCGCTTGACCAAGAGGTTGTCCGCCAGCTCAAAATCGAGGCGACGTATGCGACCTACGTTGCGCGGCAGCAGAAGGATGCTGAGGCACTGGATCGCGACGAGGCGAAGCAAATCCCAGCGGGATTCCCGTACGGAGAGGTCATTGGCCTATCCAATGAGCTACGGTCCAAGCTTTCGCGTGTCCAACCAACAACGCTTGGCCAGGCTGGCCGGATTGATGGTATGACGCCGGCAGCACTCGCGCTGATCCTGACGAAGCTTCGCCAACTCGATCGGATGTCCGCGTGAGCCCTGAGGAAGCGAAGGCCTGGCTTGGAGAGAGTGTTTCACGTGAAACACTCGAGCGGTTAGAAACGTATCATACCCTCCTTTTGAAGTGGCAACCTACGATCAACCTCGTTGCTCCAGCGACTTTGGGCGAGGCGTGGCAGCGGCATTTCGTGGATTCTGCGCAGCTGTTCGAACATATTCCCGATGGTGCTGAGCGATGGCTGGATCTTGGTTCCGGCGGCGGCTTTCCGGGCTTGGTGCTGGCTGCGATGGGCGCAGAGGCCAATACGCCGCTGACTGTCACGCTGGTTGAAAGCGATATTCGGAAATGCGGCTTTCTACGCGAGGTCGGGCGAGCAATGGGCGTGAAGGTCAATATTCTCTCGCGTCGTATCAGCGAGGTACCTAATCAATCTGCTGATGTAATCTCGGCCCGCGCTCTAAGTGGCCTCGACAAACTGGTCGACCATGCAAAGCCGCATTTGGGCGCAAATACGCGCCTTTTGTTTCCGAAGGGGAGCGCATGGCGGGAAGAGCTTGAAACCCTGCCAGCGCGCTGGCAGACGATCTGTGAACCGATCCCGAGCTTGACCCACGATGATGCGGTTATTCTGAAATTTGATGTTGGACAGCTAGAAGGTGACGCCTGAGATGCGCATCATTGCGATCACGAACCAGAAGGGCGGCGTTGGGAAAACAACGACGGCCATTAATCTTGGCGCGACGCTGGCCTCGATGAAATGCAAGGTTCTAATCGTTGATCTTGATCCGCAGGGCAATGCCTCAACGGGGTTGGGGATTGAGCCGGCGGATCGTGTGAAATCTACCTATGATCTTCTGCTCGATGGCGCCGACCTCGCAGACGTCGCGATAGAAACTGAGGTGGATCACCTTTGGATCGCGCCCGCGACCACGGATCTGAGCTCAACAGATGTGGAGCTAGGGCAGCGCGACAACCGTGTTTTCCTTCTGAAAGAGGCGTTGTCGCAGGGCGCACCATACGACTACGTGCTGATCGATTGCCCGCCTTCCCTTAGCTTGCTCACACTGAACGCACTGACAGCGGCGCATGCTTTGTTGGTGCCGTTGCAAGCAGAATTCTTTGCACTGGAAGGCCTTTCACAACTTATGCTGACCGTAAGAGAAGTGCGGGAAACAGCGAACCCCGCTTTGCGGATCGAGGGTGTGGTTTTAACCATGCACGATTCGCGAATGAACCTCAGCAAGCAGGTCGAAGAGGATGCGCGCGCCACGTTGGGCGACCTCGTCTTTGATACGATCGTGCCGCGCAATGTTCGGTTAAGCGAAGCGCCATCTTACGCCCTTCCCGTTATCGCCTATGATCCTGCCTCGAAAGGCAGCCAGGCGTATATCGATCTGGCGAACGAACTGCTGGATCGTGAACCCCAAACGAAAGAGAGTGCATGATGGCCAAATCGACAGACAAGCGACGTTTGGGCCGCGGTCTTTCAGCGCTTATGGCCGATATAGAGCCGAATGCGGCCCAAGATGCGGGGCCGTCTGACGCGCGCGCATCTGGGCGTACGGATCGTCAAATTCCGATTGAGGACGTACAGCCGAACCCGGACCAGCCAAGGCGGGCGTTTGATGAGGAGCAATTGCGCGAACTTGCAGCGTCGATCCGTGAGCATGGGATCATTCAGCCGCTGATCGTGCGTCCCGATCCTGCTGAGTCGGGAAAGTATCAAATTGTTGCCGGCGAACGGCGTTGGCGTGCAGCGCAGATTGCGCAGCTTCACGAAGTACCGGCTTTGGTGCGGGACTTCGACGACAACGAAGTGCTTCAGGTTGCGATCATTGAAAACGTGCAGCGCGCGGATCTGAACCCGATTGAAGAGGCGCTTGGCTACAAGCAGCTGATGGAGAAGTTCGGCCATACGCAGCTGGCGCTTTCCACGGCGATGGGCAAAAGCCGAAGCCATTTGGCGAATATGATGCGATTGCTGCAATTGCCGGATGAGATCCAGGCCATGGTGCGGGATGGAGAGTTAAGCTCGGGCCATGCGCGGGCGCTGGTAACGGCAGAGAACCCGATTGCACTGGCGCTGCGCGCGGTGCGTGAGGGGATGTCTGTGCGGGACATCGAGAAGGCCGCGAAGGCTGGCGCAAGCGGGTCGACGGTTGGTGGGGCGACCACGAGACCCGAAAAGGATGCAGATACGCGGGCGTTGGAGGCGGATCTGAAGGCCGCGTTGTCGATGAAGGTGTCGATTGACCACAACGCGCAGTCCGGCGCAGGTAAAATTACTATCAATTACAAAGACTTAGAGCAACTAGACGACCTGATGCGCAAGCTGAACGCAGGTTGAGACTCTAGGTCAAAAGCTCCCTCAGAAGTCCGTTCAAAACAGGACGCCCGACCTGAGTGGCCATAATGCGGTTGGCGTTCTGTTCGATCAGGCCCAGGTCGCCCAGATGATCGATTTTCGTCTGCGGGATGGGATGGCCCATGATCCGCTCAAACCGCGCAAGGTCAGAGCCTTCGCTGAGGCGCAGTGACATCATCAGATATTCTTCGGCCTGTTCCTGCGCTGTGATCGGCGTGCGAGCGGATTCCCCGGTTCCTGACGTTGCAACGGCGTCGAGCCACTTTTGCGGCGCCAGCAGGGTTTCAGTCGCGTAGCGGTGGCCATCCAAGGTCAGACGACCATGGGCCCCCGGGCCAATGCCGATGAAATCACCGCCGCGCCAATAGATCAGGTTGTGGCGGGATTGAGCGAGATCGGCGGAATGGTTCGAGATCTCGTAAGCGGGAAGACCCGCCTTATCGGTCAACTCCTGCGTCAGGTCGTAGAGATCGGCGGAGAGATCTTCATCGGGCAGGCCCTTCAGGCCACCCGCCTTGTGGCGCGCGCCGAAAGCGGTGCCGGGCTCAACGGTCAATTGATAGAGCGAGAGGTGATCGCTTCCCCAGGTGAGAGCCTCGGCCAGTTCGGTGCGCCAATCTTCGAGGGTTTGATCCTGTCGCGCGTAGATCAGGTCGAAGCTGGTGCGATCGAAGCAGGTGCGGGCGATGTCGTAGGCTTTGCGGGCCTCTTCGACGGTGTGCAGACGGCCCAAGCGGCGCAAATCTCCGTTGCTCAGAGCCTGAATCCCCATTGAGACGCGCGAAATGCCTGCGTCGCGAAATGCGCGGAAGCGACCCGCTTCAACGGAGGAGGGGTTCGCCTCTAACGTGATTTCGATGTCGTTCGCCGTGGGCCAGTGGGCGCGGACAGCTTCAAGGATGCGGGCTGTCGTTTCGGGTTTCATCAGGGATGGGGTGCCACCGCCAAAGAAGACGCTTTGCAGGGTGCGGCCCTGGGTTTCCTCCGCCGCGCGGGTGAGTTCGCTAAGGTACGCAGTCAGCCAAGCGGAATGGTCGATCTTTGCCGCGACATGGCTGTTGAAGTCGCAATAGGGGCATTTGGCCTCACAAAACGGCCAGTGGATGTAGAGGCCGAAGCCCCCTTCCTGCCAGTCAGCCATCGCCGAAGATTTTAACGAGTTGTTCGACGGCTTTCGCGCGGTGGCTGATCTTGTTCTTTTCCCACCGATCCATCTCACCAAAGGTGATGTCGTAGCCGTCGGGCTGGAAGATCGGGTCATAGCCATGACCCTGATCGCCGCGCATGGGCCAGACGACTTGGCCGGGCATCACGCCGGGAAAGACCTCATCATGGCCATCGGGCCAAGCGAGGACGAGGGTGCAGCAGAAGCGCGCGGTGCGGGGGGCGGGGGCGTTGATCGCTTCGAGTTTGTCGTGCGTCAGGCGCATCGCCATCTCAAAATCGCGCCCACTGGGCGTTTCGGCCCAATCGGCGGTGTAAACGCCGGGCGCGCCGTCGAGGGCGTCGATTTCAATGCCGCTGTCATCGGAAAGCGCGGGCAAGCCGGTCGCCTTTGCGGCGGCATGGGCCTTGGTCCGCGCGTTTTCGACGAACGTGGTGCCGTCTTCCGGGGGTTCTGGCAGGTTGTGGTCTTTCGCGCCGGTCACCGTGATGCCGAACGGCTCTAACAGGTGCTTCATCTCGTCCAGCTTGCCCTGATTGTGGGTCGCGACGAGCAGTTCGGATCCGGTGAAGCGACGCATCAGACGGTGGCTGCGTTTTGGGCCGCGACAAGCTCTGCCACGCCTTTTTCGGCAAGCGTGTAGAGCTGGTTGAATTCATCGCGGGAGAAGGTGGCGCCTTCTGCGCTGGCTTGCAGTTCCACGACTTGGCCCGCGCCGGTCATGATGAAATTGCCGTCCGTCCCGGCCTCCGAATCCTCGGGGTAGTCGAGGTCGAGCACGGGCTGGCCCGCGTAGATGCCGCAGGAGACTGCGGCGATGTTGTCGGTGATCGGGTCGGTGATGATGTCACCGGCCTTGAGCAGCTTGTTGACGGCAAGGCGCAGGGCGACCCAGCCGCCTGTGATGGAGGCACAGCGGGTGCCGCCATCGGCCTGGATCACGTCGCAGTCCACCGTGATCTGACGTTCGCCGAGCGCGTTACGGTCGACGCAGGCGCGAAGGGAACGCCCGATCAGGCGTTGGATTTCCTGCGTGCGGCCCGATTGCTTGCCCGCGGCGGCTTCCCGGCGACCACGGGTGTGCGTCGCGCGGGGCAGCATGCCGTATTCGGCCGTCACCCAGCCTTGGCCGGAATTGCGCAGGAACGGCGGCACGCGCTCCTCAAGCGAAGCGGTGCAAAGGACATGCGTGTCACCGCATTTGATCAGGCATGAGCCTTCGGCATGGCGCGTCACGCCGGTCTCGATGGAAATTGGGCGCATTTCGTCTAGGTTTCGACCGGAAGGACGCATAAATATCTCCCTGATATTTTTGGCTGTGCTGTGCGGGGATAATCCGGCAGGCTTGCGGCTCGCAACCCCCAAAGCCGTCCGGGCGAACAACGACATGACCGAACAAGGAAAAATCCTGGAAGAACTCAACGACCGGTCGCGGGAAGTCTTCCGCCGGATCGTGGAAGGCTATTTGGACAGCGGCGCGCCGGTGGGATCGCGGACGTTGACGCGGACGATGTCTGAGAAAGTGTCGGCCGCGACGATCCGCAATGTAATGCAGGATCTGGAATATTTGGGATTGCTGGATTCTCCGCATATTTCGGCCGGTAGGGTGCCGACGCAGCAGGGGCTGCGGATGTTCGTGGATGGGTTTCTTGAGACCGGGGATTTGTCGAAGGACGACAAGCACGCGTTGCATGAGACGTTGGGCGACAATGCCTCGGACGTGCCAGCGTTGCTGGATCGCGTGGGGTCGGCCCTGTCGGCGGCGACCCATGGGGCGAGCTTGGTTCTGACGCCCAAGCATGAAGCACCGATCCAGCATATCGAATTTGTGCCGCTGAATGCGGAGCAGGCTTTGGTGGTGCTGGTCTATTCCGACGGCCATGTCGAAAACCGCCTGTTCACACCGCCTGTCGGTACGACGCCAAGTGCGATGCGGGAGGCTGCGAATTTCCTGAATGCGCGCATCGTCGGGCAAACGGTGACGTCGATCCGGGGCCAGCTTGAGGCGGATATGGAGACAAGGCGGCGCGAGATTGATGATCTCGCTTCAGGCCTGATCGATTCAGGGCTCGCCGTGTGGGACGACAATGACCAGCAATCGGCGCGGTTAATTGTGCGGGGGCGGTCGAATCTGCTGTCCGATACGCAAGAGGCAGAGGATCTGGAGCGTATTCGCACCCTCTTTGACGACCTCGAACGAAAACGTGATATCGCGGATTTCCTTGAATTGACCGAGGAAGGCGACGGTGTGCGCATTTTCATTGGGTCAGAGAACAAGTTGTTCTCACTTTCGGGTTCCTCTCTAGTGGTTTCCCCATATATGAACGCTGATCGAAAGATCGTTGGTGCCGTGGGGGTGATCGGACCCACGCGCCTGAATTACGGACGTATCGTTCCGATCGTGGATTATACGGCGCAGCTGGTCGGGAAACTGATCTCGGACCGCGCGTGAGAAGGTAAGGCACTGGG
This sequence comes from Gymnodinialimonas sp. 202GB13-11, assembly GCF_040932485.1. Classification (NCBI taxonomy): domain Bacteria; kingdom Pseudomonadati; phylum Pseudomonadota; class Alphaproteobacteria; order Rhodobacterales; family Paracoccaceae; genus Gymnodinialimonas; species Gymnodinialimonas hymeniacidonis. The sequence continues at coordinate 3,346,460 of NZ_JBFRBH010000001.1, read as the reverse complement.
GTAGACACATGGGCGAACCGAAAGACGAGTTCTACGAAGACGAGCACACGGAGCCAAAGGTTTCGCTGGCCGAAGATGGTTTGGGCGATGCGCCCGAGGTCGATCTTGGCGAGGGCGTTGATCTTGGTGCGGAAGCCGTGATCGCAGCGCTTGAGGCGGAGCGGGACGAGATTCGCGACCGGATGCTGCGCGCGCTGGCTGAGGCCGAGAATATGCGCAAACGCGCGGATCGGGACCGGCGCGAGGCGGAGCACTATGGCGGATCGAAGCTGTCACGCGATTTGCTGCCGGTGTTCGACAACCTGCATCGCGCGTTGGATGCAGCGGATGAGGCCTCAAAAGAAACGGCGGGCCCGCTGCTTGAGGGTGTTGAGTTGACGTTGAAAGAGCTTCTGAATGTATTTGGCAAACACGGCATCACGCCGATTCAGCCGGAGGTGGGCGACAAGTTCGACCCGCAGCTGCATCAGGCGATGTTCGAAGCGCCGGTGCCGAACACTAAGGCGGGGGACATCATTCAGGTCGCGGCGACGGGCTTTATGCTGCACGACCGGTTGTTGCGGCCTGCGCAGGTGGGCGTGTCGTCTACCCCTGCTGGGTAAGCTGCGCTTTCAGCTCGTAGAGCAAGTTTAAAGCTTCACGCGCCGTCATCTCATCTGGATGCACGGCGCGTAGTTTTTCTTCGACCTCGGATGGTTTGCTGGGGCGTGGCGCGGGCGCGGGTGTGGCGCTGAACAATGGCAGATCGTCGATGACGGCCTTGCGTTCCCCGCCCTCGCGTTCGCCCTTTTCCAGAGCGTCGAGGACGGTTTGCGCGCGTTGGATCACGGCGTCAGGCAGGCCCGCGAGTTTGGCGACCTGCACGCCGTAGCTGCGGTCGGCAGCGCCTTCGCGGACTTCGTGCAGGAAGATGACTTCGCCTTCCCATTCCTTCACGGCCATTGTTGCGTTGGTCAGACCATCGAGTTTCGACGCGAGCGAGGTCATCTCATGGTAATGGGTCGCAAAGAGCGCACGGCAGCGGTTGGTCTCGTGCAGATGTTCAAGCGTGGCCCAGGCGATGGAAAGGCCATCATAGGTGGCGGTGCCGCGCCCGATCTCATCCAGGATCACCAAAGCGCGGTCATCGGCCTGGTTCAGGATCGTGGCCGTTTCGACCATTTCGACCATGAATGTTGAGCGGCCACGGGCGAGATCGTCTGATGCGCCAACCCGGCTGAACACTTGGCTGACGAGGCCGATTTTGGCGTATGTGGCAGGGACGAATGAGCCGATTTGGGCCAGAATCGCGATTAAGGCGTTCTGGCGGAGGTAGGTCGATTTACCGGCCATATTCGGGCCGGTCAGCAGGTTGATCGCGGCGCCATCTTCTGCGGTCAGGGTGCAATCATTGGCAATGAACGGCTCCCCCGTTTTGGCGAGGGCGGCTTCGACCACGGGATGGCGCGCACCTTCTATCTCAAAAGAGCGATCCTCAGACATTTCAGGCTGAACCCAATCACCTTCGCGGGCACGGCGGGCCAGTGCGCTGGCGAGGTCAAGCTCGGCCAGACCCCGGGCCGCATCTCCGATCTTGTCCTGTTGGTCGAGGATCGCGTCGCGGAGGGAGGCGAAGAGAGTGCGTTCGATTTCAAGCGCGCGATTGCCGGCGTTGAGGATCTTGGTCTCAAGGTCCGACAGCTCAACTGTGGTGAAACGAACGGCGTTGGCGGTTGTCTGGCGGTGGATGAACCGTTCGCTGAGCGGCGGGTTCAGCATCTTCTCGGCATGGGTGGCCGTCGTTTCGATGAAATAGCCCAGGACGTTGTTGTGTTTGATCTTGAGGCTTTGGACACCCGTAGCCTTGGCATATTCCGTCTGCATCCCCGCGATCACGCCCCGGCCTTCGTCGCGGAGGGTACGGGCCTCGTCTAATTCGGCGTGATAGCCGGGCGCGATCAGGCCGCCGTCGCGGAGTTGGACCGGGGGCTCAGCAACAAGGGCGTCATCGAGCAGAGTGATGAGTTGATTATGGCCGGTGAGGGTGTCGGCTGCGTCGGCGAGGAGCGTCGGCAGGTCGATACTTTCCAGCCGCTTTTGCAGGTGGTCGGCCCCGGTCAGACCATCGCGGATTGCGGCTAGATCACGGGGGCCGCCGCGGTCGAGGGCAAGGCGAGAGAGGGCACGGTCGAGGTCCGGGATACGGCGAAGCTCGCTCTCCAGTTCGTCTCTAACCAGCGTATCAGAGACGCAAAAGGCGACAGCGTTATGACGCGCGCGGATCGTCTCGAGATCGGTGGATGGGCCAGTCAGGCGCCGTTCGAGCAGGCGCGCGCCACCGGCAGTGAGCGTGCGGTCGAGGACGGAAAGCAGGGAGTTTGCGCGACCACCGGAAAGCGCGTGGGTCAGCTCCAAGTTGCGCCGCGTGGCAGTGTCGAGTTGCAGTAGACGGTCGGCCTGTTGCTTGCGCGGGGCGCGGAGCAGCGGCAGCGCGCCCTTCTGGGTCAGGTCGAGATAATCGATCAATGCGCCCATGGCGCTGAGTTCGGGGCGCGCGAAGGTGCCAAACCCTTCGAGGGTTGAGACGTTGAACAACGCGGTCAGGCGCTTTTCGGCAGATGCGCTGTCGAATGAACCGGGCGAGAGTGGCGTTACGGCAGCGCCCAACTCAATCATCGCGTCCTGGCGTTCGATTTCGAGACCATCGGACACGAGCACTTCCTTAGGCGACAGCCGCGCGAGTTCGGGGCCAAGACGCACCGGCGGGCAGGGCATCACGCGGAAGTCGCCAGTGGAGATGTCGCACCACGCCAGCGCACCGTCGCCGCGCACCTCGGTATAGGCCGCGAGGTAGTTGTGGCGACGGGCCTCAAGCAGGGTGTCTTCGGTTAACGTGCCGGGGGTGACGACGCGCACGACATCGCGCTTGACGACGGACTTCGAGCCACGCTTTTTCGCCTCTTCCGGGCTTTCCATCTGCTCGCCAATGGCAACGCGGAAACCCTTGCGGATCAGAGTCAAAAGGTAGGATTCGGCACTGTGTGCGGGTACGCCACACATGGGAATATCGTCGCCGTCATGCTTGCCGCGCTTGGTCAGGGCGATGTCCAACGCCTCAGCCGCGGCGACGGCATCGTCGAAGAACATCTCGTAGAAATCGCCCATGCGATAGAACAGGATCGCATCCGGGTGCTGCGCCTTGATCTCAAGATATTGCGCCATCATCGGCGTGACTTGCGCGTTCATGACCGCACCCCCTTGAGGCCGAATCTACGCAAGGAAACTGCGGGATTGAAGCGCAATCGGTTGCGAAATTGCGCAAGGGCGCGCTATGCCGTCTAAGCACCGGAGGAGAGGGCGAAAATGGCCGACAAACAGAAGATCACCCGCGAAGAGGCGCTGGCCTATCATCTTGAGCCGAGCCCGGGGAAGATCGACATCAACGCGTCCACGCCGATGGCCACGCAGCGCGACCTTTCGCTGGCCTATTCGCCAGGTGTGGCTGTGCCGTGCGAGGTGATCGCAGAGAAGCCTGAGACGGCCTACGATTACACGACCAAGGGCAACATGGTCGCCGTGATCTCCAACGGGACGGCGGTTCTAGGGCTTGGTAACCTCGGTGCGCTGGCCTCAAAACCGGTGATGGAAGGCAAGTCGGTTCTGTTCAAACGGTTCGCGGACGTGAATTCGATTGATATTGAGCTTGATACCGAAGACGTCGATGAATTTGTGAACGCCGTGAAGCTGATGGGGCCGACTTTTGGCGGCATCAACCTTGAGGATATCAAAGCGCCCGAATGCTTCATGATCGAGCAGCAGTTGAAAGAGATCATGGATATCCCGGTGTTCCATGACGACCAGCACGGGACGGCGGTGATTTGTGCGGCTGGCTTGATTAACGCGCTGCACCTCAGCGGCAAGAAGATCGAGGATTGTAAGATCGTCCTCAACGGCGCCGGGGCTGCGGGGATTGCGTGTATCGAGCTGTTGAAAGCGATGGGTGCACGCCACGAGAATTGCATCGTTTGCGATACGAAAGGCGTTATTTATCAGGGCCGGACCGAGGGGATGAACCAGTGGAAGTCTGGTCACGCCATCTCAACCAAGCTACGCACGCTGGAAGAAGCGATGGAAGGCGCCGACGTGTTCCTTGGCGTTTCGGTCAAGGGTGCTGTCACGCCGGACATGGTTAAGAGCATGGCCGATAATCCGGTCATCTTCGCCATGGCGAACCCGGACCCAGAGATCACGCCGGAAGAGGCGCAGGCCGTGCGGGCGGATGCGATCGTGGCGACGGGGCGGTCGGATTACCCGAACCAGGTGAACAACGTTTTGGGCTTCCCGTATCTATTCCGGGGCGCGTTGGATGTGCACGCGCGAGCGATCAATGACGAGATGAAGATTGCCTGCGCGCGAGCGCTGGCTGAACTGGCGCGGGAGGATGTGCCGGACGAAGTGGCGATGGCCTATGGGCGGAAGCTAAGCTTCGGAAGAGATTACATTATTCCGACGCCGTTTGATCCGCGTTTGATTTACACGATCCCGCCAGCGGTGGCGCAGGCCGGGATGGATACCGGTGCTGCGCGGCGGCCGATCATTGATCTGGACGGGTATGCCAAAGATTTGCAGGCGCGGATGGATCCGACGTCTTCAATCCTGCAGGGCGTTTATGCGCGGGCGAAGAATGCTCAGGCGCGGATGATCTTTGCGGAGGGCGACGATGTGCGCGTGCTGCGTGCGGCGGTGGCGTATCAGCGGCAGGGGCTTGGCAAAGCGCTGGTTGTGGGGCGCGATGCGGATGTGAAGGAGAAGCTGGAAGGCGCAGGGCTGGGCGATGCCGTGCGCGAGTTGGAGATCGTGAACGCGGCCAATACCCGGCACCTCGATACGTACAAGGATTTCCTTTACGAGCGGCTGCAGCGGAAGGGGCATGATGCGAGCGATATTCACCGGCTGGCAGCGCGGGATCGGCATGTGTTCTCGGCCCTGATGCTGGCCCATGGACATGGCGACGGGCTGGTCACGGGGGCGACCCGCAAAAGTGCGCAGGCGCTTGAGATGATTGGCAAAGTCTTTGACGTGAAGGCTGAGGACGGCGCGGTTGGCGTGACGGCTTTGCTCCACAAAGGGCGGATCGTTTTGATCGGTGACACGCTGGTGCATGAGTGGCCGAGCGATGAAGATCTGGCGCTGATTGCTGAGCGTGGGGCGGCGGTAGCGCGCGGTCTGGGGCTGGAGCCTCGGGTCGCTTTTGTGAGCTTCTCGACCTTTGGATATCCGGTGTCGGAGCGGGCGGAGAAGATGCATCACGCGCCGCTGGTGTTGGACGCGAAGGGTGTGGATTTCGAGTATGAGGGCGAGATGACGGTGGACGTGGCGCTGAACCCGGCGACGCGGGAACAGTATCCGTTCAACCGGCTTTCGGGCCCCGCGAATATCCTTGTTGTGCCTGCGCGGCATTCGGCTTCGATTTCGGTGAAGCTGATGCAGGAGATGGCGGGGGCGACCGTGATTGGGCCAATTTTGACGGGCTTGGATCGGCCGGTTCAGATCGCGTCGACGGTCTCCACCGCGAACGACATTCTGAACATGGCAGTGATGGCGGCGTGTGAGATTGGGCGGGTCTGAGGGGCCGAAATTGGCGTAAAGAACCTGTAGTGAATCTGTAGTTATTTCGTAACTACCAAGATGTGGTGGTGCGCCAGCCTTCGAGCACAAACGAAGAAGCCCCCGACCGGATATGGCGGGGGCTTCTTTCTTACGGTTGTGCATCCGGGCCGAGGCCCGGTCTACGGAATCACTCTTTGATCGAATCCCAGAAGGTTTTGACCTTGTCGAAGAAGCCCGACGCATTCGGGTTGTTCGACTTCTTCAGGCTTTCGTCGAGTTGCTTGAGCAAGTCGCGCTGATCGCTGGTGAGGTTCACAGGCGTTTCAATCTGAAGTTCGATATACATATCGCCGACGCCCGGGCCGCGCAGGGCGGGCATGCCCTTGCTGCGCAGACGCATTTGACGCCCGGATTGGGAGCCTTCGGGAACCTTCACGCGGGAACGACCGCCGTCGATTGTCGGCACCTCAATCTCACCACCCAAAGCGGCGGAGACCATGGAGACGGGCACGCGGCAGAACAGGTCCGTCCCATCGCGCTGGAAGAGCGGATGGTCGGCGACTTCGACAAAGATGTAGAGGTCGCCTTGCGGACCGCCGCGCAGACCGGCTTCGCCTTCGCCAGAAAGGCGGATGCGTGTGCCGGTTTCGACGCCTGCGGGGATGTTCACCGACAGCGCGCGTTCCTTCTCCGTCCGGCCAGCGCCGCCGCAGGTGCGGCAGGGGTTTTTGACGATCTGGCCCATGCCGGAGCATGTCGGGCAGGTGCGTTCGACGGTGAAGAACCCTTGCTGGGCGCGGACCTTTCCCATGCCGGAACATGTCGGGCAGGTCGTCGGTTCTGCGCCAGCCTCGGACCCGGTGCCATCACAGCTATCACATGCAACGGACGCGGGGACGGTGATCTGCTTCGTCAGGCCCGAATGTGCTTCTTCGAGGCTGATTTTCAGATTGTAACGGAGGTCGGAGCCGCGGGAGGCGCGATTGCGTCCACCGCCGGGGCGACCGCGTTGACCACCCATGAAATCGCCGAAGAGGTCTTCGAACACGTCCGAGAAGGCAGAGGCGAAATCGCCCTGCCCGCCGGGATTCGCCCGTGGTCCACCGCCCATGCCGCCGTCAAAGGCCGCATGACCGAAGCGGTCATAGGCGGCTTTCTTGTCGGCATCCTTCAAGACGTCATAGGCTTCGTTCGCTTCCTTGAACTGGGCTTCTGCGTCGGGGTTGTCGGCGTTGCGGTCGGGATGAAGTTCCTTGGCCTTCTTGCGATAGGCCTTCTTGATCTCATCCGCGCCAGCGCCTTTGGCGACGCCGAGGACTTCGTAATAATCGCGTTTTGCCATGAGTTTCCCTTTCGGAAATACATGGGCCGGCCGGGGTATCCCCCAGCCGGCCGCATGGGGTCAAATCGCGATCAGCCGCGGTTGCGGTCGTCGTCGTTCAGATCTTCGAAGTCGGCATCCACGATGTCTTCATCGACACCGCGCTGCTCGTCTTCATCCTCGGCATCGTCGGAGGCCGCCTCGGACTTCTCCTGCTCGGCCTTGTAGATGGCCTCGCCCAGACGCATGGCCGCTTCGGTCACGTTCTGGATGCCGCCTTTGATCTTGGCCGCGTCTTCAGTCTCGAGCGTCTCTTTCAGAGCGTTCAGCGCCAGTTCGATCGCCTCGATCGTGGACGCGTCGACCTTATCGCCATGCTCTTCCATCGACTTCTCGGTGCCGTGGATAAGGCTTTCGGCCTGGTTCTTGGTTTCCACCAGATCCTTGCGGTCCTTGTCGGCCTCGGCATTCTCCTCGGCTTCGCGGACCATGGCTTCGATGTCGTCATCGCTGAGACCACCGGAGGCCTGGATCGTGATCTGCTGTTCCTTGCCGGTGCCCTTGTCCTTGGCGCCGACGGACACGATGCCGTTGGCGTCGATGTCGAACGTCACCTCGATCTGCGGCACGCCGCGCGGGGCGGGTGGGATGTTTTCGAGGTTGAACTGGCCGAGCATCTTGTTGTCTGCGGCCATTTCACGTTCGCCCTGGAACACACGGATCGTCACGGCGTTCTGGTTGTCTTCCGCGGTCGAGAAGATCTGCGACTTCTTCGTTGGGATCGTCGTGTTGCGGTCGATCAGGCGGGTGAAGACACCGCCTAGGGTTTCGATGCCGAGCGACAGGGGCGTCACGTCGAGCAGAACCACGTCCTTGACGTCGCCTTGCAGAACACCGGCCTGAACGGCGGCGCCCATGGCGACGACTTCGTCGGGGTTCACACCCTTATGGGGTTCTTTGCCGAAGAAGTTGGTCACTTCCTCGATCACCTTGGGCATACGGGTCATGCCGCCGACGAGGACGACTTCGTCGATTTCACCTTTCGACAGTCCCGCATCCTTGAGCGCTGCGGCGCAGGGCTTGAGGGACGCTTTGATCAGGTCCGACACGAGGCTTTCCAGCTTCGCACGAGTCAGCTTCATGACCATGTGCAGCGGCTGGCCGTTAGAACCCATGGAGATGAACGGTTGGTTGATCTCGGTCTGGGTCGAGGACGACAGCTCGATCTTGGCCTTTTCTGCCGCTTCCTTGAGGCGCTGGAGCGCCATCTTGTCTTGCGTCAGGTCGGTGCCGTGTTCCTTTTTGAACTCATCCGCGAGGTAGTTCACGATGCGCATGTCGAAGTCTTCACCGCCGAGGAACGTGTCGCCGTTGGTGGATTTCACTTCGAAGAGGCCGTCGTCGATTTCGAGGATGGTCACGTCGAACGTACCGCCGCCGAGGTCATAGACCGCGATCGTCTTCGTCTCATCCTTGTCGAGGCCATAGGCGAGCGCTGCCGCCGTCGGCTCATTGATGATGCGCAGGACTTCGAGGCCTGCGATCTTGCCGGCGTCTTTGGTGGCCTGACGCTGGGCGTCGTTGAAGTAGGCGGGGACGGTGATGACTGCTTGGGTCACGTCTTCGCCGAGGTAGGATTCGGCGGTTTCCTTCATCTTCTGAAGGATGAACGCGGAGATCTGCGACGGGCTGTACTTTTCACCCTTGGCTTCGACCCATGCGTCGCCATTCCCGCCATCGATGACGTTGAACGGCAGGTTCTTTTTGTCTTTTTCCAGATGTTCATCATCAATCCGGCGACCGATCAGGCGCTTGACGCCGAAGATGGTGTTTTCCGGGTTGGTGACGGCCTGACGCTTGGCCGCTTGGCCCGCGAGGCGTTCATCATCCGTGAAGGCGACGATGGAGGGTGTGGTGCGTGCCCCTTCGGAGTTTTCAATCACGCGCGGCTGCGAGCCGTCCATGATTGCAACGCAAGAGTTCGTCGTACCGAGGTCGATACCGATAACTTTGGCCATGTGTCATGTCCCTTTCTTAAAGCGAACAGGCGGGAGCGGGTCCGACCCTGCGGCCCCCGTGCCGCCATTGCCAATGACTGAAGTGAGCACCAAGGTGCCCGTGTGAGTTCGGAGGGTATATAAGTAGGCGGTTTTGGGGCTGCAAGCGGTCCGGACAAGTGGAATCGCGGGGAAATTGCGATGATTGTCGATGTTGGCGGGATAAAGGTGCATCAGGCGGTGCTTGATGCAGGGCAACAGGCCGATCTGGTGGAGCAGGTCCGGCGGGTTGTGCGCGCCGCACCGCTGTTCCGGCCAGAAACGCGGCGGGGCCAGAAAATGTCGGTCCGCATGACCTCTGCCGGGCGGTATGGCTGGATTTCGGACAGGGCCGGATATCGGTATGAGCGCACGCATCCGGATGGGCCGGAATGGCCACCGATCCCGGCGATTGCCAAGACTGTCTGGCGCGATCTGTCGGGGGTTTCTTGTGACCCGCAGTCTTGCCTGATCAACTTCTATGATGCCGATGCAAAGATGGGGATGCATCAGGACCGGGACGAAGCGAATTTCGAGATGCCGGTTGTCTCGATATCGTTGGGGGATGATGCGTTGTTTCGCGTCGGTGGGCCGGAGCGTGGTGGAAAGACCCAATCCATCTGGCTGAAATCTGGTGATGTTGCCGTGATGGGGGGGGAGGCGCGGTTGAACTACCACGGTATCGACCGTCTGCGCGCGGGTTCCTCCACCCTGTTGCCCAATGGCGGACGGATCAACCTGACCCTGCGCGTTGTGGAGTAGAGCTTAGCGCTTGGCGCCCCAGCTCGCCGAGGCATGCTGGCGGGTGTAGTGCTCCAGCATCATGCCGAACAGCAGGAACACCAGCGAAATGTAGAATGGATATTCCCAATTCGTGTTGTGGGGGATGTAGTTCACGAAGATATGCCCGCGCGCCTGGTCGATGATGTGGAAGAGCGGGTTCCATGTGAAAACCGGCAGCATCATTGCCGGCATGGCGTTGGCCACGAACATCTTGCCCGAAAAGATCATGTTCGCGCGGATATAGACCATCGACAGGATGCCAATGACATCGGGAAACCAGATCTTCAACGCCATGAAGATGATCCCCAGCACGACGCCTGAGAACCAGGACAAGACAAACATTCCCAGCGCACCCGGCCAATAATGAATCTCAACCGGTTCGATGAGTGTGTGGATCATCAACAAGATGCACAGAAGTGCCACGAACTGCGTATAAAGCACGGACATCGCCGACGACGTGATCGACACCAGCGTGTTCATCGGGGCGTGCTGCATCATGTCGGATGTTGGCCCTTCGGCCCCCATGACTTGCCGCAGAGTCTGGATATGGGTCAGGTAAATGAAGATGCCCGACATCAGATAGAGCAGGTAATTCCCGCGGATCGCTATGGTGCGCCCGCCCAGAAGGCTGAACATGAAATAGAACGCCGCGATAAACAGCAGGCTTTGCACGACAGACAGGGCAATCGCGAGGATGGCGTTGCCGTGGTTCTTGCGCACTTTTCGGACGGATGCGTGAAACGTGACCTCAAAGAAATTGAGGACGAGGCCAAGCATGGACCGTGTGTTGCGCGTGCTTTCAAACATCTGTGGTCCTTGCCTGCCAATAGGGGGCCGGCTTGTTCTGGTTATTCGCCTAAAGGCGATGCTTGCCGTTCCCACCTGTGCAGACGATAACGCGGGAGGTGTTAATTTTCAATTCAACCGCAAGTGAGGCGTGATGGATCACCAGAAACTTGTTGCCGTTATGCGCGAAGCCGCGTTGGAGGCGGGCGATGTCATCATGCAGGTCTATGAGGCTGATGATTTCGATGTGAAGGTCAAATCCGACGATAGCCCCGTGACGGAGGCCGACGAAAAGGCCGATGCTGTGATCTCGCGCCACTTGCGAGCGGCCTTCCCGGACGTGGCGCTGGTGACGGAAGAGCAAGCAGACAGCCATGACCTGAACGCCGCGCAGTTCCTGATCGTTGATCCGCTGGACGGCACGAAAGAGTTCATCAAGCGGCGTGGTGATTTCACGGTAAACATCGCGCTGGTGGAAAACGGCGTGCCGGTGCGCGGGATCGTTTATGCGCCTGCAAAGGGTCGGTTGTTCTACACGGATGCTGATGGCGTGAGTGTGGAGGAGAACGGGCCCTTCGAGCCTAATGCGCCGGGCCGGGTCGAAAGAATGACCGTGTCGGACCCGGATAACGGGGCGCTGCGGGTGGTTGCCTCGAAGTCGCACCGGGATCAGGCGACAGATGATTACATCAACAAATATGCCCATGCGGATATGAAATCGGCGGGCTCATCGTTGAAGTTCTGTCTGGTGGCGACGGGTGAGGCGGACATTTACCCAAGGCTGGGCCGGACGATGGAATGGGACACGGCGGCCGGTGATGCGGTTTTGCGCGGGGCTGGCGGCAGGATGATCCGATTTGAGGATCACGAGACGTTCGACTACGGGAAGGACGGCTTCGCCAACGGCTTCTTCATTGCTTACGCCCCGGGTGTGGAGTTGAAGCAGCCGTGACCGTCGCTTGCGTCATCCCTGCGCGATACGCCTCAACCCGCTATCCGGGAAAGCCGTTGGCGATGTTGCGGGGAGCAACGGGTGAGGCGCGCAGCCTGATCGAACGGTCCTGGCGCGCAGCGCAGGGGGTGGCCGGGCTTGATGCCGTCTATGTTGCCACGGATGACGAGCGGATCGCCGAGGCGGCGCGCGGGTTCGGGGCGGACGTGTTGATGACCTCCTCCGTGGCGCGCAACGGGACAGAGCGCTGTGCCGAGGCGTTGGAAATACTCGGTGACGTGGAGATGGTGGTGAACCTGCAAGGGGACGCGCCGCTGACGCCGCATTGGTTTCTTGAGGAGCTTGTGGCCGGTTTGCGGGCCGACAGCCAGGCGGCATTGGCGACGCCAATTTTGCGTTGCGATGGGGAAACCTTGTCGGCACTGAAGGCGGATCGCGCGGCGGGGCGTGTGGGAGGGACGACAGCAGTGGCCGACAGCAAGCGGCGCGCGCTCTATTTCTCGAAAGAGGTCGTTCCGTTCACATCTGAGGACTACGCGCCCGAGGCTGATACGCCCGTGTTCCACCATGTCGGCGTTTATGCCTACCGGCCCTGGGCGCTGAGGGCCTATCCGCATTGGTCCATTGGCCCGTTGGAGACGCTTGAAGGGTTGGAACAGCTTCGGTTCCTCGAAGCTGGGCATCCGGTTCTTTGCGTCGAGGTAGAGGCGCGCGGGTCGAAGTTCTGGGAGCTGAACAACCCTGAGGATATTCCAAGGATCGAGGCCATGATGGCCGAGATGGGGACGGTGTGACGCCCGCTGACCTGAGCGTTGTTGTCGTCAGCGCCGGTCGCCCGGAGGCTTTGCATCGCTGCCTGCTTGGGTTGAGCCAATTGCGCCATGCCGGGATCGAAGTTGTTGTGGTCGCAGATGGGGCGGGGCAGCAGGCCGTTCAGGCCTTTGCGGGTCGGATTAAGCTGCTTTCGCAAGATATCCCCAATATCTCTGCCGCACGGAATGCAGGGATTGCCGCTGCCGCAGGCCAGATCTTGGCGTTTATTGACGACGATGCGGTGCCGGAGCCGACCTGGGCCGATGCGGTGCTGGAGGCGTTTTCGGACGCGGAACTGGCGGCTGTAACGGGCCCGGTTCTGGGGCGAAACGGCATTTCGATGCAATGGGGCCCAATAGCGGTCAACGGGCTTGGGAAAGACCTCAAGATAGACCCTAATCAGCCTATCAGGGACGGATATATGCGCAAGCTTCAAGGCACGAACATGGCGTTTCGGCGCGATGTTTTTGAGCGGTTGGGTGGATTCGACGAAGCAATGCACTTCTACCTCGATGATACAGATATGGCGTTGCGCGTTGGGCGTGCAGGGCTTCGAACCGCATGGGTCGCAGGCGCGGTGGTGCATCACGGATTTCAGGCCAGCGCCCGGCGAACGGAGGATCGCGTACCGCTGAGCCTTTTTGATATTGGAGCGTCGACCAGCGTGTTTCTGAGCAAGCATGCCGAGGGCGCGGAAATATCGGCGGTGGTGCGCGATCTGGAGGCGGCGCAAAGCAGCCGTTTGCTGGCTTTAGCCAAGCGAAAGAAGCTGAACGCAGAGACAATGCGCAAGCTGATGGAGAGCCTTCGGGACGGGCTTCTTGACGGGCAGGAGCGGGCCAGCTCTACGCCCATTCCAAGCCATGCTAGCTCAGCGTTTGTGCCCTTTGTTCGGGTCGATCCGCCAAGTCCTACCGTTCTTTCTGGTCGGCCATTTCAGCGAATGGGATTGCACCGTGAAGCAGAACGTCTGGTCAGCAACGGCCAGCCCGTGAGCCTGTTCGTTTTTGAGCCCACTCCGAGAAAGCACAAGATCCAATTCACGAACGGTGGTTGGTGGGAGCAATATGGCGGACTTTATGGGCCGACAGACCGGGGCGAAGCGCGATTTCAGATGCACTCCTTCCGGGGGCGATTGGACCGCGAAGTCCGTCGCATTTCTGCCACGCGCGGATTGCTGCCAGACGGGGACACGAATTGATGATTTCCCACTTCCTGATCTTTCGTTAAGCTTTAATGCATAACAAGAAAGCTGCGCGCACCGGAAAACCGGGCGACGCAAGAAGAGGCAAGGCATGAAGAAGAAAGTAACCAAGGCGATCTTTCCGGTCGCGGGTCTTGGGACCCGTTTCCTTCCGGCTACAAAATCGATCCCGAAAGAGATCATGACTTTGGTCGACCGCCCCCTGATCCAGTACGCCATCGACGAAGCGCGTGCAGCAGGCATTAAAGAGTTCATCTTCGTTACGAGTCGCGGCAAATCTGCGTTGGAAGACTATTTCGACAACGCACCGGAATTGGAAAGCACCCTTCGCAAGAAGGGCAAGACAGACATGTTGGAGGAGCTGAAAGGCACCAACATGGACAGCGGCGCAATTGCTTATATTCGCCAGCACAAGGCGCTCGGACTAGGCCACGCAGTATGGTGCGCACGTCGCCTTTTGGCGAACGAACCGTTTGCCGTGATCCTGCCGGATGATGTGATCGCAGCTGAGACACCGTGTTTGCAACAGATGGTTGAGGCACACGCGGATATCGGCGGCAACATGGTCGCCGCGATGGAAGTGCCGGATGACAAGACCTCGGCCTATGGTGTTCTCGACATCAAAGAAGACATGGGCTCGGTCGTTTCTGTGAAGGGTATGGTTGAAAAGCCGCCTGCAGACAAAGCACCGTCAAATCTTGCTGTGATCGGACGCTATATCCTGTCGCCCGACGTCATGGGCCACCTGAACCGGATCAAGACGGGTGCGGGCGGTGAAGTGCAGCTGACGGATGCTATCGCGCAAGAGATCACCAGCGCCGACAATGTGTACGGCTTCCGGTTCAAGGGGCAGCGGTTTGACTGTGGTTCGAAAGCTGGGTTCCTGCAGGCCACTGTGGCCTTTGGCCTCGCGCGCGAAGATCTGCGCGATGAATTCCAGAGCTATCTGGGCGACATGATGTCGGTCCGGAGCGCGGCTCAATAGCCTGAGCGTGACTATGGGTGCGCTGTCCCAAATCCCGGCCCCCTGGCTGGACGTGACGCGCACCCTCACCCGCCTTGGTCGACGCGCGCCCACGGGTATTGATCGGGTTGAACTGGAATATCTGAAAGCCTTCCTCAACGCTGGATGTGACCGTTTTCTGTGTCGCACCACGCGAGGCTATTTGCTGCTAGACGACGTAGGCGGACGTTTGGTCGTGGACCTTGCGGAAGAGCGGCGCGCCTTAGGCCAGGCCGATCTGCTGTCGCGTCTGACTTTCCGGGCAAAACGCTCACGTCACAAGGCAGAGGCGGCCCTTCGCGCTGTGGCGATTGATCGGTGCAGGCCGGGCGCTTTGCCCGCGCTTTTGGCCCGTGCCGCGCCAGATGGTTGGACATACTTAAATGTTGGCCATTCAAACCTGTCAGAGGCGACGCTGTCGGCTTTCGCAGCAGGTGGGCAGAGCATGGTCATGATCCATGACCTAATCCCGATCACCCACCCCGATCTCGTCGCCGATGATCAGCCTGCGAACTTTGCCGGGCGGGTCGAGCGCGTGCGCCGCTATACTAGCCATGTAATTGCGAACTCCCACGCCACAGCCGAGGCGTTGGATTTGCACTGGCACGGGGCGGACAGGCGACCGGAAACGATTGTTGCGCATCTTGGTGTGCCGGTAGTGGAGCAAATGGCTGGCACCCGGGATCCCCTGCATTTCGTCATGTTGGGCACGATCGAGCCGCGCAAGAACCACGCGCTGATCGTGGATGCGTGGGAGGCGCTGGCGCAGGAATTGCCGCCCGAAGACATGCCGCAGCTTCACATCATTGGGCATACGGGTTGGAAGGTAGAAGCGCTGATGCAGCGTCTGCACTCACACCCGTTGCGGGGTCAGTCGATTCACCTTCATGGACCCCTGTCCGATGAGGACGTCCATACACATCTGTCAAAAGCAACGGCGCTTTTGTTCCCATCGATTACCGAGGGTTTTGGCTTCCCCCCGCTGGAGGCAGCGATGGTCGGGGCGACGCCGATTTGTTCGGACCTGCCTGTATTCCGGGAAACCCTCGGCGATTGTGTCGTTTACGTAAACAATCCAACGGCGTATCAGTGGAAAGAAACGATTAAGCAACTCATTGACGGTAAGATCGCGCGGCCTGACCTGAGCAAGGTCAAGTGCCCGACATGGCAGGAGCATTTTGAGATCGTGGCAGATGCTGTCATCACAACGGACCCATCGGATCGCACATGAAGGCTGTCCGGCGATATGGTTTGCGCCTTGAGCGGAAGCGGTTCCTTGTGCGGGCTTGGCGGAAGTCCCGCGGCCTGGAGGAAATCGCCAACCGCACCGACTCCATTCGTGAGAAGGAGCTGTTGTGCTTTGTCACCTTGCGCAACGAACGGATCCGCCTGCCCTATTTCCTGAAATATTATCGCGAACGTGGGGTCTCTCATTTCCTGTTCGTGGACAATGACAGCGGCGATGGCACGCGGGAGTATTTGGCGGAACAGCCCGATTGCTCGGTCTGGTGGACGGATGCGAGTTACAAGCGGTCTCGCTTTGGCATGGATTGGATCAACCGGCTTTTGCGCCTCTATGGCCATGATCATTGGTGTTTGACGGTCGACCCGGATGAATTCCTTGTCTACCCGTTCTCCGATACGCGCCCCATCCCCGCGCTGACGGATTGGCTGCAGGCTTCGTCCATCAAATCCTTTGGGGCCATGCTTTTGGATATGTACCCAAAAGGGCCGATCACCGCGCAGCCCTATGCAGAGGGTCAGAATCCGTTTGATATTGCCTGCTGGTTCGACGCCGGAAATTACTCGATCGAGCGGAATTGGGACTATGGAAATCTTTGGATTCAGGGCGGACCCCGCGCGCGGGCCTTTTTTCAGGATAACCCGGAACGTGCGCCTGCGCTGAACAAGACGCCCTTGGTCTACTGGCAGAAGCATTACACTTACGCCTCTTCGACACACATGTTGCTGCCGCGCGGGCTGAACCTTGTCTATGACGAATGGGGTGGGGAGAAGGCCTCAGGCGTTCTGTTGCACGCGAAGTTCCTCGACACGTTCACCAAGAAAGCCGCCGAAGAGTTGGAACGGCGCGAACATTACGCGGCCTCGGCGGAGTACAAGGCCTATGCGGATGGCCTGCGCGAGAATCCCGATTTCTGGACGAAATGGTCCGAGAAATACATCAACTGGCGCCAGCTTGAGATCCTTGGCCTCATGTCCAAGGGGAACTGGGCATGAGCACGCTAGGCTTCGTCATGATGTGCCACACTGCGCTGGACCGCGCGGCGCAAGTGGCGCGACATTGGGCGGAGCGTGATTGCCCGGTGGTCATCCACCTCGACAAGCGGGTCGAGAAGGCCCGGTTTGAGTGGCTCAAACGCGAAATGTCGGACCTTGAGAATGTGAAATTCTCGAAGCGGCACAAATGCGAATGGGGTACGTGGAGCCTTGTGGCCGCCAGTCAGACGGCCAGTGAACTGATGCTAGAGGCGTTTCCGGGTGTGCGGCACGTCTATCTATCGTCGGGGTCGTGCCTGCCATTGCGGCCAGTTGATGAGTTGCGCGCGTATCTCGCGGCGCGGCCCATGACCGATTTCATCGAGTCGGTCACGATCCGCGATGTAGATTGGACGGTTGATGGCCTGAACACAGAACGGTTCCAGCTGCGCTTCCCGTTTTCGTGGAAGCGGCATCGGTTCCTGTTTGATCGCTACGTGGAGTTTCAGCGGCGTATCGGGTTCAAGCGCAAACTGCCCGAGGGGATATCCCCGCATTTGGGTAGCCAATGGTGGTGCCTGTCGCGCCAGACGCTCAGCGCCATTTTGCAAGATACGAAACGGCGGGAGTTTGACCGGTATTTTAAGCTGGTCTGGATTCCTGATGAAAGCTACTGGCAGACCCTGGTGCGGAACTATTCGCGCAATATCGAAAGCCGGTCGCTGACCCTGTCGAAGTTCGACTTTCAGGGCAAGCCGCACGTTTTCTACGACGATCACCTGCACCTGTTGCGCCGGTCCGATTGCTTTGTGGCGCGGAAGATCTGGCATAAGGCCGACCGGCTGTATCAATCCTTCCTCGATGACACCGCGACGGATGTGCGTCGTGCTGAGCCAACGCCGGGTAAGATCGACCGCGTGTTCGCCAAGGCGTTGGAACGGCGGACGCAGGGGCGCGCCGGGCTTTATATGCAAAGCCGCTATCCCAACAATGAGTGGGAAAACGGCAAGACGGCAGCACCCTATTCGGTTTTTCAGGGGTTCAATGACCTGTTTCTGGATTTTGAGCCGTGGCTTTCGCGGCGGCTTGGCGCGTCCGTGCACGGCAATCTATTCGATCTGAAACGCGCACGCTTTGCAGGTGATGCCGACACCTATGCCGGATGCCTGTCTGCCGCCCCGGAATTGCGGGACTATAACCCTGAGCGGTTCCTGACCAACCTGATCTGGAACACGCGCGGCGAGCGGCAGGTTTTCATGTTTGGGCCGCAAGACAATCAGCGCCCGGGCGCGTTCATGGCAGGCGATTCAAACGCACAGATCAGTGTGATTACCGGAGGATGGGCCGTGCGCCTGTTTACGGCAAACCGCAATTTCAGCGACATCCGGACGGAGGCTGCGCGCCTGCAGCGGCGAGAGGTCGAATTCGTTAACACGTTGCGCCATGTGCGTAGCCGGGCGGAAATTCGCATCTGGTCGCTGGCGGAGTTTCTGGAAGAGCCAATGGAAAACCTTCAACGCATCCTTGATGCGATGGAGGGCGCCCATGCCAGCCGGTTAACCGAAGCGCCCCGTATGGCCGACTTATCGGGCCTGCCGAAATTCCTGCAGAACCTGAAAAATCAGGGGATGAACCCGTTTGCCGTGGGTGATTTCCCGCAAGAGGGCGTGGCCCCGTTGCCGCCGGGTGCTGATAACCGCCCCTACCTTGTGAGGTAAGACATGGCTCGCCGATTTGATGCCTTCGTTTTGTTCGCCGAGATGCGGACCGGGTCGAACTACCTGGAAGACTCACTCAACAATTTCGAAAGTATCAATTGCCTGGGGGAGGTCTATAATCCGACCTTTCTGGGTCATCACAACACCTTTGAGATGCATGGCTATGACATGGATCGGCGCGAGCAGGACCCGCTTGGTCTGCTTGAGGCAATCATCGAAAATGCAGGTGATGCGCTACCGGGGTTCCGGTTGTTCCACGACCATGATGACCGCGTGGTCGAGCGGGTCTTGCCTGATCCGCGGATCGCAAAGGTGATCCTGACGCGCAATCCGCTCGACTCTTACGTCAGTCGAAAGATCGCCAGCGCGACGGGCCAGTGGCGGCTGACGGATCTGAAACATGCCAAGACGGCGAAGGTGCGGTTCGATGCGCCGGAGTTTCGGGAACTGGTTGATACGCTCGGCGGGTTTCAGGAGCATCTGCGGCGGGGGCTGCAACGCACGGGACAGGTCGCGTTTCATATTCGCTATGAGGACATCAACGACGCGGATGTTCTGAACGGGCTGGCGGCGTTTCTGGGGTCGGACGAGCGGGTTGATGCGACGTCCAAGAAGCTGAAGAAGCAGAACCCCAGCCCGCTGCGCGACAAGGTTGAGAATTACGACGACATGGTCGCTGCTTTGGCAGATCTCGATCGCTTCGGATTGGAGAAATCGCCTGAGTTAGAGCCGGATCGTGCCGCACAGGTACCGAACTTCGTGGCGCATCCGACGAAGGGCCTGTTGTTCTGCCCGATCAAAGGCGGGCCGGAGAATTCCGTGCTCGACTGGTTGGGAAAGATCGATGATGTGGGCCGCGATGCGTTGATCCGAAAGATGAGCCAGAAGCAGCTGCGCCAGTGGATGAAGGACAATCCCGGCTTCCGCAGTTTCAGCGTTCTGCGGCACCCCGTGGCGCGGGCTTATTGCACGTTCAACCGCTTCATCTTGCCCGATGATAGGCCGATGTACTCCGATCCACGCAAGATCCTGCGGCAGCGGTACAAGGTGCCGATCCCCGGCAAGACGCCGGGTGAGAATTGGACGGAGGCCGAGCAAAAGGCTGCGTTTGTGGGCTTCATCGGCTTTCTAAAGGGCAATCTGAACGGGCAGACCAGCGTGCGCGTTGATCAGGCTTGGGCCAGCCAGACGGCGATTTTGCAGGGCATCTCACAAGTGATGGTGCCGCAGGCGGTCGTCCATGAGCACCAGATGAAAGACGCATTGCCTGCCTTGGCGTCTGAGGCTGGCGTTGAAGAGGTGCCGGAGATTGTTGGCGAGGCCATGCCGGGCGCGTTTCCGTTGAAGGCCGTCTATGACGGGAAGATCGAACAGGTTCTGATCGACACGTATCGGCGCGACTATGTCGGGTTCGGCTTCAAACGCTGGAACAAATCCTAGGCGGCCTTGGTGGCCTCGGATTCCGTCATCAATGCATAGAGGGCGGCTGGGTCCGAATTGGCACGCAACTTTGCGCAGAGCTCATCATCCCGCAGGGTGCGAGAGACAAGGGCCAGCGCCTTGAGGTGATCCACGCCGGAATCAACCGGGGCCATCAGTGCGAAGACCAGATCCACGGGCATTCGGTCGGCGGCATCGAAATCAATGGCGCGTTCCAGGCGGATGAAGACACCGCTGACCTCTTCCAGCCCCGGAAGGCGGGTGTGGGGCAGCGCAATCCCGTTGCCAACACCAGTGGGGCCAAGGCTTTCGCGTTCCTGAAGAGACTCGAAAATGCGGGGCGCAGGGACGCCGACCGTCTGTTCAGCCAATTCTGAGATTGACTGAAGCAGGCGCTTTTTGCTGCTGACGTCACTGACAACTTTCACGGCTTGCGGTGCAAGCAATGTGGAGAGTTCCATCTGTAAGCGTCCCCTCGGTCAACCGAACGGGTGCGGCTGACGTCTGATCTATTCGGTGGCGGGGTCGATCCAGCCTACATTGCCGTCATCACGGCGGTAGACCACATTCACCCGGTCATGTCCTTCGTTGCGGAACACCAGCAAGGGTGCGCCCGCGATTTCCATCTGCATCACGGCTTCGCCCACGGACAGGGATGGAATGCGTGTCTCCATCTCGGCCACGATAATGGGCTGCAGGCTGTCGGGTTCAGAATCTTCGTCTGCCCCCTCAGATGAGGCGAGGATATAGGAGGAGCCGCCGAAGACATCAATGGGCTGCGAACGCTCCCGGTGATGATCTTTCAGGCGACGTTTGTAGCGGCGTAACTGCTTTTCAAGCTTCTCGGACGTGGTCTCGAACGCGGCATAGATTTCGTGCGCATGACCCTTGGCCGATGCGGTCATGCCGGTGGACAGGTGGATGGTGGTTTCACAAACGAATTCGGATCCGGATTTGGAAAAGACAACGGTCGCATCGGTCGGGCGTTCGGCATATTTCTCGGCCACGCCGCCGAGATTATCCTGAACGTGGGTTTGCAGGGCTTGGCCGATCTCGATTTGTTTTCCACTGATCTGATACCGCATGAAACCTCCGTTATTTGGGGATAGCCTGCGGATACTCACGCGTGAGCAAGCCCGCAAAGCTCTGATATTTCTCGATTTCTCGAAAATGTTGATCCTGAGTGCGCCGTGAGGCGAAGTCTTCGGATCGAGATGAAGCAAGTGCAACCATCACGGGTATTTGGCGACGAGTCGCCCCCGTCTGTCAACGAAAACCGGGTTAAGAAATGCGGAAAGATTGCCCGAGATAGACGCGGCGGACGTTTTCGTCCTTCACCACCTCTTCGGCGGTGCCTGACATGATGATGCCGCCATCATGCAGGATATAAGCGCGATCCACGATGGCGAGCGTCTCTTGTACATTGTGGTCGGTGATCAGAACGCCAATGCCCCGTGTCTTGAGTTCGGCGACCAGGGCACGAATGTCGCCCACGGCAATCGGGTCGACCCCGGCAAAGGGTTCGTCAAGCAGCACGTAGCGGGGATTTGACGCAAGGCAGCGCGCGATTTCCACGCGGCGACGTTCGCCCCCAGATAGTGACAAGGCGGGTGCGCGGCGCAGGTGTTCGATGGTGAATTCGCTGAGCAATTCTTCCAGCCGGTCGCGCCGCTTCTTGCGCTTGGGCTCGACGATTTCGAGGATCGCCATGATGTTGTCTTGCACCGACAGGCCACGAAAGATCGACATTTCCTGCGGCAGGTAGCCGACGCCCGCGCGGGCGCGGCGATACATCGGGAACAAGGTCACGTCCTGACCGTCGATGGTGACGCGACCCCCGTCCGGGGTGATGAGGCCCGCGATGCAGTAGAAGCTGGTGGTTTTGCCTGATCCGTTCGGGCCAAGCAGGGCAACGACTTCGCCCCGGTTCAGTTCGAGCGTGACGTCACGGATAACCGGGCGCTTACGGTAGCTTTTCCGAAGCTTTTCGACCCTGAGACCGGCTGATCCTTCTGTGACATCAAGCGGCATATCAGTCGCCACCGCCCAGAATGGTGCGCACGCGGCCGTCGACTGAACCATTTCCGGTTTGCATGTTCACGACCATGCTGTCCCCGGCAATCGCGGTTGGTCCCTGCGTGACAAGCACGTTGCCTGACAGGGTCAACAGCGAGGAGGCGACATCGAACCGGGCCTGCCCGCCTTCAGCGGCATCGGCCCCGCGGGTGACAAGGACGCCACCGGTCGCGATGACTTCGCGCACGTCCTGATCGCCACCATCGGTTGCGTAGACCACGCGGACGGCACCCGCGGACATGCGCAGATCGCCCTGTATGACAATGACATTGCCGGTGAAAACGGCCTCACCCGTGGCTTGATCGACGGTCAGCCCATCGGCTGTGACCTCAATCGGTTCCCGCGCATCGTAGCTGACGCCACCAAAACCGATATCGACTTGTGCGAAAGCTGGCCCGGACAGACAGAGGACAAAGCCCAGAAGGGCAAAAAGACGCTGCATGAAAACCTCTTAACTCTCCGGGTCGTATAGCATCCGAACGGATCCAGTGAAACGAAGGATTGGCGCGCCGTCCACTTCCTCCATCTCCATGGCATCGGCGGTCAGATCCAGGCCGGGGCCAGTGATGTGCACGGGCGTGGGCGCGCGAAGGCGAACCTCGTCCAACGCCATCAGCATGGTGTCGCTTTCCATCTGATAGCCGCGCGACGATTGTACGGCGACGCCGTCGCGTAGGGATGCAAACTGGCCGGCCATGTCGAAATCCCCCAGCGTGGCCTGAACCGTCATCACTTCCTCAATGCCTAGATCAACGCGGCCGTCGATGGCTTGGGCATGGATGCGGTCGATCTGGCCGCTTTCAGCTGTCATCGCTTCGGCGAGGATAATGATTTCCTGATCTTCGCCGACGACGCCTGCGAACCGGGGCGAGGTCACGCGCTGTTCGCGGGTGATCTGTTCAATATCGACCTCTGCATAGGGCAGGGCCGCGTCTGGATCAGGCGCGCCGGACAGCAGAAACAGGCTCGACAACAGGGCAAGCGCGATAAGGGGCAGGGTGACTTTTACCCAGACCACGGTTTTTGAATAGAGATCGCTGCGCGCCAAGCTTTCGCCCTCCGGCCGGTGGTGCCGATCAGTGCGAGAAGATGTCGACTTCGGGCCACCCGGCGAGGTCCAGTTTCGCACGGGAGGGCAAAAATTCAAAACACGCCTGCGCGATGTCGGTGCGCCCTTCGCGGGCCAGCATCATATCAAGCTTTTCCTTGACCTGATGAAGATAGAGCACGTCGGAGGCCGCATAAGCCTGTTGCGCATCTGTCAGGGTATCTGCGCCCCAGTCCGAGCTTTGTTGCTGCTTGGAGATGTCCACAGACAGCAATTCCTGCAGCAGGTTCTTTAGACCGTGGCGGTCGGTATAGGTGCGCACAAGTTTGGACGCGATCTTGGTGCAGTAAACCGGCGCGGTCAGGGCACCGAAAGCGTGATACATGACCGCGATGTCGAAGCGCCCGAAATGGAACAGCTTGAGCGTGTTCGGGTCGGTCAAAAGGCGTTCAAGGTTGGGGGCGGAGGTTTGGCCCTTGGCGACTTGGATCAGGTGTGCGTTGCCGTCCCCGTCGGAGAGTTGCACGACACAGAGGCGGTCACGGTGGGGGTGCAGGCCCATGGTTTCGCAGTCGATCGCCACAATGGGACCCAACGACAGGTCATCGGGCAGATCGTTTTGATACAAATGGATCGTCATGGTCGCGTCCCTTTCCGTCGGGAATTGGCAATCGATGCGGCGGAAGGGGAAAGGCGGCCTATCGGGACGATTTTCTTCGAAAATCACCCTACCGGCCCCTGACACTTTCTTCGAAAGTGCAGGTTGGTGCCCAGGAGAGGACTCGAACCTCCACGTCCATACAGACACCAGCACCTGAAGCTGGCGCGTCTACCAATTCCGCCACCTGGGCAGGTGTCGTGAGAGCGGCTGATATATCCGGCGGAATGCGCCGTCAATAGTCCTGCTCGAAGAAGATGCCGATACTTGAGCTGCCATCCGATCCGACGCTGCCACGCGCGGTGAAATTGGGCGTCAGGTCGATGTTGAGCGACAGGTCGGCATCCCCTTCGGCGTTGATCGTCACGTCAGTGTAGATGTTTTCCGACAGGTAGCGCCCGGCGGTGACGGCGGCGTTGCCTTCGTCGTCGGTGCTGAGGTCCAGATCGTCGAGGCCCAGGCCATCGCGCAGGCCCGCGATGAAGCCTGAATTGGTGGAGCCACCGGCAAGTGAGGTTGCAGCGTCGGCCAGTTGCAAAAGCTGCAGGGGTGACAGGCCGGATACGGAGCGTCCGAAGAGGAGTTGGGCCAGCACCTCATCCTCGGGCAGCGAGGGGTCTGAGGCGAAGGTGATTTCGGGGTTCGAGGCCGCGCCGTCTACGCGGATGGTGATCTGGTAGCCGGAGGCGCGGCTGACAGCGGCAAGGCGTAGGAACGGGTCGAAACTGCCTTGCAGGGTCGCTTGGCCTTCCACGAAATCCAATCGCGTGCCGAGGATCGAAAGGCGGCCACGTACGAGTTCGAACTGGCCGGTGGGGATGACGTTGGCAGTGGTGCCGAACAGGCGGATGGAGCCGCCGAATTCCGCATCAATCCCACGCCCGCGCAGGAAGATGCGACCGGGTGCGGTGATGTTGATGTCGAGCGCGGTGGTGGCGCTTCCCCCGCCGGAGCTGCCTGCACTGCTGCCCAAAAGGCCGGCGAAGCGGCGCGTCAAACGCTCCTCCGGGGTTTCGCCAAGATGGCGGATGTCGGGGATTGCGGCACTGCCCGCGAGGCTGGCTTCGGGAACCCGGATCTCAGATTCACCGAGGGTTATATCGCCTGAGATGCGCGGACCGCGCGCCAGAGGGCCACTAACGGACAGATCGGCGCGGGCGATTTGGGCGTCATAGAGGGTCGGGTCCACAATGCGACCATTCACGAGAGAGACGTTGATTTGCCCATCCAGACCGGGGCTACCGAGATTTATGGAGCCTTGGGTGCTGAGTTGCCCGCCGGTCGAAAGCGTTCCGTTGCCCGTCAAATTCACCCGCCCTCCGGAGATTTGCGCGTTCAGGCCAATGTTTTCCACCGCCAGCGCATAGGTCGGCACGGCAATGCGGGCGTTGTTGCTCGAAAGGGTGCCGCTGAGCGCGGATAGACCGGGCGCGCCTTGCATGGACAGGTTGAACCCAAGCGTGCCACGGATTGACCTTGGCTGGATATAACGGTTGGCCAATGCAAGCGGGGCCTGGCCGTTCAGGCGCAGGTCGACAGCATTGTTCGGTAGGCCCACGCGGCCCGCGACATTGGCGTTCATGCCGCCGGGGCCGCCAAGATCCGCGTTGACCTGCCACGGGTCTTCGCCCTGCCGCGTCAGAATGGCGTCGGCACTGACCGGACCGGAAAGCGCGTCAGTGAACAGCCCGACATTGGCAAGGCGCGCATCCACATCGACGCGGCTGACGGTGGGGCTGACGCTGGCTTCCCCTGTCAGGGTCAGTTCGGGGTTGCGAACGGACAGATCGGTCAGGCTAAGGACATCGCCAGTGCGATTGGCGGTCGCGGTTATCTGGGTGCGCCCGGCCAGAAGCTGGGGCGGCACGCCGTTGCCAATATCCAGGCCAGTGGCTGATGCTGTGAGGTCGAGTGCGAAATCACCAGTGTCGGCGTCGAAGGTGCCTTGGGTGTTTGCGGCAATCTCATTCGGGCCGGTTAAGGCAACGTCGATGTCGAAGGGCGCGGTTCCCTGCCGTGCAACCTCGGCAGTTATGGCGACTGGGCCCGAGAGGAAATCGGTGAAATATCCAACCTCGCGCAGTTCGAATTCGGCGGAGGCGACGGTGTCGCCCGAGGTCAGAGATGCTTCACCTGTTAGATCGAGTTCGGCATTCTCCAGGTTGAGGCCAGTTAGCGTCAGCCCTGTTTCGTTCCGCACGACGTTAGCGGCAAGCTGTGTGTCCCCGGCGAAGATTTCGGCGGGCACAGCATCGACAAAACGGAGGTCCGTGCCCGTGCCTGAAATCGCCAGATCAAATGCGCCGGACAGCGGTTCAATCCCGCCTGCCAGGCCGAGTGTTGCTGCCCCGTCGAGCGGTTGGCCGGCGACTGCGGCGAAGCGAGACAGATCGGCGACCGTCGCGGTGACATCCATCGCAACGTCAAGGCGGTTCTCACCCGTCTGAAGAGAAGCCCCGCCGGTGGCCGTTACATCACCGCTCTGCGCCACAAGGTCTGACAGGATCAAGGGTGCGCCCGCAATCCACGACAGGGTTGCGTCGAGAGAGATACGTTCGCCAAGGGCTTGCGCGACGGCAGGGTCGGTATGCTGGACGCCTGACAACGCGGCGGAGAGTTCGGCGGCGGTGGCCTCGATCCCCGTTTCGGTAATAGCTGCGGTGCCTTCGAAACGGAGTTGCCCATTCTGAACGGCAAGATCTTCGACGGTCAGGCGATCAAGGCCTATAATAAGCGCGTAAGCATCCCCTGCAGCGCGGTCATAGGTGACGCTCAGGTCAGCCCCGGCGATTTCGGTGGGCGTGCCGCCAGACGGCAAGCGTACGCGTTCGCCTTGCGGCGGGGTGATCTGACCGGTTAGGTCCACAATTTCAGGCAAACCGCCGGGCGACAGCGCAACGGAGCCCTCAAGCGACAGCGCAGCGGAGCTCAGGCGCAGCGCATCAAGGCTCAGGCCGCCATCAGGCTCCTGCCGCGCTTGCGCTTGTACGCGCGTATCCGCACCGAAGAAGTCGCGGAAATCGGGTAGGAGAAGTGGGCGAATATCACCGCCGATGTCGACGGTCAGAAGCTGATCCCCATCTGTGCCTGTCGAGGTGATCACCTGCCCTGCGATGCGGTCCTGCCCTTCGGTTTGCAGCGTAATCTGGC
The DNA here is from genome assembly GCF_040932485.1 of Gymnodinialimonas sp. 202GB13-11. Taxonomy (NCBI): domain Bacteria; kingdom Pseudomonadati; phylum Pseudomonadota; class Alphaproteobacteria; order Rhodobacterales; family Paracoccaceae; genus Gymnodinialimonas; species Gymnodinialimonas hymeniacidonis. The sequence continues at coordinate 3,319,666 of NZ_JBFRBH010000001.1, read as the reverse complement.
TGGCGAAGTCGGTGATTGGGCCTTCGCCCTCAATCGAAAGGCTCAGATCCGGGCGACCTGGTAGGCCGAGCAGTTCGGCCGTCAGACCCTCCTCCGGTTCCGCCAGCAGAAGCGACAGCGCGAGGTCGCGGCTGGTATTGTCGTACTCTGCCTGAAGCGCGAAGGTTCCCCCCGGGCCATCCAGACGTTCCAGCGCGATATCTGCCTGTCCGGCCCCGCCGATCAACTGCCCTGAGCCTTCCACCGAAAGGGTCGCAGGCAGGCCGATGATCGGCTCGCCCAGCACGACCTCCGCAATGGCGAAGCGACCAATTTCGATGCTGACGGGAAGCTCAGGCAGGGCGAAAGGCGTGGCTTCGGTATCGGCCAGATCAACGCCCTCGTCCGCCAGTGGCGGGCGCAGGATTTCGAGGCGATCGGCGGTCAATGCATCAATCTGCAACGCGCCTGTCAGAAGGGCCGAGCGGGACCAATTCAAGGTGGCATTTTCAAGCGTAAGCCAGACGCCATCCGCGTCAGAGATGGTCAGCTCATCAAGTTGCGCTTCAGACGATAGCGCGCCACGAAAGCCCTCAATGCGGATCTGGCGCGCGGCGCCGTCAGACAGTTGGTCTTCAAGGAAGCGGATCAGCCGGGATCGATCATCATCCTGTGCGACCGCGGCAGTCGGCAGCAGGAGGAGCAGAAGGATACAAAGCCACCGCATCAGAAGCTGTGCCCAATACCGATATAAAGGAACAGATCTTCGCCCACGCCGTCGCCGCGCAGCGGGGTGGCGAGATCGACGCGGATGGGGCCGAACGGGGTCGCGTAGCGCACACCAAGCCCGCCGCCTGCGTGCCAATCGCCATCGCCGCCCAGCGTGTCTGCACCGATAAAGCCTGCATCGGCAAAGGCGACGAGGCCGAAATTCGTTTCTCCAATGTCCTGGCGGAACTCGGCGGAGAGGCCCGCAAAGCTGCGCCCGCCTGCATCCTGGCCAAGCTGGGTCGCGCCGAGCGATTGGAATTCCTGCCCGCGCACCGTGCCCGCCCCGCCCGAGAAGAACAGGAAGCTGGGCGGGATTTCGGTGATCTCGCCTCCGACAACGTTGCCGAGTTGCGCGCGCAGGGCGACGCGGCTTGCGCGATCTTCGCCAAACCCGAAATAGGCGCGGCCATCGACGTAAGTGCGTGCGCCTGAGCTTCCTTCATCCGTCACGAACGGGGTGGCGGAGGCTTCGAGGAAGAACAGCCGCCGCGCGTCGAGCGGGTCTTCGCGCCGGTCCCAAGTGACGGAGGCGGGCAGCGACAGCAGCGTGACCTGGCGTTCGCCGAACTGGTCGTCGATGTCATAATAGTCGAGGGCGACACCGGCGGATGCGGTCAATGTGCGGGTGAAGCGATGCTCAACCCCGACCTCAGCGCCGATATTGATCAGGCTAAACGCGGGCTCATCGAGGTAATCCGCGCCGATCTCCGCATAAGCGGTGGTATCGGGCGTGAAAGTTGCGGGGCGCGAATAGCGCAGGCCGAGGGACGCATCGATGCCCTCAACATCTTCGGTGGATAGGCCTTCCGATCCCACACCGCTGATCTCCCCTTCAATGCGCAGGCGTTCAGCCCCACCGAAGAGGTTGCGATGCAGCCAATAGGCGCTGACGCCAAGGCCGTCATCAGTGGAGAATTCGACACCTGCCCCAAACCGGCGCGGTAGGCTTTCGACGAGGGTTGCGGTGATGTTCATCGTACCATCGGGGCCAACGTCGCCTTCTTGCAAAGCGATGGCTGAGAACACGCCAGTGTCTTGCAGGCGCGCTTCTACCCGGTCGAGTGTTTCGGGTGAGAAAGTCTCCCCCTCGGGAAGGCCACCGATGGCAAGGATACGCTCGGTCCGCATACGCTCATGGCCTTCGGGGTCGAGCGTGCCGAACCGGACGATCTGGCCGGGATCAATGCGGACCCGGACGTCCAGCACCGCTTCGCCGTTGCGGGCCGTGATCTGTTGGTCAGCCACACCTGCGGTCGCATACCCCACAGCGCGCCATGCATCTATGGCAGCGGCGGCCGTATCGCGGAGTACCGGAGTTGAGGCTGCACCACCGGCACGGAAGTCGCCGGGAAGGTCGGTGTCGTTGGCAAGCGGGCTGATCTCAGCCGTACCGAACGTGAATTCGGGGCCGGGTGTGACGCGGATCGTGACGTTCGATACGGATTGCGGCGCACCGAAGGGGGGAATGCGCGCGGCCTCGCGCCCATCCACATCAATGCGCACCACCGGTGAGAAATGCCCTGTGTCGTAAAGTGCTGCTACCAGCCGCCCATAATCCGCCCGTGCGGCGGCGATGATATCCTGTGCTGTGCGGGCCTCTTCCGTTTCCTGCAGCAGGAGGGAGGCGGCGCGCAGGCGATCCTGCAGGTCTTCATCGGCTTCTGGTGCTACAATCTGCACATTCTGTGCCGCGGCCGGGCCAAGACCCAAAGCCAGAACGACCGATAAGATCAGAGGTATTCGCGCAGACATATTCATTTCGTAGTTTGCCATCCTGGCAAACGCCAGCAGTATACCGTCGGTTCCCCCAATATGCGCGGAAAGTTGAGACGTTTTGCGCCTTGCCGCTCGTGGGGCGGGGACGTATCACAACCCAAACGCGACCGGAGGAGCCCAGAGATGGCTAAACTCGTCACCATTTTCGGCGGCTCGGGCTTTGTGGGCCGCTACATCGCTCGCCGCATGGCCAAGCAGGGATGGCGCGTGCGCGTGGCTGTGCGCCGCCCGAATGAGACGCTGTTCGTGAAGCCCTACGGTGTTGTCGGACAGGTGGAGCCGATCCTGGCCAATATCCGTGATGATGCTTCGGTGCGGGCCGCAATCCATGGCGCGGATGCTGTGGTGAATTGTGTGGGCACGTTTGATGCCGGTGGCAAGAACAACTTCGACGCTGTCCAGCATGAGGGCGCGGCCCGGATTGCACGCATGGCGGCGGAAGAAGGGGCGGAGACTATGGTCCATATCTCAGCCATTGGGGCCGATGCGGAAGGCAATAGCCTTTATGCGCAATCCAAAGCTGCTGGAGAGGCCGCCATTCTTGAGGCGTTCCCGACGGCGATGATCCTGCGCCCTTCGGTTGTGTTCGGCCCGGAAGATCAGTTCTTCAATCGCTTTGCGGGCATGACACGGCTTGGTCCGATCCTGCCGGTGGCCGGTGCGGAAACGCGGTTTCAACCCGTCTATGTCGATGATGTTGCGCAAGCCGCCGTCAAAGGCATTCTTGGCGAGTCGCATGGCACGTATGAGCTGGGTGGCCCCGATGTGGAGACCTTCCGTGAGTTGATGAACCGCATGTTGGGCGTCATTCGTCGTCGCCGTCTGGTTCTGAATATCCCGTTCTTCGTGGCGCGCATCATGGCGTTTGTTCTGGACATGGCACAGACGGTCACGCTTGGCCTGTTCAACAACGGCATTCTGACGCGCGATCAGGTGCGGTCCTTGGCATCCGACAATGTGGTTGGGGAAAATGCGCAAACGCTGGCGGATCTTGGCGTCGAGGCGACGGCGATGGAGGCTGTGCTGGACGATTACCTCTACGTCTTCCGTCCATCCGGGCAGTATTCCGACATCAAGGAAAGCGCACAGAACCTGCGGGAAAGCTAAGTGTAGGCAATCCCCAGCAGGATCAGCCCAAGGACGACGCGGTAGATCACGTATGGCGTGAAGCTGACGCTGCGCAGAAGTCTGAACATCAGGATCAGCGCGGCGAGGGCTGCGATAAAGGAGAAGCCCGCTGCGATCGCACCGTCCCGCGCGGCGGCGGCATCCGCCGTGGCAATCACCTCGGCCCCTGCGAAGACGCCCGAGGCGATAATCGTTGGGATAGACATCAGCATTGCGATGCGCGCGGCACTTTCGCGGTCATATCCAAGATAACGCCCGGCAGTGATCGTGATGCCGCTGCGGGACGTGCCGGGGATAAGCGCGATGGCTTGCCAAAGGCCCATGACGATGGCGTCACGCAAGGTCCAATCCTCGGAGCGTTTCTCCTCCGCGCCTTTTTGGTCGGCCCAATACAGCACGAGGCCGAAGATCAGCATGGTCCAGCCGATGACTGCGATGGAGCGGAGGTTGTCGTAGATTCCCGTGATTTCCAGCAGGAGCCCGAAGAGGATCACGGGGATGGTGGCGATCAGCAGGAGGTAGGCGAGTTTTGATCCGGGCGTGTCGATCTTTCCGGTGAGCATCCGCGGGATGCCGGCCAGGCCCATCTTCACGTCCCTCCAGAAGTACAGAACGACGGCGCCCAGAGTGCCGACATGGACGGCCACATCGATGACCTGCCCCTGATCCTCCATACCCGTGAGATTCGGTAGCAGAATCAGGTGGCCCGAAGACGAAACCGGCAAGAATTCGGTGATGCCTTGGATGAGGGCGAGAATCAGCAGGTGAAGCAGGCTCATTTTTGATCAATCAACCCGCTCTTTAAGTATCTGATTTAATTCTATTTTCCTAATTAAAGGTAAACTATGCTGCCATACAAAGACATGTTTCCCGCTCAAAGACTGTTTCTTTTGCGCATCTGAAAGCATAAAGGTCAGCATAGTTGTCTTTTTATCCCCAAAGACCACCGATATACGGGCCGCTCAGGATAGGGAGCGATGGTTTGGCTAAGCAACCCATGTTGAAGTTTGTCACTGTTGGTAAGGAGATGCCCGAAAAGCGGGCAGCGGACCAGCGGAAAGAGGATTTCGCCGAGATCTATGGCGAGTATGCGCGCGAGAAGGCGGCGGAGCAGGCTGGGCGGTGCAGCCAGTGTGGCGTGCCCTATTGTCAGTCGCATTGCCCGTTGCACAACAATATCCCCGACTGGCTGAAGCTGACCGCTGAAGGTCGCCTGCGCGAAGCCTATGAGGTCAGCCAGGCCACGAACACCTTCCCGGAAATCTGCGGCCGCATCTGCCCGCAGGACCGCCTTTGCGAAGGCAATTGCGTGATCGAGCAATCGGGCCACGGCACTGTGACCATCGGCTCGGTTGAGAAATACATCACCGACACGGCTTGGGATGAAGGCTGGGTCATGCCCATCGCGCCATCTGTTGAACGGCCTGAATCTGTTGGAATTATCGGCGGAGGCCCGGGTGGCCTTGCAGCCGCTGACATGCTGCGGCGCGCGGGTCTGCAGGTGACAATCTATGACCGTTATGACCGCGCTGGCGGGCTGCTGACCTATGGGATTCCCGGCTTCAAGCTGGAGAAAGACGTGGTCATGCGGCGCAACAAGCTGCTGGAAGATGGCGGCGTGAAGTTCGAGTTGAACTGTGACGTTGGCCAAGACATCACGCTCGCCGAAATCCGTGAAGAGCATGATTTCGTGATCATCGCGACCGGCGTCTACAAGTCGCGTGACTTGCCGGGGCCGAATGCGACTGCGACCGGAATGGTGCGGGCGATCGACTATCTAACCGCCTCTAATCGCAAGTCTTTTGGCGATGCTGTGCCGGAATTCGACAATGGTGAGCTGAACGCCGAAGGCAAGCGGATCGTCGTGATCGGCGGGGGCGACACGGCCATGGATTGCGTGCGCACGGCAACGCGGCAGGGTGCGACGAGCGTGAAGTGCCTTTATCGTCGGGATCGGGCGAATATGCCGGGCTCGCAGCGTGAAGTGCAGAACGCGGAAGAGGAAGGCGTTGAATTCGTTTGGCTTTCCGCGCCCAAGGGCTTCAACGCGACGAATGACGTTGTGGACGGCGTTTTGGTGCAGAAAATGCGCCTTGGTGCACCGGACGTCACGGGCCGCCAATCGCCGGAAGTCATTGAAGGCGCTGACTATATCGAAGGCGCAGACATGGTGATTAAGGCGCTGGGTTTTGAGCCTGAGGATCTTCCGACGCTGTGGGACACACCAGAGCTTTCGGTGACACGCTGGGGCACCATCAAAGCCAAGCCGATGACCCATGAAACGGACCTCGAAAACGTGTTCGCGGTTGGTGACATCGTGCGCGGTGCCTCCCTGGTTGTCTGGGCCATCCGCGATGGACGTGAGGCAGCGGAGGCGATCCTAGAACGGGTTGCCGCGGCCCCGAAAACCGTCGCCGCGGAGTGACCCGTCCGTGCTGAAACCCGCTGTAGGGAACCTGTAGTTATTCTGTAGTGCATCTGTAGTTACACACCGGACGCTACTGGGTCCCACGAAATTCCAAAATGACAGGATTACTGACCTGATGCCGCCCATTCGTAGACAAATCCTTAACGCCGCCCTGCTTGGGATGGTCTCGGCTGTTCCGGCTGCGGCGCAAAGCGGCAGCGACCTGTTCCCGGTGCCCGAAGGGTGCACGGCGTTTTTGACGGTTCAGTCGCGGTCATGCCTCGTGTCGCATCACTGGCGGTGTGACAGCGATCCGGAAGGCAGCCATTGGCGTGTCACGCTGGATCAAGACGGGCCGTTCTACCTCAACTACACCGACGCGGAGTTTCGCTGGTTGCAGGCGTTCAACCTGCGCACGGGAAGCCGCGACGTTCTGATCGAACCGGAAGAAGACCCGGCCAGCATGGCCGAGCTGCTGGAAACTGGAAATGACACGATGGTCTTCTCCATCCGGGAGGAGCGCGCCGAGGGCATTTTCCAGCGTGATTATACCGGGTTCGACCGGCTGACCGGAGACGAGATCGCGATTGATGGGCGGTCCCTGCTGGTCACGGAATTTGCCTATCAGTGGGAAACCACGGCGGGGCCACGTCGCACGGAAGGCACCCAATTCGTGTCGCGTGAGATGGGGCTGTTCTTCGGTGGGCTGGAGACGGTCACAACCCCGGGCGGCGAGACGTTTGAAGGCAATTACAGCCCCGTGGAGTTCCATGAAGCGGGCGATCCTGACTTTCTGACGACGCAGCCGGAATATGATTGCGGCGACATGATGAGCGCCCTGCCTTTGGATCCGGTCTGGAGGGTTGCGCAGTGAGAGTGATGAGGTTGGCCAAAGCCAGATTTGCCGTAGCGTTTTTGCTGGCCCTCGGCCTGTCCGTTCCGGTTAGCGCACAGCAAACGCCATGGTCGCTTTCGGTGCGCAGCGAAGTGCTGACGGATGAGATCTCAGGCGTGGTCAACGATTTTGGGGACGAGACGGTTGATACGATCTGGGCATCTCCGACCGTCTTCATCTTGGATGGGATCGCGCGACCGTGTGAGGCTTACGATTATTTCGAGGTGAACTTCTTCGGTGGCCGCGGTGCGCCGGGGTGGGACCTGAACGTCATCTTCGAAGTGCAGCGCACTGGCACCGGCTGGGCCGTTTCGAACCCGGGGGTTTTCTTCAATGAAGTGAACCGCGATGCCGCGCCGGTCCGGTCCTGGGAGGCATTCGACAATGTACGGATCGCGGTATCCAACATCGAGTGTACGCCGCAGGGGCGGATGCGGGTTCAGATGGAATTCGCGGTGCCTTTGGTGGGCACGCGGGGACAACCGAGCTTTGAGATGCGCGGAGTTGCGCGTGGGGAATACGACATTGAACTCGATTGAGCGCACAGATCATCGCAGGCTGGCGACGGCTGAGCGGATGCCAGCGGAAGTTGTTCACGGAGGGCAAGCATTGTGAGCATTGCTGACCCCTATCGGACCAGCGGAAAGCTGGACGGCGCGTGCCTGTGCGGCGCTGTGCGGATCACCGTTGATGGTGACTACATCGCGGCGATCGGCGTGTGTCATTGTGGTATTTGCCAGCGTTCCAATGGAGTTGTGTGGGGTGCGTTTCAGGCGAATGCCGATGCGGTGACGGTTGAGGGTGATGTTGCCAGCTATGCCTCCACCGAATTTGCGACGCGCACGTTTTGCCCGACCTGTGGGAGCAATCTGTGGCTTAGGGATAATGAAGAGGGCGCGGTTTATGAGTTGATGCCCGCGCTGTTTCCCGATGCTGCCGGTTTTCCTGTGATCTCGGAGATCTACACCGACTGCGCGCCGTCCTATGCGGCCCTCGCGGGCGACCATCGCCGTGCGACCAAGGCCGAGTATGAGGCCAAGAACCGCCATGTTACGGAGGGTACGGCATGAGCCTGCCATATGATTTGTCAAAGACCGGGCGCGTCGCGTCGATCTTCCTGCTGGCCTATATGGCGGCAGAGCTCCTGTTTACGTGGCATTCGTTCCAGCTGTTCGGGTTTTATGACGCCATCGACGGCAATCTTCTGTCCGCAGCCGAGATGGATGCGGAAGCGGCCCGGATCGACGGGACCGGAATCTTTGTGGCAGGCGTGTTCCTGATCGCCTTGATCGGAAGCTATATCGCCAGCGGCATGTGGATTTACCGGGCTGCAAGTAATGCGCAAGCGGTGACACCGAACCCTGAGGTCATTACGCCCGGCTGGGCGGTCGGTTGGTATTTCGTGCCGTTTGCGAACTTCGTGATGCCTTACAAGGCGATGCGGCAGACATGGGACGGGTTGGTTGGGTCCGGTGGGCGTGATTGGCCATCCTGGGCGATCATTTGGTGGCTATTGTGGGTTGCGACGACTGTGATTGCAGGGGTCAGCAACAACATCAACTTCAACGCGTACACGATTGAGGATTTCCGCACGGGGACGACGCTCGATGTGGTGTCTTCCCTGACGGCGATCCCTGCCGCGTTCCTGTTTCGCAAACTTATTCTTGAGATGACGGCCATAAGTGCTGAGGCGCGGCCCGCATCTTCGACCCCTGACCTTGAGGAGGGACAGCTATGACCCGTTTTGACGCTGATTGGGCCAAGGCCGAGGAAACCAAGCGCGCGTGGATGGAGGAGAATTCTCTGTTCCGGGAGGAGCATGAGCATTCGTCCTGCGGTGTCGGGCTCGTGGTGGCTGTGGATGGCAAACCATCGCGCAAGGTGGTCGAGAATGGGATCAACGCGCTGAAGGCAGTCTGGCACCGGGGGGCGGTGGATGCGGACGGGAAGACCGGTGACGGCGCCGGTATCCATGTGCAAATCCCCTACAAGTTCTTTGGCGAGCAGGTGAAGCGCACCGGCCACGAAATGCGGGATGAACTGCTGGCCGTGGGTCAGGTGTTCTTGCCGCGCAATGATTTCGGCGCGCAGGAGACGTGCCGGACCATCGTGGAGTCGGAAGTTCTGCGGATGGGCTATTACATCTATGGCTGGCGCCATGTGCCGGTAGAGGTGTCGTGCCTTGGCGAGAAGGCCAATGCGACGCGGCCCGAGATTGAGCAGATCATCATTTCCAACGCGAAGGGCGTCGATGAAGAGACGTTTGAGCGGGAATTGTATGTGATCCGGCGTCGGATCGAGAAGGCGGCGCAGGCGGCGGGTGTGGGGCAGTTGTACCTGTGTTCGCTGAGCTGCCGGTCGATCATCTACAAAGGCATGATGCTGGCCGAGCAGGTCGCCGAGTTCTACCCCGACCTAATGGATGAGCGGTTCGAGAGCGCTTTTGCGATCTACCATCAGCGGTATTCGACCAACACGTTCCCGCAATGGTGGCTGGCGCAGCCGTTCCGCATGTTGGCACACAATGGTGAGATCAACACGTTGAAGGGCAACTTGAACTGGATGAAGAGCCATGAGATCCGCATGGCGTCTTCGTTTTTTGGCGACATGGCAGAAGACATCAAGCCGATCGTGGCGGGCGGGTCGAGCGACTCGGCCGCGCTGGATGCGGTGTTCGAGGTGCTGGTGCGGGCCGGGCGCAATGCGCCGATGGCCAAGACCATGCTGGTGCCCGAGGCCTGGAGCCAGACGGCGACGGAACTGCCGCAGGCGTGGCAGGACATGTATTCGTACTGCAATAGCGTGATGGAGCCGTGGGATGGCCCTGCCGCCCTGGCGATGACCGATGGACGTTGGGTGTGCGCAGGGCTGGACCGGAACGGTCTGCGGCCGATGCGGTATGTGGTGACGGGTGATGGGTTGATGATTGCCGGATCGGAAGCCGGGATGGTGCCGATTGATGAGGCCAGCGTGGTGGAAAAGGGCGCGCTTGGGCCGGGGCAGATGATTGCCGTGGATATGCAGGAACAGGCCCTGTTCCACGACACGGAGATCAAGGATGCGCTGGCGGCCAGTCGTCCGTTTGGTGAGTGGACAGACAAGATCACCGACCTCGAAGCCGAGATGGCCGGTGCGACGGAGAAGACGCTGTTTGACGGATCTGACCTGCGCAAGCGGCAGATTGCGGCGGGTTATTCGATTGAAGAGCTGGAGCAGATTTTGGCTCCGATGGCGGAGGACGCGAAGGAAGCGCTCGCGTCGATGGGGGATGATACCCCGTCCGCCGTGCTTTCGAGCCAATATCGCCCGCTGAGCCACTATTTCCGGCAGAACTTCAGCCAGGTGACGAACCCGCCGATCGACTCGCTTCGCGAATACCGCGTGATGTCGCTGAAGACGCGGTTCGGGAACCTGAAAAACGTTCTGGATGAAGACTCGTCACAGACAGAAATTTTGGTTTTGGACAGCCCGTTCGTGACGAACGCGCAGTTCGACAAGATGGTGAGCTACTTCCAAAGCTCGGTCGTCGAAATTGACTGTACCTTTGATGCGGGTGCGCCTGCGGGTGCGCTGCGTGAAGGCTTGGCGCGGATCCGGGCTGAAGCGGAGGATGCCGTGCGGTCCGGCGCCGGGCACATCGTTCTGACCGACCAACATCAGGGCGAGGGTCGCGTGGCGATGCCGATGATCCTTGCGACATCCGCTGTGCATTCCGGGCTGACGCAGAAGGGTCTGCGGACGTTCTGCTCGCTGAACGTGCGGAGTGCGGAGTGCATTGACCCGCATTACTTCGCGGTTCTGGTGGGCTGTGGCGCGACGACCGTGAACGCGTATCTGGCGCAGGATAGCCTGGCCGACCGGATCGACCGTGGCCTGATCGAAAGCAACTTGACGGAAGCCATGGCGCGGTACCGGGCGGCAATTGATGCGGGTCTGTTGAAAATCATGGCGAAGATGGGGATTTCGGTGATCTCGTCCTATCGCGGGGGTCTGAACTTTGAGGCCGTGGGCCTGAGCCGCGCCATGGTGGCGGAATACTTCCCCGGCATGCTCAGCCGGATTTCCGGGATCGGCGTGAGTGGCTTGCAGCGCAAGGTCGAAGAGGTCCACGAAAAGGGCTGGCTGCGTGGCGAAGGCGTGCTGCCGATTGGTGGCTTTTACAAAGCCCGCCGCTCAGGCGAGACGCATGCCTGGCAGGCGACGACGATGCATATGATGCAGGCGGCCTGTGATCGCGCCTCCTACGGTCTTTGGAAGCAGTATTCCGAGAAGATGCGGAGCAATCCGCCGATCCACCTGCGCGATTTGATGGATTTCAAACCGCTGGGCGCGCCGGTGCCGATTGACGAGGTGGAAAGCGTCACGTCGATCCGCAAGCGGTTCGTGACGCCGGGCATGTCGCTGGGCGCGCTGAGCCCTGAGGCGCATAAAACGCTGAACGTGGCGATGAACCGGATTGGCGCGAAGTCGGATTCCGGCGAGGGCGGCGAAGACCCCGCGCATTTCCACCCGGAGCCCAATGGCGACAACCCGTCTGCGAAGATCAAGCAGGTGGCCTCGGGCCGGTTTGGTGTGACCGCCGAGTACCTGAACCAGTGTGAAGAGCTGGAGATCAAGGTCGCGCAGGGTGCGAAGCCCGGTGAGGGGGGCCAGTTGCCGGGGATGAAGGTCACGGACCTGATCGCGCGGCTGCGGCATTCGACGAAGGGTGTGACGCTGATCTCACCCCCGCCGCACCACGATATCTATTCGATCGAGGATCTGGCGCAGCTGATCTATGACCTCAAGCAGATCAACCCGCGCTGTAAGGTGACGGTGAAGCTTGTGGCATCTTCGGGCGTTGGCACGATTGCCGCCGGTGTGGCGAAGGCCAAGGCCGATGTGATCCTGATTTCCGGGCACAACGGCGGCACCGGTGCGTCGCCTGCGACTTCGATCAAATATGCCGGTTTGCCGTGGGAGATGGGCCTGACCGAGGCGCATCAGGTTCTTGCGATGAACAACCTGCGCGAGCGGATCACGCTGCGCACGGATGGCGGTTTGCGCACGGGGCGTGACATCGTGATGGCGGCGATGCTGGGGGCCGAGGAATACGGCATCGGCACCGCCGCGTTGATCGCGATGGGCTGCATCATGGTGCGTCAGTGTCAGTCGAACACCTGCCCGGTGGGCGTGTGTACGCAGGACGAGGCGCTGCGCGAGAAGTTCACTGGCAATGCCGACAAGGTTGTGAATCTGATCACGTTCTACGCCGAGGAAGTGCGGGAGACGCTGGCGTCAATTGGCGCGCGTAGCTTGGATGAGGTGATCGGGCGGGCGGATCTGCTGTCTCAGGTGAGCCGTGGCTCGGCGCATCTGGATGATCTGGACCTGAACCCAATGCTGATCACCGTCGATGGGGCTGCGGACATCACGTACGACCGCAACAAGCCCCGGAACGAGGTGCCTGACACGCTGGATGCGCAGATCGTGAAGGATGCGCACCGGTTCCTTGAGGATGGTGAGAAGATCGAGCTGTCCTATGCCGTGCAAAACACGCTGCGTACGATTGGGACGCGGACGTCGAGCCATATCGTGAAGCGGTTCGGGATGCGGAATGACCTGCAGCCGGATCATTTGACGGTGAAGCTGAAAGGGTCGGCTGGCCAATCGCTGGGCGCGTTTGCGGCACCCGGTCTGAAGCTGGAAGTCAGCGGCGATGCCAATGATTACGTTGGTAAGGGCCTGTCAGGCGGCACTGTTGTGGTGCGTCCGCCGATGGCTTCTCCGCTAGTCGCTGCGGACAACGTCATCATCGGAAACACAGTGCTTTATGGTGCGACAGACGGCTATCTCTTTGCCGCCGGCCGGGCCGGGGAACGGTTCGCCGTTCGGAACTCCGGCGCGAAGGTGGTGATCGAGGGCTGCGGATCCAACGGGTGTGAATACATGACCGGTGGGGTGGCTGTGATCCTCGGGTCGATTGGCGCAAACTTTGGCGCGGGCATGACCGGCGGGATGGCGTATCTTTACGATCCCGAGGGTGAGGCGCTGGTGAACATGAACCTTGAGACGCTGGTGACTTGTCCGGTGACGATGGATCATTGGGAGGCGCAGCTGCGCGGTCTGGTGGAACGCCATGCCGAGGAGACAGGAAGCGCCAAGGCGAGGGACATCTTGCAGCATTGGGAGATGGAGAAGGCAAACTTCCTTCAGGTCTGCCCGAAAGAGATGCTGAACAAGCTGGAGGTGCCGCTGGGCATCGAAGAGACAGCCGTTCCGGCGGAATAGACAAGGTTTGCCCCGATTTCCCAGTGAAGTCGGGGCAAATTGCCGAGACTCGCCATTTTTTCACCTCAAAATAGACTTGGGCAGGCGCTACCTCTGATCAAATCGCGATCAGAGGTGCGTTGTGCCGACAAAGTATACCGACCAATTCTATGTCATTGATCCGTTCAACGGAGTAACGCCGGGGTCGACCCTGACGCCGCAAATCTTCGATTTTTTCGACAATGACGATAACGGGATTATTCAGCCGAATGCGGGCGACACGGTCCTGCAACCCGGATCTGATCCTGAGGTTTTCAACGAGATCACGGCCGTTTGGTACGGCGATTCTGTCACTGTTCTGATTGGCGGCGTCGAAGTCGAAATTTTCGGCGCGACCTTCTACATCACGGGGCAGCCCGCGATCTTCACGCCCTATGATGGTACGATCCTGCAATCCGCCGAATTCGTCCGCTCAAACGGCATCACACCCAGCACCGAACTGCCTGTTGGGGAGCTTGGGCCGCCATGTTTCACACCCGGGACGATGATTGACACGCCGGATGGAGCGCGAGCCGTTGAAGCGTTGCGGCCAGGTGATGTTGTCCTGACCGAGGATCACGGGCCGCAGGAATTGCTTTGGATCGGATCACGCACCGTGCGTGGTACAGGACGCTATGCGCAAGTGGTGTTTGAAGATGGTGCTATCGGAAACACCGGGGAGCTGGCTGTTTCGCCGCAACACCGGATGCTTGTCGAAGGATGGCGTGCGGAATTGCTGTTTGCGGCTGATAGGGTGCTGGTTCCTGCGATAGCGTTGGTCAATGAAACCAGTATTCGACGTGTCGAAACTGATTCAGTGACGTATATCCACCTCCTGTTCCGAGATCATGAGATCGTGCGGGCCAATGGTGTGCCGACCGAAAGCTATTTCATCGGTCATTTGGCGGCCCCGCAGGAACGGGCTACGCGCACGGAAGTTCTGGAACTCTTCCCTGAGCTTAAGGCATCCATGGATGAGCTCACGATGGCCTATCCGGCCTTGAGAGTTCAGGAAGCCCGGGCGGCTTGGACATAGCCTCGACGGAGTGGTGTGGATCCGCGCTGTTTACTGGACGAAATCGGCCTTCGTGTACCCTTGAAGGAACAGAAGCGCCGTCAGGTCGCCGTGGTTGATGCGGATATCGGCCTGTTCCTGAACCGTGGGTTTCGCGTGGAGCGCGACGCCAGTCCCGGCCAGTTGCAGCATGCCGAGGTCGTTGGCCCCGTCGCCCAACGCCAGTACATCGGATGGGGAAAGCCCTTGTGCCTGAGTGATTGCTTGCAGCGCCTCAACCTTCGCGTCGCGTCCAAGGATCGGACGCGCCACATCGCCGGTCAGTGTCCCGTTCTCAGACAGTAGGGTGTTGGCATGATTTTCGTGGAATCCAAGCTTTGCCGCGATGGCCGATGTAAAGGCGGTGAAACCGCCTGAGACCAGCGCGCAATGGGCGCCGTTGGCGCGCATGGTGGCCAGCAGAACTTGGCCGCCGGGCATCAGGGTTATGCGTTTTTCGAGAACTGTCTGGATCGTTGCTTCGGGCAATCCCTTGAGTAAGCCGACGCGTTCGATCAGAGCCTCCTCAAAATCCAACTCGCCGTTCATGGCACGGGCGGTGATTGCCGCGACACGGTCGCCCACGCCAGCCTCCGCGGCCAGTTCGTCAATGCATTCCTGCTGGATCATGGTGCTGTCCATATCGGCCAACAACATGCGCTTTTTGCGATTTCCCGAGGATTGGACGACAAGGTCTACGCCTTCGGCAGACAGGCTTTTCCAAACGGTATCGATACCTTTGGGGACTTTTTGCACCTCAAATTCGGCGGCGTGATTTGGATCCAGCCAGATTGCATCCCCACCCCCCATGGCATTGCGCAGGTTGGTGACCAACTCTCGGTCCAGGAACATGGCCGAGTTGGTCAGCAGGGTCACGGTAAACATGAGGGTCGTCCGTCGCTTTCAATCTTCCCAGTCAGCATAGGCATTGTGGCGTAGAGGGGCCAGCGGATTGGCGCGGACCGGATGCTGCGCTATCTGGGCGACGATGAGCATAGATAAGCGCATATGGGTCATTGGGGCCATCGCACTGCTGGCGTTGGTGGTGGGGATCAGCCTGCTGGAACGGCCCCGCGCCGGTTTGGAGATCGTGCACGACAGGGTCGGTACGACACCTGTGACGGTCACGCGCATGGTGGATGAAGGGCCGGTTGCCGTTATCGTGCATGGCTTTGCCGGATCCCGACAGATGATGGCGGCCTGGTCCGGAAGCTTTGCGCGGGCCGGATACATTGCCGTGACGTTGGACCTGGAAGGGCATGGGCGCAACCCTGTGCCGATGTCCGGGGATGTGACTTCCATCGACGGGACGACACGGCTGCTTTTGGACGAAATCGCACGGGTGGCAGATTGGGCGGTGGAGCAGCCCGGGGCCGATCCGCGCGTGGTGCTGATTGGGCATTCCATGTCGTCCGATCTGGTTGTGCGGGCCGGAATTGCTGATCCGCGCGTCGAAGCAGTGATCGGGATTTCGGTGTTTTCGCAGGCGGTCACAGTGGATGCGCCCGAAAACTTGCTGATCGTGAACGGCGCGTGGGAAAGCGCGCTGCGATCTGAGGCCCGGCGCGTGATGGCGAACCTTGATGCGGCTGAAGGCGAGACCGTGGGCACGCCGGGGGAGGGTTTTGCGCGGCGGGCAGTTGCCGTGCCGTTTGCGGAGCATGTGGCGATCTTGTGGGCGCCGGACGGGCTACGCGAGGCCGTGGATTGGGCGAATGCGAGCCTTGGGATGCGTGGTGAGACGCCTGTTGCACGGCTAGGTTTGGGCATTGTCTTGATGCTGGCGGGGGCCGTGATGCTAGCCACGCCGTTGGCGCGTCTGCTACCAGAAGGACCAGAACCAGAGGCTCTTCCACGCCGCGTCTTTTGGGCCTTGGCGTTCGTGCCTGCGCTGATTGCGCCGTTGGCTGCAGTGCAGGTCGAGGTTGGCGTTCTGCCCGTGCTGGTGGCGGATTATTTGGCGATACATCTGGGTCTATACGGCTTGTTCGTGCTGCTTGGCGCATGGGTTGCCGGCTGGAGGCCGGACGGGCGCGGATGGGTTTGGGGATTGGTGCTGGCCGTCTTCGGAGTCGGGCTGTTCGGCTTGTTGATGGATCGCTACGTGGCGTCCTTCGTGCCCCATGCAGGGCGTGTGCCAATCATTCTGGCGATTGTGCCGGGGGCGGTGTTGGCGATGTGGGCGGATGCGGTCCTGACACGGGCGACATTGGCGGCGCTATGGCAGCGGATCGTTGTGCGTGGCGCATTTCTGGTGTCGCTTGCCATCGCCGTCGCGCTGGATTTCGAGCGGCTGTTCTTTCTGGTTCTGATCTTCCCGGTGATCCTGCTGTTTTATGCCACCTTCGGCATGATGGGCCGCTGGGTGGGGCGGCGCACGGGGTCGACATTGGCCGTGGGGATCGGGTTGGGCCTGCTGTTGGGCTGGGCGCTTGGCGTATCATTCCCGATGTATGTTGAGACGCTCGGATCCTGACCTGTCGGTGCGACTGCGTCGCGCTTCTTTCTCCTCGCCGTCGCGCTTGCGCGCTTTGGGCTCAGGCGTGCGGGCGTTGCCCCCGTCGCCACAGGCGACCCCCCGAAGTATTTCTGAAACGAGGAAGGAGAGGGGTCCCTAGGGGGCGATCCACGCGCCTTGCCAATCCTTAGCGCTTGTGAAGAGCCCGCGTTGATGAGGGTCGGACAGGATGAGGGCGTCTATTTCGCTCAACACGCAAAGCAGCCGGGCAAAGCGCGGCGGGGTATTGGGTGTGTCCGTTGGCAGGGGAGTGCCTGGAATTGGCCCCGTGTAGTTTGCCTGCGCCTGTTCTGGGAGCCGGTCGAAGAGTTTTGCATCGCCTGCGACAAGGCGGGCTGTACCGCGTGCACGGATTTGCAGGCGCGCTTTGGGGATCCAGACGTGGATGGCAATGGCCGGGTTTTCGGCGATATGCGCGGTTTTGGGGGACGCGCTGTCGGTGTGGAACTCAAGGGTGCTGGTTTCGCGGTCGACGCAACGCAGGACAAGGGTGCGGAGGTCAGGGCCATCGGGGCTGATGGTGGCCAGCGTCGGGTGTCGAGCAGGGTGATGACGGTCGGCTGTGCCGCGGCTTAGATGTTGCCACACGATTTCTAACACGCTGGATAGGCTCTGATCACTCATACCCTGTCATCTCCAGATAGCCGCGACCGGCATGGGTGCCAGTGAAGGTGATAGGGCCTTCCCAATAGGGGAAGCTCGTATCCATCCAGCTTTGTGCGTTGATGGGCATGGTTCGGATGTCGATGCCCCGTTCGGGGAAAGAGAGGTGCCATTCGGTCGGCACTGCTCTGCCCGCAACTTCGGTGCTTGCCAGCGGCATGAGTTCGACATGGCCATCCCCATAGCTTTGGGTCGTGCCATCGGCGTTGATCCATGTGGCGGAGGTAAAGCTGTCGCCATCGGTGCTGCGCAGGGCAAAGGCCATCATGCGCGCGCCGTCTTCAAATTGCAGGGAGAACCAATCCCATCCCATCTGATCGTCGCTGAGCGGTTGCGAGGACCATTCGCGATCCAGCCAGGCGGTGCCGGTGACGGCGATGTCGCCGTCGGGGAGGTTGAGAGTGCCGGCCACGGAGTAGAAGGGTTGCGAATAGTAGTAGCTGGCTTGCCCCTCGGCACTTTTGACAGAGTAGCCATCCTGGCCATGGAAGATCAGAGGGCCATTGGCGGCAAGGTTCAGGTCATACGCGAAATCTGAGCCGCGTGCGGTCAGGTGGAGGACGTCATATGCATCGCCCTCGGTCGCGGTAGAGGTCATTTGCCAATCGTCGATTTGCGCTTGGAATGGGTCTGCGGTGACGCTGGCTTGACCGATGCCGCCGCGCGCGAGGCGTTCGGCGCTGAAATGGGCGTCGGGTGTTGTGAGCCCGGCGTGGCCCATGAAGAGCTGTGGCGCTGTCCAATTATCGGAGATTTCAGGCTCTAACGCGCTGCGAAACAGAGTCCACTGCACGCCGTAATCCCTGCCATCTTCACCCTGTAGGGTCGCCGTCAGATACCACCATTCGATGCGATAATCTGGGTGGGGCCCGTGATCAGCGGGGAACGAGAAGGTCGGGTCGGGTTGCGGCCCGGCGAAGCCATCCGCTTGCGTGCCCAGACCGGCAAAGCCCTGTGCCTGTGCTTGGCTGATCGTGACGAGGAGGGCGAGGACAAAGCGCATCAGCGTTCCTGTGCAAAGATCTGGGTGAGGCGCGCGGGTGGGATGCGGGCAAGGCGCAGGGCGGGGCCGAGGGCCGCAAGACCGGCGGCATGGAGAGCGAGGGCGAAAAGGCGCGCCCAATCGCTGGGGAAGAGTTGCATGGGGAGGCGCCAACCGAAGGCCTCCACGTTGACCAATGCGAGCAGGACCCACGCCAGCGCCAAGCCGACGGGAAGCGCGAACAGAAAGGTCAGGATGGCGAGGCCAAGCGCGCGCGCGAGTTCCACCTTTGCCAAGGTGGCGCGAGACGTGCCGATCGCCCAAAGCGGTGCAAGCTGCGGCAGGCGAAGATTGGCGAGTGTCAGCAGACTGGTCAGAAGGGCGATACCGGCCACGCCGAGGGTCAGGATGTTGAGCGCGCCGGTGACAATAAAGGTCTGGTCAAACACTTCGATCGAGAAGGCTTTGACCTGGCTCTGGTTCGTTACGGCGTCGGTGGGCAGACCAAACTCCGCTCGCAGGCGGGTTGCCATTGCGGGGGCGTCGCCAGGGTCGATGCGGATCGCAAAGCGGAAGGATTGAGCCTCAGGATATGTCTCTGAAAAGCGGGTTAGAGACATAATGGCCTGCCCATTCGGGTTCCCGTAGTCGGAGTAGATGCCCACGATAAGCAGGCCTTCGGAGATGGGAAGTGTGTCGCCGGGGGCGAGGTTCTCGCGCCGCGCAAGTTGTTCGTTGATGAGCACAGCGTTGCCGCTGGCGAGTTGATCCCATGGATCAATGGATTGCGACAGGAGCGGCCACGCTTCGCGGTAGGTCGGATGGTCCACGACGCCGAAAACCTGCGCCGGGCGTCCGAAAAGTCGCTGGTCGGCTGAGACGATGGGAAGGATTGCATCCACATCGGGCCGGATTGCATCCATCAACATCGCGGCCTCGGTGGGATCGGCGGCTGTGACGTAAAGCTCGGACGCGAGGCGTTGGTCGAGCCAGCCGATGAAGGTGCTTCGGAAACTGCCGACCATGGTGGAAACACCGATATTCGCGGAGAGCGCAAGGAGAAGCGCCATGAGCGCGAGCGAGAGGCCCGGGATTTGTTGGCGTGTGTCGGCAAGCACCCATTCGCCAAAGGCGCCACGCGCCGGAAGGGCTTTCAGGGCCAAGGTCATGACCGCAGGAAGGATCAGAGCCGCACCGATGAGGAGAGCGGCGAGGCAGAGGAATGCGGGGATGAGGCCTTGGCCAAAGACGGCAAACCCGGCTGCGAGGCAAAATAGCGCCAGAGCGCAAATGGCCTGAAGTCGGATCGCGCGGCCAGATGCCTGCGCCCAGGCGCGCGGAAGGGCGGGCGACAAAAGGGGCATTCGGGCGGTGCGAACCATGGCCTGAACCGCCGCAGCGCCTGCGCCAAGCCATGTAATGAGGAGGGCCGAAACTGCCCAATAGGGATTGAACTGAAGCACACCTTCAATCTCAGCCCCGTAGAGACCGCGCAGGGTTCCTGCGACACCTGGCATCAAGGTCGCGGCAATGAGGTAGCCGAGGAGAATGCCGATCAGGCCTGCGACCAGGGCGATAATGGCAAGCTCGAACCCGAGCGCGAGCAGAACCGTTCGGAGCGGCGTGCCAATCGCCCGCATGGTGCGGATTGTCGCGCGCCGTTGCTCAAACGCGAGGCCGATGGCGGCGTGGACGATAAACAGCCCGACGCCAAAGCTGAGGAAGCCAAAAGCGGTCAAATTCAGGTGAAAGGAGTCGGTCAGGCGAGAGATGTCGTTGGCCGTTTCGGGCGCGCGCAGCTGTAGGTTGGTTGCTTCGGCCAATGGAGGTAGGCCAAAGGGCTGTTGCGGTGAGACGAGCAGATATGAGGGATCGGATTGCCCCAAAAGCCGTGCCGCCGTCGAGATGTCGGTAATTGCTGCCGCTGGGGGGACTTCGGACGTGAGTGTGATGGGCGGAAGATCCGCAGGCAATGGGCCGTTTGCGGTCGCTTCCGTCATCAGAAGAAGGCCGGGGTCTGTGAAGAAGGCGGCGAGGTCGAGATCGCCATCCAGTGTTGGGCCTTGTGCCGCGGCCGGAGCGGTGAGCGGATCTATCCCCAATATGCGCAAGCGTCCGTTTGGATCGCGTACTTCACCCGAGATCACAGGCGAAACCAGATAGCCTGCGGCGCGCAACGCCCGGTAGTCCTCCAATGGCACGGGGCGCCCGTCCGCCCGTTCCAGACGTGCAAGCTGATCTTGCCCTAAAGTTGCGGCGGCACGGTCGTAAGCAGACCTTGCTTCGGCATTTATGGCTTGAACACCGGACCAAAGCGCGGTCGCCAAAGCGAGGCCAATAACAAGCATCGCAAATTGCCCGGGGCGGCGGACCCAATGCGAAGTAAGGCTCTGAAGTGCGGTATAGAGCATGTTCAGGTGGCGTCCAAAACGCCGCGTGACAGGTGCAGACGGCGGGAAAGCTGGCCCGCGAGGCGGCTGGAATGCGTGACCATCAGGAGGCCCGCATTTGTGTCCGCCACCAGATCAAGCAGAAGGGACAGCACGGCATCGCCGGTCTCTTCATCGAGGTTTCCCGTCGGTTCATCAGCCAGGATCAAAGCAGGCCGGGGTGCGAGGGCGCGGGCAATGGCAACGCGCTGCTGCTGTCCGCCCGACAATTGCTCAGGATAACGTGCAGTTAGATCGGTGAGGCCCAGCCTTTCGGTGAGCTCCGCGCAGAACGCGGCGTCATGCTGACCGGCAAGCCGTGCTTGCAGCGCGATGTTTGCTGCGACGTTGAGGGACGGGACGAGATTGAATTGCTGAAAGATCAATCCGATCTGCGTGCGCCTTGCGGCGGCACGGGCCGTGTCATCCATTTGGCCAATATCTTTGCCTTGCAGGATGACTTTCCCGTTATCGGGCTGGTCGAGGCCACCCGCCAAGTGCAACAAGGTGGACTTGCCCGAACCACTTTCACCGGTCAGCGCGAGCGTTTCGCCCACCCCCATTGAAATGGAAACACCCGCCAGCACGGGCGTATCGCCGAAGGATTTGTAGACATCGCGCAGGTCGAGCAGAGGGGCTTCCATGGCCGCAGATGTAGCAGGCCGGTCCCTGTTCGCCATGGGCCATTGCGACTGGGGCGTATTTTGCCGCAGATTTGCTGCGACCGGAGGAGCGCCAGATGATCACCGATTGGGATGATGCTTATGCCAATGGGGCGCATATTGAAGATGCGGACGCTATTCTGGCACGGTGGAAGGATGAGGCCCCGAAGGTTTATCGCAGCTTGTCGCCTGAGACGATATTGACAGGCTCCGCTCCAAGGCAGTTCTTTGATCTATACCTGCCAGACACGGCGATCGAAGGTGTGACCGTTTTTGTGCATGGCGGGTATTGGATGGCATTTGAGGGCCGTGACTTTGCGCATCTGGTCAAGGGTCCGCTGTTGCTTGGTCAGGCGGTCGCATCTGTCACTTACACGTTGGCGCCGCAGGCGAGGATTTCCGAGATCACCGCAGAGATCACCCAAGCGATTGTGGATATTGCCGATCGCATCGATGGATCTATTCGGTTGGTTGGGCACTCAGCCGGTGGTCATTTGGTGACTAGATTGGTGTGTGACGGCGTGTTGCCAGCTCATGTCCTGAGCCGGATTGCCCATGTTGTGTCCATTTCAGGTGTGCACGACTTGCGCCCACTTTTACGGACCAAGATGAACCAAACGCTTGGATTGACCCCGGATGAAGCCATAGCAGAAAGCCCGGCCCTTTTGATGCCTATAGAGGGCGTGCGTGTGAGCTGTGTCGTGGGCGCGGAGGAAAGGCCGGAATTTCGCAGGCAATCCGCCCTGTTGGCCAATATCTGGACAGGGCTTGGCGCGGTCACTCAGGCAATCGAGCTGCCCGGTGAAAATCACTTCAGCATCATTACGGGCCTTGAAAACCCGCAGTCCGACTTGTGCAAATTAGTGGTTGATTAGAGGCGCTCAAAAAGGGCGGAGATCGCCGTTTTTAGCTGTGCCCGATCCTCTGGTCCAAGCGCGTCGAGCATCCGGCTTTCGGCAGCGCGGGCTGCGGATCTGAGGCGTGATACTTCCTCTGTGCCGTGATCAGACAGGCAAACGACCAACCGGCGGCGGTCAGCTTTGTCGCGGATCACCGAAATCATATCGAGATCTTCCAAGCGCCGTTGTGCACGACTGACGCGCGCCGCATCCATTGCCGTGAGGATGCAGAGATCGTGCGAAGAGCAGGGCTGGTTCGATGGCAGTGCCATCATGATTCGCCATTCCGGGACCTGAAGACCGGCATCTTCCATGACGCGCGCAAACATCCGTGCCGAAAGCACCGACATTTGAAACGGCAGGAATTCGGACAGATCAAATGTCAGAGATTGAGATTGGTCTTTCATGGGGTCGACCTTTGGCACGCGCAGGGAATTACAACCATAACGATAGCGGGCCGCTCGACCGTGACGCAAGAAAAATGTCAGGCAAAGTTGACAATTAGCCTGTGCGCGCTGTGGCAATCTATTGAAACTGGCAATCCAATAGATATTGCCCTCTGTTTCCGATCGTGAACTCTGATCCGGAGTTGCGAACCAAAAAACGACGGCCCATGCACCGTTTCCGGCTTGTTCCCAAGCGTGCGCGTCCGTATGCCATGCAGTGGGACACCCCTCCCCAACGAGGGGCGCATATCTGTGAGGATACCACCATGAGTACGACTCAACCGGCCCAGCGGCCGGATTCAAAACCGTCGAATCCGAAGTTTTCGTCGGGCCCCTGCACCAAACCCCCCACATGGACACCAGATGCCCTGCGCCAAGCGCCGCTTGGGCGGTCGCATCGTGCGGCTGTCGGCAAAGGCTTGCTGCAATCTGTCATCGGCATGACAGGCCGCATGCTCGGCGTGCCGGAGGACTACAAGGTGGGGATCGTTCCGGCCTCGGACACGGGCGCTGTGGAGATGGCCATGTGGTCGATGCTGGGCGCGCGGCCTTGCACGATGCTGGCATGGGAAAGCTTCGGCGCGGGCTGGGTGACGGATGTGGTCAAGCAGCTGAAGCTGGATGCCATGGTTACGACGGCCGAATACGGCGAGCTGCCTGATCTGGGCACGGTCGATTGGAATACCGATGTGGTTTTCACATGGAACGGCACGACATCGGGCGTGCGCGTTCCCAGCGGCGACGTGATCCCGGCGGATCGCGCGGGGCTGACGATTTGCGACGCGACCAGCGCGGCCTTCGCGCAGGACCTGCCCTGGGACAAACTCGATGTGGTCACGTTCTCTTGGCAGAAGGTAATGGGCGGCGAAGGGGCGCATGGTGTGCTGATCCTGAGCCCGCGCGCCGTGGAGCGGCTGGAAAGCTACACACCAGCATGGCCACTGCCGAAGATTTTCCGTCTGACCAAGGGCGGTAAGCTGATCGACGGCATCTTCGAGGGTGCGACGATCAACACGCCTTCCATGCTGTGTGTCGAGGATTACCATTTTGCACTGGAATGGGCCGAAAGCCTTGGTGGCCTGCCCGCCTTGCACGCGCGGGCCGATGCCAATGCGCAGGCAGTCTGGGATTTTTGCGACGCTCGGAATTGGATCGAGAACCTTGCCGTTGATCCGGCGACCCGGTCGAACACGTCCGTTTGCCTGAAGTTCACCGACCCACGCATTCAGGACGGCGCGGCGTTTGCCAAGGCCGTGGCCAAGCGGTTGATGACGGAACATGCGGCCTTCGACGTGGGGTCCTATCGCGATGCCCCACCGGGCTTGCGGATCTGGTGCGGTGCGACGGTTGAGCTTTCGGACATCGAGGCGATGCTGCCGTGGCTCGATTGGGCCTTCCACGCCGAGATCGACGCGCAAGCTGTCGCGGCCTGAGCGCGAAGAACAGATATGACTGAGCTTCGAGCAAGGCTGCGGCCGGGCCCGCGTGATCCGGCTTTGACCAAAGACCTGAGCAATTGCATTGAGCGCATTGTGCAGGCCTTGGAGGAGGGCGCGGATACTTCCGCGCTTATGGCCGAGCACAATCGTATTGCCGGACGGTCGGACATTCCGGCGGAGCGGTACGAAAGCCTGTACGCGTCCATGTCGGCAGAAGAGGCCGCCGAAGAAGCATTGGCGCCGGTTGCAGAATGCGTTCCCGGCATTTCGCGGGGCGAGCTGGAGGCATTGGCTGCGCTGATCGTGGAGCCCGACGATTTCGCACACCAGACCTACTATCTGGCGCTGTTCGAGGCGAACACGCCGCATGGCAACTCCGACCTTTTCTTCTGGCCCGATCCCGATTGGCTCAAAGAGCTCGGAACCAATGAACCAACCCCATCCCAATATGTGGACAAAGCCCTGAAAGGCTAACCCCAACCCGTTTTGAAGGAGTGCCTGACATGGCCCCCAAAGTACTCGTCTCTGACAAACTGAGTGAAACCGCCGTCCAGATCTTCCGTGATCGCGGCATCGACGTGACCTTCGATCCGACCATCGGTAAGGATAAGGAAAAGCTCATGTCCGTGATCGACCAATATGATGGCCTTGCCATCCGCTCTGCCACCAAGGTGACGGAGAAGATCATTGCGCAAGCTGATCGCCTTAAAGTTGTGGGGCGTGCCGGTATCGGCGTCGACAATGTCGATATCCAAAACGCGTCGAAGAAGGGCATCATCGTGATGAACACGCCCTTCGGGAACATGATCACCACTGCGGAACATGCGATTGCGATGATGTTTGCGGTGGCGCGCCAGATTCCGGAGGCGTCGGTGTCTACCCATGCTGGCAAGTGGGAGAAGTCGAAATTCATGGGCGTCGAGCTGACCGGCAAGACACTTGGCGTGATCGGGGCGGGCAATATCGGCGGGATCGTATGTGAACGCGGTGTTGGCCTGCGCATGAAGGTGATCGCCTATGATCCGTTCCTGAGCGAGGAGCGCGCGGCGAAGCTGGGCGTGACCAAGGTCGAACTGGACGAGTTGTTCCAGCGGTCCGATTTCATCACCCTGCACGTTCCTGCAACGGACAAGACGCGCGGCATGATCTCGGCCGAGGCGATTGCCAAGATGAAGAAGGGCGTGCGGATCGTAAACTGCGCGCGCGGTGGCTTGGTGGATGAGGACGCTTTGGCCGAGGCGCTGAAATCCGGCCACGTCGCTGGCGCGGCGTTCGATGTTTTTGCGGTTGAGCCTGCCACCGATAGCCCACTGTTCAACCTGCCGAATGTCGTTGTGACGCCTCACCTTGGCGCGGCGACGACTGAGGCGCAGGAAAATGTGGCGCTGCAAGTGGCCGAGCAGATGTCAGACTATCTGCTGACCGGTGCCGTTTCCAACGCGCTGAATATGCCGAGCGTCACCGCCGAGGAAGCCGCCATAATGGGGCCTTGGGTGAAACTGGCCGAGCATCTGGGTGCGTTTGTGGGCCAGCTGACAGACGAGCCAATCAAAAGCATCGAGATTGTCTACAACGGCGTGGTCACGGGCATGAATCTCAAGGCGCTCGATTGTGCGGCGATTGCCGGTGTGATGAAGGCGACGAACCCGGATGTGAACATGGTCTCAGCTCCTGTGATCGCGAAAGAGCGGGGGATTGAGTTGAGCCAAACCACGCAGGACAAGACCGGCGTGTTCGATGGCTATATTCGGCTGGTCGTGAAGACGGACAAGCGCGAGCGGTCCATTGCGGGGACCTGCTTCAGCGATGGAAAGCCGCGGTTTATTCAGATCAAGGGCATCAACATCGATGCCGAGATCGGGGAGCACATGCTCTACACCACCAACGAGGACGTGCCGGGGATCATTGGTGCGCTGGGTCAGACGATGGGGGCGAATGAGGTCAACATCGCGAACTTTACGCTGGGCCGGTCGGGGCCGAAGGGCGAGGCGATTGCGCTTTTGTACCTCGATGCACCGCCGCCTGCGAAAGCGTTGAAGGACCTGATGGACACCGGCTTGTTCCAAAGCGTGCAGCCGCTGCAGTTCGACGCGGCGTAAAATTGGCGCTGGCGGCTGATTGATGCTCTAACCCTTCGCAAGTAATTGCGGAGGGATTTTTCATGGACGAGATCGTCATCCTGTCGGGCGCGCGCACGGCAATCGGGACATTCGGTGGATCGCTGGCGGGCACCACGCCGATCGACACGGGCGCAGTTGCCGCAAAGGCAGCGTTGGAGCGTGCCGGGGTCGAAGCGGGCCAGATCGGCCATGTGACATTCGGCCATGTCATCAATACCGAGCCGCGCGATATGTATCTGAGCCGCGTGGCCGCGATGCAGGCGGGCGTGCCGGAAACGGTGCCTGCGATGAACGTGAACCGTCTGTGCGGGTCCGGGGCACAGGCGATTGTTTCGGTGATCCAGTCGCTGGCGATGGGGGACGCGGAGTTCGGTCTGGCCGGTGGTGCGGAAAGCATGAGCCGTTCACCCTACGTGATCCCGCAGGCTCGGTTTGGGCAGAAGATGGGCGACGTGAAGACGCTCGACATGATGCTTGGTGCGCTGAATTGCCCGTTCGGGACGGGGCATATGGGTGTGACGGCAGAGAACGTGGCCGATGAGCACAGCGTGACGCGGGAGCAGATGGATGCGTTCGCCATGGCCTCGCAGGAGCGGGCGGCAAACGCGATCGAGCAGGGCTACTTTGCCGACCAGATCGTGCCGGTAGAGGTGCGTGTGAAGCGGGACATGGTCCCGTTCGAGGTCGATGAGCACCCCAAAGCGACCTCGCTTGAGGCTTTGGCGGGGCTGCGGGCCGTGTTCCAGAAGGACGGGCGTGTGACGGCGGGCAATGCGTCGGGCATCAACGATGGCGCGGCGGCTTTGGTGTTGGCGCGCGGCGAAGCGGTTGAGAAGGCTGGCCTGAAGCCGAGGGCGCGCGTTCTGGGCTACGCCCATGCCGGTGTGCGGCCCGAGGTGATGGGGATTGGCCCGGTGCCAGCGGTCGAGAACCTCTTGGCAAAGACGGGTTTAAGCATCGGGGATTTCGACGTGATCGAATCCAATGAGGCCTTCGCAGCGCAGGCGATTGCCGTGAACAACGGTCTTGGTCTGGACCCGGAGAAAGTGAACCCGAATGGGGGTGCAATCGCGCTGGGTCATCCGGTGGGTGCGACCGGTGCGATCATCACGGTGAAAGCGCTTTACGAGCTGGAGCGGATTGGCGGATCGAAGGCATTGATCACCATGTGCATCGGCGGCGGACAAGGAATCGCGCTGGCGATTGAGCGGGTGTGAGCGCGCCTACTGACTGATCTCAACCGCGCGGCTTTCGGCACGGCCAGTGGCATCGATAACTGTGAGCTCTCCGAACCCGAGGCCGATGTCCAAGGCGACTTCGCGGTCGCGGAGACCAACACCAACCGGCGCGCCGTTCCAGAGCCATGTGAAGGGGGCCTGCCCCTCTGCCACGCGGGCCATGACGGGCAGGCCGGGCTGATAGGCCAAGACCGCGCCTTCGGGCGGGAAGGTGATCGCCGGGCCACCAGCTTCGGCTACGTCTGCAATGGGATCGAACCGTCGTAGCGTGTCCGGCAGTTGGGCATTCGTGAGCGTCAGCGCGCCAGAAGGGGGTGCCGGGCGCGGGGTTGGACGGTCTCCGAGATGGGCGAATGCCTCGAACAGCAGCGGCGCGGAGAGTTCTGCGCCGAAGGCCCCAGGGACCGACGCGCCATCGGCTCGGCCCATCCAGACGCCGATCACATGCTGCCCGTCGAACCCGAACGCCCATGCATCGCGGTGCCCATAGCTGGTGCCGGTCTTGTAGCTGAGGCCCACGCGCGGGGCGTTTGGCGGCGGCACGACGCCTGAGAGCATATCGCCCAGATGCCAAGCGGCAGTGTAAGACAGGATGCGTTGACCTTCGCCCGCATCCTCGCCTTCACGCCAATGGAGTGGCGCGGCCACCCCGCCACGCGCGATCCCGGCATAAAGACGCATGAGATCCTCCATCGTGGTGCCGATCCCGCCAAGGGCGATGGCGAGACCGGGTTCCTCGCCCAACGGGAGAGAGACATCCATATCGGCGCGGCCCATGGCGGCGAGCATTTGATGTGGGCCGACCTCGTTGAGGAGTGTCACGGCAGGGATATTCAGCGATAGTTGGAGGGCCTCAGACGCAGTCACCTCTCCACGAAAAACCTCATCAAAATTCTGCGGTGCGTAGCCTGCGATGGAGATCGGGCGATCTCGTATCAGAGTTTCCGGGTGGATCAGGCCTGCATCCATGGCGAGACCGTAGATCAGCGGTTTGAGGGCAGAGCCGGGGGAGCGGACGGCTTGGGTCATATCAACGAAGCCATCACGGGGCATGTCCGTGTAGTCCGGAGAGCCGACACTTGCCAAAAGCGCGCCGGTTTCGTGGTCCATGACCATGATTGCAGCACTGATTTGCGGGTCGAGACCCGTGACGGCGCGTGTGGCGAGGCGTTCCATTTGTGCCTGAAGGTCCCGGTCGAGGGTGAGGTGATGGGTGCCCTGTGCCGGGCGTTCAAGAAGCGCGCGGTCGGCAAGGTGGGCGGCAAGTGCTGGGAACGGCCGACGCTCGGTCGGGATGGGTTCCTCGCGCGCCCAGGCGATCTGTGCCTCTGTCAGGTCGGTGAACGTCACTGCGCGCGACAGGACGCGGTTGCGTGCGATCTCAGCCGCTTCCGGAAAGCGGTCGGGGCGGCGGGAATTCGGGGCCTGCGGGATGGCGACCAGCAGGGCGGATTGTGCGGCAGTCAAACGATCCGGTTCCGTCCCGAACCATGTCAGCGTCGCAGCGCGCACGCCTTCGAGGTTGCCGCCATAGGGCGCGAGATGGAGGTAGAGGGTCAGGATTTCCTCTTTACTCAGGTGACGTTCGAGGGCCAAGGCAAGGCGGATCTGGCGGATCTTGCCGCCCCATGCCCCCGTGCCGGAATCCTCCAATAGACGGGCGACTTGCATGGTCAGGGTCGAGCCGCCCGAAATCACGCGGCCCGTGGTGATGCGTTGATAGGCAGCACGGGCAAACGCGCGGATATCGACACCCGGATGGGTCCAGAAGCGGCGGTCTTCATAGGCAACGAGCATTTCGATGAAGGTTGGATCAACCGCGTCGTAGCTGATCGGCAGGCGCCAGCGGCCATTCTCCACGGTGTAAGCGCGCAGCAGATCGCCGTCGCGGTCGAGCACTTCGACACCGGTCTCCAGCGCAAGCGGCGGGAGCTCCGTCCGGTCGATCCAATCATCCACCCACAGGACCGTGCCAACGAAAAATGTCGCACAAAGAAGGGCAAGCGTGGCTGCGATCTGACGAATCATTCGATGATTTCGACATTCCCCGAGGTGGTTTGCGCTCGGTAAGTGGGGCGATACATGTCTTCGACGGACGCGGCGGGATGGTGGAAATAGCCCGGCGTCACAGCGCGCACGATATAGGCCAGGCGGATAAGGTCCGTGTCGCCACGCATGTCCACGGCGGACAGGAAGCGTTCCGCGCGGAACTCGGACATCTGGGGCGAGACCGGGAAGTCCACGCCTTGCAGGGCTGCGACATCGCCCGACTGTAGAAGGTTTGGATTGTCGATCTCGTATCCGGCGGGGAGCGGATCATTGACCATCAAGCGCCCGTCCGGTGCGCCGGTGCGGCGCACTTCCAGCACAACGACCATACGCGAGCCAAGGGCGATCTGGCCGGGATCGGTCGCGTTGCCGTCCAGTGTGTAGTATTCGCGGTCGATGCGGTAGCCGTTGCCAAATTGCTCGACCTCACCATAGGGCTGGCCGAACCGGGTGAGGGTCAGAAGCTCATCATTCGGGCCGGTGTTTTCGATGATGCGGGGCGTCGCATCACCACCTTCAAGCACTTCGATCAGTGGGCCGGACACCGGTGCGCCGTCGAGCGTCAGCGTTTGGGTGGCTGGATTGTCGATCAGCGCATGGGCGGCAAGCAGGGACCAGACAGCTTCTTGCGTTGAGGCCTCAGACACGGGCACGGTGATTTCGGGCGCATAGGCCGGAACGTTGATCGTGTCAGATCCGGCGGCAGCGGCGAGTGCGACCAAGCCTGCGGCATCGCGCTGTCGTGTGCCGTAATCGGTGCGCCAACCGGAAACGTCGCCGCCATTGCCGGTCAGGGTCAGTCGCGTGAACCCGGCGGTGAACATGGCGTCTGCGCGGGGCTGGTCGCCGTACATGGCAAGTGCCGCGCCAAGCTGGGCCAGCGCAAGTGGCGTGGCGAAATCCTGTGCTTTGACGTCTGCGTAATAGCGTAGGTCGCCCATCGAGGCCTGTCCTTCGCGGGCGAGAACCATCAGCGCATAGGCCAGCCCCTCACCACCATTCTCAAAGTCTGGGTGTCCCGCAACGCGGTTGGCGAGGTTGTCGAGGGCGGTCTGGAAGGCGTTAGACGGCACCTCATGCCCTTCCGCCCGTGCGCGCGAGAGGAAATCGGTCACGTACGCATCAAGCCAAAGATCGCCTGACCCGGCCCGCCATAGGCCAAAGCCGCCATTGGCGCTTTGGTTCGTCAGGACAGAGCGGATGGCATTGGCGATGCGGTCGTTAAGGTCATCGGCTGTGCCAAGCTCCATGATCTCGGCCACGGAGGAGAGATAAAGGAGCGGAAGGGCCTGGCTCGTGACCTGTTCGGTGCAGCCATAAGGGTAGCGGTCGAGCCGTTGCAAAAGGCCGGCCGCGTCGAAGCGAGCGAGCGGCCCTGCCGATAGGGTCACACGGGCGGTTTCGGGACGAATATCGGCAAAGGCTGCGGCATCGAGCGTGAAGCTTTGGCCGGGTTCAAGGGTCACGCGCGTGGTTTCTGCAACGAGCGGGTCGTTGATTTGCAGTGGAATGGAGACCTCTTGCACCAGTTCGGTGCCATCTGGTGTGGTCAGCGTGAATGCGACGGTTGCGTCCCCTAGCCGATCTGCGGCTTCGAACAAAATCGGGATGC
Source organism: Gymnodinialimonas sp. 202GB13-11 (assembly GCF_040932485.1). Taxonomy (NCBI): domain Bacteria; kingdom Pseudomonadati; phylum Pseudomonadota; class Alphaproteobacteria; order Rhodobacterales; family Paracoccaceae; genus Gymnodinialimonas; species Gymnodinialimonas hymeniacidonis. The sequence continues at coordinate 3,288,311 of NZ_JBFRBH010000001.1, read as the reverse complement.
GCTGCGTCTGTCCTTCACTCAGCGTGACCTCCGGGATCAACTGGCCGAACATCTGAATGCCGGTATTGGCCTGGATCTCAAGCGGCATGGTTCCGGTCGGGCCTTCGGTATGGGTGACTTCCAGCAAGATACGCGCCGTATCGCCGGGTGCGAGGAAACGAGGTGCGGTTGCCGTGACAACGATAGGATCACGGACGATGACATCCTGTGTGGCCTGCCCAACACCAGTCTCGGACCAAGCCGTCGCCATGACTCGCACGGTGCCGTTGAAGGCGGGTAGATCAAAACTGGTGCGGGCATAACCGTCGTCGCCAACGATGAGCGGGCCGGAGAACAGCGCGACAAGATCTTCGGTCGGCGGGGAGGCCTCCATCCGCAGGCCCGCGCCTGCATCACCGCCCTGGCGGATACGGCCCTCAGCCCCATCACGGCTGTCAATCAGGCGTCCATAAAGATCACGGAACGCCATACTGAGGCGGCGTTGCCCGAAATAGTAGCCTTGCGGATCGGGGGCTTCGAAACTCGTAAGGTTCAGGATGCCGAGGTCTACAGCGGAGATCGTGGCGTAGACAGTCTCGCCTGGCTGCGCGCCTTCGACCCGCAACGCGATGTCGAGGGGGCCGCGAGGGCGCGTTACCTCAGGCACTTCAAGTGTTGCGTCCAGCGCACGTGGACCGGGATCGACGCTGGCATGGGCAATGCCGATGGCGCGGGTGGGTGCTGGCGTATCAGCTTCGCCGAAGGGACGGATCAGAGACGCGGTGACATATGCCCCTGATCCCCACTCCTCCGTGACCTCAAGCGGAATGGTCATCGGAGAGCCCTCAAAGACAACAGATTCGCGGTGGATCATGCGATTTGAGACGACTTGAACTGTCAATAAACCGCCTGACAGAGCCGAAACGCGCAGGTTAGCGGTGTCCCCTGGCCGGTAGCTGTCGGCATTAAGGTTCACGTCCAAAACATCAGGCGTATCGCCACCATCATCGGACCCGTAATATCCGGCGGAAAAGCCGACGGAACTGATCGTGAAACCGCCAAAGTCGCTTTCGACGCGGAGTTCGTACCGGCCCCAATCGACAGGCAGATCAAGGCGCGTGGGATCGCGCCCTAGTGTGACTTCGCCTTCGGCAATTCGTTCACGGGTTGTGACAGGGTCCCAAGACCAATTGCCGTTTTGGCGGTACCATTGATAGCGCCGTTCGACCCGGTTCAGGGTCCATCGTGCAGGCATTGGATCGCTCGTCCCAATAGCAATCAAGTCAAACGGGGCTTCGACCCCTTCGGCAAGGGTGCCATCGAACAGTGGCCGGATACCGATGGCGGGGCCTTCGGGCAGAACCGTGACTGTTTCCCGCCGTTCGACCGGGCGGCCTGAGGCTTCTGTGATTTCTGCAGTAACTGTCAGTTGACCGGGATAGGGTGCGCCGGAGAACGCCGGAAATGCGAGACTTGCCGCAGTGCGGCCCGCTACATCTGTCTCAAGCGGGCCGAAACTGGCGAATTCTGCGTCGGGTGGCGCATCGTGACGGCCAAAGGCATAGCCTGGATGCGACGGGAGGAACTGAGTCGGACGCAGGGACATGCGGCCACTGATCGGGAGTCCCTCGGCGGGCGCGCCGTAAAGGTAATTTGCAATGAAATCCGTGATCGGTGCGGCACCGGGGGCGAACGTATCGGACGGCAGGCTCAGGACGAGATCGAGCCGTTCGGGCAAGAAATCCTCGATCAGCAATCGCGTCGTGGTCAGAGGGGCGGCATCGGGATCGGCGTGGATGGCCAGCCGCCAGGTCCCGCGTGGAACCTCTGGACCGGTGGGGAGGGAAAAGACGTAACCACCCGCGCCTTCCTCCTGCAGCAGAGTCCGGCTGTATTCCACGCCATCGGCACGTGTCAGGATCGCGGTCAGAGGCAGGCCGGTGATGGCTTGCGCCTGCGGATCGCGGGCCAGCGCGGTGGCATGGACCGTCTCACCCGCGCGGTAGACGCCTCGGTCAGTCGTCAGGAAAACGTCGATCGGGCCAGCCGGTTCACGCCCTTCCACGCCACGATCTGAAAGGTCAAACTCCGCCTCTCGCAAGGACAGGAAGGCCAGATCGGTGTCACCCGTCCGTGCAATCAGAAGTGCAGGCGCAGCGCCGTCTTGCCCGGCGGCGATGTCGCCTGCGAACACAGCGTAGCCGGCGGCATCGGTTGTCGAGGTCGCCAGAACCCTGTTCGACTCTGAGACGAGGTCGACATCGACACCTTCGAGCGGCCGTGCGGTCGTTAGCGATGTCACGCTGACATGGACCCCGTCCACGCCGCTGGCCGATGAAAGGCCCAGATCGCTGACAAGGAACCATTGCGTCGCCCCGCCTTCAGACGATCCTGCTCCACCGACACGGGCCTCCAACGCATAAAGTCCGGGCGCACGACCTTCCAGAACATCACCAATGGGGATCCGCGTGGTGACGCCCCGGTTCTGTTCCACGGCGACTTCAGCCTCACCCTGCCAAACGGCTTCACCAATTTCATCGGCGAATTGGTCGATCTGCCATTCTGCCAAGGGGCGCCCGAAATAGCGGTCCTGAAGACTGCGCAGAATGTTACGGTCTGAGACGTGGTAGAGGTTCAGGTCAACGACATCTGTATTGACCGCAACCAGCGGGATCGTGCCTCCCGCCGAGGCAGGCAGAACATAGGCGCGACCCGCAAAGCGGACCGAGGCGGAGCGATCGCGAACGTATTGCTGAAGTGCTACGGGTTCGTGCAAAACCTCTCCCGATGCAGCGGGCAGTCCGGCCCGGAGGGTGAATTCCAACCGCTCGCCGTGAGACACCCCTGAAATGCAAAGCTGTCGTCCTTCAGCCTCAACAGCGAGGCCAGATGCGGTGGATTGCAGGAAATCATCGTAGATCACACCGCCCGCTGCGAGATCCTCAGAAAAGATTGCGCAGATGCGGGGAAAGTCGGCTTCAACATCGACGCGGGTATCGGTGACGCGGAACCCATAAAGGCCACGTAGGCGGTTTGCAGCTTCCGTGCGTGCCTCGGACGGGTCATTGGCCAAGGCCATATCCGCAGCAAATATCGCGTCGCGTCCGCGCCCGTTGCGCTCAAGCGCCTCGGCCAAAAGATCATTCGCGAGCGCCAGCGGCTCACCCGGATCCGTGCGAAGGGTGGCGTTGATCGCGGCTTGTAAGGCGCGGCGCTCAAATTGCCGTTGCTCTGAGCTGTTCTCCGCCTCAATCGCCAGAAGATAAGTGGCGTAGGTGATCCAATCATTGGCGTCCCCGTCCACGGTGATCGCGGCCCCGATGCGGCGCATGGCTCCGACCACGTCGCCATCTGCGAAGGCGTTTTGCGCGCTGCGCCGCCAATCTTCCGCCGGGAAGCGCCCGCCATAGTGGACCAGCCCCAGAGTATCGGCCTGTGCAAAGGCATCTTCGAAATCTGCCGTGCTCAGGAAGGTCATCGCGGCACGACGTTCGGATGCGCGGGTGAACAACGCCGTGTCCGTTTGACGGATCAGGCCCGAAAAGGCACCCGCGTAAACTTCACTTTCGCCGACGGTCGACTTGGGGAAGCAAGCGTTGGTGCGGCTATTGAACGTAAAGGCGATGCAATCCGGGTCGGCGCGACATGCAGCATCGCAAGCGGTCAGCGTCGTGTCGAAGATCGGGCGCATATCACCGCCCGGAAAATCGGTGTCTCTAAGGATCGTGACCGTTCGGTCCGGGATCGTTTGCGCGGCGATTGGGCCGGACAGAAGAAGCAAAATTCCAATAGCCCAAGCGACCGAAAAACGACGCATCCAGCGCACCCCACAAATCCATCAAATAATTGAAGATGATGCTGCCATGCACGCGCGCGCGGAGTCCATGATTCCCACGTGGCTATGGAGGAATCCCTGACTCGTCATTCACGATTAACTGTATTTTCAGCGACTCCCCCCAAAACATTTCACCGGACGAAACCCATTCGCGTGACGCACAAAAATGACTTCGAGCAGCATGATGGAGCGTATGGCGCAAGAACGCCGCGCCCGGCTTCAGGCCGAGCAATTGCTCGCGCTGCGTTCGGAGGAATTGTACGAGGCCAACCGCAAACTTGCCGAACATGCCGATGCCCTTTCGCATCAAGTCATTGAACAAAGGGAAGAAAACGAAAGCCTGCGCGGCCTTGCCAGCGAAACGGAAGCGCAGCTCGAGGTCGTGACAGAACGTGCGGTGACGGCGCAGAGACGCCTTTGGGATGCGCTGCACGCAACAGATGATGGCTTTGCGATCTTTGATCGTGACTTGCGCCTTGTCGCCGCGAATCCGGCCTTTTTTGGCGCTTTTGACGGGGTTGGAGATGTGTCGGAAGGCGCGACGTATGAGGCGATTCTGCGGGTAGCCGTCGACGAAGGGATCGTCGATCTGCAAAGCGAAGCGCCAGAGGATTGGGTCGACAAGATGATTGCCCGGTGGGAGATGAACCCAATCCCGCGTGTCGACATCAAACTATGGAATGGCGCGTTTATCCGGCTTGATGACAAGCAAACGCCGCAAGGTGATTTCGTCTCTCTCGCGGTGGACATTACGCCTAACATTCGCCGTGAACGGCAGCTTCGGTCTGCACGCGATGCAGCACTGGCAGCAAGCCGCGCCAAATCCACATTCCTTGCAAATATGAGCCATGAGATCAGGACACCGATGAACGGTGTCGTCTCCATGGCGGAGCTCCTTCGTGAGACCGAGCTGAATGAGGATCAAAAGGTCTACGCCGATACTATCCGAAATTCCGGCGAAGCGCTTTTGGTCATCATCAACGATGTGCTGGACTACTCGAAGATTGAGGCCGGCAAACTTGAGCTTCGGGCTGAGAGTTTCGACCTCAACGCGATGGTGCTCGAGATCTTTCGCCTTTTGCGTCCGGGGCTGGATAGAAAATCCGTTGAACTGCGTTTGGATTATGACATCTTTCTGCCCGAACGTATGATTGGTGATCCTGGGCGAGTCCGCCAGGTGCTGACCAATCTGATCGGCAACGCGATCAAATTTACTGAAAAAGGTCATGTGACCGTGCGTGTGATGGCTGGGCTGCCGCCTGACGCTCCGGATGAGCTGAATTTGCAAGTCATTGTCGAAGATACAGGCATAGGCATTCCGCCTGAAAAGCAGGCCCATGTCTTTGGGGAATTCAACCAAGTCGAGGAAGAGGCCAATCGCCGCCACGATGGCACCGGTCTTGGCCTCGCGATTTCGCAGCGTCTTGTTAAGTTGATGGGCGGGTCGATGTGGCTGCAATCGGAACCCGGGCAAGGGGCAGCCTTCGGCTTCGATATGCGGTTGCGGGAAGATCCCGATGCGCGGCTCGAACCTGTGGCGGGACTTCCGCCGGATCAATCACGCATCCTTTTGGTTGGCGGGGCTGGTGATGCGACCGACCTTGTCATGGACGCTTTGACCCGCCTGCACGCAGAGGCGTCGCAGGTGCGCCGCATGCCATCGGAACGGGATTTGGAAGGCACGCAAGCTGTTATCCTTTGCGACGAAACAGTGGCGCCGGATGATGTGAAAGATGCTTTGCGGGCCTGCAGCTTCAACGGGCCGTTGTTGCGTGTCGGTGATCCGTCCAGACCTGAAGATGGTTTTGTGGTTGTCCAACCTGAAATCGCCTTGGCTGATCTACGTGCTTTGCTGCTTCCCAGACTGCAGGATACGGATGCACCGGCGAGCGAAATTGAAGAGGCGAAACCGGAGAAGATCGACGAGCCGGCGCTTGAACAGGACGCGCCTTCATCCACGTCAAAACGCCGATTGCTCGCGGCCGAGGACAACAAAACCAATCAATTGGTATTCAAATCCATGATCAAGGGCCTCGATCTGGATGTTGAGATCGTCAACAACGGCGCGGAATTACTGGCAGCCTTCAAATCCAATCCGCCTGACCTCATTATGACCGACATCTCAATGCCCGAGATGGACGGGTTGGAGGCCGCACGTGCAATCAGGGCCGAAGAGGCGGAACAGGGTCTTCCGCGCGTACACATCATCGCCATGACAGCTCATGCATTGGACGGAGATCGCGAGCGCATTCTTGATGCTGGCATCGACGATTACATCACCAAGCCCCTGAAAAAGCCGGTAATCCATGCGAAGATTGCAGAGGCGCCCATTCCGGGGGAAGGCTCGAAAAACGCGGCTTAGGGTCGCCATTTCGCGAGATCGTTAACCACCTTGTAATGGCCGGTATCAACCTCGCGCCGGTTTCGGATTGGACCGTGGGTCAGTTCGGTGAATACTGGATGCGCCCGATCCAACACTCCGATATTGGCAAGGATTTGGGCCAACGCCGCCTCAGATCCGCGCGTTGCGCCGTCGCTGATCTTCAGTGCGACCCCAATCTTGTGTTCCGGGATGATCGCGAAAAAGACACCCTCCGCCCCGGTCTTGACAGCTGCCCCGTTGCCCATGGCCCGCATCAGCCTGGTACAGGCCCGCCCTTCGCCCGCCACAAGATCGGGATGAGTCATCATTGCTTCGCGCAATCTAACCATCGCGGCTTGCCGCGCTCCGCCGTCTGCTGTGGCGGCCGCAAAACGGGCCATGGCACGGGCAAACCCACTTAGCGACCCGGCAAAATTTGGGGCCGAGCAGCCGTCGATTGCGTAATCGCTCACCGCTTCATCCGTAACAGCGCTGGTTGCCTCCGCGATCGCGCGCTGAACCGGATGATCCGGGTCGATATATTCGGGGCCGGCCCGCAAGTGTTTCGACAGGGTCAGAAAGCCGGAATGCTTGCCGGAACAGTTATTGTGGCGTTGATCCGGTGCCGTATGGGTGCACACCAGATCGTTGCGGGCAGGAATATCGGACGGTTCTTGCGGGCCGCAGCGCAGGTCGGCCTCGCTCAACCCAAGGTCCGACAGCCAGCGCGTCACGCGATCCGTGTGGGTCGCAGCCCCATTATGGGAAGCGCAGGCCAAAGCCAGTTGTTCGGGGGTTAAACCAACCGTATCTGCCGCGCCGCTTTCGATCAAAGGAAGCGCCTGGATCATCTTCGCGGACGAGCGCGGCAGCACATAGGCATCCGCATTACCCCAAGCGCCAATCATCCCCGCATCGTTATGCCAAATCACGGCATGTCCGCGGTGCACACATTCGCGAATCGGGCCGCGATGGACCTCAACCAGCGGCGCATCAGCCGTTTCAGCCATCCGAATCCCTCCCAATCCCTTCACAACCCGGCAAATTTCCGCTGCCGGGGCTTTTTTCAGCGAACCGTTTAAGCTAACTTACGCCTCAGTAACGGTCGGACGCTTGACACTTTAGTGACCCAAAAAAAGGGCGCCGACCAGAGGCAGACCAGGGGCTGGAGGCTCTGACATTCATGAAACAATATCTTGCTGGTCTTCTGGCGGGCGCATTCTTCATTTCGGGGACGGTTGCGTTTGCACAGGAAGGCGAAGAATCCACAAACCGAGTGAACGCTGAAACCGACTGGTCGGTGTTCGTCGAAGATGACCCAACGCAGTGCTGGGTTGTATCCACGCCATCGGAAACCGTGAACACCCGCGACGGGCGCGTCGTATCGGTGCGTCGCGGCGAAATCCTGATGTTCGTTTCCTTCTGGCCGGGTCAGGAGCGTTTGGGCGAAGTCAGCTTCACAGGCGGTTACCCGTTTGCCGATGGTTCGACCGTCTCGATCGAGATCGGGTCTTCCACGTTTGAACTCTTCACCGAGGGTGAGATGGCTTGGGCCGCGTCTCCACAAGATGATGATCGCATCATCACGGCTATGAAGCGCGGTGCTGAAGCAGTGCTGACGGCCCGGTCGTCACGCGGCACTCAGACGCAGGATACATTCAGCCTGCTGGGGTTCACCGCCGCCGTTGAGGATGCAGAAGCGCGCTGCGGAAACTGATCCGGTGCGGGTCAGCCTTTTCTGCGGGATCGCCTTAGCGCTGATCGTTGAGCCTGCTTTCGCGCAGACCCAAACGGCATGGTCGATTTACGTGCAGGAAGATCCGACGCAATGTTGGGTGACATCCGTTCCGGCAAACACTGTCGCCACGCGCGGGGGTGAGGATGTGACGGAAGCAATCCGACGGGATGAAGCGCTTCTCTTCATTTCGTTTTGGCCCGCCGACGGGCGTTTGGCCGAGGTCAGCTATACCGGCGGCTACCCGTTTGCGAGCGGCTCTACCGTTTCTTTGGATGTTGGTGGTACGACTTTCGAGTTGTTCACCGAAGGTCCGATGGCTTGGGCCGGATCGCCTGCGTCAGATGCCCGGATCATTGAGGCGTTGCGGTCCGGGTCCGAGGTTGTCGTGACAGCCGTCTCTGGTCGCGGGACTGAGGTGGCCGACACGTTCAGCCTGACCGGCTTTACGGCTGCCATTGAAGATGCTGAGGTGCGCTGTAGCAACTAGGCCATTTGCGCGAGCGCGTTGCATCCTATATGTCAGCGCGACCTCCCAAGGATTTTCGCCATGACCGCCACTGCGCCTATCACGCAAGACGTTGCCACAATCAAACGCAAGCTGCCCGATGGGCCGGTCAATCTGATCGGTCTGACCCGTGATGGCCTGCGCGCTGCGTTGATCGAGGCTGGTACGCCAGAGAAGCAGGCGAAGATGCGCACCGGGCAAATCTGGCAGTGGCTCTATCAAAAGGGCATCCGTGATTTTGCGGCGATGACCAATCTGTCGAAGGATTATCGCGCCATGCTAGCGGAAACCTTCGTGGCCGAAGTGCCTGAAGTTGTGTCAAAGCAGGTCAGCGCTGATGGTACGCGGAAGTACCTTGTGCGGATCGCGGGCGGCCATGAGGTTGAGGTTGTCTATATTCCCGAAGTGGATCGCGGCACGCTTTGTATCTCAAGCCAGGTTGGCTGCACCTTGACCTGTTCGTTCTGTCACACCGGCACGCAAAAGCTGGTGCGAAACCTGACGGCTGGCGAGATCATCGGACAGGTCATGCTGGCGCGGGACGATCTGGATGAATGGACCGCCGAAGGTGAAGGCTCGGATGCCAAGCCACGGCTGGTGTCCAACATCGTCCTCATGGGCATGGGCGAGCCGCTTTATAATTTCGAAAATGTCCGTGACGCGATGAAGATCGCGATGGACCCGGAAGGGATCAGCCTCAGCCGCCGGCGGATCACTCTTTCGACATCTGGCGTGGTCCCCGAAATCGCCCGTACGGCTGAAGAAATCGGCTGCCAGTTGGCCGTTTCGTTCCACGCCACGACGGATGAGGTGCGTGACAAGCTTGTTCCGATCAACAAGCGCTGGAACATCGAAGAGCTTCTCGATGCCCTTCGCGCCTATCCAAAGGCCAGCAATTCTGAGCGGATCACGTTTGAATACGTGATGCTGAAAGACGTGAACGACTCGGACGAAGACGCACGGCGTCTGGTGAAGCTGATTCAGGGCATTCCGGCCAAGATCAACCTGATCCCGTTCAACGAATGGCCCGGCGCGCCGTATGAGCGCTCAGATTGGGAGCGGATCGAACGCTTTGCCGACATCGTCTACAAGGCTGGCTATGCCTCCCCGATCCGTACACCGCGCGGAGAGGACATCATGGCTGCGTGCGGGCAGTTGAAATCCGCAACCGAACGGGCGCGGAAGTCGAAAAAGCAGATCGAGGCCGAGGCAGGCCTTTAAGCCCCTGCCCCAAAAGAAAAGGCGCTGCCCAAAAGCAGCGCCAATCCAATTCCGTCACGTGATCTGCAGATCAGGTGTGGTGCAGTGCCAGAACCAGCAGCAGAACGGCGATTGCGGGCACCAGGATGCCGCCGGCCGAGGAGCTGGTGTTGTCTTCGATGATGACCGGATCAATGATCGCGGGTTCAACATAGCCGCCAGCGAATGCGCCAGTGGCGACAACAGTCAGGGCAGCAGCAAGTGCGAGCTTCTTCATTTTAGTCTCCTTGCCAAATCACTTTGGCTGGTTTGCGTGTATATGCCTCTGCCTAGCTTTACTGGCTTGAAGGCTGCAACGGGGAAAATGCATCTGGCATCATCTGTGGCCCAACCTGTTGCAAAAAAGAAATGGCGCCACCCTTGCGGGCAGCGCCAATTCAAATCGTGATACCACGTGATCCGTTGGGATCAGGTGTGGTGCAGTGCCAGAACCAGCAGCAGAACGGCGATGGCGGGCACCAGGATGCCGCCGGCCGAGGAGCCGGTGTCTTCAACGATGACCACGGGCTCGATGACCGCGGGTTCAACGTAGCCGCCTGCGAACGCGCCAGTGGCGACAACAGACAGAGCAGCAGCGAGAGCAAGTTTCTTCATAATATCCTCCAAGATACGCCCCTTTTGTACACAATGCACAGGTTAGGGCACCCAAGACTGTACCTCGTGTTCATGTTTAACCAGCAACCCTGTGCGAATGCAATGGCGGGAAAATCGGCAGTTGCCATCGAAATCGCTTGTGTCGTCAAATTAGCAACACTTCCGGGGGTTCGGTGGCAGGTTGGTGCCCAAAATCACATCGAAGTCATTTTCTCGGGAACAAAAGTGCGACCAACGGAAGTGCGAATATAGCCGAATCAAGGGTTTGCCCCCGATTCGAGATACCCTTTAGGGGTGAATCATGATCGGCGTGCCGTTCTGTACCATCGAATAGATCTGGCGCATCTCGCGGTTGCGAACCGCGATACAGCCTACGGTCCAATCGTCGATATTCCGGAACGGTCGCGGCGTGCCGTGAATGAAGATGTCGCCGCCGGGGTTCACACCTGCTTCTCTGGCGCGCGCAATATCTTCGGCGTTGGGATAGCTGATCCCGATCGACAGGTAGAAATCACTGTTCGGATTGCGGCGATCAATGAAGTATTCGCCCTCGGGCGTCCGTCCGTCGCCATATTCGAACTTGTGGCCCTCCGGTGCGAAACCAAGCTCGATCTCATAGCTCTCAAGAACTTCTTCGCGGTGGAAAAGGGACATGAGCCGTTCGTTTTTCCACACAACGACTCGTGTAACCTCGGGCCCGTTATATTCAGGGAACCGCGAACAGGCCGCGACCGGCAACAAAGCGGGAATAGCAAGAAAAGTGCGACGATCCATGGCGACTGCTCGATCCAAGTTTTTCGGCATTTATACACAAATCCGAGGGTTACGCGAGGCTCAGCTTTTCGCTTCGGAGGAAAGAAGATCCGCTAGGCCGACGCGATAATCGGAATAGCGTAGCTGCACCCCCAACTCTTCCTTGATGCGCGCGTTATCCACCCGCTTTGACTCGGCGTAAAAGCTGCGCGCCATGGGTGTCATGTCCGCGTCTTCAAAGGCGATGGCCGGCGGAACCGGAAGGCCGAGCAATTCCGCGGCATGGGCGATGACATCCTGCGGCGGGGCCGGGTCATCATCGCAGACATTGTAAGCCGCGCCAGGGTTGGGTCGGTTGATGGAAGCGAGGACCGTCTGCGCGATATCCTCAACATGGATTCGGCTGAACACTTGCCCCTCTTTGATGATCCGCCGCGCAGTGCCGTTGCGCACTTTAGCAAAGGGCCCACGCCCCGGCCCGTAAATTCCTGCCAGCCGGAACAGGTGTACAGGCAGCCCGAGATCACGATGCAGCGCCATCCATTCGGCTTCTGCATCAATCCGTGCCTGCCCTCGTTTGGTAGAGGCCTTTAGCGGTGTTTCCTCAGTCACCCAGCCACCACCATGGTCGCCATAGACGCCCGTCGTACTCAGGTAGCCCACCCACTTCAGATGTCGGGCCGCGGCAAAGGCCGTACGAAGCTCTGCCAGAACGGGATCACGCCCATTTTGTGGCCCCGCTGAGATCAACACATGGCTCGCCCATTCGATATGCCCGGTCATGTCCGAGCCGGGGAACAGCAATGGCGTGACCCCGTCGCGTTCCATCACGCCAAACTTCGCGGGGTTTCGGGTGGTTGCGCGCACGGACCATCCGCCAGGCAAGGCCAAAGCCGTTGCCCGGGAAGAAAATCCGTAGCCGAATATCAGAAGCCTCATGTCAGCCGTTCCACCGCCCATTGCGCCGCATCTGCGACAGCGGCGTCCGGATCATCCACCAACCCGCGCGCCACGTCCGCCAAGGCAGGCTCCCCCGAATTACCGATGGCGTAAAGCACGTTCCGTACGAAGCGATCCCGCCCGATCCGTTTGATGGGTGAGCCGGAAAAGAGAGCACGAAACTCTGCATCATCAAGCACCGCAAGCTCCGCCAGCTTGGGCGATTGAAGTTCAGGCCGTGGCGCATACCGCATGTCGCGGGCGGTTTGTGCAAACTTGTTCCATGGGCAAACGGCAAGGCAATCGTCACACCCGTAGATCCGGTTGCCCATCTTCGCACGCAGCCCCAGATCGACCGGGCCTTTATATTCGATCGTCAGGTAAGAAATGCATTTCCGCGCATCCAGTTTGAAGGGCGCGGGGAAGGCATCGGTCGGACAGATGTCGAGGCAGGCGGTGCAGCTGCCACAGCGCTCCTGCTCAGGTGCGTCGCTGGGAAGCTCCACGGTTGTGAAAATCGCGCCAAGGAAGAACCAATTCCCCAGATCGCGCGCCAGCAAGTTTGTGTGCTTACCCTGCCATCCCAGCCCTGCGGCCTGTGCCAGCGGCTTTTCCATCACCGGTGCCGTATCGACGAAAACCTTTATCTGTTCGCCCGAGACCTGCTTCAGCAGCCAACGCCCCACGCGCTTCAAGCGCTTTTTCACCAGATCATGATAGTCACGGTTCTGCGCATAGACACTGATCGTGGCGCAATCGCGGGCCTTCAGTGCTTCCAGCGGATCGACTTCTGGCGTGTATGGTTCGGCCAGCATCACCACAGACTTCGCTTCGGGCCACAGTTCGTCCGGCGCGCCGCGCCAGTGCATGCGCTCGGCCATCCAGCCCATCTGTCCGTGATACCCGGCGTTCACGAAGTCCGACAAACGTGCTGCCAATTCAGGGACAGCATCGGGGCGACAAACGCCCATCTTCGCAAATCCGGCCTCAAAGGCCTCTGCGCGCAGGGCCTCTTTCAGATCGCTCAAAAGTCGAGGTCGGCGTAATGCGCCGGTTGCGGGAAGCCGAAGATCTGATCCGCAAGGATCGACCGGAAGGCAGGCCGCGATTTCACCTTCGCATACCAATCCTTGACCGGCGCGCTCAGGCTCCAATCCACGTCCGAGATATAGTCGAGGCATGAAAGCTGCGCGGCGGCGGCGAAATCAGCCATTGTCATCTGATCCCCTGCCAGCCAGCGGCGATGATCCAGCAACCAATCCATATATTTGATGTGGAATTTCACGTTCGTCGCGCCCGCTTTCACTGCACGCCCATCCGGATACCCTGACCGCATCAGCTTCTTGTGCACCCGTTCATGAACAAGATTGACGGTCACCTCTTTGTGGAACTTGTCATCGAACCACGCCACAAGCCTTCGCACTTCTGCCCGCTGCGCCGCATCTCGTGGCAGCAGCGCAGGGTCCGGCACAGTTTCCTCAAGATATTCGCAGATCGCCTGACTATCGCTCAGCATCATGCCGTCGATCTTCAGAACTGGAACTTTTCCCGCCGGATTGCGGCGCAAAAACTCGGTGGAGGGTTCCCAATACTTTTCTTCGACCAGTTCCACCTCAATCCTCTTCTCGGCCAGCACAAGGCGGACCTTCCGGCAAAACGGAGAAAGCGGGAAATGATAGAGGCGGTTCATTGGGCTGCTCGGTCTGGTGTTCGTGTTCTTTGGCCGCTTGGATCGGAAAAATCAATTCGCAAAGCAGTCATCCCGCCCATCGGCGCGGATCGTCGCCGCCCCGTTTGCAATAGATCGCGCGCGACGGTCCACGCTGCTGGATGGCGCGCTCGCATTGCGTTGCTGCGGGTTGGGCAGGACGGCGGCAAGAAGCGAGGCCTGCCGTTCGGTCAGATCAGCGGCAGAAACCCCGAAATGATGCTGCGCGGCAGCTTCTGCTCCGAACACACCGGGCGCGAATTCCGCGACGTTCAAGTACACCTCCAACACTCGGTGCTTGGGCCAAATCAGTTCCATCACAGGGGTAATCGCAGCCTCCAGCGCTTTCCGCACCCACGAACGCCCATGCCACAGAAACGCGTTCTTCACGGTCTGCTGGCTAATGGTCGACCCACCTCGAGACGCACCATCGGCAATCGCGTCGCGGATCGCGGACATGTCGAAGCCCCAATGCAGGCAAAAGTTCGCGTCCTCTGCAGCCACAGCGGCCCGCGCCAGATGTGGTGAGATTTCCTCCATCGGCACCCAATCCTGCTCCAACACTCCGCCCAACCGCGCGCGTTCCTGTAGCATGTAGATGGTGGTCGGCACGGGCACGAAGGCATAAAGCACGATCCACACCAGCATCAGGGCCGCCGCGCCGAAGACACCACGCCACAACCAGCGGCGAAACCAACGCGCCCAGCGCCGCGCGCGCGACTCGGTCTTCGTCTTCTTCGTTTTCCGTGTGCGCTTCGCCAACCGGCCTACGCTCCCTGCTCATCTTTGTTCCGATAAATATGCGCGCCGGAGGCTCCCATACCAGCCCCAGCCGAAACATCCGCTTGAAGGCGCGACCCATCCGCCGCACCTTGCGCCCATGTCACATGGTTACGAATCCGGCCGCCTGAACCTGCCCTTCGTGGGCATCGCCACGTTCGGCAAATACGAATACCAACCCGATTGGTCCAAGATCGACGCCGATGTCGCCGTCCTCGGTGCGCCGTTTGATTTCGGCACCCAATGGCGGGCGGGTGCGCGGTTCGGCCCGCGCGGCATACGGGAGGCCTCCACGCTCTTCGCTTTCGGCCATGCCGGCGCCTACGATCACGAAGATGACGTCACCTATCTTGGGCCTGGCACGAAGATCGTGGATATGGGCGATGCCGACATCATCCATACGGATACTGAAGCCTCACACGCCAATATCGAGAAAGGCGTTCGCGCCGCCCTCGCCGCAGGTGCGCTGCCTGTCACGCTCGGCGGTGACCACTCGATCAATATCCCCTGCATCCGCGCCTTTGCGGACCATGGGCCAATACATGTGGTCCAGATCGACGCCCATCTCGATTTCGTCGACGAGCGCCACGGGGTTCGCCACGGCCACGGCAACCCGATGCGCCGAGCGGCGGAGCAGGATCATGTGACTGGCCTATCGCAATTCGGCATTCGGAACGTCAGCTCGACCGCAAAGGAAGGGTATGAGGATGCCCGAAGCTTCGGATCAGACATCCAATCGGTTCGCCAGGTCCGCGCTATGGGGGCCGAGGCAGCCGCGGCACGCGTGCCCGAAGGTGTAGACCTCTATATCACTATCGACATTGACGGCTTCGATCCCTCAATCGCGCCGGGAACCGGCACGCCGTCCCATGGTGGGTTTCTCTACTATGAGGTGTTGGAATTCTTGGCGATTCTCGCCAAACGCAACCGTATCGTCGGCGTCGATCTGGTGGAGGTTGCGCCGGATTATGACCGCGACGGAACCACTGCCATCCTTGCCGCACAGCTTTTGTTGAACCTCATCGGACGGATCCTTCACGCCAAAGGCTAATCGATCAGCTTCAACAATGCGCGTTCCGCCTTGCGCAGGCGTGTCGGGGTTGTGGCATCGGCCAACGCCTGCCTTTGTTTTGCGTCAACATCGGACAAACCAATCACCTCCGGGTGGATATAGCTGTTCCGCGCCATTGTCGGCGTGTTGTTCAATCGCTTAGCCGCAGCCTCTGACATCGCGGCGATTGTCAGGTCGCGCTCAGACAATGCGACTTCCAACGCCGCGACCGAGCCGTTCCATGTGCGGAAGGTCTTGGGCGTCAGCCCCTCTTCTCCCGTCACCTCGGCGATGAAAGCCCCGAGCATATCCGGTGAGATTGCGCGCGTTTCACCATCGTCCAGCCAGGTCGCGATGGGTGCGCCAGGCAGATCGTCCAGCTTATGCAGCGCGCGGGCCAGCTTTCGGTCGCGCAGCGTTTCGCGAACTTTCTTTCCCCCCTTCGCCGGAAATTGCAGTTGGGTGCCCGCGTCATTCGTCGTCAGGTGGCGCGATTGCAGCGTGGTGGCGCCGTAGCTCCCATTCGCTTCCACGTAGTCGGGGTGTCCGGGACGCAACGAGAGTCTGTCGATCAGCGCAAGAACCGCCGCCAGCGCAAATTCCCGGCTTCCCGGCTCTGCCTCAAGCCCCGTTCGGATGGCGTCGCGCAGGCGCGGCAGGGCCAAGCCAAACCGGGGCATATCCTCAAACTTTCGCTGGGCGCGGAACGACGTCCAATCGGGATGATAGCGATATTGCTTTCGGCGGGCATCGTCATAGCCGGTCGCTTGCAGATGCCCGTTCAACCGTGGACTGATCCAGACATGTTTGTAGGCCGGCGGCACGGCCAGCGCTTCGATCCGTTTGCGGGCCTTGCCGTTTTCGATCGTGGTGCCATCGGGTCCACGGTAGCTGAACCCTCGCCCACAGCGTCGGCGCGTAATGCCCGGTCGGTCGTCAGGATAATAGATAAGGCCGTCAGGTATCATGACGGCGAAACGCCAGAACTGCTGGTTGGGTTCCGTTCAGTTAGGTGACGTAATCCGGCTCGTCTCGATCCAGCACCACTCGGATTCCCCGCAGCAGATCAACGTCCGCGCCGTGATCTTCATCAAGCTGTTGCGCGGTGCGTTCGGCGACCTCCTCGGACAAAACCCGCAACTCGCGGCCCGTCTGAAGCGCCAGAATGTAGTTCCGCGCGGCACGCTCGAAGTAATACATCCGCATGAAGGTCTCGGCGACAGTCTCTCCAATGAACAGCACGCCGTGATTGCCCATGATCATCGTGCGCACGCTTGGATCCTGGAACATCTGCGCGCAGCGCGTGCCTTCATCCTCAAGCGCCAGCCCGCCATAGCCCTCATCCACTACCTGCCGGTTGTGAAACATGGCGGAGTTCTGGTCGATCGCCGGAAGGCGCGAGTCGGCCAAGGAAGCCAGCACAGTCGCGTAGGTCGAATGCACGTGCATCGCGCAGCGTGCATGGGGAACGTGGCGGTGCAGCGAACCATGCAGTCCCCACGCTGTTTGATCCGGCGCGTCGTCGCCCTTCGCACTTTCAGGATCATCCGCATCTACCACCCAAAGGTCAGACGCCTTGATCGCGCTGAAATGCTTCTTTGGATTGATCAGAAATTCGGTGCCCGCATCATTGACGGCGAACGAGAAATGGTTGGCCACGCCTTCATGCATGTCTTCGCGCGCGGTCCAGCGAAAGGCGGCGGCCATCTCGGCCCGGGCCTCTGCATGATCCATGTCCCTCATCCCCATTGTTTCCTGCGATTGTTGCGCGGACGCTAACGACCTTCTCGCCGCCCTTGCAATCGTCAATTGGCGCGCAACCGCTGTTGCGATGCCTTCAACGATCCGCGGAATAATCCCGCTTTGGTCTTACCCGCATCCCATTTGCGCCCCAATTCACGGCCATCAACGATCCTACGAGCAGTCAACAGTAGGCCCGGTATGGATCGTTTAACGGAAATGGAAGCCTTCGCCACGGTAGTAGACCAAGGCGGCTTCACGGATGCAGCCAAGAAGATGGGGATTTCGAAATCCGCTGTCTCGAAACATGTCTCCTCACTGGAGGCCCGGCTTGGTGCGCGTCTTCTCAATCGCACGACCCGCCGCGTGTCTCCGACCGAGATTGGTCTGGCCTATTACGACCGCGCCCGCCGCGTGCTGAATGATGCGGGTGAGGCCGATGCTCTCGTCACTGCCATGCAATCCGCGCCGTCCGGCACATTGCGTGTGTCGATCGCCACGGATTTCGGCGTGAACCACGTCTCGCCTATTCTGGGGGAGTTCCTGCACAATTATCCCGACATCACCGTCAACATGGTCTTGAACAACCGCTATGTTGAGCTGATCTCGGAAGGCTTCGATATGGCCATCCGCGTGGGTGAGCTGGAAGACAGCTCTCTTATGGCGCGCAAGATTTGTGAAACCCAGCGCCGCATGATCGCCGCCCCCGGCTACTTCAAAGAATATGGTCGGCCAGAGCGGATTGATGATCTGAACGAACACAAGCTTCTGCACTACTCGAACTCGTCCTCGGGCAATGTGTGGAAGCTGACCGCCCCCTCGGGTGAGTTGCGCCAGGTGCGCACCGCCGGGTGGCTGACGGTCAACGATGGGCAAAGCCTGCTGAACGCCGCCATAGGTGGCCTTGGCATCGCTTATCTGCCCTCGTTCCTCTACGCCGACCCGATGCGCGACGGCCTTCTTGAAGATGCCATGCCCGACCTCCCGGTCGATATCCAGGGCGTCTATGCCGTCTACCCGCCGGGTCGCTATATCCAGCCCAAGGTCCGTGCCTTCATCGACTATCTTGTCGAAAGCTTCCGCGACAAAGGCCCGACCGACTGGTGATCTGACCGTTTTTCCCTTGCCGTGCCTCGTATCGTCCCTGCCGACGATGCGTGCCTACCTTGACCCGGGTCGATGCCTCGCATCACCCGGGCTTTTTTTGTTTGGCCCCACATGGTTTTGAGAACATAATGACAACAAACGCGGAGGCCACCATGAGCGAACTCGATCAGTATAAGGCCCAATCTGGCACGTTAGAGCCTGTCTATACCTTGGAAATTCAGACACTTCCGGAAGACACCGATCGCATCCTTGATGCAGTGATGCAGGTTCACCCACTCAGTTTTGGCCGCTATCAGCGCAATGCCAGCATCTCGGCCGTCGGGCGCGAAACCGCCCAGCCGGAACCCGGATCAACCACCACGACCCATGTCGATGGCTTCAAGGTTGGCAGTACTGAAACCTATCCGATGGTCGAACTAAAGATTTCCATTGAACGTGACATCAAGGCGCTGAGTGCGGTCATGGACGCAATCAACGCCGTGCATCATTACGAAGAGCCGGTGATTTTCGTGCGCGAGGACTGGGCCAGCCGCGCGGCTTACGATCCCAACAGCGATAATCCGCGTCGGTGGTGGAATAATGGGAAAGGTTTGCCGGATCGGCTGGATTAACCGGCGTCGGCCAATACAACCTCAACACGGCGATTGGCTTCGCGCCCCTCGGATGTCGTGTTCGAGGCGCGGGGCGACAGATAGCCGATCCCTTCCGCTTCAATTTGGCCAGGGTTCACGTCCAACTGGTTGACGAGGAAACGCCGAACTGCATCGGCCCGCGCTTGCGAAAGTGAGATATTGCCGGAAAGCGACCCGCTCGCATCGGTATGCCCAACCAGAACCACACGCCGCGCCGGATTGGCCTCTAGGAAAGCGGCCAGGGCCACGAGCGAAGGGTACATCTCACCCGATAGCTGCGACGCGCCCGTTGCAAAGCGCAAATCATCCAACGGCGCAGATCCGATGCTGGTCAGCATGCCCACGAGATCGCCTGGGTCCATTTGTGGGGCCAAGGCGCCTTCTGCCGCGTCCGGCGACCTGCTGGAGAGAACGACGGGGTTCGTCTCGACCGCCTCGGCAGGCATGACACGTGCCATATGCACGAAACTGGTCGCGCCGCCCTGGCTGATCATCAGTGCGACCTGCTCTGCCCCGGCCTCGCGCTCGGTTGAGGCGGTCAGGTACTGGTAGTTGCCCAGATCGACATGCATTTCAGGCGCTTGCCCAACCGGGACCGCATGGCGGAAATCAAAGCCGCCGCATGCTGCCGCAAAGCAGGTGAACGTCACCTCATAGTCCTGCGCCTCAAGCTGTTCGTTCACAGCGCGTAGGATCGAAGCGGTAGAAACACCCTCACCTTCGACCTGCCAAGTCAGCGTCTGCACCATCCCATCGGTCAGCGCCAAAGGAACCTGACCGTTGCGGAAAGGACCGGTCGCAATCGGGTGCTGGCCTTGCGTGGGGCCCGTGCTCAGCACCAGCTCCGCCTCGCCTGGAAAGGCAAGGTCCAGCGCGGCAACACCAGTGGGCGCACACAATCCGGCTAAGCATAGCGCTGCCAGGCCGCCAAACTTGCGCACGCCTTGCAATCTCACTGGGTCGGTCCGCCTGTCTTTTCTCGGTAACAATATGTTCCCACAGCTCTCAGGCCCAAGGAAGCATAAAGCCTTTGCGCCCCACTGTTTTGCTGCGTCACTAGCACAGAAAACCACTCTGCACCCTCTTTTTGTGCCCAATCTGCCGCAGCGCGCATCATCGTGCTGGCCAATCCGGCCCTCCGCGCGCTTGGGGTGATCTCCAACGCGTGAAGCATCGCCACCGAACCATTCACGCCCACAAACGCTGCACCTGCGGGTTTGTCATTAATGCGCCCGAACAGCGAGGTCTTGGGGAAATCCGCCCGGTCCATAACCGCACGGCGCGCCGCATCGATGCCACCGGCCTCCCAGATCTCGGTCTGGATGGCCAGCGGGGGCCAGATGGTGAAGGCAGTCACGGGCGGGGGCGGAGCGGCCAGATCGGCGGAACGGATCACAAGAATGTCCGTATGATCCCGCGCGATGTAGCCGCGCTGATCGAGGGCGTTGGACAGACCGTCCTGATGGTCGAGCACTTGAAACAGTGGCGCGCGCGCTTGCGCATTCATCGCAGTTTCCGCCGCCTCCAACCCCTCCTCGCTTGCGTTCCTCGCAGTTGGCTCGTTTAGCCGGGCCGCGCTGACGCGATTGCCGCCCGCATCCGGTTCAGGAACGACAAACGGGCCAACGGATTGGGTTGCGCTTGGCGGCCAGGATGCTGCCACCGTTGGAAAGATATCCGCGCCGGTCATGCCGCTTCCGGGAACAGGCCGCGCAGCTTTTCCATGACGACTTCTACCGCCGCGCCATCCTGGCTGCGCACCACAACGTTCGAGCCATATTTCCCGTTGCTGCTTTGGAACGGATAAGAGCCGATGGAAACTTCGGGATGCGCTTCCGCCAGATCGCCTAGAGGCGCTGCAATATCGCCCTCACCCCGTTCCACACGCAGGCTGTCCGAAATCACTGGCGCACCCCCGGTCAGCGTCGGCAGCAACCCGGCGAGCATCGCCTCGAAAATCTTCGGCACACCTGCCATCACGTGGACATTGCCAAGGGTGAAACCGGGCGCGGCGCTTACCGGATTGTCGATCAAGGCCGCCCCATCGGGAATGCGCGCCATGCGCAAGCGAGCTTCGTTCAGCTCTTGCCCGGACCGGTCGTAATGCGCCTGGAGGATCGCGCGCGCATCCTCGCGCACACCGCAGGCCGCGCCCATCGCGTCGGCCACGGCCTCGGCGGTGATGTCATCGTGGGTCGGCCCGATCCCGCCCGAGGTGAAGACTTGGTCGTAAGCCCCGGCCATCTCGCGCACCTGTCGCACGATGGTGGCGTGATCGTCGCTGATCATCCGCGCCTCTTGCAAGGCGATGCCATGCTCGGTCAGCGCCTTGGCCAGATGGTTCATGTTGCTGTCGCGCGTGCGCCCCGACAGGATTTCATCCCCGATCACGAGCATCGCGGCGGTAGGGTTGGACATGCGCGGCCTCCTTGGACATCAGCCTCGCACGGTATAGGTCGCGCCCCATGATCTTTCCAACCCCACTTGTCCCCGCCCGCCTGATCCGCCGTTACAAACGCTTCCTTGCCGATTGTGTGCTGGAGGACGGGAGCGAGGTAACAGCCCATTGCCCCAATCCCGGCTCGATGATGGGTCTCAAGGATGACGGTGCGCGCATCTGGCTGCTGTCCAATGACGACCCGAAAAAGAAGTTGAAATACGGCTGGCGGTTGGTGGAATTGCCGGACGGGCATTTCGCCGGGATCGATGCGGGCCTACCTAACCGGTTGGTAAAAGATGCGCTGGCGGAAGGGCAGATACCGGCCCTAGCCGGCTATTCAGAGACTAAACCCGTGCAACGCTATGGAGCCGAGAACAGCCGCATCGACTTCCTTCTCAGCGAACCGGGTCGCCCCGATGCCTATGTCGAAGTGAAGAACTGCCACCTCCGCCGTGACAGCGATTGGGCCGAATTCCCCGATTGCGTGACTGAACGCGGCGCCAAGCATTTGCGCGAACTCACAACCATCGCCCAACAAGGCGGCCGCGCGGTGATGCTTTATGTCGTGCAACGCACCGATTGCACCCGCTTCCGCCTCGCCCCGGATCTTGACCCCCACTACGCGAAAGCCTTCGACGCTGCGCGGGACGCTGGCGTCGAAGTTATCTGCCATGGCACCAAGATTTCGCCGGAGGGCATTGTCCTCAGCGGGCCGCTGCCGGTCGACCCATCGCCTCAGGCGCGGGACTGATCAACAAAAGCACGCCAAACATAGCCATCATCGCGCCGGAGGCCCGCTGTATCCACGGCATGCGGTCCGCCGCCACCCGCATGGTGAACCGACCCGCGCAGGCATAGGCAAAGATCGCCACCGCTTCGAGCGCCAAAAAGGCTGCGCCAAGGGCCAGATAGCTTTGCCAATAGGCCTCCACGCTGACGAATTGTGGGAAAAACGCTGCAAAGATCAGTATGGCTTTCGGATTGCTCAGGGCAACCAGCGCCTCGGCCCGAAAGGCGCGGGACATCGATAGGTTTGTCGTCGCGCCCACCTCGACCTGTGCGGATGCCGCCGCGCGCCACAACCGTACGCCCAGCCAGATCAGGTAAATCGCACCGATCACCTTCACGACACTGAACAGGGCGGCCGACGCGGTCAGAACCAATCCCAGGCCCAGCGCGCTCAACCCAATCATTGGCACAAAGACCAGCAGGCGGCCAATCGCTGCCTTCTGCGCAAAGGCAACGCCGCCCCGCGCGCCATGGGTCATCGCCAGCAGGTTGTTCGGCCCAAAGGCGAGGTTCAGCGCAAAACAAGCGGGGATGAAAATCAGCCAATCAATCATGGCGGCGACCTTGCATTCAGGCGCTCGACCGCGCAAGTCCGCCCTGCTGGCAATTCGATCTCGAACGCCCTAAATTAGATCTCGCGCAACACTTGGAGAGTCCCCGTGGACGATTTCAAAGGCCGCCTCACCAAAGACGGCATCCGCATTCACCAACAAGCTGACTTCGCCGGGATGCACCGGGCGGGGGCGCTTGCGGCTGACATTCTCGACCGGGTCGCGCCTCTGGTGGTGCCCGGTGTGACCACGGGCGCGCTCGATGCGCAGATCGAGGCCTGGGTGAATGAGGCTGAGGCGACGTCCGCCACCATCGGCTATCGCGGCTATCAGCACGCCTCTTGCATCAGCATCAACCACGTCGTCTGCCACGGCATCCCCAGCGAGAAGAAGCTGAAGGACGGCGATATCGTAAACATCGACGTCACCGTGATTGTCGATGGCTGGTTCGGCGACACGTCTCGCATGTTCGTGGCGGGCAATCTGCCCCGTAAGGCTGAGCGGTTGATCCAAGTGACCCACGACGCGCTGTTCAAAGGCATCGAGGCTGTGAAACCCGGCAAGACCTTCGGTGATATCGGCTACGCGATCCAATCCTTCGTCGAGTCCAAGCGCATGTCCGTCGTGCGCGATTTCTGCGGTCACGGTCTGGGGCAGGTGTTCCACGCCCCACCCAACGTGCTCCACTACGGCCGCCCCGGCACGGGCCCCGTGCTGGAAGAAGGCATGTTCTTCACAATCGAGCCGATGGTGAACCTCGGGCGCCCGGAAACGAAGGTCCTCTCCGATGATTGGACCGCCGTGACCCGCGACAAAAGCCTCAGCGCCCAATTCGAGCATTCCATTGGCGTAACCGCCGATGGGGCCGAGATCTTCACGCTTTCACCCGCGGGCAAGTTCCACCCAACCTGGGGCTAACACGCAACTGTTGATCCATCTGGCTTCCCTGACCTAGCCTGTGCCGACCATTTTAGTCGGAGCTTTCAGTATGCCTTCTCATCTGTCCGCAATTCTTCTGGGCATCAGCCTATCCCTTATCCCGGTTTCTGTTGCACAGGCCCAAACGGAAGCCGCCGCCGAAGTGGCCGAGCGTTATATCAGCCGGGGTGGCGGGCTGCTTTTGTCAGATACATACACCTATGATGAAGGCATAACCGAGCGGTTTGATATCGACGTTCCAGTGCGTTTCCGCGTTTACGTGCCGCGTTTCGATGGCGTTACTGTCCGTGACTTTCTGCTTCCTGATGGCGGTGCATTCGCGGCCTTCCAATTCACATACGTCTCGGATGAAACCACGGAGCAGGGCCTATTTCTGGAAAATTTCCAGGTTACCACCGCGAACATCCCGATGGCGGCAGAGGCCGATGACCCACTGCAAATGCGCGCTGACTTGGCGGCGCAATTGCTGCGTGAACAGATTTTTCCAAGTGCAATTGGGGCGTTCCCCGAAGGTGAGTTACTGGTTCTCGAACGTGTGGAATTGGGTAATGTCCCGAATGCCGTCCAAATGATTGGCTCTCATATCCGGCCCGAAAGTGGTGGTCGAGAATTGGTGCGCGCGGTTATTTTTCCGCATCCTGATCAGGTCGAAAGCCTGATGGCCGTCTCTCGTATCAATCTTACGCTGGTTCCGGCTGTCGATGCCGAAACACTCGCTGCGTCCATCACAGGTCATATGATGTCCGAGTGGGAGTATCTGGGCCTTTCCGAATAAGAGGCTGATATGCCTTCGCAAAGCGATATGGCGCAATTGGGCAACCCTTTGCGATGGCATTGAAGAAACGCGCGCCTTTAAGCTTCTGGCTGATTGGGAATTTGGCCATACTTCGGCCAAACGACACGGCTAGGCGACAGACATGAGCTTTTTACGATCCGTCATATCGCACCTTGAAACCCCGCGTGAAGACCGCCCGCTTGGCTCCGGCTGGCTTAGCGGATCCCTGGCCCTGTTGGCCGGGCTGGCAGGCCTCCTGATCGTATTGCTGCGCTGGTATCCTGAGACCTTCAGCTACCCCGAAATCGCCTTCATCCACCAAAACGGCATCATGACCGTGGTGATGCGCTTCCTGCTTTTGTCCGGCTATGCGCTGGCGCTTTTGTCGCTGATCATCGGGCGCCGCAAATCACTGGGTTGGTGTGCGCTGGCCGTCACAGTCGTCGCCAGCCTCATGGCCACCACGCAGCCCGACACCGCAGGCGCACCGCCGCAAAGCCTCTACTTCGGACTCGATTACTTCATCATCAACGTGCTGGTCGTCGGCTTCCTCTTCGTCCCACTCGAACGCTTCTTCCCGGCACGGTCCGAGCAAACCGTCTTCCGCCCCGAATGGCAGGAAGACATGTTTTACTACCTCATCTCTTCTATGTTCGTGCAGGTGCTTGGCTTCATCACGCTGGCCCCCGCCAACTACGTGAACGCCAATATCGACCTTGATGCCACCCGCGCCTGGATTGCGTCGATGCCGTTCTGGGTTCAGGTCATCGTTATCATGGCGGCCACCGATTTCGTGCAATATTGGGTCCACCGCGCCTTCCACACGTTCCCGTTCCTGTGGAACTTCCACGCGATCCACCATTCCACGAAAAAGATGGATTGGCTCGCCGGTGCGCGGATGCATTTCATCGAGATTGCCATCCTGCGCAGCCTGACCGCTGTGCCGATGTTCACGCTCGGCTTCATGCCCGAGGCGATCCAGGCCTACCTGCTGATCGTCTATTTCTCGTCGAGCTTCATCCACGCTAATATCGGGTGGAAGATGGGCTTCCTGGAGCGCTTCATCGTCACGCCCCGGTTTCACCACTGGCACCACGGGTCGGATCGCGACGCGATCGACATCAATTATTCCAGCCATTTCCCGATCTACGATTGGCTCTTCGGCACCCATCATTTGCCCGACAAAGGCGAATGGCCCGAGCAATATGGCGTCGTCGGTGACACCGTTCCGCGCGGGTATTGGAAGCAGTTCATGTATCCGTTCTCGTCCAAGTTCCGGCGTGAACCGACGCCACCGCCCGGCGAATAACGCTTCGTTAACCATTCCGGGGCAGGCTGCGGCATATGTCCGAACAGCCCGCCTTTTCCTTTGAAGAAGTCTTACCCCGTTTCGTGAAGGCCACACCTGTGCGCAGGGCGTCTGGCCCGTCGAAAGGGGCCGAGGATCACCGCCTCAAACATCGCGACCGTCTGCGCGCGCGTTTTACCGAAGGCGGGCCGGATGCCGTGCCGGATTACGAGCTGCTGGAGATGGTCCTTTACGGTGCCATCCTGCGCGGCGACACCAAGCCGCTCGCCAAGCGCCTCATCGCGCATTTCGGGGATCTCAACCGCGTCCTTGCCGCACCCCCGGCCCGTCTGAAAGAGATTGAGGGGGTCGGCGACAAGGTCGTCTTCCAGCTGAAGCTCATCGAGGCCGTGGGCCACCGCATGGCGCGCGCCAAGGTCATGCAGAAACCGATCCTCAGCTCATGGGATGCGCTGCTCGAATATTGCCAGACCGCCATGGCCCACCGCGATATCGAACAGTTTCGCGTTCTGTATCTGGACCGTAAAAACGTCCTCATCGCGGATGAGGCGCAAGCCGAAGGTACCGTCGATCATGTGCCGGTCTACCCGCGCGAGGTCGTGAAACGGGCGCTAGAGCTGAATGCCACCGCTCTGATCCTCGTGCACAACCACCCGTCAGGTGATCCAACGCCAAGCCAATCCGATATTGAAATGACATTCGCCATTCGCGATGCGGCTGAGATCTTCAACATCACGATCCACGATCATCTGGTGATCGGCAAAGCGCGCGAGCTTAGCTTCCGCTCCGAAGGTTACCTATAGCAAAACGGATTGCCGCGAACTCCACCCGGAAAGCGCGGTTTTCCGCTTGGCTCAATCCAACCACACCTCAACCCGACGGTTCACCGCCCGGCCCCAATCGGTGTCATCACAGGCCATCGGCATGGCTTCACCAAACCCATGCGTTACGAGTTCCACCCGGTCCGGTGCAGCTGTGCTCGACGCGGCCAGAAACGCATCCCGCACCACGCCCGCCCGCCGCAACGATAGGCGCGCATTCACGCTTGCTGGTCCGTCCCCGTCAGAGAACCCTGCAAAGATAATGCGCCGCCCATCAAAGGCCCCGCGTTCCACTGCCATGGCGAGGCGCGCGATAGAGGCCCGCGATTGAATGTCCAGCTCCGTCCCGCCCGGATTGAACCGCAGCGTGGTCGACAGGCGTTCGGCTGTTCCAAGCACCTCGACCATGTCCTGCAAATCCTCCAGCGCCACATCTTCGCCCCCTGCACGGATCGCGCTGGCCAGGCGTTCGCCCTGCAACGCCATCGGAGTGCGCGTCAGAAGCTGATCAACAAATCCGGCGTCCCGCACACGGCGTTCGGCCACTTCCGTTTCGGTGAACGCCAGAAACTGCCGCACCAAAAGCGGCAGGCGCTGCGGGGCTAGGTACATGTAGACCGGTGCCGTCAGCGGATAGTCCTCTGCCTTCACCGCATCGCCCGTAGCACTTTGCGCGAACCCGCAGGCCCCCGACAGCGGCAGGGCACGCGCGGGGCCGATCCCCGATCGAGCCGTTATCCCGACTGCATAAGCGTCGTTAGCTACGGCTTCCGCGAGGGACGCCGCATTCTCATGGCGGATAATGTCAGCGGACAGGCCCGCATCCGACGGCAACAACACACGCGCGGAAAATGCTTGCGCAAGCCCAAGTCCCGGCGAAAGCAGATGCAGCGCAATTGGCGCGTCCGGCCCCCCGAGTTCCTGCCAATTTACCACCTCGCCCGAGAAGAGCTGCGCAATCTGTGGCAGAGTCAGGCTGTCCAATGGGTTTTCAGCCGAGACCATCGGCACCAGCGCGTCCAACGCTAAGACGCGCACCCTATCGTCCAGTGGCGGGTCGTCCGGGCTAGCCGCCTCCGCCGCGCGCAGTTCAGCGATGGAAGGCTCTCGCAGCGCAAGCGCGATGTCCGCCTCTCGGTTCAGAAGTGCCAGAAATCCATCATCCGTCGTGCCCGCCACGACCGTGAATCGCGCCGCCGGTGATCCATCTTCGCGCCGCAATACAAAGGTGGGGCCATCTTCATCCGCCTCTTCGAGGGTCATGCCCTGCGCCGCGGCGAAAGCGTCCAGCAGGTCGGGCAACAACCCCTCGGCCACCGTGGCCGCGCCCGCAATCCGCGCCTCGGCTACAAATGTCCCCAAATCAGGGCAGCCCGGCCCGGCGCAGGACACGCCTTCTGCCGCCACTGTCAGCGCGCCATAGACCGTTTCCAGCCGGTAGAACGCCTCATCGTAGGAAATCAGGTTGCCCTCAAGCTCCACACTCCCGTCGAGCGAGCGCAATTCGACGTCCTGCGCCGTGGCAATACAGCCTAAAAAGGAAAGGGCGGCCCCGATGGCCGCCCCGATCCGGTATCCCATGGGACATCCCGCGAACTGGCCTCAATTCGAGGCGAGTCTCAGGTCGTCGAGAAGGTTTTGCAAGACCAGAACGTCGCCAATCGCGTCACATCCGGGCACTGTGAAAGTTAGCTCGGTGATATCCACTGGGCCTGCCCCTTCGGTGCGCAGCGTCCGCGCCAGGACGCTGGCGGCACAATTGTTGGCGGTGATCGGCGCGTCGATGGACAGGCGCACTGACTCCCCTTCGCGCAATGTGGCGCGGGGCAATGTGTAGACCTGGGTGAAGCTGTCGCCCACGACAACCTCGGTCAGGAACCCGCCTTCACCCGCAATGGCGGCATCTGCTGTGGCCGGGGCTTCCTGCCAGACATGGCCTTCACCGCCGAATTCGGCACCAAATTCCATCGCGTGCAATTCAAGGCCCATATCACCCTGCCAAGTCAGGCCGATCCGGTCGAAGTCCAAAAGATCAGGCAGGCCCACCAGCACGGTTTCCTCAACTCCATCGTCGAATGTGACCGAGAAGAAGGCAGGCGTTTCAAATGCCGGAATATCGAGGGTCAGAAGGCCAAGCGCATCAGTTTGCGCCTCAAACATCATGCCGGAATGGTTGATCTGCACCGCCGCCTCTGTCCGGCACGGGGCCATCACGTCCAAAGCAACCATTGCCGCGGGCATGGCTGTGGCGGTCAGTGTAATGTCGCAGGGCAGGCCAAGATCGCTCAACTCAGTTGGCGTTTCCGGTGCTGGTGTTTCAGGCTCATTGTCGAAGGTCGCCGGCACAACCATGGCTTCGGGGGCCACCGGTTCCGCTGCCATCGGCAGGCGTACGTCCGCATGGGTTGCGATGATAGGAAGCTCAGGCGAAAGCGAGTGAACCGCGCGCGACTCTGATGTCAGCGTCTGTTCGCCAGCAACATCCGCGCTCGCACCTTCGGCACTGCCGATCAACCCGCTGTCCATCGCGTAAAGCACACCGCCTGAGGCCAGCACGCAAAAGGCGGCGCCTCGGATGACCAATGTATTCAACATGTCCCACACTCCACATCTTCTTACCCGCGGGCAGGATGGGAGGGGATTCGGGCCTCAATAAGCCTCAAAACGTGGGAAATAGGGGCGAGATCGCGTCACTTTTCGCAATTTCGCCCCAATCGGTTCAGCTCAACCGGCCGTGGCAGTGCTTGAATTTCTTGCCCGATCCGCATGGGCAGACATCGTTCCGGCCTGGGCTACCCCAGGTATTCGGATCGTCTTCCACAAAACCTTCGATGGCATTGGGAAAGCCCGCAGCGCGCGCTTCGGCGACAGGATCAGCGATGGCTGCAGCACCCGCACTGGCCGCACCGGCAGCAGCAGCACCTCCGCCATCCGCGGTCGCACCGGCCATCTGCTTCTGCGCGGCCTCCTGCTGCTGGCGCAGTTGCGCCATCAGCGCCTCTTGCTGTTCCGGCGTCAGCGGCTGAATCCGCGCGAGCTTTTCCGTCACATCGGTGCGCAGCCCGTCCAGCATCCCTTCGAACAGTTGGAACGCCTCGGTCTTGTATTCGTTCAGCGGATCGCGCTGCGCATAGCCCCGGAAGCCGACGACCGAGCGCAGATGTTCCAGCGTCAGCAGATGCTCCTGCCATTTCTGGTCGATGGTTTGCAGCAATACCTGCTTTTCGATGTTCCGCATCTGCTCTGGCCCGAATTGCGCGGCTTTCGACGCCATGTATTCGTCCGCAGCCTTCTCAAGCCGTTCCAGCGCGACCTCTTGGTCAACGCCATCTTCATTGGCCCAGGTCTCGATCGGCAGATCGACACCCAGCACCTTCTGCGCGCTTTCTTTCAGCCCGTCGACGTCCCATTGATCGGCATAGGTCTTGGGCGGCATGTAGGTGTCGACCATGTCCTCGATCACCTGATCGCGCATGTCCTTGGCGACCTCAGCAATATCCTCAGCGCCCATGATGTCCCGGCGCTGGCCGAACACGACTTTCCGCTGGTCGTTCATCACATCGTCAAATTTCAGAAGCTGCTTGCGGATGTCGAAGTTACGCCCCTCGACTTTCGCCTGCGCGCGCTCCAGCGACTTGTTCACCCAAGGGTGCACAATCGCCTCACCTTCTTGCATGCCCAACGTGTTGAGCATCTTGTCCAGCCGCTCCGACCCGAAGATGCGCATCAGGTCATCTTCCAACGACAGGAAGAAGCTCGACTTGCCCGGATCACCCTGGCGGCCGGAGCGACCGCGCAACTGGTTGTCGATGCGGCGGCTTTCATGGCGCTCGGTCGCCAGAACGTACAGGCCACCGGCATCCTTAACCGCCTGTTCGTCGGTTTCATGCTGCGCTTCAATGCGGGCCCGAATTTCTTCCGGGTCGCCCTCAGGGTCTGCGGCAATCGCCTCCATCACCTTGAACTCGACATTGCCGCCCAGTTTGATGTCAGTCCCACGACCGGCCATGTTCGTTGCAATCGTCACCGCGCCTAGCTTGCCTGCATCGGCAACGATCTGCGCCTCCTGCTCGTGCTGACGCGCGTTGAGGATGTTGTAGGGCAGACCAGCCTTCTCAAGCATCTGACCCAGCATCTCGGACTTCTCGATGGAAGTCGTGCCAACCAGTACTGGCTGTCCACGTCCATGGGCGTCGGCAATCGCCTTCACGATGGCCTCATATTTTTCCCGCGCCGTGCGGTAGACAGCGTCATCCTCGTCGATCCGCGCAATCTCGCGGTTCGTCGGAATCTCAACCACACCCAGCCCGTAGATCGAGGCAAATTCTTCTGCTTCCGTCGCCGCCGTCCCGGTCATGCCACCCAGCTTGTTGTAGAGGCGGAAGTAGTTCTGGAACGTCACGCTCGCGAGCGTCACGTTCTCCGGCTGGATCTTGCAGCCTTCCTTCGCCTCAATCGCCTGGTGCAGGCCTTCCGACATACGCCGGCCCGGCATCATGCGGCCGGTAAATTCGTCGACCAGCACAACCTCACCGTCGCGGACGATGTATTCCTTGTCCTTGGTGAACACCTTGTGCGCACGCAAAGCATTGGTGACGTGGTGCACGATGGTCGTGCTTTCCGGGTCATAGAGAGACTGGCCCTCGGGCAAGACGCCTTCCGCGTGCAGGATCTCTTCGAGGAAGTCGTTACCCTCATCGGTGAAGGTCGCCTGACGTGTCTTTTCGTCCAGCGTGTAGTGGTGGTCTTCTACCTTCGGAATAATCTTGTCGATGCTGATGTACAGGTCTGAGCGGTCCTGCGTCGGGCCTGAGATAATCAGCGGCGTCCGCGCTTCGTCGATGAGGATCGAGTCGACCTCGTCCACAATTGCGAAATTATGCCCGCGCTGCGCCATCTGGTCGATCGACCCGCGCATGTTGTCACGCAGGTAGTCGAACCCAAGCTCATTGTTGGTGGCGTAGGTGATGTCACAGGCATAGGCCTGCTTCTTCTCGTCTTCGGGCTGGCGCGGGTAAACAACGCCGGTGGTCATACCCAAAGCGGTGAACACCTTGCCCATCCATTCGCTGTCACGCTTGGCGAGGTAATCGTTGACCGTCACAACATGCACGCCTTCGCCGGTCAGCGCGTTCAGATAGGCGGCAAAGGTCGCCACAAGCGTCTTGCCCTCACCCGTCTTCATCTCGGCGATATTACCCTGATGGATGAACAGCGCCCCGATCAGCTGCACGTCAAAGGCCCGCAGACCCAGCGCACGCTTGGCGGCCTCGCGGCAGTTGGCGAAAGCTTCCGGTAGCAGATCGTCCAACGCCTCGCCATTCTGGGCGCGATTGCGGAACTCGGCGGTCTTGGCGACGATCTCGGTATCGCTCAGGCTTTCGAAATCGGATTCCAGCGCGTTGATCTTGTCGATGACGGAACGGACGGCTTTCACCTTGCGGTCATTGGGGGTGCCAAAGACCTTCTTCGCCAGCTTACCGAACATATCTCAACCTCTTTTCGAACCGCGCCTGCGCGGCCAATCGCGTCTGAACATATCGTGTGGGTGTCGTGGGTTGTTCGGCCCATCGCGGCGGTCTACATCTTCCGCCAACGGCCAAGGCCCCGAGATGAACCCATCAGCGAGATAAGGGTCGGCCCGATGATAGTCAACGTAAGGCGATCCCGCGTTTGCACGCCCTCGCCCCCAACAAGGATTTTCCCGATGAAACGCTTTCTGATGTCCGGCGCGATGGCGCTTGCCTTGGCCGCTCCTGCCTATGCCGATGGCCACGTGAATGGTGAAACCGTTTTGGCCACCGTCAATGGTGAGGCGATCACCGTCGGCCACCTCATCGCCATGCGCCAGATGCTGCCAGCCGAGTACCAGACTCTTCCGGATGAGGTCCTCTTTGACGGCATGTTGGAACAGTTGA
This sequence comes from Gymnodinialimonas sp. 202GB13-11, assembly GCF_040932485.1. Taxonomy (NCBI): domain Bacteria; kingdom Pseudomonadati; phylum Pseudomonadota; class Alphaproteobacteria; order Rhodobacterales; family Paracoccaceae; genus Gymnodinialimonas; species Gymnodinialimonas hymeniacidonis. Next base: position 3,255,786 of record NZ_JBFRBH010000001.1, on the reverse strand, counting down.
TCCAGCAGCAAGTGCTGGCCGAGGCTGCCGAAGCCTCCGACATCAGCCGCGAGATGCAGTTGGGTCTTGAGAATGAACGCCGCGCCTTCCTCGCCGCGATGTTCATGGACGATGTCGCCATGGCCGAACTGACCGAGGAAGAGCTTCAGGCAGAATATGACGCCATCTATGGCGATGCCGAGCCAACGGTTGAATACAACGCCGCCCACATCCTGCTGGAGACCGAGGAAGAGGCACAGGCGATCATCGACCAACTCGCCGAAGGGGCCGATTTCGCCGAACTCGCCGCTGAGAACTCGATCGGGCCGTCGGGCCCCAACGGTGGCGCGCTCGGTTGGTTCGGCGCCGGCATGATGGTGCCCGAGTTTGAAGAGGCCGTGTTCGCGCTTGAGGTCGGCGGTGTCTCCGCGCCTGTGCAAACGCAATTCGGCTGGCACGTTGTTCTCTTGAACGAGACCCGGGAACAGCCTCTGCCGACCCTCGAAGAGGTCGCGCCCGAGCTCGAAGAAGAACTCCGCCGCGCCCGCGTCGATGCCCGCCTTCAGGAACTGACCGAAGCCGCCGAGATCGAACGCCCAGAGGTGGAGATTGACCCCGCCGTTATCCGTGACCAAGCTCTGATCGCGGAATAAGCAACGGCGGAAAGGGCCACCATGTCGGACACACCCAGCAAGGTGGCCGTCGCCACCGGCGGTAGCAAATACGCGGTCTCCCCGCTTGCGCCCGCCGCTTTCCCAGACCTGCCCGCCATCGACGGCGTCCGCTTTGCCGCGGGCGCCGTTGGCGTGAAACACAAAGACCGTGTCGATGTGATGCTGGCCGAGATTGCGCCCGGCTCCACTCTCGCAGGCGTCTTCACCCGCTCCGCCACGCGCTCCGCCGCCGTGCTCGATTGTCAGGCCAAGCTGCCCAAGGTCAGCACTGATCAGGGCCTCGCTATCGTCGTGAATTCCGGCAACGCCAACACCTTCACCGGCAAACGCGGCGTTACCGATGTGGCCCTGATCGCAGAGGCCGCCGCGCAAGCGTTGAACCTGCCCGAAAGCCACATCTTCACCTCTTCCACCGGCGTCATCGGGGAGCCTCTGCCCGCACACAAGATCACCGATGCCCTCCCCGCCATCGCCGCAGATCTCAGCCCGGACGCGGCCGAACCCGCCGCCCGCGCCATCATGACAACCGACACCTTCCCCAAGGGTGCGGTCACGACCTGTGAAATCGACGGCAAAACCATCACCATCATGGGCTTCGCCAAAGGCTCCGGCATGATCGCGCCGGATATGGCCACAATGCTCGGCTACGTCTTCACCGACGCCGCCATCACCCAAGACGCCCTGCAGCAGATGTTGTCCGCCACCAATGAGGTCAGCTTCAACGCCGTAACCGTCGATAGCGACACCTCCACCTCGGACACCGTCCTGCTCGCTGCGACAGGCCGCGCAGGCAACGCGCCGATCACCGCGCCCGACCCCACCTTCCAAGCCGCCCTGCAAACGGTCATGCAGGACCTCGCCCACCAGATCGTGCGCGACGGTGAAGGCGCCACGAAATTCGTCGAAGTCCACGTCACCGGCGCCGCCTCTGACGCAGACGCCCGCAAAGTCGCCCGCGCCATCGCCAATTCGCCACTCGTCAAAACCGCCATCGCGGGCGAGGATCCGAACTGGGGCCGCATCGTGATGGCCGTCGGCAAATCCGGCGCCGAGGCCGACCGGGACCAGCTAAAGATCAAATTCGGCGACATCCTCGTCGCGGAAAACGGCTGGGTCGCCGAAAGCTACTCGGAAGAGGCAGGCGCGGCGTACATGAAAGCCCCGGAACTCCTGATCGACGTGGACCTTGGCCTCGGCTCTGGCAACTCCACCATGTGGACCTGCGACCTCACCCACGGCTACATCCAGATCAACGCGGATTACCGCTCGTGACCGATAAAAGAGTCATTCTGGTCTCTGCCGTCGCCCTCATCGACGCCGATGGTCGCATCCTTCTGGCCCAACGGCCCGAGGGCAAATCCATGGCAGGCCTCTGGGAATTCCCCGGCGGCAAGGTCGAACCGGGCGAGACGCCCGAAATCGCCCTGATACGCGAACTGCAAGAGGAACTCGGCATCGACACCTGGGAAAGCTGCCTCGCGCCGCTCACCTTCGCCAGCCACAGCTACGATGATTTCCACCTGCTCATGCCGCTTTTTGCCTGCCGCAAGTGGGACGGCATCCCGCAATCGCGCGAAGGACAGACCCTAAAATGGGCGCGCGCGAACGAGCTGCGCGACTATCCCATGCCACCGGCGGATATCCCCCTGATACCGATTCTCCGCGATTGGCTCTGATGTGACGATTGCCGCGGAAAATCGGCCGGATTACCCGCGAATTTATCCACAAAGCGCATAAAAACTTCAGAAAGTTGCACTCAGACGTAATTTTGTAAGTGATTTCTTAACCAAACCGGCTAACATTTGGGCACACGTCTATGGGGGATATGACTGTGTTGACCACCGTGATCATCGGGACCTGTGTGTCCATTCAAGGCAACTTCGTGCGCAAACTCGCAAACGGCATGGTGACCGTACGCGTGGGCAACCAACAGTTCACGGGCCGCCCTGTCGTCTCCGCCCTCGCGGCCTGAGACTCCCAGACACAACTTGAAAACCAGACGCCCCGACAAATGCCGGGGCGCAAATCTGTTCAGGTGATGCGTCTGGTCTACCCAAGCCACCCTTTCAGGTTCTCTTCCACCACCGTCGCAAGCGCATGCATATGCGCATCATCGTCGTTCAGGCATGGGATGTAGGTGAACTCCTCACCACCGGCCTCTTCGAAGCTCTCCCGGATCTCTTCGTTGATCTCTTCCAGTGTCTCGATGCAATCGGCTGAGAAGGCAGGCGCGCAAACGGCGATCTTCTTCTTTCCCTGCTCAGCCAGATTGGCCACTTCCTCAACCGTATAAGGCTTCAGCCATTCCTCCGGCCCGAACCGGCTCTGGAAGGTTGTCACAATATCTGTGTCGCCCCACCCCAGCCGCTCTTTCAGCAGGCGCGTCGTTTTCTGGCACTGGCAGTGATAGGGGTCGCCCTCCATCAGATAGCGCTTGGGAACGCCATGGTAGCTGCACACCAGCACGTCAGGCCGGTTTTCCAACTCACCATAGGCCCGCTCGATGCTCTGGGCGAGCGACTCGATATACAGCGGATGCTCATAGTAGGGCTCCACCGTGCGCACCTGCGGCTGCCACTTGATGTTCTCAAGAGAGCGGAAAAACTGATCGCAGGCCGTGGCCGACGTCGCCCCCGCATATTGCGGATAAAGCGGGAAAAACAGGATCTTCGTGCAGCCCTGCGCCACCAGTTCATCCACTTTCGACTTGGTCGACGGATTGCCATAGCGCATGCAGAAGTCAACGATCACATCATCGCCATACCGATCGGCCATCAGCGTCTTCATCTTTGCGGTCTGATCCTTGGTGATTGTCATCAGCGGGCTTTCCCCCGCCTCTTCATTCCAGATCGACTTGTACGCCGCGCCCGAGCTGAAGGGCCGCTTCGTCAGGATCACCAGCTGCAACAGCGGCTGCCAGATCCACGGACTGTAGTCGATCACCCGCTTGTCGCTCAGGAACTCGTTCAGATACCGGCGCATGGACCAGTAATCGTAATTGTCGGGCGTGCCGAGATTGGCCAGCAGAATGCCCACCTTGCCCATCTTCACCCGAGGGTGGTCGGCAGGGGCATGTTCGAGCGCTGGCGCGGGGCTGGCTTGCATCATGTTCATTGGCTTTTCGGGCTCTCAACGTCGGGCCGGTCATGGACCGGTTTTGCGGTTTCGTCAAATTCACTCGTATTCAGGGCGTCGGCCAAACGATGGGTCGCCGCGCCGGGGCGCAAAGGCTGTTGCTGGCTTTCGTGTGGCGCCCAACCTGTAAGGAATACGAGCTCGAACGTCGCTTGGATGCGATTTTCTTCCGCTGGGTGCGTTTCCGCATAAATCGCCGCCGCCGTTGGGAACAGCGCGCGGGGCGGGATGGCCCTGTGCCGCTCCGCCAATGCGTTGCCCTCCCCCATCGCCCGTAGGTCGTGCATTAGCGAAATCGCATTGCTGTAGGTCACGCGTTTCCGCAAGCTATCGGCCACCGGAAGCGCCAACCCCGCCCGTTGCAACAGGCCTCCCATGTCGCGCACCTCTGCCATAGGCGCGACTCGCGGGCTGATCCCGCCCATGACCTGCGCCTCGGCCTGCGCCACGGCATCCCGCAACTCGGTCAACGTCGCGCCGCCAAAGGCGACGCCCAAGAACAATCCATCCGGCTTCAGGGCGCGTCGGCATTGCACGATCTGCCCCACCGGGTCGTCCGCCCAATGCAACGACATAGCGTGGATCACCAGATCATACGCCCCCTCCTCCAGCGCGAGCGTGTCCGCCATGCCGACAATCTGAGCGTCTTCGGCAAATTCACACCAAATTTTCGGGAAATCCGTCACAATTACCGTGGACGTAAACTTCCTGTTAACGTCCATGAGTCTTTCCTGAAGCTCCAGCATGGCTTCGTCATGCAGGAAACGTGCGGGTTCACGCTCCGCGCGGGCACGGTGCGCAGCAAGCGCTTTGGCGTCCGTCAAGCTAGGGTTTTCTGCGTGCACGAGGCTCTGTTCCGGTGTCCGATCCAAGGGCGCAAAATAGGGGGCATAAATGAGATTGCAAACCATGCTCCACACGGTGTTTCCGCCCGAGTGCCTGAGCTGTGCGGAGCGGGTCGAAGACCCGTTTGCAATCTGTGGAACCTGTTGGGCCGACACTCCGTTCATCCTGGGCGCATCTTGCGACATCTGCGGAACCGGGCTGCCCGGCCAAACCAGCCCGGCGGATGAAACCCTTGTATGCAGCGAATGTGAGGCAACGCCCCGCCCCTGGTCTAAAGGCCGCGCGGTTTTCGGCTATCAAGGTGTGGGCCGCAAACTGGTGCTGGCTCTGAAACATGGTGATAGGGCCGACATTGCGCGTGCGGCGGGGCCGTGGCTGGCGCGCGCGGGCGCCGATCTACTGCACGAAAATCCTCTGATCGTTCCCATTCCCTTGCACTGGACCCGCCTTGCACGCCGCCGTTTCAACCAGGCCGCGCTTCTGTCCTGGTCCATGGCCCGCAATGCGCCCATACCGCTGGAGGTTGAGCCCATGGCGCTCCTCCGCCTGCGCCCGACCCCCTCGCAAGAGGGCAAAGATCGCGACGCCCGCCACCAGAATGTGAACGAGTCACTTGTGGCGCATCCAAGACGCGGTGGCGTTCTGAACAGGCGCAATGTGGTGTTGGTCGATGATGTCATGACCTCAGGCGCGACGTTTGCGGCGGCGGCTGAGGCCTGCCTGGCCGCCGGTGCCGAAAAAGTGTCTGTTCTTGCACTGGCGCGCGTGGGCCGGGATACCTAGGTTATCGTCGCAATGCAGACGGAACACGGGGACCGCAAAATGTCGCATGTCGAAATCTACACATCGCCGCTTTGCGGTTTTTGCCACGCCGCCAAGCGGATGCTCACCGACAAAGGTATCAGCTACGCCGAAATCGACGTCGCCGCCGACCCGGCCAAGCGGCAAGAGATGATGGGCCGCGCCAATGGCCGCCATACCGTTCCGCAAATCTTCATCGGCGATCAGCACATCGGCGGCTATGACGATATGGCTGCGCTTGAGCGTATTGGTAAACTCGACCCTCTCCTCGCGGCTGAGTGACCCTGCGGCACCGTTAACCCTTGCGTCATGCCGCAACGCGGCGTTTTATCCGCGGCATGTCGCAGGCCGATGATCCTCTCTCTGTTGCGCTGTTCAGCGAGGTCTTCATGGTAGACCAGCTGGCTCGTGCGCGCCTGTCCAAAGCTCTGCCTAAGGGTATGGAACTGAGCCATTTTTCGGTGCTCAACCATCTCGCTCGCAGCAATGAAGAGAAATCTCCGGCGCAACTTGCGCGCGCCTTTCATCTGACGCGTGGCGCTATGACCAACACGCTCAATCGGCTCGAATGGGCTGGCCATATCCATGTTCGTCCCGATTGGGATGATGCCCGCCGAAAGATGATCTCGATCAGCCCCGCAGGCCGCCGCGCGCGCGATGCGGCGATCTCGGCCATCGCGCCAATTCTGTCCCAGGCCGTCTCAGAGATTGGGGCCGAAAAAGTCCGCGCAACCCTGCCCATTCTGCGCGAGATGCGGATCAAGCTGGAAGGCGAAGGCTAGGCGCGCCGGCCGCGCTCGCCTTCCATGTGCCCGAAATATCTTGGGGGTCATGGCGCAGCGCGCCCTACCGCTTCACCGAAGCGGTCACGTAGTTCACCGACAGATCACGGTCGCTGATCGCCCAGGTCCACAGCACAGGGTTGAACACGAACCCCTTTCGATCCACCGGCTCCAGCCCGGCCTGCCCGATCAGATCAAACAACTCGTCCGGCGTGATGAATTTCGACCATTCGTGCGTGCCCTTCGGCAGCCAGCGCATCACATGCTCGGCTCCGATAATCGCCATAAGGTAGCTCTTCGGGTTCCGGTTGATCGTCGAACACACCATCAACCCGCCCGGCCTTAACAATTGCTGACAGGCCGTCAGATAGGCCAGCGGGTCGGCCACATGCTCGACCACTTCCATGTTCAGCACGACGTCGAATTGCTCACCCGCCGCCGCCATCGCCTCGGCGGTGGTGTGGCGATAATCGATCTCCAGCCCCGATTGCTCCGCATGAACACGGGCCACCGGAATATTCCGCTCTGCGGCATCCGCGCCCACCACATCCGCGCCCAAACGCGCCATCGGCTCGGCCAGCAATCCGCCCCCACAGCCGATATCCAAAATCCGCAGCCCCGCAAAAGGCGCGTCATCCTTCAGGTCGCGTCCGAACTCGGCGGCAATCTGGCTGGTGATATAATCCAACCGCGTCGGGTTGAGCATGTGGAGCGGCTTGAATTTGCCCTCCGTGTCCCACCATTCGGCGGCCATTGCCTCAAATTTAGCTATTTCGCTGTCATCGACGGTGGTTTGCGGCGCGGCGTTCATGGACATCTCTCGCAACTTTAGTCAGTCTTCTCCGTGTCACGCTCTATATAGGACGAGTATGGACAAGTTCTCCGGCCAAAAGCGCGCAGCCGCGCATTTGTTCCCCCCCATCGATCCGTTCGACCAACGGATGCTCGATGTGGGCGATGGCCATCACATCTATGTCGAACAATGCGGCAACCCGCGTGGCGCGCCTGTGGTGGTGCTCCATGGCGGGCCTGGTGGTGGATGCAGCCCCGCGATGCGGCGATATTTCGATCCGGCCGTGTGGCGGATCATCCTGTTCGATCAACGCGGCTGCGGGCGCTCTCGTCCCCATGCCTCGACCACCGACAACACGACATGGCACCTCGTGTCCGATATCGAACGCATTCGGCACACGCTTGGCATCGAACGATGGGCCGTCTTCGGCGGCTCGTGGGGTGCGACGCTCGGCCTGATTTATGCCGAAGCCCACCCCGAAAACGTCGCCTACCTCGCCCTGCGCGGTGTGTTCTTGTCCATGCAGCGAGAGCTTGACTGGTTCTACGGCGGCGGCGCTGGCCAGTTCTGGCCCGACCAATGGGCACGATTCACCAACCTGGTGCCTGAGGAGGAGCAAGGCGATCTGATCGCCGCCTACAACCGCCGCCTCTTCTCCGGCGATCTGATGATCGAGACCCGCTTCGCCCGCGCCTGGGCCGCGTGGGAGAATGCGTTGGCCAGTATGGAAAGCGATGGCCATGGTGGCGAAAGCCCGGCTGACTACGCCCGTGCCTTCGCTCGGCTCGAAAACCATTACTTCGTCAACAAGGGCTTTATGGAAGAAGACGGCCAGATCTTGCGCGACGCCCACCGCATCGCCCAGATCCCTGGCGTCATCGTACAAGGCCGCTACGACATGATCTGCCCCCCCGCCTCGGCCCATGCGCTGGATCGCGTCTGGTCCGCAGGCCGCCTCCATATGATCCGAGGTGCGGGCCACGCCCTGAGTGAGCCGGGCATCAGCCAGGAGCTTGTCCGCGTGATGAAATCAGTGGGTGAGAAGCGGCCGAAATATGGGCTCTAGCCACGCGCCCAATCGGTAATCGCTGCCGCACTCGCCTCGGCACTCAACCCGGTCGTATCCAGCTCCAGTACCCGCTCTGCCCCTGCCCGCATTAACGGCTTTGCCTCCGCATGGTTGCGCCGCACATAGCCCGGGTCACGCGGTTTTCGCGCGCCTACGCGGCTTTCGCCGTTAACGCGGCGCAGGTTCTCCTCCAGATCGCAGGCGATATGCACCACAAGGAACGGCGGGCGATCCCGCCCCAGCGCCGCCAGCTTCTCCCATTCCGCCAGCGCTCGCGCGCCATCGCCCGCCAGCACCGTGGTCAGCACCACCGGGACGTCTCGCGGTAGATCACGGATCAAGCCAAAGGCCATCGCCTCTACCCGGTCGACCGTCTTGTAAAACGCGTCTGATCGGAATTCTGTCAGCGCAAAGGCCAGGTTGTGTGTCGTGTGGATATCCAGCAGCCGCGCGCCTAACATCGGGGCCAGCGCTTGCGCGATTGTCAGCTTCCCGGTGCCGGGATATCCGTTCAGAACAAGGATCATTGTCTGAGCCTAACAGGCAATACAGACCCTGTCCTTATCCCTTCCGGCTCCCCCAGCTTTCTACCCGCCCCATGGGGAATTTTTCGCCGATTGCCTCCATAGGGACGGGCGGCAATGTGCTTTGCGGCTTTGGGAAATCGTGCCGGATTGGCGCCCTCTTTGCCTCGGGCGTTACCAACAGCCGCGGATCAATTCGCGGGCTTAGCCGATCCCGGATCAGCGCCACCGGATGCGTCCGCAGCGTCAGCCGCATGGAGACATAATCCTCCACCACCTCTTCCCCCTCGCTCATCTGCGGTAACAGTACCGCAGGTTCCACAATCCCCTCACCATCCAGATCACCTGCAAATAGCGGCAATTCCTTTTTCGGCGTCAGCGCGCGGGCTGCCCAAAGCGCATCACGCCGCGACAGGCCCAGCGCCGCGAAGGCATCCGCCTCCGCGAGCACCGTAAGCATCCGCGCCTCTACCCCGGCGCGCCGCCAGACGTCTTCCACCGCGCGGTAGCCATTGCCGCGTGCGGCTACGATCCAATCGGCTTCTTCTGCGCGCATCGACTTGATCTGCCGAAACCCCAGCCGCAATGCCAGATCACCACTCTCCGTCCGCTCCATACTGTTGTCCCAGTGCGAGCTGTTTACACAAACCGGCCGCACCTCCACCCCATGTTCCCGCGCATCGCGCACGATCTGGGCGGGCGCATAAAACCCCATCGGCTGCGCATTCAGCAGCGCGCAGGCGAAAATCCCCGGGTGGTGGCATTTGAGCCAAGAGGACGCATAAACCAGCAATGCGAACGAGGCCGCATGGCTTTCAGGGAAGCCATATGACCCAAACCCTTCGATCTGCGAAAAACACCGCTCCGCAAAGTCGCGATCATAGCCTTTGTCGCCCATCCCCTTCAGGAATCGCGTGCGGAAATCGCTGACATTGCCGTGCTTCTTGAACGTCGCCAGCGACCTCCGCAGCCGGTCCGCCTCATCCGGCGTGAACCCTGCCCCGGTGATCGCAATCTGCATCGCCTGTTCCTGAAACAGCGGCACGCCAAGCGTCTTGCCCAACACCCGCCCCAACTCGTCCGAGGGGAACTCCACCGGCTCCTCTCCATTCCGCCGCCGGATGAACGGATGCACCATATCGCCTTGAATGGGCCCGGGCCGGATGATCGCGACCTGAATAACGAGGTCATAAAAACAGCGCGGCCGCATCCGGGGCAGGAAGTTCATCTGCGCCCGGCTTTCTACCTGAAACACACCCAAGCTGTCCGCCGCGCATAGCATATCGTAGGTCGCCGGATCTTCGGGCGGTAAGGTCGCCAGCGTATAGTCGATCTGGTGATGCGTCTGGAGCAGATCAAACGCCTTGCGGACGCAGGTCAACATCCCCAAGGCCAGCACATCCACCTTCAGAATGCCCAACGCATCAATATCATCCTTGTCCCAGCAGATGACCGTTCGATCCTCCATGCTGGCATTCTCAATCGGCACCAGTTCATCCAGCCGCCCTTCGGTGATGACAAAGCCACCAACGTGCTGCGACAGATGCCTTGGAAAGCCGATAATCTCCCCAATCAGGCGGAGGGTCTGCCGCAACCGGGGCGAGGTTGGATCGAGCCCGATCTCCGCCAACCGCTCAAATTCCGGCGCGCCTTTCGACCACGACCCCCAGATTTGGCTCGACAAAGCCGACAGAACATCCTCGCTCAGCCCCATCGCCTTGCCCACTTCGCGCACAGCGCGCTTGCCGCGGTAATGGATCACCGTGGCGCACAGCCCGGCGCGGTGGCGCCCGTAGCGTTCATAGATATGCTGGATCACCTCCTCGCGCCGCTCATGCTCAAAATCGACGTCGATATCGGGCGGCTCATTGCGGGCCTCGCTCACGAACCGCTCGAACACCATCGTTCCGATCTCGGGGCTGACGCTCGTCACGCCAAGCGCGAAACAGGTGATCGAATTGGCCGCCGACCCGCGCCCCTGGCACAGGATGTTGCGGGACCGCGCGAATTTCACGATGTCATGCACCGTCAGGAAATAGGGCTCATATCCCAGCTTCCCGATCAGCGTCAGTTCATGCTCCATCTGCTTGGCCGCGTAATCGGGGATGCCCCCCGGATAGCGCCATTCCAGCCCTGCACGGGCCAGTCGCGCCAGCCGTTCGCTGGCCGTCTCATCCTCGGTGATCTCGCTCGGGTATTCGTACCGCAGGCTTTGGATGTCGAACCGGCACCTTTCTGCGATCTCAACCGACCGCGCCACCGCGTCTTCATAGCCCTCAAAGATCCGCGCCATCTCGGACGGGCTACGCAGGCGCTGTTCGGCATTGGCCTGCGCGGCGGTTCCAAGCTCTTCCACCCGAATACCCATCCGCACGCAGGTCAGAATATCGGTCAGGCGTCGGCGCGACCCGTGATGCATCAGCGGCCGGGCTGACGCGATCGTTTGCAGCCCAAGGCTCTCTGCCAGCCGCGTCTGGCTGGCAAAACGCGTGGCGTCCTGCCCGTCATAAAGCGGCGAAAGGCACAGCGATGGCGCCAGTTTCGCCACCCGCTCCGCCTGTTTGAGCCAGCGTTTGGTGGTCCGCGCGGGCGCATGCAGCAGCAGCTCCAACCCGGTGTGCCGTTCCAGCAGATCGTCGATACGCAGATCACAGGTGCCTTTCTCGGCCCTCAACCGCCCCGTCGACAGCAACCGACACAGGCTCGCCCAACCGCTGCGATCCCGGGGCAGGGCGGTGATCTCGACACCCTCGGCAAACACCAACCGGCTGGCGGGTAGCAGGCGGGGAACATGGTCAATCGGCGCGCGGGGCGCGGGCGGAACATGGTCGGGTCGGGGTGGCCCGATTGGATCTTTCGCAGCCTCTTTCGCGTCTTCGATCTCCTCCCCGATCTTGTGCAACTCCGCCCAGGCCCGCACGACGCCCGCGACCGAGTTCTCATCAGCAATCGCAATCGCCTCCACCCCCAGAAGCGCCGCCCGCCGCGCGTATTCCTCGGGGTGAGAGCCCCCCGTCAGGAAGGTGAAATTTGACGTGATGGAGAGCTCTACGAATCTCATGGGTCGGATTATATTCACGTTTTGTTCTTTTGTGGAGAACGATGAAAGATCTGTCGCTCATCCTCCGCGTCAGACCGCGCTTGCGAGATGACATCGCCACCACATCAGCCGTCGAATCTTGCACAAGAAATGCGTGAAACCATTCCCAGATGGGAGAAAATTGGCCGTCATTGACCAGAAAACTCCTCCCAAATAGGAACAAATCCTCCCAAATGGGAGGACTTTACTCGCTGGATTTGCGCGTCAGGCCGTACTTTTCGGCCACCCGCCAGACGTGATCCGGCACCATATTCTTGACCCGCGCAGGATGCGCGCGGCGCAGGTGAAGGATCGTCTCAATCGCCTTCATCTCAACCCGTGCGCGGGCAAATTCCAGCCCGCGTGGCCCGATCCTCGGCTGAAGAAACGACACGACAGGCCGCAGCCAATCAGGCATACGCCGCAACGGCATTCCGCCCGCCGCACGCTCGGTGTTCGCAAGAAAGCCTTTCACCGCGCTCTCGCGTTTTCCTTTATCTGTCAGAGGCTTGATCTCTATCCGGTCGCCTAAAGCCTCCAGCATCTCCACCCCACGATGGTTGCGCGTGATCACCCATTGATCGCCGTCACCGCCCATATATCCGACCGTGATGTCGGCCAGCCGATTGGTATAATCCACGCATGTCTTGCAGGTGAGCGGGAAGAAATCATCGTCCAACTGGCTGATCGGAAGGCTCAGAAACGGCACGACCCGCGGCTTACGGCCATCATCAAAGCGAAGTTCCACCTTATAATCGGCGCGGAATTCAAGGTAGCTGACCGTCTCTGGCCTGTCGTCTAACAGACTGAGAAAATGATGAAAATTCTCAGTTGTGGTATTGTCCGAACATGGCGTTCCGATCACATAGAGCCGCTCTAGCCCAAGGTCTTCTTCGATCTGCCGAAGCGCGTAAACCTGGCACGGTATGCCCACCACCGCGATACGCGTGTGACCAGCTTCCATCGCAGGCTCCAACGCCGCTAGCGTCGGCCCGTACCCCATCCGCATCCCTCGGCATTGCGCCATATTCTCCGGCTCCGTCACGATCACCGGCATTGGTTTCCAGCGATCCTCCGGGTCCGGCGCGACGGCCAGAACCGCCGTGACCGCGCCGTTGCGCAGCAATTCGGCGGCTAATTCTGTTGTGATTCCAGTCCATTGCGCGCCTGGCATGGGCGCAGCCAATCGCGCCCGCTGCATCGCAAGCGTGACGCCAAAGAAACCTTCATCGCCAAGCGCCTCATCGGCGTGTCGACCATGCACTCGATGCTCAGCCTCGGGGTAATCGGGTTGAATAAACTGGCATGCCTTTCCGCACGCTTTCCCATCACCCATCCGACTGATCCCGCAATCCGTACAGAGGCCAGCCCGAGGTGCGGCACCCAGGTGTGGGGCAAAAAAGCCCATTGGATTCATATCTTTAGGCAATTTCCGAAGGCTCCAGAAGACACCGAAGACTGCGGGATGAGGCCCAATATGTCAACGTAAGTTTACATACTCGAAAGTGGCGACCCCGGCAGGATTCGAACCTGCAACCTGCCCCTTAGGAGGGGGCTGCTCTATCCAGTTGAGCCACGGGGCCGACCATTTGTTTGTCTGCGATTTATGCCCGTGCCGCAAGCGCTTGCGGAGGTGTGCCGGGCAAGCGTATCAAGGGCGAAAGGCGCACACGACCAAAGGACGACCCCTTGCGCGGAAGAAATCCATTCGATGGCAAACCGCAGATGACCCTGCGCGATGTGGCCGACGCTGCCGGCGTCAGCGAAATGACAGTCAGCCGCGTGTTGCGAAACCGGGGCGATGTGTCGGTGCAAACGCGTGAGCGCGTGTTCGAAGCGGCCCGCAAACTAGGATACGTGCCCAACAAAATCGCGGGTGCGTTGGCGTCAAACCGCGTGAACCTTGTTGGCGTTGTGATCCCGTCGCTTTCCAACATGGTCTTCCCGGATGTGCTGCATGGCATCGGTGCCGTGCTTGATGGGACGGATCTGCAACCCGTCATCGGAACCTCGCAATACGATGCCGAGAAAGAGGAGAAGGTCATCTACGAGATGCTCTCCTGGCGTCCGTCCGGTCTGATCGTTGCAGGGCTGGAGCATACCGATTCCGCCCGCGCAATGATGCGGGCAGCAGGTGTTCCGGTGGTCGAGGTCATGGATGTTGACGGTGATCCGGTCGCAGGTGTGGTCGGCATCAGCCACGAAGCGGCAGGTCGGTTCATGGCCAATGAAATCGTTGCCCGGGGCTACAAGCGCATCGGGTATCTTGGTTCCAGTTCCAACGCAGATGCGCGCGCGCAAAAGCGCTATCGCGGTTTCAAGGCGGGTCTGGCTGAGGCGGGTGTCGGTCTTGCAGATGAGATTTTCTATGATGGGGCATCTGGCTTTGGCACCGGACGAGGTATGACGAAGGCCTTGCTTGACCGAACGCCAGATCTCGATTTTCTCTATTATAACACAGATATGAATGCTGCAGGTGGACTGCTCTACTGCCTTGAGAAAGGCATGCGTATTCCGGATGAGATCGGGCTGGCTGGGTTCAATTCTTTTGAAGTATTGGATGGCCTGCCGATGCGTATCGCGACCATGGACAGCCAGCGCGATGCGATTGGTCGGAAGGCAGCGGAGGTGATGGTCGCCAACCAGCTGACTTCGGAAGTGATCCAACTTGAGCCTGAGTTTTTGCCCGGTGATACGGTGCGAAACGCCTAATCGGCGCTCAGCACTCAGGCAGGTTCACAGCCAAACCGCCTTGGCTGGTTTCCTTGTACTTTGTGCTCATATCAAGGCCCGTCTGGCGCATGGCCTCAATGCAATTGTCGAGCGGCATGAAGTGTGTGCCATCCCCGCGCAGGGCAAGGGATGCTGCTGAAACGGCCTTGATAGCGCCCAACCCATTTCGCTCGATGCAGGGCACCTGAACAAGGCCAGCAACCGGGTCGCATGTCATACCCAGGTGATGTTCCAAGGCAATCTCAGCGGCATTTTCGATCTGCTCGTTCGTGCCCCCAAGGGCCGCACAAAGGCCTGCGGCGGCCATCGCAGACGCGCTTCCAACCTCGCCCTGACAGCCGACCTCGGCCCCTGAAATCGACGCATTGTGCTTGATCAGCCCGCCAATGGCGGCGGCGGTCATGAGGAACGTCCTGCGGCCTTCCTCGGTCGCGCCGATGCAGTGGTCGCGGTAGTAGCGCAGTACTGCAGGCACAACGCCTGCCGCCCCGTTGGTGGGGGAGGTCACCACGCGCCCACCGGCGGCGTTCTCCTCATTTACGGCCATCGCGTACACGCTGAGCCAATCGTTGGCTACGTGCGGTTGAGCGAGGTTTGTGCCTGCCTCGGCTTTCAGTTGGTCATAGATGTTCTTGGCGCGGCGCTTCACGGCCAGGCCGCCGGGCAATTCGCCCTCCATCCGCAAACCGCGGTCGATGCAATCGTCCATGGCTTTCCAAACGCCATCGAGGCGGGTCTGAACCTCGGCTCGGGGGGAAAGAGCAGCTTCATTTTCCCACTTCATCTGGGCGATGGTTTTGCCGGTCCCGTGACCCATGGCCAGCATCTCCTGGGCTGAGCCGAACGGATGAGGGAAACCAGCCTCTTCCTTCTCGGCGTGCAGGGCGTCCGGGCCCTCACCCTGGCCTTCGAGTTCGGATGCAGTCAGCACGAATCCGCCGCCGATCGAATAGTAGGTTTCCTCAAGATACAGGTTTCCGGCATCATCGTAGGCGCGCAGGATCATGCCATTGGCGTGGCCGGGCAGGGTGCGGTCGTAGTCGAAGATCAGGTCGGTCTCGGGCTGGAATTTCAGCGGCGGAAGGTCGGGTGGTGTGACCATACCGCTGGCGTGAATCTCCGCCTCCAACTCTGCGGCGCGGTCCGGGTCGAGCGTGGCAGGCTCAAAGCCGGCAAAACCAAGCACAATGGCGCGATCGGTGGCGTGACCCTTTCCAGTGAAGGCGAGCGAGCCGTGCAGAGATGCGCCAAGGCCCGCGAGCGTACCGGCACCGGGTTCCTTCTCGCGGCCTGAGCGAAGGTCGTCCAGAAACCGGGCCGCCGCTGTCATTGGGCCCATGGTGTGGGACGAAGACGGGCCAACGCCGATTTTGAAGATGTCGAAGATGGATAAGAACATGATGCGCGGTTTAGCGTGCATCACGCGCATTTCGAAAGGGGCCCGCGACAGGATTGCGTGTATTTGCGACGCTATTGGGGGAGAAAAATGGTGAGCCCGACAGGATTCGAACCTGTGACCAATTGATTAAAAGTCAACTGCTCTACCAACTGAGCTACGGGCCCACTCAGGGGCGCGTACCTAAGAGGCGGCCCGCGCGTCGTCAAGCGAAAATCCGGCTGCCCCTTTGAAGTTACGTGCCGCGCGCGTATATGCGCAGAATGTCCAGAAAAGACTCATATCCCGGCCTGCCGTTCCTGAAGATGCATGGCCTTGGCAACGACTTCGTTATCGTCGACACGCGGGGCGAGTCGCGGGCCATTACGCCTGCCTTGGCGCAAGCTTTGGGGGACCGACATCGCGGTGTGGGATTCGATCAGTTGGCTGTCGTTGAGTCGGGCACAGACACGGACTTAGAGCTGACATTCTGGAACGCAGACGGCTCCACCGCTGGGGCCTGTGGCAACGCGACCCGCTGCATCGCGCGGCGCGAGATGGAGCTGACCGGTAATCACCGCATCACCCTGCGGACCGAGCGCGGTATTCTTGAAGCCGTTGATGAGGGCAGCGGCCTGACCTCGGTAAACATGGGCCAACCGGTCATGTCGTGGCAGGGGATTCCGCTGAAGGGCGCATGTGACACGCTGCACCTTCCGATTGATGGCGCGCCCGTGGCGACGGGCATGGGCAATCCGCATTGCACCTTCTTTGTCGATGATGCGGATGAGGTAAATCTGGAGAAATTGGGTGCGAAATTTGAGCATCACCCGTTGTTCCCCGAACGCACCAATGTGCAGTTCGCCCATGTGATCGGCGCTGATCATCTTCGGATGCGGGTATGGGAGCGGGGGGTGGGCGTCACGCTGGCCTCTGGCTCTTCCTCCTGCGCGGTGGCCGTGGCTGCGGCGCGGCGCGGCCTGACCGGGCGGAAGGTACGGCTGACGCTGGATGGTGGCGAGATCGCGATTGATTGGCGCGATGACGGCGTCTGGATGACCGGCCCGACCGCGCATGTTTTCTCTGGTGAGTTGACGCCGGCGTTTCTGGACAGCCTCAAATGAGCAACCCGCCAGTGTTCCACACACTCGGCTGTCGGCTGAACGCCTACGAGACCGAGGCGATGCGCGAGATGACGCAATCCGCCGGTGTGGGCGACGCGGTGATCGTAAACACCTGTGCGGTAACGTCCGAGGCGGTGCGTAAAGCACGGCAGGAAATCCGTAAGCTGCGCCGCGACAATCCCAATGCGCGGTTGATCGTAACAGGCTGTGCTGCGCAGACTGAACCCCAGACCTTTGAGGCAATGGATGAGGTCGATCTGGTTCTCGGCAACACCGAGAAGATGCAACCCGAGACATGGGCCAACCTGCCTGCTGATTTCATAGGAGAGACCGAGAAAGTCCGTGTCGATGACATCATGTCGGTTGAGGAAACTGCCGGGCACCTGATCGACGGGTTCGGGCGGCACCGCGCTTACGTGCAGGTTCAGAACGGATGCGACCACCGCTGCACTTTCTGTATTATTCCTTATGGTAGGGGCAATTCGCGCTCCGTGCCGGCCGGCGTGGTTGTGGAACAGATCAAGCGGCTGGTGGATCGCGGCTTCAACGAGGTCGTTCTTACGGGGGTGGACCTTACTTCATGGGGCGCTGATCTGCCGGGAGAGCCGAAACTTGGCGATTTGGTCATGCGCATCCTCAGACTGGTGCCGGATTTGCCCCGGATGCGCATCAGTTCCATCGACTCGATTGAGGTGGACGAGAACCTGATGCAGGCGATTGCGACCGAGCCGCGCTTGATGCCGCACCTTCACCTCTCGCTTCAGCATGGTGACGACCTGATCCTCAAACGGATGAAGCGCCGCCATTTACGTGACGATGCTATTGCGTTTTGCGAGGAAGCAAAGCGTCTGCGACCGGACATGACCTTCGGAGCGGACATTATTGCCGGGTTTCCGACCGAGACGGATGACCATTTCCTGAACTCGCTGAAGCTTGTCGAAGACTGCGATCTGACATGGCTGCACGTCTTCCCCTACAGCCCGCGCCCCGGCACACCTGCCGCCCGAATGCCGCAGGTCAACGGCAAAGCCATCAAGGACCGCGCGGCGCAGCTTCGGCGTAAGGGGGAAGAACGGGTAAAGTCTCACCTGTCCAAACAGATAGGGCAGAAACACAACATACTTGTCGAAAAGCCGCGCTTGGGGCGCACGGAACAGTTCGCCGAGGTTGTGTTCCACCATGATCAGCCCGAGGGACAGATTGTCCAAGCCAGGATCTCTGGCGCAACGGAACGTCAACTTGTGGCGCTTAACCAGTAACGACCGCAAGTACTAAGGAAGGCCATGCATCCTAATCCAGCATTCCGCGGGGAACCGAAGTTCATGAACCTTGCCATGTGCCGCAAGCGCGGCTTCGGCATGTTGAGCATGAATGCCGATCCGGCCCCTCTGATCAGTCATGTGCCATTCTTTCTGGACGACAGTGGTGAAATGGCCGAATTGCACCTTGTGCGGTCCAATCCAATCGCGCGCGCTGTTCAGGCTCCGACCCCGGCGGTGATCGCCGTGATGGGGCCTGATGGCTATGTCTCGCCTGATTGGTATGAAACGCCGGATCAGGTGCCGACTTGGAACTATGTCGCCGTCCATTTGCGTGGAACGATTGAGCCAATGGATGGCGGTTTGATGCGTGAACATCTGGACCGGCTCTCTGCGCATTTCGAAGGGCGGCTTTCCCCCAAGCCAGCGTGGACGACAGGCAAGATGTCTGACGAGGCGTTGGAACGGATGATGCGCCAGATTCTGCCGTTCAAATTCATGGTGGAAGAAGTCGAAGGTACGTGGAAGCTGAACCAGAACAAAAGCGATGAGGCCCGCCAGGGAGCCGCGGAGCAGATCAAGCAAAGCCCCATCGGCCATGAGCTTGAGACATTAGGTGCGTTGATGACCGGCGGCGTCCCGTCGATAGACAAGGGCAGTTCGCTTACCTACATCTAAGAGAACCAGTCCCGAGGAGGAGCGGTTCTTATGGCACTTCAACTGACACCCTTTGCGGCGATGGCCCTGCGCTATGGCGCGGTGGCGACTGCAGGCTTTGTTGCGGCGCGCTTTATTCCGCGTGGACGCTTTCCCAAGGCGGTCGAGGCGCAGATGGACGCGGCGCCCCGCGGCCTGCGCGTTCGGCGGGCGGCCGGTCAGATCTGTGGCTCTGCACGGGTGGTGCGCGACACAAGATTGGGTCGGTTCGGCCCCAAATTTCGGATTGATGGAACGGCGCTTGCGCGTCTCAAGATAAGGCGGCTGACATGATGGAATTGCTTGGCTCGGGCGCGTCCCCGTTTGTCCGCAAAGCGCGGACTTTGGTTGTAGAAGCGGGCATTACGGACATTCCGTATGTGGAGGTAACTGCCTCACCGATGGGAGGCGAGGACAAGATCAACGCGGCGAACCCGTTGGGCAAGATCCCAGCTCTGACGCGTGACAGTGGCCCGACGATTTACGACAGCAATGTCATCTGCCGTTTTCTGGACGATCACGCCATGGCGGGCCTCTACCCGGAGGCGCGGTTGTGGGAAGTGCTGACGCTGGAGGCCACTGGCGACGGCATCATGGAAGCCGCCGTCGGTATGATCTACGAGCAGCGTTTCCGCCCGAAAACGAAGATCTGGACGCCGTGGTTCGAGGCGCAATGGACCAAGATCAACCGTGCGCTTGACACGATCGAACGCCAATGGTTGAGCCATCTGCACGGCCCAGTTGATATGGGCCAGGTCAGCGTGGCCTGCGCGCTTGGCTATCTTGATTTCCGCTTCCCCGATGACGATTGGCGCACCGGGCAGGAGGCGCTGGCCGCGTGGTACGCCAAGTTTGCCGAGCGTCCTTCCATGGTGGCGACGGCACCGGCGTGAAAATCACCCTTGCGACGACGGAAGCCGAGCGGCAGGCCTGTTTCGATGTGCGTGACGCTGTCTTCACCATCGAGCAGGGGATCACCGATCCGCCTGACATAGACGAATACGATGCCGATGCCCTGCACTACCTTGCGCAGGACGAGACGGGCGTTGCGGGCACGGCGCGTATCGTGGCCAAGGGCGAAACCGCAAAGATCGGGCGCGTTGCCGTCCTAAAGTCCCATCGTGGGATCGGCCTTGGTGCGCAAATCATGCGGGCCATTCTGGACGACGCCAAAGCGCGTGGGTTCGAATTTGCCGCCCTCGAAAGCCAGGTCCATGCCATCGCCTTCTATGAGCGGCTCGGGTTCGAGGCAGACGGGCCGGATTATGATGATGGATCCGGCATCATGCACCGGATGATGCAGGCCAAGCTGTAACGCGGTAATGCTGGCGGGAGTCTGACAGGAGGCTTCCAAAGGTCGGTGGCGCTTACACAATGTTCGTCGTATGTTCCTAAAAAGCGGGAGACATGCGATGCCAACAGGGCCGAAGCTAAACCGAAGCCTGCGGGCCTTTATCGAGCGTCAGAAGCTGTTCTTCGTTGCCACCGCAGCGCCGGAAGGGCGGGTGAATCTATCGCCCAAAGGTGCCGACAGCCTGCGTATCGTCAGCGACACACATATCCGGTGGCTCAACCTATCTGGCAGCGGCAATGAAACCGCCGGACATTTGCGGAAATCCAATCGCATGACCCTGATGTTCTGTGCATTCGAGGGCGACGCGCTGATCCTGCGCGTCTACGGCACCGCAAGCACGTTGCACCCGCGCGATTCCGGATGGGCCGAGGCCGCCGCGGACTTCCCCGAAATGGCTGGCACGCGGCAGATCTTCGACATGCACATTGATCTTGTTCAGACATCTTGCGGAACCGGTGTGCCGCTCATGCCGTTTGAGGCGGACCGTGTGCACTCCGAACTTTTGCCGTTTTATGCCGAAATGGGCGAGGATGGCGTGCAGGATTATTGGCAGCGCAAGAATACCGAAACCATTGATGGCTACCCAACAGGTCTGTTCGAGGATTAGGGCCGTTTCAACCTGTGGCCGCGCGCATGTGCAGCGAAGTCGCCCAGAAAGGGCAGGCATCGGGAAGAATGCGACATTTCAGCCCCCATGCGCGCGTTTGTCCGCTGGACGCCTATAACATCAGACAGTAACAGCAGCGCAAGCTGGGTGGCGGAAAGATTCCGTGGCCCTCTTTGCAGTTTCCCCAGGTCTCGGAGACGTCCGGACCCCAGAGAGAGAACAGGAGAGCTCGTGTCACACGCAGAGGATCCTTCCGGCGAACGCCGGGACTTTCTGTACTACGCAACCGCCGGCACTGGCGTTGTCGTGGCAGGCGCGGCCGCATGGCCGCTTGTGAATTCCATGAACCCGTCCGCTGACACGCGTGCGGCCAGCCAGATGCGCGTTGACGTGTCGGGCGTGGCAGAAGGCTCGCAGCTGACGGTTTTATTCTTGGGCAAACCCATTTTCATTCGTCGTCGTACCGCGGAAGAGATTGAATCGGCCCGTGCCGTGGAAGTGTCCGAGCTTCCCGATCCTGAATCGCGCAACGCAAATGACGAAGCGGCCGATGCAGCCGACGCCAACCGCACGCTTGCCCCGTTTGAGGGCGATGATACGGGCGAATGGCTTGTGATGCAGGGCGTGTGCACGCACTTGGGTTGCGTCCCGCTTGGCGACGGTGCCGGTGACTTTGGCGGCTGGTTCTGCCCTTGCCACGGTTCGCACTACGACGCCGCTGGCCGTATCCGTCGGGGGCCTGCGCCCCGGAACCTGCCCATCCCGGCGGCAGAGTTCATCGACGAATCCACCATTTTGCTCGGTTAACGGAGGAAGAACACGATGTCTGGTATTCCCCACGACCACTACGAACCGAATTCGCGCGGCGAAAAGTGGCTTCACCGCCGCCTGCCGATCGTCGGTTTGATGTACGACACCCTGATGATCCCCACACCCAAGAACCTGAATTGGATGTGGATCTGGGGCATCGTGCTTGTCTTCACACTGGTGATGCAGATTATCACTGGTATCCTTTTGGTGATGCACTACACGCCGCATGTGGACCTGGCCTTTGCCTCGGTCGAACACATCATGCGCAACGTGAACGGGGGGTGGGCGATCCGCTACATCCACCAGAACGGTGCCTCGCTGTTCTTCATCGCGGTGTATCTGCACATCTTCCGCGGCCTCTACTACGGCTCCTACAAGGCCCCGCGTGAGGTGACGTGGATCATCGGTATGCTGATCTACGTGTTGATGATGGGCACGGCGTTCATGGGCTACGTTCTGCCTTGGGGTCAGATGTCCTTCTGGGGTGCAACCGTGATCACCGGCCTCTTTGGCGCGATCCCTTTCATCGGTGAATCGATCCAGACCTGGCTTCTGGGCGGGCCCGCCGTGGACAACGCCACGCTGAACCGCTTCCTGTCGCTGCATTATCTGCTGCCCTTCCTGATCCTGGGCCTCGTGATCGTGCACGTCTGGGCGTTCCACACGACCGGCAACAACAACCCCACGGGTGTTGAAGTGCGCCGCACGTCGAAGGCAGAAGCCGAGAAAGATACGCTGCCGTTCTGGCCCTACTTCGTGATCAAGGACCTCTTCGCGCTTGCCGTGATCCTGGTCGCCTTCTTCGCGGTCGTGGGCTTCATGCCAAACTACCTTGGCCACCCGGACAACTATATCGAGGCGAACCCGCTGGCGACGCCGGCACACATCGTGCCCGAATGGTACTTCCTGCCGTTCTACGCAATCCTGCGCGCCTTCGATAACGAGGTCTGGATCGTGATTGCCGCCAACTTCCTAACCGGTGGCATCGTCGATGCAGCCTTCTTCGGTGTGGTTGCGATGTTCGGTGCAATCGTGGTGATGGCCCTGGCCCCATGGCTCGACACGTCGTCGGTCCGCTCGGGTCGCTATCGCCCGATGTTCAAGGCATGGTTCTGGGTTTTCATCGTGAACTTCTTCGTTCTGATGTGGGTCGGTGCGCGCCCGGCGGAAGGGATCTATCCCTACATCGCCCTGATCGGCTCCACCTACTGGTTCGCCTACTTCCTGGTGATCCTGCCGCTTCTGGGTGTGATCGAGAAGCCGCTGCCGCAGCCCTCGACCATCGAAGAGGACTTCAACGAACATGTCGGCGGTGGGTCTTCGGGCACCCCCGGCTCCGGTACGGCCGCAGCGCCGACCCCGGCAGAGTGAGAGAGAGGAAACTGACGATGTTCAGGAAACTTGCAATCAGCGCCACTGCGGCGCTGGCCCTCACCTCCGGCGCGGCACATGCTGCGGGTGGCGCGGGTTACGTTGAAAACTACGCCTTCTCGTTTGAAGGCCCGTTCGGCACGTTCGATCAGAACCAGCTTCAGCGCGGCCTTCAGGTCTACACCGAAATCTGCTCAGGCTGTCATGGCCTGCAGTACGTCCCCATCCGTACCCTTGCAGATGAGGGCGGCATCGGTTGGACCGAGGAGGAGGTGCTGGAATACATCGACCAGAACTTCATCGAGGTCTACGATCCCGACCTGCAGGACTGGCGGGCAGCAACGCCCAACGACAACTTCCCCGTCAATGACGGTGTTGGCGCACCGGACCTGAGCCTTATGGCCAAGGCGCGCACGGGTTTCAGCGGCCCCTACGGTCTCGGGATCAACCCCCTGATCAACGGGATCGGTGGCCCGGAATACATCGCTTCGCTTCTGACCCACTACACGGGCGAAGAGGTCGAGCAGTATGGCGCGATCCTGTATGAAAACGAGACGATGGAAGGTGGGCTGATCTCCATGGCGCCGCCGCTTTGGGAAGATGCGGTTGAATATGCCGATGGAACGCCCGCAACAGTGGACCAGATGGCACAGGACGTTGCTGCGTTCCTGATGTGGACGGCTGAGCCGCACATGATGGCCCGCAAGCAGATGGGCTTCCTCGCGGTCATCATCCTCGGCATCTTTTCGGTCCTGCTGTACCTGACCAACAAGCGCCTTTGGGCACCGGTCAAGGCAGCTGCCAAGCGTGGCACTCAGGCCGCCGAGTAATCGGTCTAACGATCTGAAATTGAAACGCGCCCCACTGTGGGGCGCGTTTTTTTTGTGACTAGAGCCAAGGCCGCAAGGCCTCCTCCTCCTGCGCGACCAGCCGCGCAAGGTCGCCCCGCAAGATGATCTGTCCTGCATCCAGCAAGACTAATCGATCACACAGGCGCGTTGCATCGCGCAGGTCATGCGTCGCCATGACGAGCGTCTGACCCGTTTCCGCACAAAGCGTTGCCACAAGTTCCAGCATGTCACGCCGCAATCCGGGATCGAGTGCCGAAAAGGGCTCGTCCAACAAAACGAGGGGGCGATCCTGCAACAGCATCCGCGCCAGGGCGACGCGGCTTTGCTGACCACCGGAAAGCTCCGCCGGCTTGCGGGTTTCGAACCCCTTCAGCCCGACCTTTTCCAGTGCATCCGTAACGCGTGCCTCGTCGTCGGAATGCAATTTGAGGCTTGGGTCCAACCCAAGCGCCACATTCTGAAATACCGAGAGGTGAGGGAACAGATTGCCGTCCTGGAACAGGATCGACATCGGATGCTGCGCTACCGTCGCGCGGGACACGTCCGCGCCGTCTATCCATACCTTTCCAGTGTCGGGCCAAGTGAAGCCCGCGACAAGCGATAGGAACGTCGATTTGCCTGAGCCTGAGGCCCCCATAAGTGCCACGCGTGCTCCCTTTGGAACATCCAAAGACAGGGACAGGCTGAAATCACCCTGCTGCACTGTGATATCCTCAAGCCGCAGCATTCACGCGCGCCCCTTGGTCGAACAACCAGAACAGTCCCAAAGACAGCGACATCAAGACAACGGCTGCGCCTTGCGCGTCATCGGTGCGGTATGAGCCGAACAGGCGATACATTTCCAGCGGCAACGTCTCCTGTCCGGGGGCTGAGAACAAGGCAATCACGCCCAGATCCCCCATCGAAAAAGCCGCCGCCAGCCCGGCGCCGAACCCCAATGGCCGCCGTAATCGTGGCAGGATCGCGTGGCGCAACCGGGCAGCGCCGCGCATCCCCAAGGCGTCGGCAAGGCGGCCTTGTGTGGCCTCAGCGGCTGCCGCCGCTGGGATCAAGGCGCGCAAAAGGAACGGTAAGGCGACGAGCGCATTCACAAGCCCTGTGATGGGTAGGGATAACGCCACCGGATCGGCAATCGGGAAGACTATGATGAACAGGCCCGTACCGACTACGAGGGGGGAGACGGCGATCGATAGCAAGCCAACCCCCTCCAACCCCGCACGGGCTGCATGGCCCGCGGTGAGAAGGGCCATCGGAAGCGCCAATCCAACCGCCAACGCGGTCGATGCGAGCGCCAGGGTTACCGACCTAAGCGCGGCCTCCCATGTGGACAACGGCAGGCCGAAAACTGCCCCCACGCCTTCCGCCGCGACGGCCAGCAATGGCAGCAGCAAGAAAGTGCCCGCAGCCGTTAGCACAGCCAAATCGAACCGGCGTGCGCCTTGCGTATCGTCCGGCCAACGCATGGCGGGGCGATCCAACCCGGCTCCAAATTGCGAGGCCCGCGCAAAGCGCCAGGCCAGCAAACCAGCCCCGACACAGATCATGACCTGAACAAGGCCCAGATAGGCGGCGCGCCCAAGGTCGAAGTCGAACCGAAACGCCTGATAGATGGCCAGCTCAACCGTGGTCGCGGCGGGTCCCCCGCCCAGGATCAGGGCAACGGCGAAACTTGTGGTGCAGATCAGGAAGATTACCAAAAGCGCGCCGGGCAATGTCGCGGCAAGAAGGGGCCATTCAAAATGCCGCCGCATGTCTCGCTGTTGAAAATTCAGCGACCGGGCCAAACGGATCCGCTCGGACGGGATGGCCAACCAGCCTTGCAAAAGCAGGCGTGTGGCCAGTGGCAGGTTCAGAAACACATGGGCCAGAACAACGCCAAATAAGCCGTAAATCTCAATCGTGCCCGCGCCGATCCCTTCAAGTGCGCTGTTGATCCAGCCGGATCGGCCAAAGATAGCCAGCAGCCCCATCACGGCGACGATCACCGGAAGGATGAACGGGGCACCCAATAGCGCGATGAAGGCGCTGCGCCCTGCAAACCTTCGCCGCGCCAGCGCGCGCGCAACGGGAATCGCCGCGAGGCACGATACCAGTGCCGACAACGCCGCTTGGAGCAATGTGAACCTGATGGCCGCCCAATCTGCAGGACGAAGGTCTGTCAGGCCCTCCGCCCGCCAGATCACTGCAACCAACGGTCCCAAAATGGTCAGCACGACCAGCAGGGCAAAGACCCCGCCGGTCGCCTGAAGGCCAGTTATTGGCTGAGCGCGTTTTGCCATGTGGCCAAAGCATCCTCTCGCACTTCGGCGGCGCCGGTCGATGAGAAGATCAGGGATTGCTCTGGCTGGATCAGCGTATTGAACCCATCAGGCAGCGCGTCCTCGGGCAAGGCAGCCGGATACATCCAGTTGGTTGTCGGGATCACCTCCTGGAACGCGGGAGAGACCATGAACTCCATGAACTGCTGCGCCAGCTCCGGGTTGTCGGCGGTGGCAAGGATCCCGCCGACCTCGACCTGCATGTAATGGCCTTCGGTAAAGGGTGCAGCGGTGTAGCTGTCATCCTCTTCCGCGATCAGGTGATAGGCGGGTGAGGTGGTGTAGGATAGGACCATGTCGGCTTCCCCATCCAGGAACAGGCCATAAGCCTCAGACCAGCCGGGCGTGACCGTCACGACGTTGTCCGCCAGACCTTCCCAGATCTCAGCGGCGCGGTCGTCACCATAGGCGTGCTGCACCCACATCAATAGACCAAGGCCGGGGGTGGAGGATCGTGGGTCCTGAATAACGATGCTCACGTCTGATGCCGCAAGCTCCTCAAAGCTATTGGGCACATCTTCAAGCGTCTGGCGATGGACGAAGGCGAAATAGCCCCAGTCAAACGGCATGAAATTCGCATCGTCCCATTCGATTGGCAGGGTCAGGCCCGTTGCGTCCATCCCGTGGGGTTGCATCAACTCTGCCTCATCCGCCGCAGCGATCAGGTTGGTGTCGAGGCCAAGAACAATGTCTGCGTCCGATCGCGAACCCTCCAGCCTCAGGCGCGACAGAAGCGCCGCGCCATCGCCCGTTGCGGTAAACTGCAGGTCGCATTCGCAGATTTCTTCAAAGGCCAGCTCCACCTGTGGGCCAGGGCCCCAGTCGGATGCGAAGCTGTCATAGGTGTAGACTGTCAAAACGGGGGTCTGTGCAAAGGCCGCCCCTGCAATCGTGGACAATCCCGCAGCGATAAGTGGTGTGGTGAGCTTCATCCTCACTCCTCCAATAACTGTGGGCGAAGTGAAGTCTGGCTAAGCCGTAAACCTTCCCTCCGCCGGTTCTAACCGGTTCAGGTTCAACGGGTCAGCTTTCGCAATCTCAGGCCAGCGTATCGTCAGATGCGCGTAGCCCCCCCGAGGTGTGACAACAGCTAGGGCAAAGCTGCGGGCTTGTCCATCGGGCGCCGCACCGCTAATCCCCGGGACCATGAGCATGAATTCCTACGGTCACCTGTTCCGCGTCACCACCTGGGGCGAAAGCCACGGTCCCGCCCTCGGGGCAACGGTCGATGGCTGCCCGCCCGGCGTGCCGATTGAGGCGTCCGCCATCCAACACTGGCTGGATCGCCGCAAGCCCGGTCAGAACAAGTACACGACCCAGCGGCGCGAACCCGATGAGGTTGAGATCCTGTCGGGCGTGTTTGAGGGGCAGAGTACCGGAACACCCATCCAGCTGATGATCCGCAACACGGATCAGCGGTCGAAGGATTACGGCGACATTGTCGAGAAGTTTCGCCCCGGCCATGCCGATATCACCTATTGGCAGAGATACGGCATTCGCGACTATCGCGGCGGCGGACGCTCTTCGGCGCGCGAGACAGCTGCGCGTGTCGCGGCTGGTGGCGTTGCGCGGGCTGCCCTGGCCGAGATGGCCCCGGATCTGAAGATCACCGGCTACATGGTGCAGATGGGCGATCGGCGTGTGTCGGGCATTGATTTGGCAGAGGTCGAGAACAACCCGTTCTGGGCCCCGGATGCGACGGCGGCGGAAGATTGGGCCGACTACCTTGATGCGCTGCGCAAATCCGGTGACAGCGTCGGCGCGGTGATCGAGGTCCGCGCAAGCGGCGTTCCCGCCGGTTTGGGCGCGCCGATCTACGGCAAGCTCGATACTGATCTGGCCGCTGGCATGATGTCGATTAACGCCGTGAAGGGCGTTGAGATTGGCGACGGTATGGCCGCCGCCGCCCTGACCGGCACCGCGAATGCAGACGAGATCACGATGGGGCCGGACGGGCCGCAATATTCCTCAAACCATGCGGGTGGTATCCTTGGCGGGATCTCCACCGGGCAGGACGTTGTCGTGCGGTTCGCGGTCAAACCGACCTCCTCCATCCTGACGCCACGCAAGACAATCACGAAATCGGGTGAGGCGACCGAGATTGTGACGAAAGGGCGGCACGATCCCTGCGTCGGCATCCGCGCGGTGCCTGTGGGTGAGGCGATGATGGCCTGTATCCTGCTCGATCACATGCTGCTCCACCGTGGGCAAGTGGGCGTTAACCGCGGCGAAATCGGTTAGTTTTTGCTAAACATCAGCCAATTCATGCTGACGCAGCGCATTTGTTCGCGGCTTTGAACAATGTGGCAATCCCGCCATTTCCCCGCCTTTTTTCCGCCACATTTCGGCAAAAGACAGGACATGCTGGGGTAAGCCAATGGATGTCTCATGGGGCAGAATGCTCGACAGGGTCGCGCGGAACGCGCACTGATTTCAATCGACGGGATGCTTCTGGTTGTCGCGTTGTTTGTCATGCTTGTCTGCATAGGCGCCTTCATCCGTATCACAACCGAACCGCACGCCCTGCGCCAACAGCACGGCCTGCTTGCTTTGAACACCGCTGACGACCTTCTTGCGTTTGAAGATTTCAGCTTTGGCGGTGGGGAATGGTCGCCTGCAACCACGTCTGAACGCCTGACCGGACTTGGCCCCGTTCTGGGCCCTTTCACCGATGAGCCGGTCGAGCGGAGCTTTCGCCTGCCGATAGATACTCAGTCCGTGCGGGTCAGCTTTGACATTCACCTGCTAGGTGGATGGTCCGAAAGGGATGTGCTTCGCGTTTCTCTGGATGGGTCAGAAACTGTTGCGATCACGCTTGGGGCCCGTAACGGGGATCAGATCCCGACCGATGCCGCCGTCCCTGAGGGGGCTGACATTGATGTGCTTGTCGACCAGACGCTCATATCGCCGCGCCCTGCTGAGCCTGCGCTTCCAACGGCAACGGAAGAGGCGATCGTGACGCTTCACATAGCGCTGCAGACGGCGCCTGCAGCTGACATCTTATTACTCGGCTTGGCTTCCGATCCGTCCGAAGGGGCGTCCTGGACGTTGGACAACCTCGCCGTCGTGGCCACCACAGACGGCGAGATTTGAGGGGTGTTACAGCCCCGCGTCCATCAAGGCGCGAATGTCTGCCTCGCGCGTGCCAGCGACGATGCGGGCAACCTCAGCCCCGTCGCGGAACATCACGAGGGTCGAGCGACGCGGGATGTTCAACTGGCTGGCCAGCGCACCATTTCCGTAGTCATCCCAATCCACCCGGTAGATCGTGATCGCTTCACCATAGGCCGGGTTGCTTTCAAGCAGCGCATTGATCGTTCGTTCCTGACTGCGGCAGGTCGAACACCAATCAGCTGCGAAATCCAGCATCACGGTTTCGCCCGCATTTATCGCCTGTTCGGCGGCGCCGGGTGTATAGTCGATCATGTTCGCTTGCGCCGCAAAGGGCGCCAGGGTCAGGGCCGCTGCGGCGGCAAGAAGCATGCGACGATTCATATTCATTCTCCGTAAGGGTCAGAGGGAAACGGACAGGTCCTGCAGCCAGATCGGCATACGATCCAGCAGCCAGATTTCAGCCATCAGATGCCAACGCATATAGATCGCAAGACCGACAAGGAAAAACACAGCGCCCAGGATCGGGCGAGAGGATTGAGCGAACTTGCGTAGCGTCCCCATGCGCTTTTGCAGCGCGGCCCGCGCACCATAGCCGAGCGCGAGGATCACGGTGCCGATCCCGAGGGCAAAAGACACCATGATGAAGAAGGCGCGCAAAAGCTCTTCGCCTTGGGAGGCCAATGAAATGGCTGAGCCAAGGACGGGGCCGACGCATGGGCTCCAGACCGCGCCCAGAAGCAGGCCGCCCAGGAATTGCCCCTGCCAGCCATCGGTCGACATGTTGCGCATTCCGTCATCGGCGCGTTCCGCAAAGCCGCCCGTGGCGGTCGCAAATCGGGCGGAGAGTTGTGGCACCATCAGCACGGCACCGAAGACCATCATCAGGATCGCGCCAGCTGTGCTGACGGTTTCCTCACGCAAGCCCACCAGATGCCCCGCCGCGATGATCCCGAAGCCAAGGGTGACAAAGGCAAGTCCCATGCCACCGGCCAAAGCCAGCGGGCCATAACGGCTGGATTGCAGGGAGCCTGCAAGCACGATCGGCAAGACCGGCAAAACGCACGGGTTGATCAGCGTCAAAAGGCCCGCGCCATATGCGAGGATGAATTCCATGAAGGCGTCATGCCGCAGCAGGGCGTGGCTGTCACATGAAACGTTCGTGAGACACGCTCAGGTTGCGATGCGCGCCCGCTGCACCGCGAGGATACCGCCTGCAATAATCGCCACGCCGACCGCGTCGATCCAGCTGAGCTGTTCAGACAGTAGCACGTAGGCAATCGCGACCCCGAACACCGGGTTCAGGAAGTGATAGGTCGCGGCCCGCGTCGGCCCGATACGGCCCACCAGAAGGAACCAGATGAAGGTTGCCGCTAGGCCCGGCATCAACGTGGTGTAGATGAAAGCGAGGATGAACGGCGTGGTCCATTCGACGACCAATTCCTCCAGCGCGAGCGCGGGGAACAGCAACGCGATGGAGCCCACCAGCATCTGCAAGCCCACGATCATCAACAGATTGCCGCCGTCGCTTGAGGCGCTCTTGACGGTCAAAGTGGCGGCCGCCAGCGCCACGGCTGCGATCATACATAAGCCAATCGCGAACGGGTCAGCGCCGCCTTCGAACCGCTGCGCCATGATCAGCGCAACGCCTGCGAAGCCCGCGACCATTCCGAAAATGCCCATCACGGGCAGGCGTTCCTTGAAGATGGTCCAGTTCGCCAGCGCCACCAGCAATGGCATGGTCGATGCAATAATCGCGGCAAGGGAAGCCTCAATCGTCTGCATCGCAACGAAGTTTAGGCCCAGATAGATCGCGTTCTGGCAGATGCCGAAGATCAGAACCGCCCGCCATTGGCTGCGCGTTAGGTTGAACCCTTGCCCCAATGCCCAGGCAATGCCCACGCCGATCAGGCCAGAAATCGCAAAGCGCGCCGAAAGGGAAAACAGGGGTGGTGCCGCCTCGACGATGATCCGGGCCGAGGAAAACGCGGATGACCAGATCAGGGCAAAGGTCAGCCCCATCAGAACCGCGCGCACGTCCATATCCTGCCCCCGTCAAAGCAAAAGGGCCGCGCCCTTCTCAGGCGCGACCCTTTCACGTCTTCATGTGGACAGCAATTAGCCGTTCACGGAATCCTTAAGTGCCTTGGCAATGGTCATCTTGACCTGCTTGTCGGCTTCTTTCTTGATCTGCTCGCCCGTGGCGGGGTTGCGAACCATGCGCTCAGGACGCTCGCGGCAATAGACCTTGCCGATGCCGGGAAGGGTCACGGCGCCGCCGTTAGAAACTTCCTTGGTGACAACTGCGGTCACTGCGTCCAGCGCTGCACCAGCAGCTTTTTTGTCTGCGCCCATCTCTTCGGCCAGAGCGGCGACGAGTTGGGTCTTGGTCATGGGTTTGGTTGCCATGGTATTATTCTCCTGCATTCTATCCCCCGAGCCCTAGGGCCGGTTGCGGCGAAGCTAACCGAATATTGTGGGCCCACACAACGCCTCGTGTGGGTTTTAGGCAGAAAAATATGGGGAATCGGCGATTTTTGTCCTGTTAAAGGAATGCAGTCTCCTGGAATGACCGCAATTTCCGGCTGTGAAGGCGCTCCAAAGGCATCTCTCGCAAGTGTTCCATGGCGCAAATTCCGATCAGCAGGTGCCGCGCAACCTGCGTCTTGTAGAAGTCAGAGGCCATGCCGGGCAGCTTCAATTCACCATGGAGCGGCTTGTCCGACACGCACAGCAACGTCCCATAAGGCACACGGAAGCGGAACCCATTGGCTGCGATAGTCGCACTTTCCATGTCGAGCGCGACGGCCCGCGATTGGCTTAGGCGCTGCACCGGTCCGGTTTGGTCCCGAAGCTCCCAATTGCGATTGTCGAAGCTGGCAACCGTGCCGGTTCGCATGATCCGCTTGAGGTCAAAGCCCTCAAGCTCCGTCACATTTGCCACGGCCGTTTCCAACGCCACCTGCAATTCAGCCAGCGCAGGCACCGGCACCCAAACCGGGAGGTCATCGTCAAGGACCTTGTCCTCTCGCAGATAGGCATGTGCCAAGACGAAATCGCCAAGCTGCTGCGAATTCCGAAGGCCCGCGCAATGGCCCACCATCAGCCAGGCATGGGGCCGCAAAACTGCAATATGGTCGGTGGCCGTTTTTGCGTTGGATGGCCCCACCCCGATATTGACCAGCGTGATCCCGCCGCCATCAGCACGTTTCAGGTGATAGGTCGGCATTTGCGGCATCTTTGCGGGCTGCGCGATAGGGGTTTCTGCGTCCGTGATCTCCACATTTCCGGTGGCGACGAAACTTGTGTAGCCGCTATTGGGGTTCGCCAACCGTGCGCGGGCATAGGCCTCGAACTCATCCACGTAGAACTGGTAGTTGGTGAACAGAACATGGTTCTGGAAATGGCTTGGGTCCGTGGCCGTGTAGTGCGAAAGGCGCGCGAGCGAATAGTCGACGCGTTGCGCCGTGAACGGCCCCAAGGGATGCGCACCATCCTCGTAAGTAAAGCCCGTACCGTTGACGATATCGTCGTTCGTGGTCGCCAGATCAGGCACGTCGAACACGTCACGCAGTGTGAATTCACCGGCACCTTCCTGCGGGACGCTGATGGCGCTGTCGTTGGCGACCGCAAAATGCACTGGCATCGGTGTCATCGACGGACCAACACTGACGGGCACACCGTGGTTCTTCAGGAGAAGGCCAATCTGCTGGATCAGGTAGTTCTCGAACAGATCCGGACGTGAGATCGTGGCTGCATAAATGCCGGGCTCCGATACGTGGCCAAAGCTCAACCGGCTATCGACACCGGCGAAACTGGTCGTGCGGATACGGACCTCAGGGTAGAAGGCCCGGTACCGTGTGGCCTCCGGCGCGCCCTCGGTCAGTGTGGACGAGAAGCGATCGCACAGAAACTCCGCGGCTTCCGTGTACAATTTCTGCAAATACGCGACGGCCGCCTCGGCATCGGTGAAGCTGCGCGGCTCTCCCTGATTGGGGGAGCGGACTTTGGGATTGGTTTGGGTCATTCTTCCTCGGAGATATAGGGAAAGGCCTGTCGGATTGCATCGAACTGCGCATCAGACAGAACCGAGCGCAACTCGGGCGTGATAGCAAAGGGTTGGTCCGGCACCAGGCCAAGCATGCTGAATTCAATATGGGGTGCGGCGGCACTTGAATCTTCCGGCATGAAACGGTCCAGATAGTCGCGAACCGGATCGGATGCGTCGTCCGCCGGAACGACGATTCCCAGATCACTTGCACGTGCGGGGATCACAACGTCGAAGCGCTCTTCCAAAAAGGATCGAAAGGCCTCAGGCAATAGAGGCGGATCACCGCCGTCCTGTAATGCTTGCTCTTCCGCGGTCAGATTTGGGTTCGCTGCCGCAGGTTCGGGGTAGCCGATCGCCAGAAATTGCAAGGCGACCAACGGATCCTGGGTCAGGACATGCGGAATGCCATGGTTAAAGACGACGAAATGTTGCGCGTCCTTTTCATCCAACCAAAGAGCTAAAATGCCACCGTCGCCAGCGATGGTCGCAAGCTTCACAAATCGATCCTTCACGTCCTTTGGCGGTTGCGCCAGCGGTGGACCGGCCTCGAAGGAAAACAGAACAAAGCTGGCATTTGGATGTTCCATCTTCTTTGGCGGATAGATCGACAGATAGTTCCGTGCGAAGCTTTCAGGATCAGGGTGATAGGTCAGTTGTCCCGCCCATCCCTGAGCCTCCAACCAGTCGAATGTGTCGGCAAAGGCGTCTGGTAAAGACATGCCATTTGGCAGTTGCGCCTTGAATGTATCCGAGAAGCTCACTGGATCACCTTGGTCAGTTCAAAGGTGCGCACGTCGACCAGCCCAAGGTCGCTGATCCGCAATTCCGGAATGACCACCAATGCCAACAGCGAGTGCTGCATATAGGCGTTGTTGAGCGTGCAGCCGGCGGCCTCCATCGCCTCGACAAGGTGCGTTACTTTCTCGGCAACCTCGATGGCCGGCGCGTCCGACATCAGGCCGGCAATTGGCAACTCCACCAGCGCCTGTTCTTCTCCATCTTTCCACAGCGTGACTCCGCCGCCGACTTCGGCCAACCGGTTCGCGGCCGCCGCCATCATCGCGCGGTCGGTGCCCACCACAATCATATGGTGGCTGTCATGGGCCACGGTGGAGGCCATCGCCATCCCAGGCCCGTATCCGAAGCCACTGACAAAACCATTCGTCACACCGCCGGTGCCGCGATGCCGCTCCACCAGCGCGATTTGTGCGATGCCATCGGGCTCGACCACGCCGCCCCGAACGGGGAGATCCATTACCAATGCCTTGGTCGGGGCCTGATTTTCAACGACGCCGATTACATTTGCAGTGACGGTTGCCGCGGCAGAGCGGATCTCGAAATCCGGTGCAGTCAGCGTCTTACCAAGATTGACCGAAGCACGGGTATCTTCCGGCCAGTCCAGATGTGTGCAGTCCGCTAGAACGGCGCCGTTTTCAGCCACCTTCACGCCGCGCCCGTAGACCACCTCAATCGGCAGGGTTTTCAGATCAGACGTCACGATCATATCCGCGCGCCGCCCCGGGGCGATCTGGCCAATCTCGCGTTCCAGACCGAAGTGGGTGGCGGTGTTGATCGTTGCCATCTGCAGCGCGATCAGTGGGTCGCATCCGCATTCAATCGCGTGGCGCACGGCGCGGTTCATGTGGCCATCCTCGACCAACGTTTTGGCGAAGCAGTCGTCGGTGCAGATGATCATGTTTCGCGGGTCCAGACCCCGCTCGGTGATCGCAGTGATCTGGCTTTCGATATCATACCAAGCGCTGCCCAGGCGGATCATCGAGCGCATCCCCTGCCGCATTCGCGCGACGGCGTCGTCCTCGCAGGTTCCCTCGTGGTCGTCCGCAGGGCCACCGGCGGCATAGGCATGAAACGCTGGCCCCAGATCGGGGGAAGCATAATGGCCGCCCACCGTTTTGCCCGCCTTCTGGGTCTCGGCGATTTCGGCCAGCATCTGCTGCGACCCGTTTACCACGCCAGGGAAGTTCATCATCTCGCCCAGACCGATGATTCCAGGCCATGCCATCGCTTCGGCCACGTCCTCTGGCCCGATCTCATAGCCGGTCGTCTCCAGCCCAGGCGCGGACGGCGCGCAGGAGGGCATCTGCGTCCAGATATTGACCGGCTGCATCAGCGCCTCGTCATGCATCAGCCGGACACCGCGCAGGCCGAAGACGTTGGCGATCTCGTGCGGATCGGTGAACATGCTGGTCGTGCCGTGGGGGATCACGGCGCGGGCGAATTCGGCGGGCGTCAGCATCCCGGACTCAATGTGCATGTGACCATCACAAAGGCCCGGGATCAGGTATTTTCCGCTGAGGTCCTGAACCTCAGTTCCCGGCCAGATGCAATGGGTGGCATCCGGCCCGACATAGGCGAAACGGCCTTGTTTTACGGCCACGTGGCAGCCGTCCATTACCTCGCGTGTCTGTACCAGAACAACACGGGCATTGGTCAGGACAAGATCGGCGGGCGCGCGACCGGCGGCCGTGGCGACAAGATCGGCGGCGACGTCGGGCCATGTGGGGAAGGGTGCGGGTTCCATGGGCCAATTTTGCAAAGGGCGCGGGGCGCTGCAAGGGACGATTGGTTTACAGACTTGCGGCGATGGCTCCGATACCAAGGACGGAGCCTATAATCAGCGCAAAAGCGGGCCAATGACGAACCACGAGCGAAGGGGTAATCCAGATGCCGGTTCGCTTCTTGACCTCCATGATATCCCGACCAAAAGTCCGACCACGTTGCGTCAGTGTGTAGGCCCACGTCACAAGCAACGCGCAGCCTACAAGCGTGAAGCCAATGGCGACGTCAAACAAGGTCATGTCCGAAGCCTTTTGGCGCGCAGAGCCTCGTAGATCGGCATGGCGGCTTCAAGCAGCGGGCCATGATCTTCCGTGATCTCCGGCAACTCCCCTTCCGCCGGGGCAAATCCGGTGGATCTGTGCACGGCGTCGTACCAATGAGGTGCCCATGCGCCGTCGAACTCTTTCGGCCCCTGAGGCCACGAAAGCATCGCTGGGTCAAAGCCCAAGCCTATGGTTTTGCAGAGAAGCTTCAGCATCCCTTCTGGATCCTCGCGCACATCGGCGCTGTCGATCACGGGGCCGGGCAGGGCGGCGTGAATGCGCGCGACCTCGGCATATCCGATGTCTTCCATCGTGACGCTGTCGCGCTTGTTCGTATAGCTCGCGATCACGCGGGCGGGGTGGCGGATGAGGTGGACGTTGACGCAATCCTTGGCCCAATCCAGAGGGAAATCGGGTAGCATGTGGTGGGTCATCATCTTGAGGTAATGGACCGGCTTGCTCTGAGGTTTCAGGCCTGCAACCACCGCTTCCGGGTCTGTTGGTTGCGCGGCAATACAGGCCTCTCGCATTGGGTGATCTGCACCGCTCTCGGCGAGGTAAGCCGCATAGAACGGCTCATCCACGGCCTCGCAATCGGCGCGGTTTCCGAAGGCGTACATCATGGCGGTCGACAGGTTTCGAGGCCCCGACCACATCGCGATTTTCATGTGCAAGATCCCGTAGTGAACCTGTAGTTTTTCTGTAGTTACAACTGTCGTGCAACTTTCACCCTTTCGTGACATCAAGCGGGCGTGTCTTGCAATGGCTGACGGGTCGCGCTTCGCTACGCACGACGGCAACAAAAGGACCTGCCCCATGTCCCGCTTCCCGATCCGAGAGAACCTCAAGACCCTTCTTCTTGGCATCGCCATCCTGACCGGCGCAGTGCTGAGCCATGGCAAGGCGCAGGCGCAAGACATCCGCACGGCGGTCGTGGCTGGTGGCTGTTTTTGGTGCGTCGAGAGCGATTTTGAGCGGGTGCAGGGCGTGATCGAGGTTGTGTCAGGCTTTGCCGGCGGCTCCGTCCCCAACCCCGACTACCGCGATGTGGTGCGGGGCGGCACCGGCCATCTGGAAGTGGTCGAAATCACTTACGACGCCGAAGTGCTGCCCTATGCTGGTCTGCTGCGCCTGTTCCTGCGGTCCATCGACCCGCTCGACGCCGGTGGCCAGTTCTGTGACCGGGGCGAAAGCTACACGACCGCGATTTTCGTGAACGATGAGGCAGAGCGGGAGATTGCCCGTGGTGCCATCCTAGAGGCTGAAGGCGTGCTGGGTGAGAGTATTGTCACCCCGATCCGCGACGCTGCGCCCTTCTACCCGGCGGACGATTACCATCAGGATTATTACCGCTCGGACGAGATCATCCTGACCCGGTTCGGCCCGCGTCGGAAATCGGTAGCCTATGAGCTTTACCGCAATGCATGTGGCCGCGATCAGCGAGTGCTGGAGATCTGGGGCCAAGAGGCGGCCTTTGCCGCCGATCACCTGTAGGATCAGATCAGCAGATAGGCGTTGTTCCGGATCACGATCTCTAGCGCCAGAATGCCGAGGATCACCACCAAGGGCGCAAGATCCAGACCGCCCATGTTTGGCAGCAGGCGACGGATCGGGTCGTAGATCGGCTGCAGCAGGCGGTTCAGGCCGTCCCAGATCTGCGCAACGATGGGCTGCGCCATGTTCAGAACGCCGAAATTGATCAGCCAGGACATGATGATGTGCGCGATCACGATGAACTTCGCGACGCTCAGGAGCAGCATCAGGATCTGAAGGATTGAGGTCATGTTTGGCGTCCGATCCGGTGAGTGATGCAGGGGAAATAGGCAAGGAAAGCCTGTCTCGCAAGCAATCGGCGTGGATTTACAGGAATCGACGCGCATTTGACGCGACGGCGCGGTTGCCCTTCACGTCAAGCGGCGCAAGTTGGGCGGCATGTATCCTTACGCACGCTTCGCCCACCTTGTCCTGAAGGAACGCCGCAAGGCGCCTTTGGGGATGTATGACAACCATGTCCTGCCCATGACGTGCTGGCCCGTCGACATCGACGGGTTCCTTGAGATGAACAACGGGCGCATCCTGACGCTTTATGATCTGGGCCGGTTCGCGCTAGCCATGCGGATCGGGCTTTGGGATGTGTTGCAGCGTGAGAAATGGGGTCTGGTCGTGGCGGGATCGACCGTGCGCTACCGGTCTCGGATCACGACATTCCAACGGTTTGAGCTGCGGACGCGGTTTCTGGGGTGGGACAATCGGTTCTTCTATCTTGAGCAAGCGATGTGGCGCGGGAATACCTGTTGCAATCACGCTTTGCTGCGCACCGGTGTGACACAAAAGGGGCGGTTGGCCCCGGTCGAGGATGTGGCAAACGCGATGGGCGTAAGCGATGGCAGCCGCGTATTGCCGGCCTATGCACAGGCCTGGGCTGAGGCCGATGCGACACGCCCCTGGCCGCCGGAATTCTGAACGCCGTCAAAGTCGTGGACAAACTCAGCCCGCCGCAAGATGGTTGCGGGCATGGAAAGCGCGACACCTTCTGAGACCAATCCAACCCTCCGCAAACGTATCTGGGGGTGGTGGGCCTTCGATTGGGCGAGCCAGCCGTACAACACGCTTCTGCTGACGTTTGTCTTCGGCCCCTATATCAACGAGCTGTTGGGCGATGGCACTCAGGCGCAGTCTGCGTGGGGCTTTGGCGTTGGCACGGCGGGCTTTCTGATTGCGATTTCCGCCCCGTTCTTGGGCGCGATGGCCGACCTTTCAGGGCGGCGGATGCCATTCATCTACATCTTCTCGGTCATGTACGTGGTGGGCGCATTCGGTCTTTGGTGGGCCGCGCCGGGGGATTTCAACCTGATCTTGACCCTGATGCTGTTCGCCATCGGCCTGATCGGGATGGAGTTCGCCACGATCTTCACCAACGCGATGCTGCCCTCGCTGGGCAATCGGGAAGAGATCGGGCGCATATCGGGTACGGGCTTTGCATGGGGTTACGTGGGCGGGCTGATCGCGCTGGTGATCATGCTGCTGCTGTTTGCCGAGAATGCGGAGACAGGGAAAACGCTGCTGGGCATTGACCCGATCCTTGGCCTAGATGCGGCTGAGCGGGAGGGCACGCGCGCCGTTGGGCCGCTGACAGCGATCTGGTTTGCACTCGGTATGATCCCCTTCTTCCTATGGGTGCGGGATGAAAAGCTGCAAGGCGCAATCCCGATGGGGCAGGCCCTGCGCGGGGCCTGGCCGTCGTTGATGGTGTCGCTCAAGCGGTTGCCGTCGGAACGCCCGCTGATGTTCTACCTCGCCTCGTCCATGTTCTACCGCGATGCGCTGAACGGGATGTATGTGTTCGGCGGCATCTATGCCTCCGGTGTGCTTGGGTGGAGCATTGTGGATGTGGGCATCTTCGGCATCCTCGCGATCCTGACGGGGGCGCTGTTCGCTTGGCTTGGTGGCAAGATGGACGGGGCGCTTGGGCCGAAGCCTGTGATTGTACTGAACGTGATTGTCCTGACACTGGTGGCATTGGCGGTTGTCTTCGTCAGCCGCGACTCCGTGTTTGGCATTCCGGTGGAAGAGGGGTCACGCGCGCCGGATATCGGGTTCTACATTCTGGGTGCGTTTATTGGCGCGTGCGGTGGCATGCTGCAATCGGCCTCACGCACGATGCTGGTGCGGCAGGCTTACCCTGACCGCATGACCGAGGCATTTGGCCTTTACGCGCTAGCCGGGAAGGCCACATCGTTCATCGCGCCGCTGTCCATCGGGTTCATGACCCAGATCAGTGGTTCGCAGCAAATTGGCGTTGTGCCATTGGTTGTTCTATTCTTGATCGGCCTGGTCCTGCTATTCTGGGTGGACCCGAAAGGCCGCAATTACGAGGGTGAGGGGGCATTATGAAAAGGTTATTTCCATTCGCATTGATGGTGCTGGCGGCTTGCGGGGCCGGGGGTGGTGGACCCGCCATTGAGCTTGATCCAACGATTTCAGGCCAGGAAGCGCGGCAGTATTTCGGGGCTGAGACCAGCGGGTCCGGCGGATCAAGTGAGGCGATTGGGTTTTACTCAAACGGCTGTCTAGCGGGCGGTGTGGAGCTGGCTGAGACTGGGCCAACATGGCAGGCCATGCGGCTGAGCCGGAACCGGAACTGGGGCCATACCGAGCTGATCGATTACGTGCAGACGCTGTCGGCCAATGTCGCGGCGAACACCTCTTGGCCGGGGCTTTATGTCGGCGACATGGCACAGCCG
Source organism: Gymnodinialimonas sp. 202GB13-11 (assembly GCF_040932485.1). Lineage (NCBI taxonomy): Bacteria > Pseudomonadati > Pseudomonadota > Alphaproteobacteria > Rhodobacterales > Paracoccaceae > Gymnodinialimonas > Gymnodinialimonas hymeniacidonis. Next base: position 3,215,357 of record NZ_JBFRBH010000001.1, on the reverse strand, counting down.
CGCGGCGGGCCGATGCTGACCGGGCACCAGAGCCACCAATCAGGCATTGACGTTGACATCTGGATGCTGCCGCCCGACCGCCTGAACCTAACGGAAGAAGAGCGTGAGAACCTGTCCTCCATCTCCGTGCGTGCGCAACGCGGCGCGTCGGTGAATGGCAACTGGACGGCGGATCATGCTGAGGTTCTGCGCCTTGCGGCGACCGACCCGCGTGTTGCGCGCATTTTCGTCACGACGGGTGTGAAGGTCTGGTTGTGCGAGAACGTCACCGGGGACCGCTCCTGGCTGAGCCATATTCGCCCCGCCAATGGGCACCATTACCATTTCCACGTTCGGCTTCAGTGCCCCGATGGGGATCGGAATTGTCAGAACCAGCCGCTGCCACAAGGTGATGGCTGCCAGGAGGCCTATGACCGTGCCGCGCGTATCCTGAACCCGCCGCCGCCCGGCCCGCCAAACACGGACCCGCCACCTGACCGCCCACCACGCGGCATGCGCGTGGCTTTGGGCGAAGTGCCGAACCAATGCGTGGGACTGCTCAGCGATTTGAACTGAGTCCGTCAGGGCGCGCGTACGGCCTTGGCGCAAGCATGCCAGCGCGCGCCGCCCCCTAACCTGCTGACAAACCAGCGATCAAAAGGCATGGAGAATCCGGCCTATTGTGAGATGATTTCAGGATATTCATCTATCCTTGGAGTTATTCATGCTTCGCTCATCTCTTTGCATTACGACCCTCATCCTTTCGTCCCCGGCCTTTGCCGGTGGCGTCGCGCCACAACCTGCCCCGCCGCCCGTGATCGTGCCGGTCCCGGATGAGGACTGGACCGAATTCTACATCGGGGGTCAGGTCGATTTCGTCGCGTCGACGGACATCTCGGTCGGCGCGTTGGACCTTTACGACCTCGAAGGGCATCTGGCTGGCGTCTTTGCCGGGTACCGGTACGATTTTGGAGATATCGTTGTGGGTGGCGAGATCGACTACATGGTCGGCACGCTTGAGGCGACCAACATAGCCCCCAACATCTTCCTCGTCGCGCCTGATGCTGACGTGACCCTTGTCCGGGTCGGCGGCGAGGTCGGCTATGACGCGGGGCCTGCGTTGATCTACGGTACGGCGGGCTTTGCGCATATCAACTTCGCGTTCGGGGCAACGCCGGATAACGAAAGCAATGGCTATTTCTTCGGGGCTGGGGTCGATTACCGCGTCGCGGAGAATGTGACTGTCGGCGCAGAGCTATTGCAGCATTCGTTCAGCGATTTCGGAACCGCCCTCGAATTCGACATGACGACGTTCGGCGTCAACGTCGCCTTCACCTTTTAACGCCCCGTTTCCGGGCGTCTCCGGCGGGCAGGGCGTTGGCTCTGCCCGTGTGCCAACAGATTAAGTCTCGCAATTCATTTTGAGGAGATCTTTATGCGCTCAATCGTAGCCGTCGTGGTTTTGGGCCTTTCAGCAGGCACAGCCTGGGCCGGTGGCGTTGCACCGCAACCTGCCCCCGCCCCGGTCCTGATCGCCCCAAGTGAACCGGATTGGACCGGTTTCTACGCCGGTGGGCAGGTGGATATGCTGTTCGACGGCCTTTTGTCGGACGGCGGCGCGCCGTTGGCAGATATCGAGGGCAATTTGTTCGGTGGCTTCGTCGGGTACCGCCACGATTTCGGAACCCTTGTTCTGGGGGTTGAGGCCGATGTCATGTTTGGCACCCTCAGCGCGGCTGGTGTTGGCGGCAACTTTCCCATCGCCGACAATGACGTCAACACAACGCTTTTGCGGTTTGGGGGCGAAGTTGGTGCGGATCTTGGACAGGTCTTGATCTACGGAACGGCGGGGGCCGCGTGGATCGAATGGGAAAGTGGCGGCGCCACGTTGGATGGCGACGGCTATTTCTGGGGCGGGGGTGTCGACCTTCTGGTGTCCGAGCAAGTTACCCTTGGCGTTGAGGTCCTGCACCACCAGTTTGATGGCTTTGGTGGCACCGGGGATCTCGAATTTGGGACCGTTGGTCTTAACGTTGCATTTCGGTTTTAGGGCGCTCGCTTGATGCCCCGGCATCTCGCCGGGCTAAGGTTATGCTCAATTGGCAACACCTTGAATCATCACAAAAACTAAATGTGTGACCGCGCCGTAATCCGCTAGAATTCCGCAAAAGGCCGAAAAGGTCGAGCAGTCAAAAATCATGGAGTTCGAAATGAACCGCACGCTTCTGCCGCTTGTCGCGGCTATTTCCCTTTTTGCGATCCCCGCATCGGCGCAATCGAGTTTTGAATCGCCTGGCGATTGGGGCGGCGTCTACGTCGGCTTTCAGGCAGACCTCTATGCAGGCAATAGTCTGACGTTCAGCGATTTGCCCTTTGTTGAGGGTGAGATCGAAGGCTTCAACACTGGCATATTCGTTGGCTACCTGCGTCAGTCCGGAGCGTTGGTTTACGGCGGCGAAGTTGAATTCCTCGGCGGTGATGTGGACAGCAATGTCTCGATCTTTGGGATCCCCGGCGCAATTGACAGCTACACGACTATCACCCGGTTTGGCGGGCAGGTTGGTTATGATGCTGGTCGCATCATGCCCTATGCCACGGCCGGTCTCGGCCTCTTTTCGTTTCAAGACACGGCGAACGGCGACAATCGCTCCCTCGGGACGTTTGCCGGTTTGGGGGTCAACGTCCGTGTAGGAGAACATGCAAGCGTGGGCGCGGAAGTGATCCGGCACAGCTTTGACGATTTCAGCGGCTCAGACACGCTGGGTTTGGAGCTGACAACCGTTGGCGTCAACATCGCCTTTCGGTATTGAGCGTGGCCGGGGCTTAGCGCCCGGGGATCTCACCCCGTTTGCCCGAAAGCGTCCAATTGTCGATGACATCCAGCGCGTCCTGAGCCGTCTCGACAAAGCGGAACAGGTTCAGGTCGTCGGCTGAGATCGTACCGGCGCGCACCAGTGCGTCCCAATTCACGATCTCGCGCCAGAAATCCTCGCCAAACAGCAGGACAGGCACCTGCTCCATCCGGCCGGTCTGGATCAGGGTGAGCGCTTCGAACGTCTCATCCATCGTGCCGAAGCCGCCGGGGAAGACCGCAATGGCCTTGGCGCGCATCAGGAAGTGCATCTTGCGGATCGCGAAGTAGTGGAAGTTGAAGCACAGCTCAGGCGTGATGTAGTGGTTCGGTTCCTGCTCATGCGGGAGCACGATGTTCAGCCCGATGGAACAGCCGCCCGCATCCTGCGCACCGCGATTGCCCGCCTCCATCACGCCGGGGCCGCCGCCGGTGACAACGACATTCTCGGAACAGCCCGACTCGACCGAACGCTCCGTGATCCGGCGCGCAAATTCACGCGCCTCTTCGTAGTATTTCGACATGTCGCGCAGTGTGTCGCTGCGCGCCTCATCCCGGTCTTCGGGGCGCGGGATGCGCGCGCCGCCGAATAGAACGATGGTGGAGTTGATCCCATGCTCATCAAGGCCCAATTCAGGCTTCAACAGCTCTAGCTGCAACCGGACGGGGCGAAGCTCATCCCGGCACAGGAAATCATCATCGGCAAATGCCAGACGATAAGCGGGCGATTGCGCCTGCGGTGTGTCGGGCAGCGATTGCGCGTAGGCGATGTCCTGATGGGCGTCGCGGAATGGCTTGCGGTCGTCTTTCATTACGGATTCCCGTAGTTGCAGGTTTGAAGACCGCCTATACCCTTACCGGGGGACATGCGGCAACTGGGCGTTTGAATGAACAAGATTAAACGGTTTCTGGATGCAACCCTCGGACGGGTCTTGCGTCATTTCTTCTTTGTGTGCCTGCGCAGCTATTTCGGCCTCTTCTACAATATCAGCATCTCCAACAAGCATCTGTTGCAGGACATGCCGGGCGGTTTGATCCTGGCCACACATGTGACGCGGCTGGATGGGCCCTTGGTGGCCTCGCTGCTCTATCCCACGCGGCGTGTTCTGCCGGCGGTGCACTACAACGAATACTATCACCCCGCGCAGTTTCTGGTGCTCGCGCCGTCAGGCTGCATTCCGCTGTCCTCACCCAAGGATTGGCCAGCCGAAAAGCGGGCCGAGCGGAAGGAATGGGCGCAGGACAAGCTTAACGACACCATCCAAAACGGCAAGATTGTCCTGCTGTTTCCCGGCGGGCAGGCCAAGCGGCAGCCGCGTGAGATCATCCAGCCGCATTTCGGTGGCGCTTACGAGACTCTGCGCGCCAATCCCGGCTGCCCGGTCGCGATCCTGCGCATTCAGGGCCTGAGCAAATACGACAAATCCCTCCGCGACCTGTTCTGGAGCTTTCTGGGCATCTTCAAGGGGCGGCGGCACGTCAACATCTCGATCGAGCGTCTGGAAGACGGGCTGGATACAAGCGTTCCGCTGGAAGACTTCAATGCCGATCTGGAGGAGCGCTTCAACGCTCCTCCGCATTGGCCAGCGGCGTGATCCCTAGCTGAGCCTGAAGGTCGTTGTAACACCACTCGAATCGGTGATCCGAAGGGTCGAGCCGCTGACAACGGCCTGATTGCAATCAAAGCCGCCGCCGAACTGCTCGAAGCACAGTTGGTTGCCTTGGGCCGACCACTGGCCACCGCCAAGCTGCACGCCGTTGCTGCCGGTTACGACCATGAATCCGTCGGCACGCAGGGTCGTGGTTTGCCCTGGGGCACTGTCATTGGACAGTGTTCGGCCCGCCAATTGGCTGCGCAGGTCCGGCGCGGCAACCGGTGCCGGAGCGGGCGCGGGTGCGTTGAAATTGCCGGTCAGGAACGGGCCGGGGCCGACGGCTTCGGGCGGGGCTGTGTCAAGCACGACGCAGCCGGACAGGGCCAGGGCAACAGCTGTCATGGAGCAGAGTTTGAACAGTGTCATCTTGGGACCTTTTGTTCCGTTAAATTATTCGATTGTCCAAATCATCGTGCCGCCATCGGAATAATGGGTCAGCGTATTCCCAGAAATCTGGGCAGGGCCGCAGAATGGCTCACTGACTTCGACACCGAAGCAGAAATTGTTGCCGTTGACCGACCAAGTGCCGTTGACGGGGTTAAAATCGCGTTCCGACGGGCCGTAATAGAAGCGACCGGCAACTTGCCCGCCTGGCATAAGCCTGTGCAGTTCATCGCCGTTGATGAGTTGAGCGCCGCTGAGCCGCTGCGCCAGTGACGCCCCCTGCGGGGCGGTCGTCGGAACGCCAGCCACGCTGGGTCCGGTGACAGGCAACGGGTCGACAATCACGCAGGCCGAAAGGCTGGCGGCCACGGCGGCAAGGATAAGGGACGTGCTACGCATCATTTTGCACCTTTTTTCTTTCAGAGGGTATTGAGAGCGTCTGAGGGATCAGACGATGTTCCAGTAAATCGGTGCACCGCCGCCATCGCTTAGAAATTCTAGCTGACCGTTGGTCAGATAGGCTGTGCCGCACAGGGACTCGAGCCGGTTGGCAAGTTGCACGTTCAGGCACAGCCGGTTTGGACCGCCCGTCCACGTGCCCAACGCTGTGCCATAGGGGCCTCCGTCCCATCGGAAGGTGCCGTCGCTGAAAAAGTTCACGAACTCACCCGGCCGCTGCAAAGCGCGCCCGCGCAGGGACACCCCCCAATTCTCGGCTGCCGGAACGGCGGCCCCGGTAGGCGTCGTGCCGGTTCCGTTTGGCGCGACCACGACGCAGGCAGACAGCACGCTAAGCGCCGTCGCAATGGACGCCGCAGTTATAAAGGATTTCATGACGTTAGACCTTCCCCCAGTGTGGGATGACCTTACGGAATGGCCTATGAATTGCAAGTCTGCGCGGCGCCCCTTCAGTGGGGCTGATACGCCTCACGCGTTGCATATGGGACGGGCCATGCGTATAGCCCGCGCGGAACGCTGCCCTTGCCTTACGGAGCCTGACCCATGTCGAACGCGCAACTGGAAACCGCCATCGAAGCCGCCTGGGAGGCGCGCGATCAGATCACGCCCGCCACAACCGGTGAAACGCGCGAGGCCATCGAAGATACGCTGAACGCGCTCGACAGCGGGTCGCTGCGTGTGGCGGAAAAGCAGGACAGCGGTGATTGGCACGTCAACCAGTGGGCCAAGAAGGCCGTGCTGCTGGGCTTCCGCCTGAAGGACATGGAGATGCAGAGCGGCTCGGCCCAAGGCGGATCCTGGTGGGACAAGGTCGACAGCAAGTGGAAGGGCTGGGGCGAGAATGAATGGGGCGCGGCTGGCTTCCGCGCGGTGCCCAACTGCGTCGTGCGCAAGTCGGCCTACATCGCGCCCGGCGTGGTGCTGATGCCGTCCTTCGTGAACCTCGGCGCCTATGTGGATAGCGGCACGATGGTCGACACTTGGGCCACCGTCGGGTCCTGCGCGCAGATCGGCAAGAACGTGCACCTGTCGGGTGGCGTGGGCATCGGCGGCGTGTTGGAGCCGATGCAGGCGGGCCCCACGATCATCGAAGACGATTGCTTCATCGGCGCGCGGTCGGAAGTGGTTGAAGGCTGCATCGTGCGCGAGGGCTCCGTCCTTGGCATGGGCGTGTTCATCGGCAAATCCACGAAAATCGTGGATCGTGAAACAGGCGAGGTCATGTATGGCGAAGTGCCTGCGGGTTCAGTCGTTGTTGCAGGGTCGATGCCGTCGAAGAATGGCGTGAACCTCTACTGCGCCGTGATCGTGAAGCGTGTGGACGCGCAGACGCGGTCGAAGACTTCCATCAACGAACTCCTGCGCGATTGATGCACAAACGCGCCTTGCTTGGTCTGGCCCTGTTCGCCTGTCTCTTGGCGTCGGGTTGGGCCTGGCAGCGTTTGGCCGAGGATAGCGTTTCCACGGAGTATCAAGGCAGCTTTGTCCGCATCACTGTGATGGAGAGCAGGGAGGCGCTGTGCGCGGATACTCCTGACACGCCCCCGGCAGGCATTCTTCGCGTGGACGCCGACCGCGTCACGACCGTGGGTGGCACGTGCGAGATCGCTAGGATTAACGTGATCAGCGAAGACACGACTGAAGGGCGCTCGTACACACACGAGCTTGGCCTTGATTGCGGCGGGCAAGGCGCGGGGCCGGGTGGAGTCGATGCCACGCTTTGGATCACCGCGCGGGCTGAGATGACAAGCTATCTTGCGATGGACGATGGCGGATATGTCGAAGCCCATGCGACCTACATGCGGTGCCCGGGCGTACCTGTCCAATAACGCGCCTTTTTCGTGAATCCCGGTTTTCGTGATACACAAACCTTCATCATTGGAGGAACGATCATGCAGGGCTTGGGTTGGATTGCCGCCATATTCGTAGGTGGCCTCGCCGGTTGGATCGGCTCGCGCATCATGGGGGCCAATACAGGGCTTCTGTTGAATATTTTCCTAGGGATCGTCGGTGCGATGGTGGCGAATGTCCTTTTGGGCCTGATCGGGATCAACGCATCAGCAACCTGGCTGGCCCAAGGGGCCGTGGGCCTGTTGGGGGCCTGCATCCTGATTGCGGGCTGGCGGATGATCCGCGGGCGCTGAAAATTCCGCGACGGAAAACGGGGCGGGCTTCGTGGAACGAAAAGGACCACACAGAGAGAGCCCATCATGTACCGCACCTTCGCCCTAACGGCCCTTCTGGCAGCACTTGTTGCCGGGCCGAGCCTTGCCCATGAAAACGACGTCTCCATCACCCGGCAAGGCGATCAGCTTTGCATTACTTCAAACGGCAGCCCGGACCACGACATTGGATCGTTCCCAAATTCGGGCAACCCGCACAGCTTCGAGGCGCAAACCGTCTCCGTCTGTGTGGATGGTACGCCGACCTATACAGGCCAGATGACGACAGAGACGCATTCATCGGGCATTTCAGTCACCGGTATCCTGTTCCGCCCCGGCACAGCTGACTACTACGACGCGTCCAGCCCGCGCGGTCATTCCCGTGATCCGTCCAGCGGCTGGAACCTGGAGGGCATGGGCTCGGCCGAGGCGCTTGGCATGGATGCCGCCAACGCTCATGTCGATCATCGCGGGCTCTATCACTATCACGCCGTTGCGGATGCCTTCCTCGACAATCGCGACGACACCCTCATCGGGTGGGCCGCCGATGGGTTCGAGATCCACTATGTCGGCGATCAGGCGCAATCATCCTGGCAATTGCGCGACGGCACCCGCGTCACGGCACCCTACGGGGCCTATGACGGCAGCTATGAGGAGGATTGGGCATTCGTCGCTGGGTCCGGCAATCTCGATCAGTGCAACGGCGCGATGATGGACGGCGAATATGTCTATTTCGCCACCGATACCTTCCCGTTTTTCCCGCGCTGTTTCATGGGTGAGGTCAGTTCCGATTTCACCGGCCGCCCCTGACGCGGCTTGACAGGTCCTGCCCTCCTGCGCCATCCGCGCGGGATGGCAGACAAACCGAAAAAACCCAAAAAGAAGCATGACGTCTACACCCTGCTGGTGCAGGTCGGGCGCAAGGACGGCGATGGTTTGCCCGAAGGCTCAACCGGCGCGGGGCTGTTGTGCTTTGCCAGCGGCGTCGATGAGGCCGAGGCGGTGCGCGAAACCGTGGCCGTTCTGAAGCAAGCAGATCTGAACCCGCTGGATGTGACTGGATACGGCACGCGGACCGAACGCGAAGCTCAGGGCGATGAGATCAACGACGAAGAACGCGGCCTGATGGATCGTGCGTTGGCCGAGAATGCCGTGATCGTCGTGCAGATGACGCCGTTCTTTGATGGTGAGGAAAAGGGTTAGGCCGCCCGCGAATTGGCTGTCAGCAAAGCCCGGGCCGAGGCGCGATCAAGCAAGGGCAGCGACGGCGTGAGGTCGCTGTCGCTTGGGTCTGCGGCCTGTGCCAAATTGGGATCGCCCAAGGCCATTACGTCGCCCAGATGCGCGGTCTCGATCGGGCAGTTTTCCACCAGGATACAGGCCGGATCGTCCAGCATCATGTGATAGAAGGTGCGCACGGCCTGATGCCGGTCGCGGAACACAGCGCGTCCGTTGGCCAGATCGCCGACCTGCGCCAGAACGGCATCTGTCCCGCACAGGTAATCCACCACCGGACCTGTCTGTAAAATCCGCGTTTGCGGTGTGACGATCAAATCGCGGGCAAGCCCAAAATACGGCGCGCGCAGGCGCATCGGGGCGTTGCGGCCCATGCACAGGCGGGGCCGCGCTTCGATCCAGCGCAGGGGGTGCGCCTCACCACTGGCGTCAAGCAGCATGTCGCCAGCTTGCAAAGCGTCTACAGGGCGCGGCCCCTGATCCGTGGCGATGATCGCGCCGCTTTCCACGCCGGGCAGATCGGTTGCAGGCACCAGATCCGGGGCGACGGCTGCGATATGGGCCACTTTCAGATAGCCCTCGGCAGCCGGGCAGGCCTCCGCCATTGTCGCAAGATGGGCCAGACCGGCGCGCAGGCTTTGGGTGCGGCCCTGATCGAAGTTCGTCACGTCGAATGTGTCGTTCCGACCCTCAGCGCAGGTGACGTAGCGCAGGCCGACCGTCTCGCCGGTGCGCATCATGTTGGGCGCGGACATCAGATCAATATCGCCATGCACAAGGCGCAGGGCGTTGTCGGGCATCAGGTAGATGGTGATGGCCTTGCCGGGATCGGTGGACATGCCACGCCAAAGCCGCAGGGGCACTTGCCTCGGTTGCGCACGCCCACGCTTGGTCAAAGGTCTTCGGGGACCGGAGAGTTCAAGCCACAGGGTCATGGAGCGTAGCGGCGCGTCGCTGAAGGCTTGCGGCGCTTTCAGGACACGGCCCTCACTCCATATGGCATGCCATGACATGGACCCGACGGCTCCGGTCAACCCAGCATCGCGCGGGCCTCAAACCCGCGCAGGGGAAGGCGGGCGGCTGGCCCGTAGCCATGTTTCGTCTCCGGGTCGATTTCGGGGAACAGCGTCAGGACCTCCTCCTGAACAGCGGCATCCAGATCGTTCATCACGGTGGGGCCGGGCAGGAAACTTTCGGTCGCCAACCCTTCGGACCAGATGATCTGATGCTTATCGAACAGCAGGTGGAAATATTCGACCTCGCCATTGTCCGTCTCATCCTTGGCCAACACCCGGACAGAGCATTCGTTGACCAGATCCTTGGCCGCGACCAGAACCTCATCTTCGCCAAACATCAGCTCGGCCATCCAGTGAGTCAGCATCACGCGGTGCTGGGGCGAGACGACCAGACGGCGGTGCATCCCGAACGTGCCGGCTTCGATCACGACGGGGGCAAAGCGCCCCTCTGCAGCCACCTTGCGGGTTCCGATCCAGCGGATCGGTTGCAGGCCATTGTCGCGTGTTTCAACCATGTCGCCGGGCATGAGGTCTTCGACCGGCTTTTCTCCGCTATCGGTCAGGATCATGGTGCCCCGAACAAAGCAGGGAATGGCCGTGACCGTGACAAAGGCGGTGTCGGTGATGCCGGTGCCGTCATCGGCGGTGTAGGTGAAGTTGATGCTTTCCGGGGCGGTCAGGCCGCTTTGGCTGGCCGGGGGAACGATCTGCAGATCGCCCGACAGCAACAGCGTGATCTCATGGCCCGAGGACAGGGTCACGGTATCGCCCGGGTTCACCTCGATTCCGTTGATATGGGTGATGAACGCCACCCCGCCCGATGTCGGGTCATTGGCCAGCACATCAAGGATCGCAGTGATCCCTTCCTGCCGCGTGACCGCATCGTCCATCGCGATGAATTCACCTTGCAAAGAGTCCGCTGCGATCAGGACCGAACTGTCGTAATTTGCATCCGCCACATCCGCGATACCAATCTTGATATCGTTGGGCACACCGTTGTTGACCGGGATCACCAGCGACAATGTCACCGTGAAGCCATCCATCTCGGTGTTGTAATCATCGTTGGTGTTGTCGTTGAACAGGGTCGCATTCTCGGTCTGGTTGACCGAGTTGATCTGCGTGACGTTCACCGTGGGCGAGGTCACGAGGTTACCGTTGATCCAGACCCCCACCGCGTCGTTGTAGATCGAGCCCGAGAATTCCGGATATTCCTCGGACGCGAAGGTGAACTGCATTGTGATGAAGTCGGTGGTCGGGGTGAAGTTCACCTCCATAAACGACGCGTCAAATGTGCTCCCGCCAGCCAGCGCGTTGAAATCGGCGTCGTTGTTTGGGCCGGACGTATTGGTCGACTCGTTACCCTGCCGGTTCGGATCGCCATTGGACCGCGTGATGTCGCTGGCCCGCCCTGTCGACAGGATCACGCCCGTGTCCGACGGGGTCAGCGCGTTGGAGACGCTGTCGCCGTTCGTGTAGATGCCCGACGATTGGCTCCAGCCCGTATAGCTCGCGGAATTCACCGTCGTGCCGGGCCCGAAGATCGTGTTGGCCATCTGCAGCGCAGTGGCGGACGTGTTGATTGGTAGCTCTTGTCCCGTCGCGGGCATGGCCTGCCTTCACCCTTCTTGGGCCGAGGTCTGGCAAGACATCACACGCGGTCACACAAGTGCCGCACGGCCCAAAGCCCATGCGGTCAATGCGAATGCTCTCGTTACTCTACTCGATGCGGCGCCTTGTTTTTATGGCGTCCACTGCCTGCCTCGGCGTATTTTTATACGTTTGCTTAACATATGGGCTGTGGATAAATCCAAGTTTCCGCCGTGTCGGCGACATGTTCGTGCCGCATTGTGGTCTCTCTGCCACGCCGATAGGTTAGGATTTCACCTGCGTGTTCCGAGGTTTCCATGCCCACTTCCCCCATTGATCCCGTCGCCCTGACCGCCGATCTGATCCGCTGCAACTCAGTCACGCCGCTGGAAGGCGGGGCGCTGGTGCTATTGGAAAAACTGCTGTCGGAGGCCGGTTTCGCCTGCACGCGCGTGGATCGGGGCGGCATCGCGAACCTCTACGCGAGATGGGGCGAGCGCGGGAACGGCAAGGCATTCGGATTCAATGGCCATACGGATGTGGTACCAGTAGGGGACGAGGCCGCGTGGACCTTCCCGCCCTTCGGCGCTGAGGTCGACGGCGACTGGATGTATGGGCGCGGTGCCACCGACATGAAATCCGGCGTCGCCGCTTTCGCCGCCGCCGCCATCGACTTTGTCCGCGACACCCCGCCCGACGGCGCGGTTGTGCTGGCCATCACCGGCGATGAAGAGGGCGAAAGCACCGACGGCACCATCGCGCTGCTAGATTGGATGACCGAGGCCGGCGAACGCATGGACCATTGCATCGTGGGGGAGCCGACCTGCCCCGAACAGATGGGCGACATGATGAAGATTGGCCGTCGCGGCGCGCTGACCGCTTTCTTCGAGGTCATCGGCAAACAGGGCCATTCCGCCTACCTGCACAAGGTCATCAACCCGATGCCCGCCGTAGCGCTTCTGGGCCATCGCCTGTCGTCCCATGTGCTGGACGAAGGCACTGATCATTTCGACCCCTCGACTTGCGCGATCACCACCATCGATACCGGCAATCCGGCCAACAACGTGATCCCCGCCAAGACGCGGATGACCGTGAACCTGCGCTTCAACGATCTGCACACGGGCGAGAGCCTGACAGAGTGGATGCGGAGCGAGGCAGACAAGGTCGCCACTGAGACCGGCACCCGGATCGAGATGACCACGAAACTCAGCGGCGAGTCCTTCCTCACGCCGCCGGGTGACTTGTCCTCTCTGATCGCCAGCGCCGTTCAGGCCGAGACAGGCCGAACGCCCGAGATGTCCACCACCGGCGGTACCTCGGACGCGCGGTTCGTGAAAAACCACTGCCCGGTCGTGGAATTTGGCCTTGTCGGCCACCGCATGCATCAGGTCGATGAACGCGTCCGCATCAGCGACATACACGACCTCAAACGCATCTACACGCGGGTGCTGACGGATTACTTCGCCTGATCGTTAATAAGGCTAACGCCCGCCCTTCGGGCGTCCTCGCAGCGGGTCCGGTCTGGGCGCGCTCTGCCCTTTCATCTTGCCAAAAAAACTCCCCCGGAGGGTCCGGCCTTTCGACACGCGCGCGCCGGTCGCCCATTTCCCCCATGACGCCCCCACGCACCCATGATACGCCCAAAGACATGAGCAGCCTTCCCTCCAAAGACGACCTCCTCGCTTGGATCAATGACAATCCCGGCAAGCGGACCAAGCGCGACATCGCGAAGGCCTTTGGCATCAAGGGCGCGGCGCGGATCGACCTCAAGCGTATGCTGAAGGAACTGGAGGCAGAGGGGCATATCGAGAAGAAGGGCCGCCTTTACCGCGATCCGGGCAAGCTGCCGCCGGTGGGCGTGCTGATCGTGCAAGCCCCTGACAGCGACGGCGATCTATTTGCGCGCCCGATGAACTGGGATGGCGAAGGGCCAGAGCCGCGCATCCTGTTCACGCCCCGCCAGAGCGATCCGGCGGTGGGCGAGGGCGACCGTATCTTGGCCAAGCTGTTCGAAGCCGATGGCGAAGACCACCAGTACACCGCCAAGCTGATCCGCAAGATCGGGACGAACCCCCGCAAAATCCTCGGCATCTTCCGCAAGTCCGATGAGGGCGGGCGCATTTCGCCGATCTCGAAGGGGTCGGACAAGGAATGGATCGTACGTTCCGGTGACACGCACGGCGCCAAGGATGGCGAGTTGGTCGAGGGCGAGCTGGCCGGGCCAAAAGCGCGGATGGGACTGCCGCGCGCGCGGATCACGGACCGTCTGGGCGATCCCGGTGCGCCCCGCGCTGTGTCACTGATCGCGATCCACGAAAACGGCATTCCGGATGCCTTCCCTGACGCCGTAGTGGCCGAGGCCGACGCCGCCAAACCTGCCACAATGAAAGGTCGCGAAGATCTCCGCGATCTGCCGCTTGTCACCATCGACCCGGCCGATGCGCGCGACCACGACGATGCGTGCTACGCCCATGCCGATACCGATCCGAAGAACGAAGGTGGCCATGTCATCTGGGTCGCCATCGCCGATGTCGCCCATTACGTGCGCCCGAGCTCTGCTCTGGACCGCGAGGCGCGCAAGCGGGGCAATTCCACCTATTTCCCCGACCGGGTTGTACCGATGCTGCCTGACACACTGTCAGGCGACCTTTGCTCGCTTCACGAAGGCGTCGACCGCGCCGTGATCGCCGCGCGCATTGTCATCAATGCGGAGGGCCAGAAGCGCGGCCACAGCTTCCACCGCGCGCTCATGCGTTCCCCCGCCTCGCTGCACTACGAAGAAGTGCAGGCCGCGCAGGACGGCAGCCCCAACGACCGCACCGCACCGCTGCTCGACGATGTCATTCGTCCCCTGTACGCGGCCTACGACGCCCTCGTCACTGCCCGTGAAAAGCGGCAACCGCTAGAACTCGACCTGCCCGAACGCCGCATTGAACTGAGCGAGGATGGCAAGGTCACGTCCGTCGCCTTCAAGGAACGCCTCGACGCCCACCGGCTGATCGAAGAATTCATGGTGCTGGCAAATGTCTGCGCGGCGGAGACCTTGATCGCCAAGCGCACCCCGCTCCTGTTCCGGGTGCATGAGGAACCCTCGCCTGAAAAACTCGACGCACTGCGCGAGGTTGCGCAGGCCTCCGGCCTGACGCTGGCCAAGGGGCAAGTGCTCAAAACCTCGCATCTTAACGCCCTCCTGACCCAGGCCAGTGAAGAGCATTCCGAGCTGATCTCCATCTCCACCCTGCGCTCAATGCAGCAGGCGTACTACAATGCTGAAAACTATGGCCATTTTGGCCTGGCGCTGCAGCACTACGCGCATTTCACCTCACCCATCCGCCGTTACGCCGACCTGATCGTGCACCGGGCGCTGATTGCCGCTCATGGCTGGGGCAAGGACGGGTTGCAGCCGGAAGAGATCGACCGGCTCGACGAAACGGCCAAGCTAATCTCAGACACTGAGCGTCGGTCCATGGTGGCCGAACGCGACACGAATGACCGCTACCTCGCCGCCTATCTGTCGGACCGGGTCGGGGCGGAGTTCGCGGGCCGCATCTCAGGCATCGCGCGGTTCGGCGTGTTCGTGAAACTGGATGAAACTGGGGCGGATGGCTTGCTGCCGATGCGGTCCCTGGGCGACGAATACTTCCACTTCGATGCCGAGGCGCAGACGTTGATGGGGGCGGATTCCGGCCTCGTGATTGGAATTGGCGACAGGGTAAAGGTCAAACTGGCCGAAGCGGTTCCCGTCACAGGCGGGCTGATCCTGGAACTGCTGGAACATGACGGCCGCGCACGGCCCACCACACGCCGTTCCAACCGCCGCAAAGCACCCACGCGCCGCAAGGCCGGGGCCAGCAAAGGCAAACGCACGAAACTGCGCAAGAAGGCGGCGCGGAAGGCGAAGTAACCCTGCAGTAACCGGTTTTGCAGCAAAATATGCGGCAAGACTCCGCCCACATGCCGCTTATCGCTGTGAATATTGCGCGAAATCGCTATATTGTTGCGTAATCGAGCACAATGAAACGCGCGCCTGACGATGATCCGCTTGAGCCTTTTCCTTACGGTTGCTGTCGCTGCACCGGCCCTGGCCGCGCCGCCAAGCGCGTCGCCTTTCCCTTTGCCGCGCCCAGAATGGTCAGTCTCGGCCCCGGCTGAGGTGCAAGCCACGACCTTGCCGCGCGTGGTGGTCGAGGTGATCGACGAGGCCGTACCTGAGCCCGAACCTGTTGATATAGCCACACTCGCCGCAAACGCGATCGAGGCGGCGGATGACGCTGAGCCGACAGCAACGCCCGAAATCAGCCCGCTGGCCGCAGCGACCTCCCCCCGCCCCACGCCGCGCGGTGATATACCCGAAAGCTTTCTTGAGGAGGCGGAAGAGCGCGGTCGCGCGTATGACGCCGCCCTCGCCGCGCGCAGTGCGGAACCCACGCGCGATCCCGATTTCCTCGCCTGGATCACCGATTTCCAATCCCGCGCCCGCGCTGCCGGTATCTCCCAAGGCACGCTGAACCGAGCCTTTGAAGGGGTGCAATTGCAGGAAGGTGTGCTGGAACGCGACCGCAATCAGGCCGAATTCTCCCGCGCATTATGGGATTACCTGGATACCGCCGTGTCCGATGCCCGCATCCGCAATGGGCGCGATAATCTGGCCGAATGGCGGACCACGCTGGGCCGGATCGAAGAGCAATATCAGGTTGAAGCCGAGGTGGTCGTCGCCGTCTGGGGCCTGGAAAGCGCCTATGGCGCGACACGCGGTTCCACCGACATAATCGCCGCCATGGCGACGCTGGCCTATGACGGGCGGCGGCAGGAGTTTTTCGAAGAACAGCTGATTGCCGCCCTGCAGATCCTGCAATCGGGCGACACCTCACCCCGCAACATGGTCGGCTCATGGGCAGGGGCCATGGGCCATACGCAGTTCATGCCGACGAGCTATTTGGAATATGCGCAGGATTTCAATGGCGATGGGCGGCGTAACATCTGGGGCGACAACCCGGTCGATGCGCTGGCCTCCACCGCACATTATCTGGCTGAGCATGGCTGGACCTATGGCCAGCCCTGGGGGCTGGAGGTGCGCTTGCCCGAAGGGTTCGACTACCGCCTTGCGGGCGAACAGGAACGGATCGGCGTGGCCTTCTGGAACGGGCAGGGCGTTCGGTTGATGAATGGCGATCCGATCCCGGATCACGGCCCGGCCTCGCTGCGTTTGCCGATGGGGGCCGAGGGGGTGGCGTTGATCACCTTCAACAATTTCCGCGTGATCGAGCGCTACAATCCCGCCGACGCCTACGTGATCGCGATTGGACATCTGAGCGACCGGATCGAGGGCGGACCCGATTTTCGCGCGAGCTGGCCGCGTGGCGACCGCGCTCTCAGTTTTGCGGAACGGCAGGAGATGCAGCGGCACCTTCAGGCCGCTGGCTATTACGCCGGCAATATCGACGGGTTGGTCGGGCCGATCACCATCGCCGCTGTGCGCGCCTATCAGGAAGGGCAGGGGCTGGTGCCGGATGGCTATGCCTCTCTGTCGATCCTGGAGCGGTTGCGGAACGGGTAAAAGGGGGCGCTGCCCCCTTACGCGCCTTTCCCATGGGGAAAGACGCTGACCCCCGAGGTATTTTTGAAACAAGGAAGATGGGACAGCTGCGAGGAGACCCGCAGGGTCGAGGAGGGGTCAGGTCGGCGTAACCTTTGCGCCGATGGACAGCGCGCCGGGTGTGAGTACTTTGGCGCACCAGCCGCCATGGCTGCGCATGGCGTTGTAACCACCGGGCCCGAGGGCGGCTTCCATGCGCGAACAGGGGGCGCAGGGAATGGTGATCTCAATCACCGCTTCCCCCAGTTGCAGCTGTTTGCCGCGCAGGGCCGAGAGGTTCAGGCCTGAGACCACGAGGTTGCGGCGCAGCGTTTCCGGGGCAACCGCATCAATATGCGCCAAGGCTGCGATCACCGGTAAGTGTTCCGCCTGGATCAGCGTCACCGCACGTTTACCGGGGCGGGCATGGTCGCCCTCCAGCCCGGCGTCGCGCAGATGGGCGCTGTCCACCGCCGTGATCCCGGCCAATCGCTCAGGGCGCAGGCCGATCCAGTCGATGCGTCCGGGGCCTGCATGGCGGGCCGTCAGGGTGGCGAGGGTTTCCATGGGGTTTTCCTATCAGTGGTTGGACTCGACTCCCAGAGGCGCGCGATCTAATTTGAGAACAAAATGTGAACAAACTGCTGCCTGATGTCCACACGCCCTGCCAAATCCCGCGATCCGCAGCGCCGGATCCTGTCGCTCTGGTTCCCACGCCTGGGCGCGGAGCGTGTGTTGCGGGCCGAGCCGGGGCTGGCGGAGGTGGCGCTCGTGACGGTCGCGGAGATTGGCAATCTCCGCCAGCTCGCCTCCACCACGGCCTTCGCCGAGCGTCAGGGCCTGTCACGCGGGCAGGCGCTGAGTGAGGCGATGGTCATGTGCCCTGACATCATCACGCGCCCCGCCGATCCTGCGCGCGAGGCAGCACAATTGGCCGCGCTGCGCCGGTGGGCGGGCAAGTTCAGCCCCTGGGTGTCCGAGGAAGCGCCGGAGGGGTTGATGATCGACCTGACAGGCTGCGCGCATCTGTTCGGGGGGGAGGATCAGCTCTTTGCCCAGGTGCATGAGGATTGCGCCGATCTGGGCCTGAGCGTCTGTGCGGGTATTGCTGATACGGCCGGGGCGGCCTGGGCCCTGGCGCGCTATGCGGGCGGGGGTGGGCTGGCCGAGGGCCGCAATGGCGATGCGATAGATCAGGAGGCGCGTGCGACCCGCTCCCGCGCCAGTAAGCGGCATTGGGTGAAGGGTGGTGCTGCCCCGCAGGCCAAGGTGGCCCGTGGCGGGGTGGCGCGCATCGCCCCGCGTGGTGGCACGCGGCAGGCTATCGGGGCGCTGCCCATCGCTGCCCTGCGTGTGGATGCGGAGATCACGGCCGGTCTCGCCCGGCTGGGTCTGCGCCGCATCGATGATGTGCTTGGCCTGCCCCGCGCCAGCCTAAGCCGCCGTTTCGGGCGCGGGCTGACCTGGCGGCTGGATCAGGCATTGGGGGTGGAGCCTGAGCCGATCTCACCTGCCGCCGCGCCCCTGCATTTCGCCGTCCGCCTCAGCCTGCCTGACCCGATTGGGTTAGAGGAGGATATCCTTGCAGGCCTCGACCGTATGTTGCCGGTGCTGTGCGACAAGCTGCGGGCCAAGGCACGCGGCGCGCGGCGGGCACGGCTGGAGCTGTCCCGTGTCGACAGTACGCGTCAGATCGTCGAGGTGGGCCTCGCCCGCCCCGCCGACCGCCCCGACAAGCTGCGTCCGCTTTTTGCGATGAAACTGGATGAGGTGGATGCAGGCTTTGGCATCGACCAGTTACGCCTTGTTGCCCATGTGACGGAACCGCTGCACACCGCCACCCACAAGGGCGGCCTGATCGCGGCTGAGGAAGCCGCCAAGGCGCGCGGTGAAAGTGATGAGATGGCCGACCTGATCGCCCGTCTCGGGGCGCGTGTGGGGCTGGAGGCGATCCGCCGCGCGCGCCCCGCCGACAGCCATGTGCCTGAGAAAACCGATGTCCCGCTGGCCGCTGCATGGTCCACGGCTGAGGCCCCCGGCACCTGGCCCAAACCGGCCCGTCCCCGGCCCCTGACGCTTTTCCGGCCCGAGCCTGTGAGCGCCCCGGATACGCCTGACATTCCCCCCAGTTTCCGTTGGCGCGGGCGCGTGTTTCAGACCCTCAGCGCAACCGGTCCTGAGCGTATTGCACCCGAATGGTGGCTGGATGATCCGGACTGGCGTTCGGGCGTGCGTGATTACTGGCGGGTGGTCACGGAAGACGGCGCGCGGCTATGGCTTTATTATGCCCATGGCGGGCTCAATTCGGCGGGTTGGTTCGCCCATGGTGATTTTTGCTGAATTGTGGCGATTGGTAACGCTACGGAAACAACCACGCTTAATCATAGTTAATGTATCTTACCTGATTGAAAAATAGCCAAAAACATGGCGAAAAAGAGTCTTCCCAAAGTTTGAATCAAAGTGAACACTAAGGACATACCGAGGGTGACCGGTGTGCCAGCTGCCACTGGCGACACGAACTCCACCGAACCACCCCACATGTGATTAAACAAAAAATGCGCCTGCGGTCCCAAATATGCGCGGCGTGAGGGGATGACACGATGTTGACCGTTCTGCCACTTCTTCTGATTGGCCTTGGCCTCGCTTTCCTGCTGGGCGGGGATGACGATGATGATAACGGGGGTGGCCTGTTCAACCCCGGTCCGACCGGACCTAACGGCACGCCGGGTGATGATGAGCTAACCGTTGATGGCCGGGCCGAGGATGACATCCTCGCCTTTGCGGGTGACGACACCGTCACCGTTGCGGGCCCCGATGATTACCGCATCTTCCTGGGTGACGGGAATGACAGCATCGACCTTGGCGAAGGCAACAGCACGGTCTTCGCGGGTCGTGGCGATGATGTCGTCAATGGCGGCACCGGCCCAGGCTCTGCTGTTTTGGGTGACGGTGATGATACCGTGAATGCCGGTGCAGGCGCGATGTCCGTCAATGGCGGTGCCGGTAACGACGACATGAATGGCGGCGATGGCAATGACACGCTGCTGGGTGGTCTTGGCAAAGACACGATTGATGGCGCAGGCGGCGACGACCTCGTGGCCGGTGGCTTCGGCGATGACAATGTCCGTGGCGGCGCTGGCGATGACACGGTGCTTGGCGATGCCGGCGACGATGATCTGGTTGGCGGTGGAGGCAACGACGTTGTCTTCGACAATGATGGCGCCAGCACCCTGCGCGGCTTTGCCGGGTCCGACACGCTGGATGCATCCGGCTCCGAAGATGGAGATGGCGGCCAGACGCTGAACGGCGGCTATGGCTCGGACCAGGTGATTGGTGATCTGGGCGATGTCCTCTTCGGTGGTGCTGGCAAGGATGAATTCGTCATTAACACCGGCACGGGCGATTCCGCTCTGATGCCTGCGGCCATTCAGGACTACAACCCTGCCGATGACCGCCTGACTTTGGCCGTTGATCTGGCTGAGTTCGGCGATCCGGCGGCCGACGATTTCGAACTGGAAGTCACGACTGCCGATACCGCTGACGGCCTTGCGGTTGCAGTGAATGGTGAAACCTTCGCCACACTGGCCGGTGTGACTGAGAGTGACGAGCTCAAGATCGACGTTGTGACCTCCAACATGGGCACGCCTGTCGGCTTGGAAGAGTTCCGCACCCTCAACGACAACCCCAACACCTTCAACGGCGATGATGACAATGACACCATCAACGGCCTTGGCGGCAATGACGTTCTGAACGGCAATGGTGGCAAGGATGTCCTCGACGGCGGTGAGGGCGATGATACGCTCGACGGCGGTGCCGGTCAGGATGATCTGATCGGTGGCGCAGGCAATGACCGTTTGATCGACCTAGGCGGCCCCAATGTCGGCGCGACTGAAGTGCTTGAGGATGTGCTGTTGGGCGGCGATGGCGATGACACGCTGATCGTCGGTGACGGCAATAGCATGCTGACCGGCGGCGATGGAGTGGATGAGTTCCGCGTCAACCGTACCTATGTCGTTGATCCCGGGGCTGAGCCCACCGGCGAAGTCCTTGTGACCGAAATCGCTGATTTCGAAGTCGCCACGGAAGAGGTAAACATCTCGATCTTTGACGAAACCGCCGCGTCCTCGCTGGCCTTCACCTTGCAGGATGCTGCTGATGCCTCCGGCGTTGAGGTTGTGATTGATGGCGAGGTCTACGTGAAGCTTGCGGGCATCACGACGGCCCAGAACCCCGTGGTGAACGTTGCCTTCGCAATCCCATAAACGGGGCTTCAGGCCACGCGCCTTAGGTGAAATTGCCATCCGCTGCGACGATGTCGGGCGGATGGCATCTTTCTACGAGGACATCCTCGGATTGGAACGGATGGAAGGCAGTGCCGTAGATGGCATTGTCTTCTTTCGTATCAGTGAAGGTTTCGGCGGGCACACACAAATCCTCGCGCTCTTCGACAAAGGCTATGCGGCCCGCCCTGGCCTGCACCCGACCGGATCAAACGCGCCCGAAACCGGTGCCCGATCCTCTCTGCATCACATCGCGCTCAGCCTGCCTTATGCCGAGCAAGACGCCGTAATGGCCTGGTATGACGCCAACGGCTTCACCTATCGGGTGGAGTATTTCGGCTGGGTCGGCTGGCGCGGCGTCTTCACCGAAGATCCTGAGGGCAACACGGTCGAACTCGTCGCATTTCACGCCGATATTCTGGATACCTGAATACAGGTTGCGCGCGTTTTTTCACGCGAAACAATGCGTTCTCAATTTTCAGAAAAATTAACCAAAATCAAAGGTTTACATCTGACACCACGGCTGAACACTAGGGGCGGTCTGCTGCTTTGAAACACGGGGTCCCTCATCATGGAAATCATTCTGCTGCCGCTTCTTCTTCTGGGTCTGGGCTTCGCATTTCTGGACGGAGACGGGGATGACGGCGATGAAGGCACGGCCGTTCCCGGGCCCGAAAGTGAACCTCTGGCCGAGGTTGAAGGCACCGAAAACGGCGACCTGCTGGACGCGGTCGAACCGTCAAACATCATGAGCGGGGAAGGGGACGATACGGTGACCGGTTCCAGCGGCGATGATGTCGTGACCGCAGGTTCCGGCGATGATCTCGTCTTCGCAGGCGCCGGGGATGACCGGATTGATGGCAACCAGAGTGCCGACACCCTGAACGGGGAAGCAGGCGATGATACGATCAATGGCGGCTTCGGATCGGACTCGATCTTTGGCGGGGAAGGCAATGACCAGCTGCGCGGCAGCCGGGGCGACGACCTTCTCGACGGCTTTGATGGAGGGGATCTGATCACTGGCAATCAGGGCAATGACACTCTGGTCGGCGGCGATGGCGATGACACGCTATCCGGTGGCACGGGCGATGACCTTCTGTTCGGCAATCAGGGCAATGATGAACTGTCAGGCGGCGACGGCAATGATGCGCTTTTCGCAGTCGATGGTGGGAACAATACGCTGAGCGGTGGCGCAGGCAATGACCTTCTCGATGCCGTGGCTGAGCCGCTCTATTCGGATCCCGGTGTGGCCAGCACGCTCGATGGAGGCGATGGCAGTGACTTCCTGCGTGGCGATGATGGCGACCAGCTGACCGGCGGTGCGGGCGACGATCAATTCGTCATCTACACCAATGGTCAGGGCGATGCCGTGACCATTACGGACTTCAACCGCACGACAGAGGCCGTGGATATCTTCGTCGACCTGCCTGCCGACCTGATCGCCATGGGCGACACAAGTGTGACCGCCGAAGACCGCGCCGATGGCAGCGGCGTCGATCTGATCCTGAACACCCCGGACGGGGCGCAGACCTTGATCGTCCGCCTCGATGGCTTGACCGATCCGGGCCTGATCGCGGGTCAGCTTACAGTGAGAGCGGCTTAGATCGCCGCTTTGCGCATCTCGTCCAAATAAATCTCACGCAGCCGGGCGGTCACATTGCCCGGCTGACCGGTGCCGACCGCTTCGCCGTCGATCTCCACCACTGGCATCACGAACGTTGAGGCTGAGGTGATGAACGCTTCATCCGCCGCCTTGGCTTCGTCCATCGTGAAGGGCCGTTCCTCCACCTTCATCTGCGCTTCCTTCGCCATCCGCAAAACGGCGGCGCGGGTGATCCCGTGCAGGATCTCATTGCCCAGATGCCGGGTGACGATGGTGTTGCCCTTCACGATATAGGCGTTGTTCGACGTACCTTCAGTCACGACGCCGTCCTCGACCATCCACGCATCATGCGCACCCGCAGCCTTGGCGGCCATCTTGCCCATCGACGGGTAGAGCAACTGCACCGTCTTGATGTCGCGCCGACCCCAGCGCTGATCCTCGATGGAGATCACTTTCATGCCGGTCTTGGCCATCGGATTGTCTGCGAGGCCGGTCTTCGCTTGGGTGAACAGAACAATGGTCGGCTCGGTGTCGTCAGACGGATATGCGAAATCCCGATCCGCCGCGCCGCGTGTGACCTGTAGGTAAATCAGCCCCTCTTCGATCCCGTTCGCCCGCACCAGCTCCCGGTGGATTTCCAGCAACTCGTCTTCGGTCGTCGGGTTTTTCATCTCCAACTCATCGAGGGACCGCTGCAACCGCTTCGCATGGCCGTCAAAGTCGATCAGTTTGCCGTCCAGAACACTCGTCACCTCATACACGCCATCCGCGAACAGGAAGCCCCGATCGAAGATCGAAACGGTCGCCTCATGCTCGGGCAGGTATTGGCCATTGACGTATACGGTGCGGGTCATTCCGGTAGCTCCTTAAATGGGTCTGTTGCTCGTCTAGAGCGTGCTCAGGATCTGTTCAATTGCCCATTCGACGCGCTCGGTCGAATAGCTGTGCCCGCCCTCGAACATGCATATGGTCAGGCCAATGGCATCGAGGTTGAAGCCTGCCGCACATTGCGTCCCAAACGGAAACTCCAAAGGCACGGGCTGCAACACCTGCATATGGCGGCCATACATCTCAATGGCCTGCATCACGTCGCCCTGACGGGTCTGGCCGATAGGGCGTCCCTCCAACGGCACCGTCCGATCCTCGGTGCCATGGATGTGGATGATATGTGCGGGCGGGGCGGGGCAGCTTTCGGGGACCGGCGCCCAGAAAGTGCCTGCGTAGGGCACAAACCCAAGGAACGTGTCACCGCCCATCCCGCAGGCGAGCGTCCAGGTCATCATGCCGCCCGCGCTGAAGCCCGTGGCGATCAGCCGCTCGCGGTCCAGATCGATCCGCCCGGCCACATCCTCGATCACCGCATTGACGTAGTCATATTCCGCAGCTTCCGCCTGGCCCGGATTGCGGGGCCTGTGGGCGAGGTTCCAATCGTCCGCATCCGCATTCATCGCAATGAACGCCATCCCCAGACGATCCGCCATCGCACGCAGGCTCTGGTTCCGCATCGCGCCATTAGCGCTGCCGCGATAGCCATGGGCGTGGAAGAACGCGCCAACCGGCCCTTCAACGCCCTCAGGCATATAATAGCGGTAAGTGCGGTCGCCCAGAACGGTGCAATCGGTATCCGGGCCGCAGGCAAGGGCGGGGGCGGCGAAAAGGCTAAGGACAGCGGCAAGGATCAGGCGCATCGGGAACTCCATCAAAGCATGTGCTTCAAGGGTGGAAGATAGCGCGGCGGGATGCACATCACACCCAAGTGATCATCCCCACAATTCGGCATCCGGCGGATAGACCGTGGACCCGTCAAAGCGCAGCGGCGGCACCCTGTCCTCGGCCAGCAACAGCGGCCCATCCAGATCCACGATCTCCGCCCCCTGCGCCACGATCATCGCAGGTGCCATGGCGAGGCTGCTGCCCACCATGCAACCGACCATCACCTTATAGCCTTCGGCCCGCGCGGCATCCCGCAGGGCCAAGGCCTCGGTCAGGCCGCCGGTCTTGTCGAGCTTGATGTTCACCATGTCGTACTTGCCCTTCAGATCGGGCAGCGACGCGCGGTCATGGCAGGACTCGTCGGCGCAGACGGGCAGGGGGCGTTCGATCTCGGCGAGCATGTCGTCCTGACCGGCAGGCAGGGGCTGTTCCACCATCTGCACGCCTAAGCGCACCAGATGCGGGGCGAGGTCGGTGTAGACCTCCGCCGTCCAACCCTCATTCGCGTCGATGATGATCGGCGTCTTGGGCGCACCCGAGCGCACCGCTTCAAGCCGCGCCATATCACCGGCGCTGCCAAGCTTGATCTTCAGCAAGGGCCGCGCGGAATGCTTCGCCGCCGCCGCGCGCATCTTATCCGGCTCATCCAGTGACAGCGTATAAGCACTCACCACCGGCCCCGGCGCAGGCTCCCCCAGCAAGTCCCACGCGCGCATGCCGGTCGCCTTGCACTCCGCATCGATGATCGCGCAATCCACAGCATTCCGCGCCGCGCCCGCAGGCATGGCCTTACTGTCACCATTGTCGATGTAACCCTGAATCTGCGCCTCAACGCTCTCCAGCGTCTCGCCATACCGCGCATAGGGCACGCATTCGCCGCGCCCCTTGCCACTTGCCCCTTGATCAATCTCGAACGTCAGCACCTGCGCCTCGGTCCGCGACCCGCGAGAGATCGTGAACACTTCTGCCAGTTTGAAGGCGTCGCGCGTGATCTTGAACATTACATGGCTTCCAGCGCGTCACACAACTTGACCGCGCCCTGGCGGAACGGATCGCAGGTGGGCAGGCCCATCCGCTTCTCCACGCCTTCCAAGTACGAGAACGCTTCATCCTCGCCCAAAGCCGCCGTGTTGACCGAAATCCCCACAACCTCCGCCTTCGGGTTGGCGATCCGCGCGAGCGGCAGTGCCGTGTCCCGCAGCGCCTCAAGCGAGGGCAATTCATAGGTTGGCAGGCCGCGCATATGCTTGCGGGTCGGCTCGTGCGACAGGATCAGCGCGTCAGGCTGCCCGCCATGGATCAGCGCCATGGTCACCCCGGAATAGGAGACATGGAACAGGCTGCCCTGACCCTCGATCATGTCCCAGTGGTCGTCATCATTGTCAGGCGTCAGCCACTCCACTGCACCAGCCATGAAGTCCGCAATCACGGCGTCGAGCGGCACACCATCTCCGGTCACCAGAATGCCCGTCTGACCCGTGGCCCGGAACGAGGATTTCAGCCCACGCGCCTTCATCTCTTTGTCCATCGCCAGCGCCGTGTACATCTTGCCTGCCGAACAGTCGGTGCCCACAGCCAAGCAACGCTTGCCAGACCGTTTGATGCCGTTTGCAATCGGGTAATCCACCGATGGGATACGAACATCGTGCAGCTCGCGGCCATAATCCTTGGCAACGGCCACCAGATCAGGCTCATCCCGCAGCAAGTTGTGCAGGCCCGAGGCAAGGTCGAACCCCTCGCTCAGCGCCTCGATCAGAACGCGCTTCCACGCGCTTGAGATCACGCCACCCCGGTTGGCAACGCCCACCACAAGCGTCTTCGCGCCGGAGGCCTTAGCTGCGGCCAAATCCATATCCGCCACTTTCACATCCGCGCCACAGCCATCCATGCGGAACTGACCGATGACATTTTCAGGGCGCCAGTCGCGGATGCCTTGGGCAACCTTTGCGGCAAGCTGGTCGGGCGCATCGCCCAAGAACAGGAGGTACGGTGTTTCGATCATGGCTGTGCATCCCCGGGGCCGAATTATTTCGAGTCGCACCATATGTGCGACCCGGCGCAATTACTTCGGAAAGGCTGCCTGCGATAAGGCCAGAGGTGGGAGAATATCGCGCCAATGCCCCATCATGTGGGGAAAGCGTGCATCTCGCTTAAGCTTTGGACAGCAATCCAACCGGGCGGTTAGCCGCTTGCTCAAAATCCACCGGTGGATTCGGTACCGCTGCGGTGTTCCGCTTAAAGTCGTACCGCATCAGATCTCCAGCCTCGGCCGAGGCGACGATCAGGGCTTGGTACAGGTGGCGCGGACCTTCGTAGATATCGACCAGACCGCGCAGGCGGGGGGCCTCATCCGTGGCCACGGCAAAGCCGTTGTCCGACATCTCAAGGATTGCGAACGCCTCATCCCCGATATGGACAGAGCGTGTGGCGCGTTTGCGCTTGGTTTTGCGGTGCGCAGCGGCCAGTTGGTCGCGCAGCTCCTTGGGCAGATATTCGGACATTGCATCCTCAGGGGTCGGATAAAGGCCGTTCGATCAATAACTTGGCTGTGGTTAATGTCAGGTCAATGACGGAACTCCGCCGATTTAGCGGCATTGCAGCATGGATGGTGGACTTGGGCGCTGATCCGCCCGATTCTGTTGGAAATTGCGGAAATGCGGCAGCGCAGAGAACTTATATAAGAATTGCGCGCTATCTGTCAGTCAACTTGAGCGGGTTGCAAAAATACCATGTATCACGCCGAAAACGCGGCCCTGAGATTCGTGAATTCCATCGAGGATGACGGCAAGACGCGGGACATAAATGCGTTCCGTGACATGGCAGGATTGCTGCGTCTGGTGGGCGACCCGGCGCTGTCGCAGGCGCGGGCCGTACCGCTGGCTGAGCTTCTGTCGTTTCGTGAGGCGCTCTTTGCCGTTCTGTCGTCCATTGCCTCCGGCAAGTCGCCTGATCCGTCTTATGACGCAGCCGTTCGTGCCGCCATAGCTGCCTCCCTCGCGCGTGCCAATCTCTCACTGTCGTCCGATGGACTGCGCCTTGGTCCTGGCCCATCCAGCACGCAAACGGATGTGCTGGCGCTCTCGGCCTACGCTCTGCTCACGTCCGAGGACGTCCCCCGCCTGTCGGAATGCCATCGATGCACCCGTCTGTTCATCGATCGGGGCCGTGGCAAAGGGCGGCGGTGGTGTGACATGGCCCGCTGCGGCAACCGATCCAAGGCCGAAAGCTTCCGCGCCCGCAAACGCGCTGCAGGAGATTCTGTGCGCTGATGTGGAACCGCCCCTGCGCTCCTGGGCGTTTATGTGCGGAAGGCGGCGGTTTATCTCGCCTCCAAGCACATTAAAGGAGCATTCCCATGGGCCTGTTGATCGACGGCGAATGGCACGACAAGTGGTATGACACCAAGAAATCTGGCGGCGCGTTCAAGCGGCAAGAGGCGTCGTTTCGCAACTGGATCACCGCCGATGGCAGTGCAGGCCCAACGGGCGAGGGTGGCTTCAAGGCCGAATCCGGTCGCTACCACCTCTACGTTTCCCACGCCTGCCCTTGGGCCAATCGCACCCTGATCTTCCGCGCGCTGAAGGGGCTTGAGGATCACATCGACATCTCCGTCGTGCATCCCGACATGCTCGGCGACGGCTGGACTTTCGACGACAGCTACGAAGGGGCCACCGGTGACAGGCTCTATGGCCTCCCCTTCGCCCGCGACCTCTATGTGAAGGCCCAGCCCGACGTGACCACCCGGGTCACGGTGCCGATCCTTTGGGACAAACAACGCGAGACCATCGTCTCCAATGAGTCCTCCGAAATCATCCGCATGTTCAACACGGCCTTCAACGACATCACGGGCAACACCGACGATTACTACCCCACCGACCTGCGTGACCAGATCGACGCCATCAACGCCCGCGTCTATTCCGACGTGAACAACGGCGTCTACAAATCCGGCTTCGCCACCACGCAAGAGGCGTACGACAAAGCCGTCCACACCCTCTTCGACGCGCTCGATTGGCTCGAAGGTATCCTCGCCACCAACCGCTACCTCACCGGCGACCGCCTCACCGAAGCCGACTGGCGCCTCTTCACCACACTCATTCGCTTCGATCTGGTCTACAACCTCCACTTCAAGTGCAACCGCGCGCGGATCGTGGATTACCCCAACCTCTGGGCCTACACGCGCGAACTGTACCAACGCCCCGGCATCGCCGACTGCATCAACTTCGACCACATCGTGCGGCACTACCATTATAGCCACGAGAGCATTAACCCGCACCGCATCATCCCGATCAACCCGGTGATCGACTGGCTTGAGCCTCATGGCCGCGAGGGCTTGCGGGCCGCCTGAATTCAGGCTTCAACCGGGGCCATGAGCGCCCCGGACGAAAAACGAGATCACGGTGGCGGCCTCGACGCCGCCATGGCCCGCTATGGCGGGTCCCGTGACCAATGGCTCGACCTCTCTACCGGGATCAATCCTGTGCCCTACCCAGTGGGCGATATCCCCGCCGATGCGTGGCAACGCCTCCCCAACGAAGGCGCCATGGACGCCCTCCTGCACGCCGCCCGCCGCTTCTGGAACGTCCCGGAGGAGGCCGCTATCCTCGCCGCCCCTGGCGCCTCCGCCCTCATCGCGCGCCTGCCCGATGTGATGTCCGGCGAGGTCTCCATCGCGCAGCCCACCTACAACGAATGGGCCGCCGCATTCGGCGACCGGGCCGTAACCAAATTCAACACGCCCCTGCGCGTTTTCGTGCACCCCAACAACCCGACGGGCAGTCTTATGAACGGTGATCCGACCCGCTCGGATTGCACCACCATCTATGACGAGAGTTTCGCCGACGATGACCTCTCCGTTAGCCATGTCCGCAACACGCACAGCCCTAAAGTCGTCGTTGTCAAAAGCTTCGGAAAGTTCTGGGGCCTCGCGGGCCTGCGCCTCGGCTTCCTGATCGGTCAGCCGCGGCTGATCAGACGCATGAACCATGCCCTCGGCCCCTGGCCCGTCTCCGGCCCGGCCCTCACCATCGCGACCCGCGCCCTCAACGACACTGCATGGGCCGACGCCACCCGTGCCCGCCTGTCCCGCGACGCCGCACGCCTCGACGCCCTGATCCTGCCGAAAGGCGCTGAGCTGGTCGGCGGCACCGGCCTCTTCCGCACCTACGCCTTGCCCGAGACCGCACCACAGATGCACGAGCGCCTCGCCCAGGCCCAAATCCTCACCCGCATCTTCCCCTATTCCGAGGCCTGGATCCGCTTCGGCCTGCCGGGGTCCGAGGCCGATTGGGCCAAACTCGAAGCGGCCCTATGACCGCCGCCATCCTCGCCGCCGCCATGGCGCTCGACGCCCTGCTGGGTGAACCCAAATGGCTCTGGTCCCGCGCGCCTCATCCTGCCGTGCTCATGGGCCGCCTCGTCGAGGCCTTCGACCAAAGCCTGAACCGCGGCGATGCCCGCCGCCTCGCCGGAATTATAACCGTCTCCGCCCTCTCCGCCCTAGCCATCGCCCTCGGCTTGCTCATCCAAAGCCTCCCCCTCGGTTGGCTCTGGTCCCTCCTCCTCACCGCGATCCTGCTCGCCCAACGCTCTCTCACCGAACACGTCACCGCCGTTGCCGACGCCCTCCGCATCTCCCTCTCCGAAGGCCGTCACGCCGTCTCCATGATCGTGGGCCGCGATCCCGACCAACTCGATGAACCGGCCGTCGCCCGCGCGGCGATTGAATCCGCCGCCGAGAACCTCTCCGACGGCGTCATTGCGCCTGCCTTCTGGTTCCTCATCGCGGGCCTGCCCGGCATCCTCGCCTACAAGATCATCAACACAGCGGACTCCATGATCGGCCATCGCACCGAGCGCCACGAAGATTTCGGATGGGCCTCCGCCCGCCTCGATGATGTCCTGAACTACATCCCAGCCCGCCTCACCGCGCTGCTGATCGCGCTGACCACCAAGCTCAGTGCCCTCAAAACCGCCACCCAAGACGGCCCCAAACACCGCTCCGTCAACGCAGGCTGGCCCGAAGCCGCTATGGCCGCCGCGCTTGGCCTGTCGCTCTCCGGCCCACGGGCGTACGGCGGAGAAATGACCGACGACCCCCCGATGAACGCAACCGGCACGCGAGACGCCACGCCCGGCGACATCACCGCAGCGGTGGGCGTGCTGTGGCGGGTGTGGGCGGTGACGCTCGCGGTCGTTTGCGTCGTGGCGCTGTTTTGAGAACGCGTCCAACCCAAGCGTTCCTAGACATGTTGTGCTAAACTCGGTGACGGTCCGTCCATTCGGATTTGCAAGACTGGCCACACACAACGGGGGGATTTAAGGGCAATGTTTGATCTAGGTGCATATTCACGACCCATCTCAACGTCATCGGTGAAAGCGCAATCGGCCTTCGATCTCGGATTGAACTGGCTTTACGGCTACAATCACGAAGCCGCTGCCGAAGCCTTCGCGCAAGCGCATGACGCGGACCCCGGATGCGGAGCCGCCCTCTGGGGCATCGCTTACGCCATTGGGCCGAATTACAACAAACCGTGGGAATTCTTTGACGCCGATGAACGTCAGGCCACTCTCGATCGCGCCCACAAGGCCATAGCAGAGGCCCGCGCGCTAAGAGACAGGCTCAGCCCGGTCG
Source organism: Gymnodinialimonas sp. 202GB13-11 (assembly GCF_040932485.1). Taxonomy (NCBI): domain Bacteria; kingdom Pseudomonadati; phylum Pseudomonadota; class Alphaproteobacteria; order Rhodobacterales; family Paracoccaceae; genus Gymnodinialimonas; species Gymnodinialimonas hymeniacidonis. The sequence goes on along the minus strand of NZ_JBFRBH010000001.1, from coordinate 3,184,226 downwards.
AAAACGACCTGATCGCGGCTCTGGCAGAACGCTATCCCGACGATCCGACCATCGAGGATTTCGGTCCTTGGAACGATGCCTTCTCCGACAGCATGCGCCGCGTATACGAAAAACACCCGGGCGATCTGGAGGTTGTCACGATCTTCGCCGAAGCGCTGATGAATCGAACCCCATGGCTGCTTTGGGACCTCAAAACAGGCCAGCCCGCGGAAGGAGCCTCAACCATCGAGGCGCAGACAGCGCTCGAGCGCGCCTTTGCGGCATTGCCAGGCGCCTGGGATCATCCCGGCCTGTTGCACATGTACATCCACCTCATGGAGATGTCGCCAACACCGGAAAAGGCCTTACGGCACGGGGACCGCCTGACCGATCTAGTGCCTGACAGCGGCCATCTGGTTCATATGGCGACGCATATCGATGTGCTCTGCGGCGACTATCAGAACGTGGTCGCGCGCAACCACGCCGCCGCCGAGGTTGATAAGAAGTATGAGAAATTAGCGGGTGCCAAGAACTTCTACACCGTCTACCGCATCCACAACGTTCATTTCGAAGCCTATGGCGCGATGTTCCTCGGCCAGCCCGAAGTCGCCCTTGCCGCCTCCGAACGGCTGATCGAGATGCTTCCCGACGACGTGGTCCGCTACATGCCGGAACTCTTTGAAAGCTTCTACGGCAAGAAGATCCACGTCATGGTACGCTTTGGGCAGTGGCAAGCCATTCTGGATGAGCCGTTTCCAGAAGACCGTGACCTATATCTCTACACCACGGTCGCCATGCATCAGGCCCGCGCCATTGCCTTCGCCAATCTTGGCATGTCGGATCAAGCTCTTCAGGAAAGCGCATTGGCCGTCGAGGCGCTTACCAAGCTCCCGGACGATTGGATGGTCTTTAACAACACCTCGGAAGACGTGTTGAAGGTCGGCGAAGCCATGATGAACGGCGAGATTGCGTTCAAGGTGGGTCGGATCGACGAAGGCTTGGATCACCTGCGCCGGTCAGTCACTTTGGAAGACAATCTCCTTTATGACGAGCCTTGGGGCTGGATGCAGCCCGCGCGGCACGCTTTGGGCGCTTTGCTGATGGAGGCCGACCAGTTTGCTGAGGCCGAGGCCGTCTACCGCGCCGATCTGGGCCTCGATGACACCCTCTCGCGCCCTTGCCAACATCCACGCAATGTCTGGTCCTTGCATGGCCTGCATGAATGTCTGGTTAGACGCGGCGAGCATGTCGAGGCGCGGCACCTGAAACTCTTGTTGGATCAGGCCGTTGCGCGCGCAACCGTACCCGTTCGTGCATCGTGCTTTTGTCGGAGCAAGGCAAAGGCAGCATAGGGGGTTTGGGCATCGGACCGTCTGCCGTCCCGGCATTGAATATTCAGTACCGGTAACCCGCGCGGGGCTGTGCTTATGGACGACTTGAGTAACGGAATTCCGTCAAAGCTTTTCTGGAATGCGAAGCCCGCGCGCGCATCCTACTTGCCTCACACCCCCCACCCTGTATCTTCTCGCAAAACGCTTCTCCAACAGGGTCATTTCACATGCGCCGTTTCCTCGCCCCGCTGCTTCTTTCCCTCACCCTCGGCACGACCGCCACCGCCCAACAATGCGGCGGCGATTTCGGCCAATTCGTCCAGGGCCTCCGCGCCGAGGCCGCCGAACGCGGCCACTCCCAGGAAAATATCGACGCCTTCTTCCGCCACGCAAGCTTCTACCAGCGCGCGCTGGATGCCGACCGCCGCCAGGGCATCTTCACCGTCCCCTTCACCGATTTCGCCCGCCGCCTGATCTCCCAGAACCGCATGGATGCCGGCCGCCGCAATGCCGAGCGTCAGGCCGCCACCTTCAACGCCATTCAGGAACGCTTCGGCGTCTCCCGCGGTATCCTTCTGGCCTTCTGGGCGTTCGAGACCGACTACGGCGCCTTCCAAGGCGACTACAACACGCTCGACAGCCTCGTGACCCTCGCCCACGATTGCCGCCGCCCCGAGCTGTTCCGCCCCGAGGTGTTCGGCGCTCTCGAACTCTTCGAGCAGGGCGATTTCGACCCCGTGAACACCCAAGGCGCCTGGGCCGGTGAGATCGGCATGGTCCAGATGCTCCCCGAAGACATCGTCAATTTCGGCATCGACGGCGACGGCGACGGCCACGTCTACCTGCAAACCTCCGCCCCCGACGCCCTCATGTCCGGCGCGAATATCCTCTCCTCCCTCGGCTGGCGCGCCAATGAGCCCTGGCTCGTCGAAGTCACCCTTCCCGCCGATCTCGACTGGTATCAAACCGGCGTCCACACCACCCGCTCCGTGGCGGAGTGGGAGGCCGACGGCGTCCGCGCCCGCGCCGGCGGCAACCTGCCCATGTCGAACGCCCAGGCCTCCATCGTCATCCCGCAGGGGCGCAACGGCCCCGCCTTCATCGCCTACCCGAACTTCAACGTGCTGTTCGAGTGGAACCAAAGCTTCACCTACGTCCTCACCGCCGCCTATTTCGCCACCCGCCTCGAAGGCGCGCCGGTCTTCGACGCCCGCAACCCCGACGCGGGCCTGAACGGTGACCAGATGCGCCGCCTGCAGGAACTCCTCGCCGCCCGGGGCCATGACGTGGGCCGCATCGACGGCATCCTCGGCGCCGGCACCCGCGCCGCCGTGCGCGAGGAACAGCGCCGCCTCGGCCTCCCCGCAGACGCCTGGCCCACCGCCGCGCTGCTCAACGCGCTGTAGGTTTTCAATAACGCGCAATTTGTCCGAAAACCGGTTCCCACTTTTCGGATTGCGCTGATTAACCTCTCGCTAACCCAACCAGCCGATCCTTCCTGCCCTCTCGCAGAAGGATCGGCGCCATGACACACGACATCCACCACATCCCCCTCGACCAGATCGACGCCAACGCGCTCCCCCGTGACCGCACCGCCCTCGACCCCACGGCGCTCGCCGATCTGGAACTCTCCATCGCCGCCCACGGCCTCCGCATGCCCGTCGAGGTCTGCCGCGCCAGAGACAACGTCGGCCCGCCCTACGCGCTCATCTCCGGTTTCCGCCGCCTCACCGCGCATCGCAACCTTGGCCTCACCGAAATCTCCGCCTTCCTCCGCACCCCTGCTGACGCCACCGCCGCCATGGCGTCCATGATCGAGGAGAACGAGATCCGCGCCGACATCACCCCGTGGGAGCGCGCCAAAATCTGCCTCACCGCCATCGACGCGGGCCTCTTCGACACCCTCGACCAGGCCATCCCCCGCCTCTTCCCCACCTACGACCGCAACCGCACCGCCCGCCTCCGCGCCACCACCGAAGTCGTGCAACACTTCGGCGACCACGCTCTCACCGACCCCCGCGGCCTTTCCCAACGCCAACTCACCCGCCTCGCCACGAACCTGCGGGGCGGCATGGGAGACACCATGCTGATTGCCCTGCAAGAATCCTCCGACACATCCCCGGCAATCCAATGGAGTCTGCTGACGGCCATCATGGACGACGCCGAAGCCGAGGCCAAAGCCCCCCGCCTTCAATACAAAAAGGGCCGCCCGAGACACCACGTCCGCGTCCAAGACGACCTGACCGTGAGACGAGAGCGCACCAAAGACGGCTGGACCCTGCGGTTCACCGGTAAAACAGCTTGCGGGCCGTTGATGGAGGATATTATGGACTACGTCGAAGACACCTTCGGCCACCGCCAACGCTAACGACCCACCCCGTAGGGTGCACATTCATGGTGCACCGGCCCCACGCCCGATTGGTAGGGCGGGACTTGTCCCGCCGCCCGTAAACCGGGCCTTGGCCCGGGATATCTAACCTCAATTCAACGCACCAAAGCGGGTTAACAGGCGCGCAGCGCCCCCGCATCGCCGGGCCGCCCCCCGGTACAGCGATTTGGCTGGTCTTGGTGCTTCGTTCGTTCTGTGGGACGTGCTTGGCCACCAGAAAGCGCCTCGGAACGCCCGCCGGATCGCCGCACCGCGGCCCGTCGATGAGCTAGCTAGCTGCAGTGCGCCTGTGGGAAGGCAAATGATCAATAATGGTTTGCTGGATTTCGGTTTCCCAAAAGTAGTAAATGCGCAGGCATCTCTTTGGATCGCGCACATTACCGCCAGTCTTTATGTGCCAATCCACATCATAGCGCCGACCCTTCCATTCTGCAGAATAGGTATCCCCACCGCACGGCGAGTTCAGTATGCCATTTTCAATGACGACATCTCGTAGGCTTCCGCCTCCGTTTATCCGCCGCTCGTGTTGGATTGTTGCTAGCCATACTATCGTACGTGCAACCAACGCTGCATCCTCGAACTCTGGCGCACGAACCATGCGACGAGCGGAAGGGGTCAAAAGCACTTTGTCAGGATATGTTTGGTCCAGCCAATCTATGAATTCCGACCAGCTTTGGGGTAACGGTGGTTCTTGTGTTGGAGTCATACCTCCAAGAGCCAATGCATCCTGAAGCTGCCTCACACGATACAACAAAGATCGGTTTTCTTGCTCCGCCGCATGCGCGCGATCTTCGACGGCCTCAACTTCTTCGATGTATCCGTCAATCTCCTTGTCTTTCTCCTCAACTTGCTTTTCCAAGCTTTCAACCAAAGACTCGGCTGTTTTAAGGAGTTCATCATCAGGCGCTGAGCGATCTGAAAGATCAGTATTTATAAGTCTGCGACTCGCGGTACGAACCGAAGCAAAATCAAGTATATCCTTTCCCAAACGCGTCTCGGAAATGCTGATTTCCGCTGCCAGAGCACGAAGATTGCGTAGACAGGATTCCGCCCCTTGTTTCTTTCTTAAATCGGCTTCCAAAAACAGTCGATGTCTGAAAGGGTCATCTGCCGCAGTAAATCCACGCAAGTACGCCCTAACACCACCGTTGAATACCGCTCGATACTTACCGAAACGTCTTGTTAAAACCCAAGTAAGATCGGCAGGAATAACTGCGACTCTTGCCAAACCGGCGACTGCGCGCGCGAGCACTGCGACATCAATGGCCGGGCTCTTTTCCTCGGGTTTAATAGAAGCAACAAAAACAGGCAAACGGCGCTCAGCATCTTCAAGATGGTCGCAAAGGTCCTCAGCATCGTTTTCATTTGTTATCAAGATGGGTTCTGACGTGAGCCGTCTTGCTCCCCGGATCAGACCAGGCGCGTCGACCATCTGTAGGATCGGTCCAGGTACATGATGTTCAACAAAAAAATCTGGCTCGGACGTGCTCACGATTAAGCGCAAGCTGATGTGTGGCCTGCTTCCGACCTGACCGCCGACAACGATTTCGGTAGACCAAACGCGCCCGGCTACCGTTTTATCCGGGTCTTCCATGCGAAGTGCCCACAAATCCAAGGAGTCGTGTTCAATTCGAACGGCAGTGCTGCTTCTACCACCCACGAGGAGCTCAAATTCGCCGAAATCCCAGGCAGCTTTCGGCAAATTCCGCCCGGCCCTCTTTCTAGTCCAAGTTAAGGCGGCGTTTCTGGCTGCGTCTGAAGAAGCGAGAAATTCGTCTCCGTCGAGTTGCGCAGATACACGTAGAATCTCAATGTCGCGCACTGCGCGAGGCATTTTCTTGGATAGCGGTGCAAGAGCCTCAGAAAAGACTGTGTTCATTGGAAAAGAACCATTTGAGTAAGTGGGGGAGTTCAATTAACGCGACGTGCATATTTTAACAATCCCGGACTGCTACGAAATAGAGCAATCCATGCTTCGAATGCGTTATGTGAAGCCACTAAAATTGTGTTAACAAAACCTTAGAAAAATCCACATAATCAAACAATACCAATCACTTAACCCACTTGCTCACGCGTGAGCAGCTCCCCTCAGGCCACCAGGGCCTCGGCCTTTTTCAGGTCGACGGACACAAGCTGGCTCACCCCCTGCTCGCCCATCGTCACCCCGAACAGCCGGTCCATCCGAGCCATCGTGACCGCGTGGTGGGTGATCGTCAGGAACCGTGTATCCGTCTGGCGCGTCATCTCATCCAGCATGTCGCAGAACCGGTTCACGTTCGCATCGTCCAGCGGCGCGTCGACCTCGTCCAGCACACAGATTGGCGCCGGGTTCGCCAGGAACACCCCAAAGATCAGCGCCAGCGCCGTCAGCGTTTGTTCCCCCCCCGATAGGAGCGACAGCGTCGAGAGTTTCTTGCCCGGCGGTTGGCACAAGATCTCAAGCCCCGCCTCCAGCGGATCGTCCGATTCCACCAGCACCAACCGCGCTTCCCCGCCCCCAAACAGGTGCGTGAACAGCTTCGAGAAGTTCGCGTTCACCTCGTCGAACGCCTTCAACAGCCGCTCGCGTCCTTCCTTATTCAGCGAGGCAATCCCCGTCCGCAGCTTCGCAATCGCCGCTTCCAGATCCTCTTTCTCGGTCAGGAGCCCATCATGCTCTTCCCGAACCTCTCGCGCATCCTCTTCGGCGCGCAGGTTCACCGCGCCCAAAGCATCCCGCTGCCGCCGCAGCCGCATGACATCGGCTTCTATGCGATCCAACGTCGGCAAAGGCTCCGGCAAATCGCCAAGGCTTTCGCGCAAGGCGTCCGGCTCCATCTCGGTATCTTCCATGATCCGCTCAGCCGCGGCCTGCACAGCCTCCGCCGCCGCATCCCGCCGCGCTTCCGCCGCCGCGCGCCCTTCCCGCGCCTCAGACGCGGCGCGTTCCGCATCCCGCTCCGCAGCCGTCGCCGCCCGCAGATTGGACTCGCCAACAGACAAAGCATCCGCCGCCGCCGCCTTCCGCGTCTCAGCCTCGGTGATCTGAACGGCCAAGGTTTCGCGCCGCTCAGCAATCTCACCGGGTTTCTGCTTCGCATCGGCCAGCGAAACTTCAGCCTCACCGCGCCGCTTCTCCAGCTCGGCCAACCGCGTCGCGGCATTGGTCAAACGGCTCTGCCAGGAGGTGATTTCCTGCCCGATCTTGGTGATCCGGGACACGCGATCCTCACCGTCGCGTTTCACCTCATCAAACGCGGCGCGCTTGGCCAGCATCGTCATCCGTGCGGCCTCAACCGTGGTTTTCACATCGGCGAGTTTCTGGCGCACGGCGTCTAGATCATCCAACTCAGCCAGCGAGTCCTGTGCACGAACAAGTTCTGCACGGGCGGTCTCGGCCTCTTCAGCGTGGCGGGCGGCGGTCAGGCGGAGTGTCTCAAGCTTTCCATCGAGAACGCTTTGGTCGGCCTCTGCTCGCGCGGCAGTACGGCTGGCCTGGCTCAGCTGGGTTTCGGCATCGCGGCGGGCCGTGCGTGCGGCTTTGTCGGCCTCAGTCAACTCAGCAAGGCGCGTTGATTCAGCTTCATGGGCAGCGGCGGCCTTATCGGCAAGCTCGCGTGCTTTGGCTTGATCATTTTGCAGTTCAGTCAGACGGTTAGCCTGTTCCAGACGGCGCGCAGCGGTGGACACGGCGTCGGCTGCAGCAACTGCGAAACCGTCCCAGCGCCATAGATCGCCCTCGCGGCTGACGAGGCGTTGGCCGGGTTGAAGCAGGGGCTGGAGGCGCGCGCCGTCGGCAGCGTCGATGATGCCGATCTGGGAAAGGCGGCGGGCCAGGACGGTGGGCGCTTTCGTCACTTCGCTGGCGGGTTGCGCGCCCGACGGGAGCGGTGCAGTGGCGTCGTAGCCGGGTAGGTCAGACCAACCGGAGGCGCCCTGTGTGCCTGCGCGCGCGGCTTTCAGATCGTCCGATAGGGCCGCACCAATGGCAGCCTCAAACCCCGGAGAAACGCTTACTTCGTCAAGGACTTGGCCGCCGTCGCCCCGGTCGCGCTCCAACACACGAGCCAAGGCGGTGACTTCGGCGTCTAGTGTGCCTGCGCGGCCCTCGGCCTCTGATCTGGCCGAGCGCGCTTCGGCTTCTGCCGTCTGCGCCTCAGCACGGGCGACTTCGGTAGACAGCAGAGCCTCTTCGGCGCGGGCCACGAGGTCAGTGGCGCGCGTCAGGGCGTCTGCGGCGTCGGTGGCCTCTTGCTTGAGGGTTTCGAGGCGTGTTGCGGCCTCGGACGCTGCGGATTTGGCGGTTTCGGCGTCAGTTTCGTTGCGGGCGACGGCTTTCTCGGCCTCTCCGATCCGGCGTTCAATGGCCTGATGGCGCGCGGCGAGCGCGGCAGATTGTTCTGTGAGATCAGAGAGTTCGGCCTCTTGCCCCGCAAGCACCGAGCGCGCGTCGGTCACTTCATCGCGGGCGAGGGCGAGGCGTTCATCCTGCCCATCCTGCTTGGCCTGAAGTTCAACGCGTTCAGTGCGCAGACGCTCGACGGTCTCGGAGGCATCGGCGTTCAGGGTTTCTTCCCGCTCCCTGTCCTTGTCGATCTGAGCGATGCGCGCGGTGAGGGTTTCGACGGCGGCTTCGGCGCGATCTGCTTCGGCCTGCAGCGAGTCGCGTTCGACCAACAAACGTTGGAGAATTGCGGCGGCGACGGCGTCTTCTTCGCGGAGTGGGGGTAGGGCCTCTTCGGCGGCTTCGCGGGCTTTGACGGCCTCACGTGCGGCTGCTTCGGCTTGGGCGGCGGTGGTGGTGCCGTCGCGCAGAGCTTCTTCCGTGCGGAGGCGGGCGGCGTCAGCGTCGCGCCATCGGAGGAACAGGAAAAGACCCTCTGCGAGGCGAAGCTCCGACCCAATTTCACGATAGCGCGCGGCCTGTTTTGCCTGCCGTGCCAGGGAGTTAAGCTGACTGGCCAGCTGTTCGAGCACGTCGTCGATACGGGCCAGATTGGTCTCAGCCGCTTTCAATTTCAGCTCAGCTTCGTGCCGGCGCTGGTAGAGGCCGGAGATGCCTGCGGCTTCTTCAAGGACGCGACGACGGGCTTTGGGGCGGGCGTTGATCAACTCGGAAATCTGACCCTGACGGACCAAGGCGGGGCTGTGCGCGCCGGTGGAGGCGTCTGCGAACAGCATGGAAACGTCACGGGCGCGGACGTCTTTTCCGTTGAGTTTATAAGCACTTCCGGCATCACGGGTGATGCGGCGGACGATGTCGATCTGGTCTTCTTCGTTGAAACCGGCGGGGGCGAGGCGCTCTTCGTTGTCGATCTGAAGAGACACTTCCGCGAAGTTGCGGGCGGGGCGCGTGGCGGCACCGCCAAAGATCACATCCTCCATGCCCGAGCCGCGCATTGCGGTAGGGCGGTTTTCACCCATCACCCAGCGTAACGCCTCAAGAAGATTGGATTTTCCGCAGCCATTGGGGCCGACAACACCGGTCAGACCATCGGCGATCACGAGGTCCGTGGGGTCGACGAAGGACTTGAATCCATTGAGCCTGAGCTTGGTAAACCGCACGGGATGCCTGCCTTGATTGCCGCGATTCTTGAGTTCCGAGAGTGTCCGGATTGGCCCGGGCTGAGTCAACAACTCTACGCTTTATATGGCACCGATGGGCGGGTTATCCCCAAGATATATGCTGATCAGGCAAATCTATGAGTGCATTGGCACGACGGACCAAGAGCGCAAATACTCCTCCCGTTCGGGAAGAGTTGTGCCCGAACGGGAGGAGTTTCATGGTTAATGCCTGTCGAACTGTTCCCGTTCGGGAGGACTTTGGTCGCCCAGTGGTGGTGTCGGGACAGCCTCCAACAGGTCGCCGGGCTGGCAATCGAGCACCTCACAGATCTTGGCCAGTGTCTCGAACCGGATGCCCTTCACCTTGCCGCTTTTCAGCAGGCTCAGATTCGCCTCGGTGATACCGATCTGCGCCGCAAGCTCCCGACTTTTCATTTTGCGAAGGGCCAGCATGACATCGAGGCGGACGATGATTTCCGCGGCCATCAGACGAATCCCTTGTTCTCATCCGCGATGCGCGTTGCCTCGGACATGGCCCACCCGATCGCGACGAGCAGGCCGGAGGTGAAGAACAGGAAGATGTCGTCGCTGGAAAACCCGATCGACAGGGCGCGTTGGCCCGCCGGATTGTTGGTCGTCAGCGCGAGGATGATCAGCGTGTTGCCGATGACGCCGACGGCGGCCAGCACAAGCAGGGTCAGGCCGGTTTGCCGGATCGCACGGGCCGCGTCGGGGCCGAATACATCGCCCATCGCATAAAGCGAGAAGAGCGTGCGCATTTGCCAGAGCGCGGTAAGGATGAGGCCGACGGACAGGATGGCGATTCCATAAATTACGATCCAGGCGAAGGTGCCGATCTGCTCAGGCAGGGTCACGCCGCTGAACGTGCTGCGGAGATAGGCCTCATCATACGCGCCGCTGAGCGCTGCGATGATTAAAGCAAGTGGCAGAAGCACCATGGCGGCGGTCACAAGATAGGACATGGGCCGTGCGATGCGGCGCAGGCGAAGAATGGCGTCAGACATAATGACCTCTCTTTTCAGCAATATAAATTTTCTGTAAAACAATAAAAAATGATTCGAAAGAGGAAATATGATGCGTGGTGTCTTTGTCCTGGGTTTGAGCGTGGTTTTAGGGGGATGCATGTCGATCAACCCGATGACCGCTTTGCAATTGGCGACGATGAATCCGCTTGAGACTGACCCCTCGGTCATGGCGGTTCAGTTGGAGCTTCCGGAGGGGGTCGCGGTGGTGTCGGGCACGGCAGAGCTGCGGATCACGACGGAGACCGCAACGGGCGAGGCGTTGGACGGGCAGTATCCGCTGGTCAACACGGGCGACGTGTGGCGCGTGGCGGAAGACGCGCAGGTCAGGATGCGGGCGGATATCGCCCGCGTGCGCGGGTGGGAGGCGGCGGACCCGAACGGGACCAACGGCAGCTTCAGCGCGGGATTCGCGCCATGTGCCGTGGGAGGCGGACCGGCTGACAACGCGCGGTTCACGATGGCGTTGCAGTTGGAGCCGGGCGGCGCATTCTTGCCGCTGTTCGACAATGTGCCGCTGACACGCATTTATGATGCGGAGACGGTTGGACTCCTGCAGCCTTGTCGTTAAACGGCAGCGCTTGTGACGTTGCGGCGCGGCCCGTTCAGGGGCTTGCCGCAACACTTGGATCGCCTTGCCCGAGCGCATAGTTGAGATGCGACAAGGGCAATGTTATTCTGTCCACAGCCCGGCGCCGGGGTTTTTCAGGCGCGTGAGCCATGGAGGATAAGGTCCTGACCGGACTTACTCAGGCGGCACCGACCGCCGCACCAAGCGCAAGACATGCGCGCCCTGAACCGACTTACTCCAGCGAGGAGCTGTTGAAGCGGATCCTGACCTCTCTTGACGAAGACAAGGCCGAAGACGTTGTGCAGATCGATCTGCGCGGCAAGTCGTCGATCGCCGATTACATGGTCGTGGCCTCTGGCCGGTCGACCCGGCAGGTTGCGGCGATTTCGGAAAAGCTTGTCGAGCGGTTGAAGGCGGAGTTTGGCCTTCTCGCGAAGATGGAAGGCAAGGATGCGGGCGATTGGGTTCTGATCGACACGGCGGACGTGATTGTTCACGTGTTCCGGCCCGAGGTGCGTGACTTCTACCAGCTTGAGAAGATGTGGCAGCCGCCGGCGGCCACCTGAAAGCTGGATGAAGGTTCATCTTTGCGTCGTCGGCCGCCTGAAGGGTGGACCGGAGAAGGCGCTGATTGACGAATATCTGGATCGGTTCGACAAGACGGGGCGCGGCCTTGGGCTGACGCTTGGCCGTGTTGTGGAGGTCGAAGACCGCAAGGGCGGTGGCATGGCGGGCGAGGCGGAGCTTCTGCGCAAGGCCCTGCCGTGTGAGGCGTTCTGGGTGATGGATGAACGGGGTGATGTGATGACATCCCCTGATTTTGCGCGCCGGTTGGGGGCGCAGCGGGATCGCGGGACCGGGGATCTGGCGATTGTGATTGGTGGCGCGGATGGGACGGACCCGGGCTTTCGGGCGCAGGCGGGGCTAGCAATTTCGTTCGGCAAGATGGTGTGGCCGCATATGCTGGCCCGCGTGATGCTGTCCGAGCAGTTGTACCGGGCCGCGTCGATCCTGTCGGGTTCGCCCTATCACCGGGTCTGACCTCTACTGCATCAGGATATCCTGGCGGTGACGGCGCAGCAGCAACAGCCCGAAGAACAGCGGGATCAGCGCCCAGAGCATGACCAATGTGAACGACACGTAGTCGGGCTGGTAGGTCGGGTAGACACCTTGCCGGAACAAGGTGGTGGCGTGAATCCATGGGGTCCACCACAGTACGTCCTGCGCGTTTTGGGGCAGGTCTTCGACGATGAAAAACACGCCGGCTGCCACGAGAAGCGGGCGTGAGAGGATGCCCCATACCTGCGCCCAAGCCGGGAACAGGCCAACGAGGGCACAGTTGAGTGTGCCGTGACCCAGACCAAGCATCGCCATCATCAGGAGCGCGCCGAGGATCGGGGCAAGGTCGAGTGTGGTGTTTGTTTCCGTCCACCAGATGATCCCGGTCATGGAGATGGCGACGACGCCGATGCCCGTGAGCGTGTTGAGTAGGAAGCGTGCCAGCACGGCGTCGATCCATGAAACGGCCGGGTACATCAGAAGCGGTTTGGAGAAGGTGAGCGCCAGGCTGATATGCTGTTGCAGCGTGTTGTAGAGGTAAAACACCAGATAGCCTGAGGCGTAGAAGAGCAGGAAGGATGAGCCGAGCGGCGGCACGCGGATCAGGAATTGCAGCGCGATGGAGATCACGATGACCGCGCCGATAGGCTCCAGCACGGCCCAAACATAGCCGCCGGGGGAGCGGCCATAGCGCGTCGACATCTCGCGCAGCATCAGCGCCAGGGTGGCGCGGGCGGCGCGGGTCAGCTTGCCCGTCGGCAGGGCCGCGCGTTGCGGTTGGGCGTGGCTGGTCACGCGGATCCTCACATTTCGAGCGGGGCATTCATCCGGAATTAACGGGACTCAGTATCAATGGCTCTGGTCAACAAGTGATGAATGTCGGGGACAGAATGTCAGCCTTGCCGAAACCAAAACTGGTCGAAGATGACGAAGCGGCTGCGCGGATCGCGGCGGCGGCGCGGGCCGGAGCGGAACCGGCAAAGGTGATACAGGTCCGGGCCACCGTGGGCCCGGCGAAGATGCGGTTTCGCCATTGGGGGCAGATTGCGTCATTCCTGGTGCTGGTGTTGTTGCCGTTCGCGGCGGCGGCCTTCTACCTGACCGAACGTGCGACGCCGCAATATGCCTCCACCGTCGGGTTCACCGTGCGCTCGAACGAGATGACGATGCCTACCGACCTGTTGGGTGGGATCACGCAGCTTGCGGCGGGGCCTGCGAATGTGGATGGCGATATTCTGCATGAGTTCATCGAAAGCCAGACACTGGTGGAGCGGTTATTGGAACGGCAGGATTTGCGGGCGCATTATGCGCAGACCCATGAGCGGGATCCGATCTTTGCGCTGGCACCCGATGCCACGATTGAGGATTTCGTGAGTTACTGGCAGCGGGTTGTGCGGCTGAGCTACGATCAGGCGACGGGGCTAATGGAGTTGCAGGTTCTGGCGTTTGATCCGGAGACTGCCCATGGGATCACGCAGGCGATCATCGAGGAAAGCCAAGCGCTTTTGAATGAGTTGAACGCGGCGGTGCGCACGGATTCGGTGCGCTATGCCGAGGATGATCTGGCAGTGACGACGCAACGGCTCGTTCGAGCGCGGGAGGATTTGGCGGCGTTCCGGTCGCGTACTCAGATCGTGGACCCGGAGATTGATCTGGAAGGGCGGCTGGGGGTTTTGACGAACCTGCAACAGCAACTTGCGGAAGTGCTGGTGGAATATGATCTGCTGAGCGCGAATACCTCCAACCCGAACGACACGCGCCTGCAACAGATGCGGCAACGGATCGCGGCGATCCGGGCCAGGATTTCCGAGGAGCGCGGGACGTTCAACGTTGTCGGTGAGACCGGCCGCGATGAAGCGTATTCCGATCTGATGACGGAGTATGAGGGACTGGTCGTGGCGCGCGAATTGGCGGAGACGACCCATGGGTTGGCTGTTGCAGCACTCGATCTGGCGCGGACCAATGCGGCGCGACAAAGCCGTTATCTGGCGGTCTATATCGAGCCGAGCGTGCCGGACGGGCCCGAATATCCGCGCAATGCTATGATCTTGGCGCAGGCAGGTCTGTTCCTACTGATTGCGTGGTCGATCATTGCGCTGATCGTCTATTCGATCCGGGATCGGCAGTAAGGCGGCTCGCCCGATGATCCGGTTCGAAAACCTCACGAAAAGCTTCATGGTCAACGGCACGCGGCGTGTCGTGATCAACAATCTGAACCTGACGATCCCGTCGGGACAGTCGCTGGCCCTGCTGGGGCGGAATGGGGCGGGCAAGTCGACGCTGATGCAGATCATCGCGGGCAATATGCGGCCCGATGCGGGACGCGTAGTCAGTGATGGGTCGATTTCTTGGCCGGTGGGATTTGCCGGATCTTTTCATCCGCAGCTGACCGGCGCGCAGAACACCCGCTTCATTGCGCGCATCTATGGTGTCGATACGGATGAGTTGGCCGATTTCGTACAGGACTTCGCAGAACTTGGCGCGCATTTTCGGATGCCGGTGCGGACCTACAGCCAAGGCATGCGCTCTCGCCTGACGTTTGGCCTGTCGATGGGCATCGCGTTTGATACCTATCTGGTTGATGAGGTGACGGGGGCGGGCGATGCCTCGTTCCGGCAAAAGAGCAAGGCGGTGTTTCGGGATCGGATGCAGAAGGCCGGGGCGATCATGGTGAACCATAACCTCGCCGAGCTGCGGGAATATTGTGACCATGCGCTTGTTCTTGAGGACGGGCGATTGCGCTACTTCTCGAACCTCGATGAAGCGATTGAGATTCACCAAACAACATTGCTTCGTCGTCCGGACGAAGCATGACGCCTGCGCATTTTGACCCTGATTTTCAGGCGGCCTGCCGTGACTTGAGCGGGCACGCTCTGCCATTTCGTACCGCCCAAATACCTTAACTCTGATCCGAAAATTGAGCGGGATTTTCGCCCTTCCGCCCAGATTGTCCGCCATTCCGCCGCGATTATTCCACAGCCAAAACCCGCCCCACCCCCACCTTCGTTGTCGAGCGATACGGGGTAATAAACGATGCCGCAGTTGGTATTCGAAAGCCGGTTTAGTGCCGGTCAAACCAGTTTGGATGTGGGGATCACGGACCTGATGGTGGTCGAGGGCGTCACGGGGCCGATGCTCTATGCCACGTCCGGCCAGTTGGGTGGACTAACGGCCTATGATCTTGGCCAGCCGGGTTCTGCCAGCCTTGCTGATTTCGCCTATTTCGACGCGGCCTGGTCTGATGGCGTGATGCGCGATCTGGCTTTGCTGGACAATAACGGCACTGTCTCTTTGGCGGTTGCCGCTTCGGGCACGCAGCAGGTGCGCCTGTTCGAATTGGCTGGCAACGGCGATATTGGACAAAGCAGCCTGATGTCGGGCGTGAATGCCGGAAATGACCGGTCGATCGACCTGTCGCAATGGGGCGCGGACATGCTGTTCATGGCGCCGGAGGCCTCTGGCGAGATTCAGGGCTACGCGATTGCCGCGAACGGAACCCTGACGCAGCAGATTACCGTGAAAGATACCGCGCAAACCTATGTGAGCGACGCGATTGGCATCAACACGTTCGAGGTTAACGGCGTCGAGTTCATGGCCAGCGTCAGCCAAGCCGATAGCGGCGTGTCGGTGTTCTACATCGATCCCACGAACAAGCTGTTCAACACCGCGAACATGGGTGTGAACGAAGGCCTCGGTATCATGACGCCGACGGACAGTGCGTTGGTTAATATCGGGGATAAGGTGTTTATCATCGTGGCCTCGGCCCCCAGTGATGGGCAGGGCCAATCGGGTGCGCTGACGGTGTTGGAGATCGGAGAGGATGGCTCCATCCGGGACGTTGAACATCTCAACGACACTGCGGATACGCGGTTCGGGCAGGTGCAGACGCTTGATGTGGTGGAACATAACGGTCAGGTCTACGTGTTGGCCGGGGGTGGCGATGATGGGCTGACCCTGTTTGCGATGTTGCCAAGTGGGCGGTTGCAGTTGCTGGATGTGATGACCTCGGCCGAGACCACGGGCTTCGACAACGTGGCCGCCACGGCCACGATGATGGACGGCGACACGATGCGTGTCTTTGCAGCGACCGAGGCACAAGGCGGCTACGCGGAGGTTACGCTGGACCTTTCGGTTCAGGGTGTGACGCAAATGGCGGGCCATCATGGCACTACGCTTTCAGGCGGCGGTCTGGACGATATCCTGATCGGTGGCGCGGGCGCGGACGTGTTGCAGGGCTTTGCCGGGGACGACCTGATTGAGGATGGCCACGGCTCGGACACGCTGATCGGGGGCGACGGGGCTGACACCTATATCTTGCGCGCCGATGGATTGGCTGACCGGATTGAGGATTTTCAGCCCGGGCAGGATCGCCTCGACTTGAGCGATTGGCCGATGTTCTACGACCCCGAACAGATCGGATATACGGCTACGGCTACGGGGGCCATTCTGACCTGGCGGTCCGAGACGGTGGAAATCGTGACCCGCAACGCGCAGATGCTGAGCGCTGCCGAGGTGCAGGCCGCGATTCTGTCGACGGCCAGCCGCGCCCCTGACTTCGATGCGATCTTCGGCAATTCCGGCGCGCAGGATGTTCAGGGCACCTCGCTCGACGATGTGTTTGTGACGGGTGCCGGCAATGACACGATCACGGCCGGGCTGGGCGATGATTTCGTTGATGGTGGCACGGATGCGGACAGCATTGCGGGCGGCTTCGGGAATGACACGCTTTTGGGCGGCGATGGCGCCGACCAGATGGATGGCGGGATCAACAACGACACGCTCAACGGCGGCTCGGGCAATGACACCCTTTATGGCATGGCCGGGGTGGACACGCTGGTGGGCGGCGATGGCGATGACCTGATTTTTGGCGGCGATGACCCTGATATTCTGCTTGGGTTGGGCGGAGCGGATACGCTGAACGGTGGTGAGGGGGACGACCTCTACTATGCGGGTGCCGGGCATCTTCTGACCGATACCGGCACGCAGGGCTTTGACGTGGCGATCATTCTTGACGGCTCGGGCGATGCGATTTCGCTGACTGGTTGGTCGGGAATTGAGCGGGTCGAGGGTAATGTCGGCCATGACGTGATTGACGCCAGTGCGCTGAGTGAAGCGATCTTCATTTGGGCCAATGCTGGTAATGACACGGTGCAGGGCGGTGCAGGCAACGACACGCTTCTGGGCGGTGACGGGGCCGACAGCATCTCAGGCGGATCCGGGCAGGATACGATTCTAGGTTGGACCGGTAATGACAGTGTTGATGCAGGAGCCGGGGATGACCTGATCTATGTCTTCGATGATGGGGACGTGGTGCATGGCGGCGCTGGCTATGACGAGGTGGTCGTGCGCAACGCATCCGGCCTTGATCTGAACATTGGCGGATGGAGCGGTGTGGAATGGGTGATGGGGTTCACCGGAAACGACACGCTCAACGCGAGTGGCTACGGCGAGGATATCGTGCTGGTCGGCGGGAACGGCGCGGATGTTATGTCGGCCGGGTTGGGCAACGACACGATCTATGCCGATGCGGGTGATGATTACCTGTTTGGCAGTGCGGGCGACGATGCGTTGATCGGCTCTGGCGGTAATGACACGTTGGAAGGCGGTTTGGGCAAGGATTACCTCGCCGGGGGTACTGGGGCGGATGTGTTCGTATTCGACGATGGCTTTGGGGAGGATGTGGTTGCCGGGTATGAGGATGGCTCAGACAGGCTGGATGTCAGCGGTCTTATCGGTGTGTCCGGCTTTGGCGATCTCACGATCTGGAGCGCGGGGGGGCATACCTTTGTGCATGCGGATGGCGACCCGCAGAATTTCGTGACGCTTGCGGATTACACGGCGGGGCTCGGGGCCAGTGATTTCATCTTCTGATGGAGGCGCTCACGCGGCATAGCCGAAATGACGCGCATAATCTGATCGTTTGAGCGCGGCTTGCAGGCGCGCGGCCTCTTGCGTGGCGAACGCGGCTGAGATGGCGTTGGAAAAGGGCTTACGTCCGCTTTCGTTTGCCACCGGCAGGCGGGGCGTTTGGCCCAGGGCCCAATCGCAGAACACCGGGAAGGCGGTGTCGAGTTCTTCATACCGGATGATACCGAACTGCGCGTTCCCATCTGTGGTGTGCCACAGGGGTGTGTTGCGCTGGAATTGGGTAAGATCGAGGCCGAGGCCCATGCGATAGTGTTGGTTGAACCAGTCGGCGGGGCGGAGTGCGGATAGAAGCAATTGGCGTTGCTGGTGCGGCCAATCGCGGGCACGGCCCATCTTGTGCGGATCGCCCGACCGGCTGGCTTCAAGACAGTCTTCGACCGTCGGGAAATCAGATAGATGCTCTTCCAAATGACCGAGGAAGCGGGTCAGGCCAAGGCGCACGCGTGCATCGCGGTTGGCGCTGGCATTTTCGGGTGCGAGATCGCATAGCAGATCGGCATAACCGCTAATGTCTTGCAGGACGCTGGAACGGAACCAAGTGAAGGGGTCGCGCGTAAGGGACAGAACCACGAGGCGGCGCGGGTCTGTGCCGGCCCGAATGCGGTTGATGGCGCGGGTGATGGCGGCGTTTTCGGCCATCTGGCCCATCTGATGATTGAAGAAGTAATCGGTATTGGCAGGGTTCAAAGCCACACGCAGCACTTTGCGCAGGGCGTCTTCGCCCAAGAAGTGGCAATGAGCGGCCTCGACCTGCCGCAAGGATCCAAGCGCTTTGGTGATGGCTGTGCTGGCCACCTTCCCCATCTGAAAGACAACGCCGTAGATCTCGGTCACAGGGCGGCCCCCTGCGTCAGTGTCGAGGGGTCGCTTGGGGTGAGGGCCGGCAAATGGCCTTCGGCGACGAGCCAGTCATGGAAGCCGTTTTCCACATCAAACGGATCGCTGAACGCGGCGCGCAGGTCGGCTCGGTCTCGGTAGAGTTGGCGGACCTCGTCGGGGATGCGCCGCCCATTGCTGAACGTGCCGTAGTGCCAGTAGCGGGCCGGGATTTCGGGCGCATTCGCTTTGGCTACGGCGCGTTTGTACCAAGCCCAAACCTCCAGCACCTCGGGGTTGTCATGGGCATATCGGCGGGTCATCTGATCGCCGACGGGGCCGAGTTTGGTGAAGTGGAAAAAGCGCAGGGGCGCTTTGTTGACGGTGATATCGCCCGCCTCGGTGAAGGCGAGGCGGCGTTGCGAAAGGTTCCAGCTGGCGACGTTGCAGCCCGGATCGCGCAGGACGTGGACATCATCGAAGAAACTGGGGACGAGGTCGCACCATTTCTGGTCGGTGAAGAGGCCCTTTGGCAGATTGTCCTGACACCAATCCAGCAGGCGGTCGCCCCACCATTTCGCAAAGCGCAGCCCTTCGCCGTCGGGGGTGTTGGCCACACCGACAAAGCCAAGGTTGTAGGCCCCCCATTTCAGCGATGCGATTTCGTTGTCGCCAATGGCCACTGCATTGGTGCGGGGCTCAGGATCGAGTTGGTGAGGAGTCAGCAGGATGTCGGCGTCGTCGAGGGCAGTGACGAGCGAAGAGAGATCATCAAAGACCGCGATGTCCGGGTCGAAGAAGAAGACTTTTTCGGCATCGGGCTTGTCCAGAAGATGTGCGAGGGCACGGCCTTTAACGGCTGTGCAGGCCTCAACAATATTGTGGCAGAACATCCAGCTTGAGAAGCGCGGCCCGATCTCATCGGCCAAAAGGTCTTCGGCGGTCAGGATGGTGTCGAAATCCACCAGAAGATCATCTTGTGATGAACCATCCGGGGGGAGATCTGTGACGACGGCGCAGAGGTGCCATTCCGGATGCCTTTGCCGCAGGCTTTGCGCCAGAACCCGAGCGCGGTCGAGGTAGGAATAGGTGAATGAGGAAAAGGCGTAGATGGTCATGAAACGGCCCGAACTTTGCGGCTTTGCGCGGTTGTCTTTTTGACATGCTGTTTGGGTTGCGCCGCTGGTTTGACCGGTTTGTCGAGCACAGAGAAGCTGAGCGTACTGGGTTCGGTCAGAAGTACGCGCTGCTTCTTGCGGCGTTGACGGGTCGCTTTGGCCAAGGTCTTGCGGTCGAGGAACGCGTCGAGTGCATGCGTGTCTTCAAAGATATGACCCCGCCCTGTTTCACGTACCAAAGCGGCGACATTTCCGCTTTCGGCATGTGTGATGACGTGCGCGCCGGCTTGCATGGCTTCGACGGTGGCGAAGGAATAGGTTTCAACAAACTGAGCCCAGTGCAGGACGAAATCGACAGTCTCGCGTTCCAGCGCGTCGATCATCGCAGTGGGAGTTTCAGCGGTAACGTCCACGGGAATTGTTGGCACGCCGGGCTCAACATGTTTGGCGGAGCCGAAGTAGAGGAAGCGCACATCATCGCGCCCCAGATTGCGGCGGGCAATGTCGCGGAAGGTGGCATAGCCCTTGTGCCGCTTGGGTGCGCCGATGAAGGCGATGGTGGTTTGCCTCAACTTTGGGGCCGCTTTGGCTGGCCCTTCGGACAGGTGCGCATGGGGCACGATTTCAAAGCGTTCGAACGGCAGGTCGCCTTTGGAAAAAACGATGTCAGCGGCGGCTTTGGACGGGGCAATGGCCAGGGTTGGGATCAACTGCAGTAAGGCGCGCAGGCGGCTGAGATGTTCGTGCCGTTCTTCCCCGAACAGGCACATGCGACACGCGGTTGAACTGGGTTCCGGTGCCCCGCATTGGCGCACCAGATTGCTTTGCAGCGCGTAGCTTGGGCACAAGAAGAACTGATCGTGGAGCCAGGCATTCAGCCGTTGCGTTCCCGCGCTTTTGCTGAGGGCTGCGATGTCTTCGGGGGAATGGCCCAGAAGGGCGTGAAGGACGATGTCGATCTTACGGCTATCGCGGAACCGACGCGCCACGTCGAGCACTGAGTCGATGTGCAATGGCCCGATGCGGTTTCCCGCGATGGTGGCATAGAGCACGGGGCTTTCGCCAAGCGGAGCAAGCCGGGGCCGGGGGCGTGCGGGATGCAGGGCGATGTACCCGATGCCATGTTCTTCGGCATGCCGCATTTCCTTGCCAACGCAGAGCTGGATGCCGCCGCGGATCTTCAAGAAATCATCGTGGGTGAATGCTAAGATAAGGCGGTCTGATGTGGCCTCAACCGCCGCGAGAAGTTGCTGCGCGCCCAACTCACGTTGCATTGGCACCTGTTCGGGATGGGCAAAGAGCCAATCGTTCTCAACACTTTCCAAGGTGGGGGAGGCCGCCAGAATGCGGGCGACATCATCGGCGCGGTCTTGCGCCAACCGACCCTCAGCACGACCGGCGCGGATGTAGTGAAGGAAAGGCGGGATATTGGCGTCAGCGATGTCTGGATAATGGCTGAGATAAGCGCGGGTGGAGAAGGTTGCAGTGGGGTCGAGTCCTTGTTCCCAACCGATCTGGAGGTAGTGGCGCGCAGCGGCGACAGCATCGGGAAAGGTGCGCCCACTGGTCGCCTCGTAAAAGGCGAGGTCGATTTCGTCCGCGACTTCAACCGCGTCGCGGTCAAGCTGTTGGGCGGAGTTGATAGCAGCGGTTGCGCGGGCTTGCCGACTGAGGTGGGAGACGTGGGATGGTGGCACCTCGCGCCCTTCGTCGCGGCCGAAGGTGACGTAGTGCAGAAGGGGGTTCATCCCGGCGTCTGCGACATCGAGGTGCATGTTGAGATAGCCGTTGGTTGAGAAATCTGGATGGGGATCGAGGCCATCCTGCCAGCCGGTGCGCAGGTAGTGCACCAGAGGGTCGGACAGCAGATCATCCTCGGAGAATTGAGCAAGGTAGAAGTCAGGGTCGAAATCGGGGCGCATCCGTTCCAATTCGCCAGCCTGTCTGGAGGATCGGTGGATGACACGGTCCAAGAAACCGCGGCCGAGGGCGACCAACGTCTGCATGCTCGAATGTCCTTCGTCTGGAGGGCGCGAGTGCCCAATGGCCCCGGCACCCATGCGTGCTGCGCGGGTTCCCCCCGCGACCTTCAGACGAAGTTAAAATCGGATTCGGTCAAAACTCCGTTAAAGTTGGCCAAAGTTATCAGGTCCCCGCCGCCGGACACGAGGTTGATGTAGGTGTGGCTGCTGTCGGAGGTGATCGAAAGGTCTTCGATGCGGGCGAGGCCATTGACTTGCGACAGGTCCATCACGTCAGCGCCATGGGTGAAATCGGCGATGACATCTTCGCCCCAGCCATCATCGAACCTGAACTCATCCGCGCCAGCCCCGCCAAACAGGAAGTCCTTTCCCTGTCCGCCTTGAAGTGTGTCATTGCCCGCATCGCCGATCAGGGCATCGTCACCCGCGCCGCCGAAAACGTCATCGTCATCGCCGTCCGCGTAAACCGTATCGTTTCCCGCCCCGCCGATGATCCGGTCATCGCCTGTGCCGCCAGTAATCACAAATCCAATGGTGCCCCCGGCGGCATCAATCGTGTCATTGCCAATGAACCCTTCGACCCGCTCGACCCCGGACCAGGTGCCAATGGCGATGTTCAAGCCGCTTGCGGTGTTGAGGATGGCGGTGTCGTAGCCGTCGCCACCGTCGCTGACAGCATCGCCGCTTTCACCGATGAAGAACAGGTCATGGCCATCGCCGCCGTTGAAGGTGTCATTGCCGGTTCCGCCCTGAATCGTGTCGGCGCCGGCCCCGCCGTTCAGGATGTCATTGCCGGTGCCGCCAAGCAGAATGTCATCACCCGCGCCACCCGTGATCTGGTCATTCCCGGCATTACCCCAAATCAGCCGTGTGTCATTGGCACCGGTCGCGTCGATGGTGTCATTGCCGACGAAGCCTTCTACCCGTTCGACCGAAGCCCAACCGCCGATGGCAAGCGATACGCCGGACGCGTTGTTGATCGTGGCCACGTCATAGCCGCTGCCACCATCCGAGATGCTGTCGCCCCCGCCGTCGATGTAGAAAACGTCGAGACCTGCGCCGCCGGACATGGTGTCATTTCCGGCCTCGCCCAGAATGGTGTCGTTCCCGGAGCCGCCCGAGATCACATCGTTGCCAATGCCGCCAAGCAGGACATCGCTGCCATTGCCGCCAGTGATGGCGTCGTTTCCGTTGTGGCCCCAGATCAGGAGTTGATCCTGCTGACCGGTGGCATTGATCGTGTCATTGCCGGTGAAGCCTTCGACCCGTTCCACCCCGGACCAGCCTGACATTTGCAGGTTTTGACCGGTCGCCACAACGATCTGGGCCAGGTCATATCCGTTGCTGCCGCTGTCGGTCACGACGTCGCCGGTGGTGACGTAGTAGGTGTCATCCTCGGCCCCGCCATCCATGCTGTCTGCCCCGTCTTCGCCGATCAGGATGTCGGTGCTGAGGCCGCCCAAAAGCACATCTGCACCAGTGCCGCCGACCAAGGTATCAGCCCCGGCTCCGCCTGTGAGAGTGTCATTGCCAGCGTTGCCGTTGAGCAGGTCACGGTCCGATCCGCCATCAAGCAGATCACCACCTTCACCACCCATCAGCGTGTCATTGCCCGCCGCGCCGTTCAGGGTATCGGCCCCGTCATTGCCGATGATCTGGTTTGCCATGCCATTGCCGTCGACGGAGTCGTTGCCAGTGCCGGCGGTGTAATTCTCAATCACCGTGCCGCGCGCGATCCACATATTGTCGTTATGGCCCGCGCCGTAGGGGTTGAGGACGGTTGAAAGCGTCTCAGCCTCAAGTGAGACGAACTGGTCGGACGGGTCGAAGGAAAAGTCGATCAGGTCGGTGCCGCCAACATCGTTGATGGTGAAGGCAATGGCGGAATTGTCGAACATGCCGCCGGGGTTTGTCCCGGTCTCAAGATAGTCGAACATGGCAGCAAGGTAGCTGCCATTGGTGTTGAGGTCGGACCCGGCGAAGGCATTGCCCAAGGTGTGACCTGCGCCAAAGATCGTATTCCCGGCGGTCGGGCTGCTTGCGGCGTCGGCGGCCCCGTAGAGATTTTCGAGCGCTATGAGGTCGACCAGCATCGGGGACACGACGGCGGAATTGGTCGAGCCGGTATACGGATTTTCGTTCTGGTCGAAGTACGACATGACGGAGGCGAGCCAGCTATCGTTTAGGAACGTGTTGGTGTTGCTGGCGCCAACATTGTTCAGGCCGTAGCTGGCGGAGCCGTTGTAGTTGCCTTGATGGCCCAGGCCGAGGGCATGGCCGATTTCGTGAATGTAGGTCTGAAACCCGTAATCGTTGATGTCGTTCTGCCCGGTCGCGATCCAGCTTTTGTGGATGTTGATGAAGGCCGAGGTGGTGACGCTGGGGTTGTTCCAAGCGGAATTGTACGTGGCGAAAGCGCCGTTCTGTTCATCATCGAAGGTGATGTTCGCGCCGGAGGTGACGACATCGAAGGTGACGTCGATCACCATCTCGAAGCCTTGCAAAGCCCAGAGTGCGAGTTTCTGGCCGGACGCGTTCAGTGCGTCGATGTCGACGGTGATGACATTGCTGGAGCTGGTGTTGAACGAATGGCCGACGCCGCCGCGATCCTGCCAGAAGCCATCGGTCAGGTAGTTGGCCAGCGCATCGTGGTTGACGATGGATTTGGAGGGGTTCAGCACATCCGTGCTCAAGCGATAACCGCCTGTCATCCATTCGCTGTTGCTGGAGGAGCTGATGAACGCACCGACATCAATGAAAAAGGTGGCAGTTTCCTGCGCCTGGAAATTGAGAAGCGCGTTGTAGTCCGCTCCACCATCATCGTTGATCGCGATGACTGTCCCGTCGCTGTCACGCAGGCGCAGGAAGCTGTCATCGAGTGGATCGCCCGTGCGCCCGGTGACGGAAAAGGAATAGTGCTGGCCCGCCGTCAGGTCGATGGCGACCCAATCGCGATCACCGGCAAAGGAAATCGTGCCATCGAACGTGTCATTGGTGCCCATGAAATAGGCCGTGGCCGGGCCGTTGGCCGCGTCGATATTGGCCTTTTCAACGCCTGATCCATCGCTTTGCGAAAATAGGATAGGGCCGCTGTAACCGCTGGGTATGGCCGTGAAGGGCAAAGGCTCCACCCCTAGGGCGATGTCATCGGCCATGAGCGCGGCGTAGGTGCATTCCTTGTCTTGCGGGCGAAACGCGGCGCAGATCGTACACATTGGGGGCCAGCCTTTTTCGAGGACAGTTTGAAGCGTTAGGGCCCATGAAAGGGTGCGGGCAGGCAGAAACCCGGCGAAATTTGGGGCAAGACTTTGTCTCTTGCTTCAAAGGCTGATAGCCAACGTAACGAGGTGGTAAGAAAGGGCATGGGCACGATGGCAGACGCTCCAAAACCGGTGGTTTTGTGCATTCTGGATGGCTGGGGGATTGGCCAGACAGAGGCCGATAATGCGCCGCTTTTGGCGAAGACGCCGACGATGGATCGTCTGATCGCCGAGTGCCCGAATGCCACGCTGTTGACCCATGGGCGCGATGTTGGGCTGCCGGATGGACAGATGGGCAATTCCGAGGTTGGGCACACCAATATAGGCGCGGGCCGGGTCGTGAAGATGGACTTGGTTGAAATCAACGACGCCATCGCGGAGGGGACGTTTGCGACGCGCCCTGCGCTGTTGGATTTCATCGAGGCGCTGAAGGGTTCAGGCGGGACGGCGCATCTGATGGGGCTGGTCAGCGATGGCGGTGTGCATTCGCAGCTGACGCATTTGGAAGCCGCCGTTGAGGTGATCGCAAATGCGGGCGTGCCGGTTGTGGTCCATGCGATCACGGATGGGCGCGATGTGGCGCCGAAATCAGCGGAGGCTTTCGTTGAGGGGCTGATGGCACGGCTGCCGGATGGTGCGCGGATCGGAACCGTTCTGGGCCGTTACTTCGCGATGGACCGCGACAACCGCTGGGACCGGGTGCAGAAAGCTTACGGTGCGATGGTTCTGGGCGGCGGCGATGCCTATGGCGATCCGCTAGAGGCTGTGCGCGCGGCTTATGACGCGGACAAGACTGACGAATTCATCCCGCCGAGCGTCATTGGGGATTATCCGGGCATGCAGGACGGCGACGGTATCTTCATGCTGAACTACCGGGCGGACCGGGCGCGGGAAATCCTTGCGGCGATTGGCGATCCTGACTTTGACGCGTTCGACGTGTTCGGGCGGCCTGAGCTGGCGGCAAAGCTGGGGATGGTCGACTACTCAAAGGCACACGACGAATTCATGACGACCGTGTTTCCGAAGCAGGAGATCGTGAACACTCTGGGGGAATGGGTGGCCAAGCAAGGCTTGCGGCAGTTCCGTCTGGCCGAGACAGAGAAGTATCCGCATGTGACGTTCTTCCTGAACGGCGGTGTTGAGGTGCCGGAAGAGGGCGAGGATCGCTCCATGCCGAAATCGCCTGACGTGGCCACATACGATATGCAGCCCGAGATGAGTGCGGGGCAGGTGACGGAGCAATTCGTGGATGCGATCCGCGACGGCTATGAGCTGATCGTCGTAAATTATGCGAACCCGGACATGGTCGGGCATACCGGAGATCTGGATGCTGCGATTGCGGCTTGTGAGGCGGTGGACGACGGCCTTGGGCAAGCGGTTGCTGCGCTGGAGGAGGTCGGCGGCGCGATGATCGTCTGTGCCGATCACGGCAATTGCGAGACTATGGTGGATCCCGAGACGGGTGGGCCACACACCGCGCATACGACGAATTTGGTGCCGGTGGTGATGGTCGGCGGGCCGGACGGGTCCAGCCTGCGCGACGGGCGGCTGGCTGATCTTGCGCCTTCGCTGTTGCAGTTGATGGGGCTGGAGAAACCGGAAGAGATGACTGGGGAGAGCCTGATCGCATGATGATGGTGCGCGCGCTCCTCCTCGGCCTTGCAGGTCTTCTCACAGCGGTGCCGATTGGCGCTCAGACTGACCCGTCGATGACCGCGCGCGAAGCCACGCGGATGCTGGAGGATGCGGCAAGCGCCTTGCGCGAGGCCGATGGCGCGCGGGACCGTGTGGAGGCACTGACCGAGACCGTGCGCGCCTATGAGCATGGGCTGGACGCCCTGCGCGCGGGTATCCGTGAGGCGGCTTTGCGCGAGCAGACCATAGTTTTGGTGTTTGAAGCGGAGCGGGAGCGTTTGGCGCAGCTATTGGGTGTTTTGCAACGGATCGAGGAAGCGCCTGCACCTGCGACGCTGCTGCATCCGGAAGGGCCGCTTGGCACGGCGCGGTTGGGCATGATCGTGGCCGATGTAACCCCTGCCGTGGCGCGGGAAGCGGTGGCCTTGCGCGAGCAGTTGGAGGAACTCGCCGTTTTACGCGCTTTGCAGGACGGCGCCATCGCTGAGCTTGAACGCGCCGTGCAAGGCGTGCAGGAAGCGCGCACGGAGTTGAGCCAAGCGATTGCAGACCGGGTCGACTTGCCCGAGCGGTTTGACCTGGATGGGGCCGCTATGGCGCAATTGGCGGGCAGCATCGACAGCCTGTCGAGTTTCGCATCGCTGCTGGGCGAAAGCACCGCAGAGACAACGGCGGACCTGCCTGATTTCGAAAGCGCGCGAGGCGATCTGGCCCTTCCCGTGCTTGGTGCGCTTCTGCGCCGCTTTGATGAGGCAGACGCTGCTGGTATCGCCCGTCCCGGAGTTCTCTACGCCGTGGAGCCGCGCGCGCTGTTGACGGCGCCCTGGCCCGCGTCGATCCGATATGCCGGTCCACTGCTGGATTACGGAAATGTCATTATCCTGGAGCCCGACGCGGACTATCTTCTTATCCTGGCGGGTGCAGGTGATTTGTTTGTGTCCGCCGGTGAACTGGTGCCCGGTGGGGCGCCATTGGGCCTGATGCCGGGCCAAACTGGTGAGGATGAGACGGATTTGATCGTGTCCGAGGCGCAAGGCGGTGGCGCCGGGCTGACGGAAACGCTTTATATGGAACTGAGACAGGGCGGGAGCCCGGTGAATCCGCTGGACTGGTTCACCGCGAACTGAGGCCCCGTGACGGCAGATGATGAGGAAGGACGACGTGCGATGAAGAAGCTGATGATGGCCGCCGTGGGCGGAATTGCGGGTGGTGTGCTGGTCAGCACCCAGATCGCTGGACCCCTGCTGGCGCAGGAAGCGGCCAACAATACCTCTGTCTACGAGCAGCTGGACCTGTTCGGTGATATCTTTGAGCGCATCCGCGAGAACTACGTGGAAGAGGTTGATGAGGAAGAGCTGATTGAGGCGGCCATTAATGGGATGCTCATCTCGCTCGACCCGCATTCCAGCTATATCTCGGCCAGCGACTTCGAGGACATGCAGGTACAGACCCGCGGCGAGTTCGGCGGGCTTGGCATCGAAGTGACGCAGGAAGATGGCTTTGTGCGCGTGATTACGCCGATGGATGGCACGCCCGCGATGGAAGCCGGTGTCGAGGCAGGCGACTACATCACCCATGTCGACAGCGAGGCGCTGTTGGGCCTGACGCTGGAAGAGGCGGTGGACCTGATGCGCGGCCCGGTGGGTAGCGATATCGTTATTACCGTGGTCCGCGAAGGCGCGGATGAGCCGTTCGACATCACCATCACCCGCGACCGGATCCAGTTGACAGCGGTGCGTGCGCGGCTTGAGGGCAATACGGCTGTGCTGCGCGTGTCGACCTTCAGCGACCAGACCTTCCCCAACCTGCGTGACGGGCTTGAGGGCCTGATCGAAGAGGTCGGCGGTCTGGAGAATATGAACGGCGTCGTTCTTGACCTTCGCAACAATCCCGGCGGCTTGCTGAGCCAGGCGATCCGTGTGTCGGATGCGTTCCTTGAGCAGGGTGAAATCGTCTCTACCCGTGGGCGGGAGCCGCAGGATGGAGAGCGCTACAACGCCACGCCCGGTGACATGATCAACGGCCTTCCGATGGTGGTGTTGATCAACGGTGGCTCCGCCTCTGCCTCGGAAATCGTGGCGGGTGCTTTGCAGGACCATCGCCGTGCGGTTGTCGTCGGTACGCAGAGCTTTGGCAAAGGCTCCGTCCAGTCGGTGATGCCGCTGGCCGGTGATGGCGCGATGCGGTTGACCACGTCGCTCTACTACACGCCATCGGGCCGTTCGATTCAGGCGCTTGGCGTGGCCCCGGACATCATCGTCGAACAGCGTGATCCGATTGAAGTTGAGGAGGATGAAGATCGTCCGGACCGCAGCGAGGCCGGTTTGCGTGGAGCGATCGAGAACTCCTCGTTGACGGAGGATGAGTTGAACCTTCTGGAAGAAGAGCGTGCGGCGGCAGAGGCCACGGCGACCCTTCGGAATGAGGATTATCAGCTGGCCTACGCCATCGACATTCTGACCGGCCTGAACGCTCTGGGGCCGAATTGACCCCAGAGGAGGCTGCAAAGCTACCGTATCGCCCTTGCGTGGGGGTCGTTCTGACCAACGCGCAGGGGCTTATTTTTGCGGGGCAGCGGGCGGATATGGAGACGCCAGCCTGGCAGATGCCACAGGGTGGCGTGGATGAAGGTGAGACGCCGTTGGAGGCGGCTTATCGCGAGTTGGAAGAGGAAACGGGCGTTGGGCGCGGGCATGTGAGCCTTGTGTGCGAGACCGCGGATTGGCTGTATTACGATTTGCCGCTGGATGTGATCCCGAACCGTTGGAACGGGCGCTTTCGCGGGCAAAAGCAGAAGTGGGCGCAGTTCCGTCTGGATGCGACTGACGACGTGATTGACCTGAATTACAAGGATGTCGAGTTCAGCGCATGGCGCTGGATGAGCGCGCCAGACATCCTGAACGCGATTGTTGCCTTCAAACGTGATATATACGCGGCGGTGTTCGAGGAGTTTGGCCTGTGATCCGATGCTGCGCCCCGTTGATTGGTTTGGCCCTGGCTGGTCCCGCTGCAGCGCTGAGCTGTTCTGGCGCAGCAAGCATTGAGGCCAACTACGCCTTCGCCGCAGAATCCGAAGTCGATTACGTCATCGCGATAGGACGATTGGAGAATGTCGGCCCACGTGAGACGATTGATGATCAGGGTAGCTATCGCCAGATGACTCGTCTTGAGGGCGAAATCCTGATCCAGGATGGCTTTGCGCCGGGATGGAGTGCAGAGGTGGAAGTCACTGGTCTGTGCTACGGGGGCGGGTGTGGGGGCCATTCGGTTGATGTTGAGACGCTCTACTTTTTGGAGCGAACCGACGCTGGTTATGCTTTTGTCACTGGCGGGTGCGGTGGTCTTGCCCATGCCAATCCAACGCGCGCGGATATGGATGCCGTTTTGCAGTGCGTGCGAGGTGGATGCGACTAGGATCGCGCGCCGGAGTTTTAAGGAGGGATCCATATGATCCGACTTTTTGCACTGCTCTTATCCGTTTTCGCTGCCGGTCCGGCCATGGCGCTATCGTGCCTTCAACCAACCGTTGCAGGCGCTTATACCAATGCTGCGGACAGCCCGGCTGATTACGTGATCGGCGCAGGCTCCCTGACGCTGACCGGGCCAAGCAACCCACCGCATGGCCTGACGATGCAAGGAGATGACCCAAACCAGATGGTTGGCTACACCCAACCCGCGCGGTTCGACGGTGGCCTGTTCACCGGCGCGGACTTCAACAATCAGCAGACCTTATCGGTGACGGTGGATGTCACGTGCATCGCGGCCTGGTGCGGTGCGGCCTCACCCGTGGATTACGGGCTCCTCTTCTTTCGGGTCGTGAATGGCACCTACATCCTTGATGAAGGGGCCTGCCCCGCAAACGTCTTTCACGACGTGCATCCCGGCATGTTGCAAGAGGTCATTGATTGCCATCAGGGGACGTGCCCGGGCTTCTGGTAAAGGCCGCCCGGGCAATGCTTGAATTCAAAGAACCTGCATGAGCCCTTCGCGGATCAGTCGCTTCGCCAATACCAGCTTGCCCGCATCGTCCAGTTCGCCACCCATATCGCCGAGGCGGAATTCGGGCGTGGTCAGGCAGAACTCCATCGCGGAGGAAGCGAAATCGGGCATGACAATCTCCGCCCCCTGACAAGATAGGCGCACTTGCTCTTCCTCGGTCTCCATGTGGAGGGCATAGACCAGATGCGGGCGACCGCCCACGCGGCTGTCGATCGTGAGCGTATCGAGCGCTGCAAGCTGCGCCATCTGCCCTTCGACCCGCGGAACACGGCCCGTCAGGAAATCCTCGCGGAAGCCTGCCAGAAGCTTGCCTGCAGGCGCATCGGCGAGAAGGTTCATGAGTTCCTTGAATGTGTCGTCATAGGCTCCGAGATCCGCGCCATGGTTTGCAAAACCGGGCGGAAGCGCACGGCGCATTGCGGGTTCGCGGTGGGCTTTGGCAATCACCGCCTCTGCCAGCACATCGGCCCAGGTGCGGAACATCAGACCGGTGGTGATGTGAAGCGAGGTTTCATCGGTGGCGACCGCGTCATGGGCCACGCCACGGGGGAGGTAAAGCGTATCGCCGGGTTCCAGCACGAAGCGCTGAACCTCTTCACCCACGTCCATGCCCCGCTCAAATCCCTGATCGTTCAGGGGCAATTCAACGGGCGTGCCGTAGATGCGCCATTCCTTGGACCCCGAGATTTGCAGCACCAGCACATCGTGGCTGTCATAGTGCGGGTTGAACCCCTGATTGCCCGGAGGCGTCATGTAGATGTTTGTTTGCACGCGGGCGGACATCACCGCCTCCACCGCGCGGCAATAGCGGGCGAGTTGTGGTAGGCGTTCGTGCAGGCCAGACAGGATGACCGTTGCGCCATCTGCGAAGAGTTGGTTCACGCGGACCGGGTCGATCTGGCCCGTCTCGTAAGCGAAGTCGGCAGGCGTGATGTTTCCGTCCGATTTGGTGACATTGATCTCTGGATGGTTGAGGCCCATCGTCGACACGACGCGGTCAATCTCGGCGTAGCTGAGCAGATCAGCGAAGTAGCCTGGTTGGCCTCGCTTGATGAGCATGGGCTTCTTCTCAAAATACTCGGAAAAGAAAGTGTCTGGCGTCTCGGGCGCGATGGCCCAGTCGAAGGAAATTGGCTGGCTCATTTAATCAGGCTCGTTCATGGCTGGCATTTTGATTTGTGACAGTCAGACCACGGTCGGCTGTCATGTTCAATCTTCGACTCTATGCGGGGAATCCTGTCGTTGACCGAAAGCGCGTCTTCGGACAATGTGCCGCCCAGTATTTAGCAAGACATCACGAAAGGAGCTTCGGCTCATGTCCAGCGATAAAAAACAGAAGACCCTGACCGACGCAGAAATCTCGACGGATCGCCCGAAGGGCCGCCGTGGCTTCCTTGGCCTGATGGCTGCCGGTGGCGCAGCCGGTGCAGTTGCAACGATCCCGACGGCGGCAGCGGCCGCTGACATCGACAATGGCACCTGGACCGACGCCGGTTCCTGCCCGCGCGGCAGCGGTGGTGTCGCTACGGGTGCGACCGACGCCGATAACGGCTCGATCACCGATGCAGCCGGTTGGGGCCGCGGCGCACCTTACTGCTGAGGCATTGGGGGGCCAGCCCCCAAACCCCCCAGCATATTTGAAGAACAAAGATGGAGCGGGTCGTCCTTTGGGTCGGCCCGTTTCGTGTTTTCAGGTGAGGCGGTCGGCGAGCGCGCGCGCGGCGCGGCGGAAGGCGGCGTCTGAGGTTGGTGATGTGGCACGGAAGCGCAGGAAGCCGTGGATCAGACCCTTTGCTTGTTCGTGCCAGACGGTGGCGTGACCGGCGATGGCTCTGGCGAGAGCATCGCCTTCATCCACCAATGGATCGAGCTCAGCGGTTAGGATCACGGACTGAGGGAGGCCTTGCAGGTTGCTGTGGGCAATGTCGGCGTAAGGCGCATCTGCCGTGGCTCCGAGATATTCGTGCCAGCAGCGGTGCATGACTTTGGTGGAGAGATAGGGCGCCCTCGCGTGGTGGGTGTGGGACGGGGAAGCACAAGTCCGGTCCGTTGCGGGGTAGATCAGAAACAGGCCGTCCGGCACAGGGGCGTTGTGATCACGCAGGTGCAGCGCGCAGCCGAGGGCGAGGTTGGCCCCGGCGCTGTCGCCGCCGAGCCAGAGCGGGCCTTGTTCGGCCAGATGCGCAATGGCGGCGAGACCTTCTTTCAACGCAGCCGGATAGGGATGTTCTGGGGAAAGGGCGTAGTCGATGCTGACGATGGTGAGGCCGGTTTCCAGTGCAAGGTCGGCGCAGACAAGATCGTGGCCCTTGAGTGAGCCGAGCACCCACCCGCCGCCGTGGAAGTAGAGCATCGTGCCTTTGGCACGTTTGGGGCTGGTATAGCTGCGCAGGGGCACGTCGCGCCCGTTGCAGGATATGGTCCAGTCGCAGGTTTTGATCGATTGGGGAAGGGGCGGCAAGGTCGCCTCCATCCGGGCGACCGCAGCGCGCAGGGTTTCCAGAGGCCGCTCATGCTCCGGCACGGGGTTGGGATCGGCAGCCATGTCGGCCACCAAATCCCAAAGGTCGGGCGCGAGGCCCGGATAGGGCGCGTCGCTCACGCCCTAGACCATCTTGATGACGTCTTTGTCGATGGCGAGGATGTAGCCGCGCCGGGCGATATTTTTCACAAGCAGTTCGGACACCATCTGGTTGCCGAGCGTATCACGCAGGCGTTTGATGCGGGTGGCCCCGGCGGCTTCATCCACATCCGTTTCAGACTTGCCGGACACCATCGCCTCAATCTGCGCACCTGACAGCACGTCATCATCCAGACGTGCCTCGGCCAGCACCGACAGCGTCTCCATCGCGGCGTCGGTCAGCTTGAATTCGAGATTGTTGATGAGCACCACACGCTCCTCCCGCGACAAGATCAGGGAGGAGACCTGGATGCCCTGACGTTCAATCTCACCGATGCGGCGATTGAGGGTGACGATGGTGACAAGAAAGACGAGGCAGGCGACCAGAAGCGCGGTTGCAAAGACGAGCAGGACGAAGATCACTGCGCGATAGCTGGCGAGCACCTTGGAGAAGGTCGTGCCGGTCTGCGCCATGATTTCCAGAACGCGGGTCGCGTCCGGGTCACGCACGTCGTTGACTTCAAACACCGTGACAACGGCGTTGTTGAAAGCTTCGGCGTCGGGAAGGTTCACAAAAAGCAGAATGGCGGAGACCACGAGGACCGCGACCACCGCCAAGACACCCAATTGAACGACACGCGTGGATGCAATTCGCGTGTCAGCGACCGACAGTTTCGGGTCAGAAACTGAGGTAGTATTGTCCGGCATCCGCCCTCCTTGAGGCGAGTCCGGAATCGTCAAAAACCGAAATCACCTGCACCAACGTCCAGCCTTGTGACGCAAGGCGGCCGGAAACGACGGATGAGGCGGCGCCGACCGAACATGCGCTTTGGGGCACTTCGATCACACCGTAATGCAGACGCAAGGGGTTATCCATCCTTGCGCGATAGTCCGCAAAACATGCGGCGTGGAGGGGGCCGGCCAGGACCGTAAGGGCGGCGGCGGCGAGGAGGGATTTGAATAATCGTTTCATCGTGATGGCTCGTTTCGTTTGCTGAAAGGGGGCAGCTTCACGGATGAAGATGGGGCAGATGCGGGCTGTCATTCAATGACGGGGGACGGTTCACAGGCCTGTTATCGGATAGCAGGGGGGCGTTTTTGCCTTGCATGGCAGGATTTGGGGAAGGTCGCCACAACGGCAATTTCAGCCGCGTACAACACCTTTTCACACGCTTGGGCATTTCCGCCCGCTGGCGATTACAGATAGGCGATTTCGATGACCAAATCCTTTTCCGCCCTTGTGGCGATTCTTCTCGTGACGTCGGGGTCGACGGCCTCGGCAGATATCCTTCAAGACTATCAGCACTACGTTGAACGCTTCGGCACGGATTGGGTGTCGGAACATTACCACGGCGGGCCTGCACCACTGGCTGAATTGGTCTGGCACGATATCGATAGTGTCTTGCTCGCTGTGCCATCTCCCGCGCAGCCAGAGACGGCTGACGTGCCGGATTGGGTGTTCACGCAAATCGATGCACCAGAGCGTTACATCGATTTTCTGCGTTGGTCGTCGACACGGCCAGACACCTGGGGAGACGAAACTGCATCTTATCAAGTCAGCATACCCGGCCCCGGTTATGTCGGCCTGATTCCGCAAATCATCCCGGATGGCTGGGTCGTTACCAACCGGTGCCTTGGGTGGGACGACACATATGCCGATGACGCGAATCCCTTTGGTGATTGCTACGTGTTTGAACTGCGTCCCACGTTGATCGGCCCTGTGATCGTTGAGTGAAACGTTCCCGTTATCGGATAGCGCGCCGCCGTAATTGCATGGCGGAGAGCCGAGGGGGGAGGGTTGATCCACAAGCGCCGAATGAGTGCGCCCCAACCCAAGACCTGAACCCCTCAAGCGCAACCGAAACAAGGGACCCAAGACATGTTTCGTAATCTCTCCAAGACCTTCACGGCTGGTGCTCTCGCCCTTACTCTCGCGGCAACCGGTATCACCGCAACCGCAACCCCAGCGGCGGCCAACAACCACCGCAATCAAGGCGCAGAGGCCGCCGCGATCTTTGGCGGTCTGTTGCTTCTGTATGGCCTTAGCCAGGCGAACCGGAACAATGGCAACCGTCATAACCCGCCGGTCATTCATCAGCCGCATCCTCAGCCCCAGCCGCAATACCACCGCGTTGCACCGTCGCGCTGCCACATCCAGGGCCATGGCTATTACGGCAACTACAGCGGCTACTTGCGCCGCTGCATGCAGAACCACGCGCAACAGGCGCATCTGCTGCCATCCAATTGCCTGCGGACCGTGCAGACCCAGCGCGGCCAGCGCCAGATCTATGGCGCGCGATGCCTGGCCAACCACGGTTGGTCGCACGGGTAAGCCCATTCAAAGGCGCAGTCCGGTGGCGTGAGATCGCCGGGCAAGCTGCGCGGCAGTAGCCGACCCGAGCAGCGAGGCGACGTGACCATGCGGTTGCGTCGCCTCTTTCTTTGGCGCACATCGCAGGACATGGGACCTGACTTTTCTTTGGAAACCGAGCTTGGCGGCTTTGTCGCCGGTGTTGATGAAGTGGGCCGGGGGCCTTGGGCCGGACCAGTGACGGCTTGCGCGGTTGTGCTTGATCCGGCGCGTATCCCTGAGGGGCTGAACGATTCCAAGAAACTGACTGAGGCGCGGCGCGATGCCTTGGCTGTGCAGATCGAGGCTGTTGCGGACGTGTCCTTAGGTTGGGCGAGCGTGGAAGAGATCGACGCACTCAACATCCGGCAAGCGACTTTTCTGGCAATGCGACGGGCTATGGACGGTTTGGCTACCGCCCCCACCCACGCCCTGATCGACGGGAACGCTGTGCCGCCGGACCTGCCGTGCCCGGCGACTTGCGTCGTGAAGGGCGATGGTCGGTCCGTTTCTATCGCGGCGGCGTCGATTGTGGCGAAAGTGCGGCGCGACGCCCTGATGAAGGAGCTTGCGGTGATGCATCCGGGTTACGGTTGGGAGACGAACATGGGCTACGGCACAGCAAAACACACGGCCGGTCTACACGATCTAGGGGTGACGCCACATCACCGGCGCAGCTTTGCCCCCATCCACAAGATATTGTGTGGATAAAATCGTA
This sequence comes from Gymnodinialimonas sp. 202GB13-11, assembly GCF_040932485.1. Classification (NCBI taxonomy): domain Bacteria; kingdom Pseudomonadati; phylum Pseudomonadota; class Alphaproteobacteria; order Rhodobacterales; family Paracoccaceae; genus Gymnodinialimonas; species Gymnodinialimonas hymeniacidonis. The sequence continues at coordinate 3,147,884 of NZ_JBFRBH010000001.1, read as the reverse complement.
AGCGGCTGATTCGAAACAAAATTGACCCAGATTCGCTTTCGGGTGATTCTGCCTTCAGTGGACATCAAAGCGCCCAATAGAGGCGCCCACCAGAGGCAGAAAATGACAACAAAGACAAAGCCGGAGGCAGCCAAAAAGCTGCCGCTCAACACCATTCTTGCGGGCGATTGCATTGAAATCATGCGTTCGCTGCCCGAGGCATCGGTTGACCTGATCTTCGCCGATCCGCCTTACAACCTTCAGCTGAAGGGCGATTTGCATCGCCCGAACAACACCAAGGTCGACGCCGTCGATGACGCGTGGGACCAGTTCGACAGCTTCAAGGTCTACGACCAATTCACCCGCGAGTGGCTGTCTGCCGCGCGCCGCCTGCTGAAACCCAATGGTGCGATTTGGGTGATCGGCAGTTACCACAACATCTTCCGCGTCGGGGCAGAGCTTCAGACGCAGGGGTTCTGGATCCTCAACGACGTGGTCTGGCGCAAGACGAACCCGATGCCAAACTTCCGTGGCAAGCGGTTCACCAATGCGCATGAGACGATGATCTGGGCGTCGAAGGAAGAAGGCGCGAAATACACTTTCAATTATGAGGCGCTGAAGGAGCTGAACGAGGGCATCCAGATGCGCTCGGACTGGGTGCTTCCGATCTGCAATGGCGGCGAGCGGCTGAAAGATGAGAACGGCGACAAGGCGCATCCGACTCAGAAGCCAGAGGCCCTTCTGCACCGTGTGTTGGTGGGCGCGACGAAGCCCGGCGATGTGGTGCTCGATCCGTTCTTCGGGACCGGTACAACCGGAGCCGTCGCCAAGATGCTTGGACGCGATTTCATCGGTATCGAGCGTGAGGAAGCCTATCGCAAGGTTGCTGAGAAACGCTTGTCGAAAGTCCGCAAGTTCGACAAATCCGCGCTGGAAGTCACGCAAGGGAAGCGGGCGGAACCTCGCGTGCCATTCGGCCAACTCGTGGAACGCGGTATGTTGCGCCCGGGTGAAATGCTTCGCAACGCCCGTGGCCAGCAGGCCAAGGTGCGTGCGGACGGCACGCTTATCGCTGATGACGTGAAGGGGTCCATCCACAAGGTGGGCGCCGAGCTTGAGGGCGCGCCGTCCTGCAACGGCTGGACTTACTGGCACTTCAAGCGCGACGGCAAGACCGTCTCCATCGACGTGCTTCGCCAACAGATCCGGGCTGAAATGGCCCAATAAGGTTTTCGGGGGCTCCCAAGACCCCCGATCCCGAACCTTGCCGTCCGCGCGCTTTTATCAGGTGTGGCGCGGACCAACTTAACCCGCCGGTCCTCCGGCGGGTCTTTTCGTCTCGGCGGCCCGGATCCTGCGCATTGCTCGGGCAGCCGGTGGTATCGTCGAAGGGGGCCGCCTAGATTGGGGCCAGCTTGATTTACGGAGACGGGACCATGCGCCTGAATGCAGATTTCAACGAACGAGTCGTGATCCGGCCCGAGGATTACAACTGGGTCTCCTCGCCCGCCAGCGGTGTGGATCGCATGATGTTGGACCGCATCGGGGATGAGGTGGCGCGCGCCACGACCATCGTGCGCTTTGCCCCGAACAGCAGTTTCGACGCACATGCCCATGGCGGTGGGGAGGAGTTTCTAGTGCTTGACGGCGTGTTCTCGGACGAGCACGCCGATTACCCGGCGGGCACCTATGTGCGGAACCCCATAGGCACGTCGCACACGCCCCATATCGGCCCAGAGGGCGCGACGATCCTCGTGAAGCTGTGCCAGTTTGATGAGGGCGATACGGCGCAATTCGCCATCGACACAAAGGCGGCGGAGTTTCTGCCCGGATCAGCGCCGGGGTTGTCGGTGTTACCATTGCATTCGGTGGAGGGCGAAAACGTTGCCCTCGTGCGATGGGCGCCAGGCACGAAATTCTCGCAGCACACCCATTGGGGCGGGGAAGAGATTTTCGTGATCGAAGGCACCTTTCAGGATGAACACGGCGACTATCCGGCGGGCAGCTGGACCCGTTCCCCGCACATGTCGCGGCACACGCCATGGTCCGACGAGGGCTGCCTGATCTACGTGAAAACCGGGCACCTGCCGTTCCAGGCCGCCGCCTGAAGTTGGGCTTTGCGCGATCCCTTCCTATCTATCCATACAGGAGGTATCGCTCATGAAACTCGCCATTATCGGAGCAAGCCGCGGCATTGGCCGCAAAGCCGTCGACGAAGCGCTGGAACGCGGGCATCAGGTCCGCGCCATGTCGCGCAGCCAGATGGATCTGGAGGCGGACGGGTTCGAATGGATGGAAGGCGATGCCACGAACGGCGTGGATGTTTTCAACGCCATCGACGGCTGCGATGCAGTGATCCTGACCCTTGGCGTGCCACGCGATGCGCGCGTGCTGAAGAAAACGACCCTGTTCTCGGACGCCACCCGCGTGCTGATCGAACAGATGGAAAAGGCCGGCATCAAGCGCCTGCTGACCGTGACGGGTTTCGGCGCGGGCGACTCGGCTGAGAAGCTCTCCACGCCCGAGCGCCTGACGCAAAAGGCCTTCCTCGGCCGCGCCTATGCCGACAAGGATGTGCAGGAGCAATTGATCCGCGACAGCGACCTCGACTGGACCATCGCGCGCCCCGGTATCCTAAGCGACAATCGCAAGAGCGGCGCCTATAAGGTGCTGACCGAGAAGGCCGAATGGCGAAACGGTCTCATCTCACGTGCTGACGTGGCCGATTTCCTTGTGACCGCCGCTGAAGGCTCCGAGATGGTTGGGAAAACCCCGGCGCTCCAGCGCTAGACCGCCCTTTCATCTTGCCCAAAAACCCCGGGGTCTGGGGCAGAGCCCCAGCGCGGGCGACGACGCAGTCGGCGCGATCCCTATCTCGGAAGGGGGTGCTGGCCCTTATTATAGGCCTGCCATTCGGTGATCTCGGGATAATACATCGCCCGCCACCGCTTCACGCGCTTGTTCATGATCCGCTTCCACAGCGGCGGCACCATCGCCGCCGCCGTCATCACCGGGTAGCCATAGGGCAGCTGCGGGGCGTCCGCTTCGGTGTAATTCTGCAGCAGCGGAAAACGGCGGTCGGGCTTGTAGTGGTGGTCTGAATGCCGCTGCAAATTGATTAGCAGCCAGTTCGACGCTTTGTGTGCCGCGTTCCACGAATGGCGCGGTTGGACATGTTCGTACTTTCCGTTGCCGAGGTGCTTTCGCGTCAGGCCGTAATGCTCGATGTAGTTGGTCAGCTCCAACTGCCAGATCGCGACAAAGGCTTGGTTGAGGAACATCAACAGGCCGATCCAACCGCCGACGATCATCGCAAGCGCCAGAAATCCAGCCTGTAGCGCGAGATAGCGCCAGAAGGGATTCGAGCCGTCCCAGACCGGCAGGCCCTTTCGGGAAAGCATCGCCTTCTCGGCATTCCACGCGGACAGGAACGACTCCCGCAACACACGTGGGAAAAAGCGGTGGAAGCCCTCATTGTAGCGCGCGGTCACCGGATCGCGGCGGGTGCCGACATAGCGGTGATGGACCAACAGGTGTTCAGAGCGGAAGTGGGAATAGAGCACTGACCCCAGCAGAATATCACCAAGCCAGCGTTCATGCTTGGGCTTTTGGTGCATCAGCTCATGGCTGTAGTTGATGCCGATGGTGCCGCTCAGCACGCCAATCCCGAAGGACAGCGCCCAAAGCTCGACCCAGCCAAGGTGATCCGCCCGCACCGCATATGCGATGACCGCGAAGATCGTGATGATCTGAAGGGGCGGCCAGATCAGGGTGATCAGGCGATACCAGAACAGCTGGTCGTCAGAGGTTTCCAAATCCGCATTCTCAAGCTCCAACCCCGCGAAATGGTCGAGGATCGAGAACAGCCACCAGGTGCTGAGCGGCATCAGCAGCAGCCACCAGCCGCCCTGCGAAGCCACAAAGGCGATCAGCGGGATCAGCAAAAGGCTCAGCCAGAACGGCAGCGCGCGGTGCAGTTTTGCCATAGCGTTTGGTGCGATCATCGGGTCGTCCTTGCGGTTCCCTTGCAAAATCAACCTTTCGCGGACGCCGCGTCAACGGTGACGCCACGGCCAAGGTCGAAGGCTTTGCGAAAGACTGTAGGCAAAGTGCTTGGCGAAAATTGGGCGAAAGGCACGAAGGTGCCGCGGTGGGGTGTCACATCTTGCGGGGCGTCTGCGATGCGCAAGGCAAGGCGCAGATGGAAGTGGGTGAAGGTGTGACGCACTTCCAGCGACGGGTCGTGCCATTGCGTGTCGAGCGGTGGTGTATCCGTTGGGGCGTCCGACCATTCGGAGGTCGGGAAGGCCAACATGCCGCCCAACAGGCCTTTATCAGGCCGGGTCTCTAGCAACAGCGCACCGTCTGCGCGACGGGCAACATAGACATAGCCGAGCCGCGTTGGCTTCGCTTTCTTTGGCAGTTTGCGGGGCAATTCGGCTGCGATCCCGGCCTTGCGCGCGGCGCAGGCGCTCATCAACGGGCAGATACCGCAGGCCGGTGATTTCGGAGTGCAGATGGTCGCGCCCAGATCCATCAGCGCCTGTGCATGGTCGCCGGGGCGATGGGTTGGTGTCAGCCGTGTGGCATGGTCTTTCAGCACCGGCTTGGACGTAGGCAAAGGTTCTTCCACGCGGAACAGCCGCGACATCACACGTTCGATATTGCCGTCCATGACCGGCGCGGGGCGGTTGAACGCAATCGAGGCGATCGCGGCGGCTGTGTAGGGGCCGATGCCGGGCAAAGTCAGTAGCCCCTCTTCGGTGTCGGGGAATGCGCCGCCATGGTCGGCCACGACCGCCCGCGCGCATTTCAGTAAGTTCCGGGCTCGGGCGTAGTAGCCAAGGCCCGCCCATTCGCCCATCACGGCCGAATCCTCCGCTGCCGCGAGGTCGCCTACCGTCGGCCAGAGCGCCGTGAACCGCTCAAAATACGCTTTGACCGCTGCCACAGTCGTCTGTTGCAGCATGATCTCGGACATCCAGACACGGTAGGGATCGGCACGTTCAGACGATCCAGGCGCCACGCGCCATGGCAAAATGCGCGCATTCGCGTCATACCACGCCAAAAGCTCGTTCCCGATGGCCTCTTCACGCATGCGTTATCCAACCTGTGTCGCTTGTTATTGGTTAGCATTCCTTGAACGCATAGAGTGCGCCTGACGAAAGGATCAACCCGGCATGGCGAAAAGCCCGTCCCCGACCAAAGCTCCGCCGCGCCGCCGTATGCGCGGCTTTGAGCGTGCTGTGTCGCTTGTGGGGCCAGAGCTGCGCAGCCCGGCGGAAAAGCGCGGGTTTGCCGAGACGAAGCTGCTGACCCATTGGGCCGAGATTGTTGGGCCGGATATCGCCGATGTAGCGCTGCCGCTGAAGATCAAGTTCGGGCGTGGCATGGGTGGCACGTTGCAGGTGCTGACCACCGGGGCCCACGCCCCGATGCTGGCCATGCAGAAAGAGGTAATCATCATTCGCGTGAATGCCTGCTACGGCTATTCCGCGATCAAGGATGTGCAGATCACGCAAACCGCACCCACGGGCTTTGCCGAGGGCAAGGTTGCGTTTGAAGGCCAAAAGCCGCGCGCGAAGCGCAAGCCCGACCCAGAGCGTCTGTCCAAGGCGACCGAAGGGTTGGACACGATAACCGACCCCACATTGCGTGATGCCTTGCGCAAGCTGGCGGGGAACATAGTTAGCAATCAAACGAATTCGAACACCTAAGGAGATCACGATGCATCGCAGAGCCATGTTGTTGGGCGGCGCCACCGGCGTTTTGGGCGCAGGCGGCTACTTGTGGTGGCAAGGCCAGGGCAGCCCGGCGGTCGAAACCGCATCGGACCTTCTGCCGTTCCAGCCTGCCAATGCGCAGGAAACAGCTTCCGGCGACCTGCCTGAAGTCATCGAAATGTCGAAGGGCAATCCGGATGCCGCGGTGACGCTGATCGAATATGCCAGCTTCACCTGCCCGCATTGCCGCAGCTTCCACCAGAACGTCTATCCACAGCTTGAGGCCAATTATATCGAGCCCGGGCTGATAAACTTCATCTACCGCGAGGTCTATTTTGACCGCTATGGTCTGTGGGCCGGCATGATGGCGCGTTGTGGCGGGCCGCTGCGTTATTTCGGGATCGTTGATCTGATCTACGAAAACCAGGCGGAATGGACCCAAGGCTCCCCCGCGGAAGTCGCCGAGAATTTGCGCCGGATCGGGCGCACAGCGGGCCTGACGAATGAAGAACTGGATGCCTGCATGACGGATGCCGCCATGGCAGAAGCGATGATTGCGAACTACGAGGCGAATATCGAAGTCCATGATATTCCCGGCACGCCCGCGTTCGTGCTGAACGATGAGTTGCACGGCAACATGAACTTCGATGCTTTGAGTGATCTGATTGACGCAGAGCTTGAGGCTGCGGGCTGACGCTTAGCTGCCGAAATCAAGAATACGATCAAGGGCCGCATCAAGCGGCCCTTCTTCGTTCAGGCGTAACCGAACGGGCACGGTCATCACACGCGCGCGGAATTCGGGCTTCAGGCGCACCGCGTCCTTCTCGGTCGTTACCACCTGAGCGCCCCGCAAATCCGCCTCGCGGATCAGCCGGGTCATCAGCGTGTCGCTGAGCGGTTGGTGATCGGCCAAGGCGTGTGCTGCGTGCAGGTCTGCCCCGAGGCCACGGAGCGTTTCGAAGAATTTCTCCGGATGGCCGATGCCTGCAAACGCCAGAACGGGCATCCCGTCCAGCGGCAGGCCAGTGGGCAGCGGTACCAACTCGCCAGTGAGATGCGGCTTTGTGACGGACGCCCCCCAATGGTCGGCGAAGCGTTGCTGCGCAGATTCAGACCCGATGGAAAGCAGCAAATCTGCGCGGGCCATGCCCAAGGCTACGGGTTCCCGCAGTGGGCCCGCTGGCATGACCTTGCCATTGCCAAAGCCCCGCCAGGCATCGACCACGACAAGCGACAGATCGTGGTGGAGCGCGGGGTTCTGGAACCCGTCGTCAAGAAGGATCACCTCCGCCCCGGCTGCCACGGCCGCGCGCGCGCCGGCGGCGCGGTCTTTGGCGACCCAAGTGGGCAGGAACGCGGCCAGCAGCAGGGGCTCATCGCCCACCTGATCGGCGCTATGGGTGCGCTCATCAACTTGCTTGGGACCGTCGACTGATCCGCCATAGCCCCGGCTGACGACATGGGGCTTGATCCCTCGGTCGCGGAGTTTTTCAGCCAGTGCGATAACTGTTGGCGTTTTGCCTGTGCCGCCTGCGTTGATGTTGCCGATGCAGATCACTGGCACGCCGACCTTCTCGCGCGGGCCCTTCGCAAGCCGCCGTTCCGTGCCCTTTGCGTAAAGCGCCCCAAGGGGTGACAGCAGGGTCGAGGTCAGCCCGGCCGGTTGATGCCAGAACAGGGGCGCCCGCATCAGGCCGCGCCTTCCCGCAGGGTGCGCATCTCAGCCTCGTCCAGCGTATCCATGATCAGTGCCAGCGCCCGGTCCGTCACATCCGCCCCGTCGGAGATTACACCCCAGGCTGACGCCGCCATACCCGCCGCCTCTTCCGGGCTCAGCAGCGTGACCACATGGTCAGCGAGCTTTTCGGGGGACGGAGCAAGTCGCGCCGCGTTGGCCTCCGACAGCCGCTGGTAGATGTCGACGAAGTTCGTCACATAGGGGCCGTGCAGAATGGCAGAGCCAAGGGCCGCAGGCTCGAACGGGTTATGCCCGCCAATCGCGACCAGCGATCCACCCACGAAACTGATCGGGGCGAGCCTATACCACAGGCCCATCTCGCCCATCGTGTCGGCCAGGTAGACCTGAGCGTCGTCCGATAGCCCTTCGTCCGCCGCGCGCCGCGTAAAGCGCCAGCCGTCGCTTTGCAGCAGCGTCGCCACCTCATCGCCGCGTTCGGGGTGGCGGGGTACCAGGATGAGGAGCAGACGGGGGGAGGCCCGCATCGCCATGCGGTGCGCCTTCAGAACCAGCTTCTCTTCCCCGTCATGGGTTGAGGCCGCCAGCCAGACGGGGCGGCCCGCGAGGACCTTGGCCAGTTCCGCACGCTCATCTTCGTCGCAGGGCAGGGCGGCGGCCCCTTCCTTCAGTGTGCCAAGCACCTTCATCCGGTCCGATGGCATTCCAAGACGGCGCAGATAGCTTTGGGTCAATTCATCTTGCACGAGCGCCATGTGAAACCGCTCAAGCAAATTGCGCACAACGCCCTTCGCAAAGCGCCATTTGTCATGGCTGGCCTTGGACATGCGGGCGTTGAGCAACAGCATTGGAATGCCACGGGCGTCGGTTTCCACAACCAACGTGGGCCAAAGCTCACTCTCCGTCCAAATCGCCAGATCGGGGCGCCAGTGGTCGAGGAATGCGGTCACAAAGGCTTTCGCATCAAGCGGGGCATAGTGATGGATCGCCCGCGCGGGCAGACGGTCGGCCATAACCTCGGCGGATGTCACGGTGCCCGTGGTCACAAGGACATGGGCATCATCGCGTTCCTCAAGGACCCGGCGGACCAGTTCGAGTATCGCAACAGACTCCCCCACCGACGCGGCATGAAACCAGATCAGCGGGCCATCGGGGCGCGGTTGGCTGGCAATCCCGCGCCGTTCATTGAGGCGCGCGGCGTCCTCCTTCCCTTCGGCCACACGCTCGCGGAGCTTGCGCTCGGCGAAAGCGCGCCCCCCACGGGCGGACCACGCAAGGTAGAGGCCAAGGAAGATTGAGCGCGCCATCGGTCGTTTTAGCTTCCCAGCTCTTCGGTCGAGGAGGCTTCGGCCTCTTCATCCCGCAGACGGTGAATATGGGCGATAAAGTAGCGCATATGGGCATTGTCCACGGTGCGCTGCGCCTCCGACTTCCAAGCGTCATAGGCGCTGTCATAGTCGCTGAACATACCGACGATATGGATGTCATCGACGTTTTCAAATTCGGTGCGTTGCGGATCGACGAGTTCACCGCCGAAAACAAGGTGCAGGCGTTGGGGCATGGGAGGTCTCCGGTCGTTCTGGATTGCGCGTGAACCCTTAAGCGGCTCAGCCGGGGCGTCAAGCAAAGGGCCTGTTTCAGGCCGCTGACGGCATTGTGAGGGTCGGGTTTCCCTGCCTCGCAGGATGCGACGACAAAAGGCATATCAACCCTATTGAAACGACAAAGACTTTTGAGAACGAAACCCTTCTTTGCCCAATCTGGCCCGGTCACTTGTCCCTTTGACCAGCCGTTGCGGAGCGGCCCATGTCCCTCTCCCCTCTCTCTCTGGGGCCGCTCCGCCAAACACTTGTCCGTCTCCCTCCCCGGCCCCTGGCGCGTCCTCCCTTCCGCGCCGGGGGCTTTTCTTCTGTTGAATGAGGTAAGGAGAGCCTTACTCGTGCAAATCAAAGCGCAGGCGTATGTTCAAAGGGTAAGCACGGTAGACGAACGGAAGATTTCGCCGCCCTCCCATTTTGAGCCACAGATTGCTGCCATGACCCTTCGCATATCCCTTGTTCTCCTGGCCTCGCTTCTGTTTGTCACCGTGCTTGCAACGCTTTCCCTGCCCGCCGACGCTTATGCCATTGCCCCTGAGGCCGAAGGCACGTTGTCGTCGGCGCAGATGATGTCCACCGGCCCGTTGAACGTTATCATTTTCGAGATTTCGGGGCGTTAAGCGCGCTGCGCGACCAATGCCTGATGCACGTCTGGCGCCCCCGCCAATATCCCGTCGACCTGCGCGCTTTGCCCATTGAACACCAATGGCGCACCTCGGCTTGTCGTGGCCCGGCCGCCGGCTTCTTCGATGATCAGCGCCCCAGCGGCGATGTCCCATTCCCATGTCGGGCGGAAGGTCATCATGCCGTCGAAGCGACCCTCCCCAACCAATGACATGCGATAGGCGAGAGAAGGCCGATAGGCGCGCTCCACCGCAGGAATGCCATTCGGCCAATGTTCGGGCTTAAGGTTGGCCTTGGTGGTCAGAAATATGGATTGGGCCGGGTCCTTGGCGCCGGTCACGCGAACGGGTTGCCCGTTTAGCGTGGTGCCTTGGCCTTTTGCCGCAGCATAAAGCTTGTCCCGCATCGGAAGAAACACGACGCCCGCCGTCACCTGCCCGCGATGCACCACCGATAGAGAGTGTGCAAAGCTGCGCCCGCCTTCGATAAACGCCCGCGTTCCGTCGATCGGGTCACAGATAAAGACAGTATCAGTGGAAAGTCGCGCTGCGTCGTCTTCGGTTTCCTCCGACAGCCAGCCATAGTCGGGCCGCGCCCCAAGCAGCGTTTCGCGCAGCATGGTGTCGATGGCCAGATCAGCCTCGGTCACGGGGCCCTCGGAGCCCTTGTCCCAGATCTGTGGATCACGCTGGAAGAATTGCCCGGCAATCTCACCCGCCCTTTCAGCGGCTTGGATCAGCAGGGCAAGGTCGTCATCAGGCCCCTGCAATCGTCAATCCTTCAACGAGGAGCGATGGGACAACGCGGCTCAGATGTGGGCGCGCATCGTTGGCAGGCACGATGCTGCGCAGCATGTCCTTGAGGTTGCCTGCTACGGTGCATTCATTCACGGGATAGGCAATCTCACCATTCTCGACCCAGAAGCCCGAGGCCCCGCGTGAATAGTCGCCGGTGGTGGCGTTGATCGACGACCCGATCATCGAAGTAATCAAAAGGCCTGTTCCCATCTGTGCTAGCAGGTCCTCGCGGCTAAAATCACCGGCAGTCAGGCGCGCATTGCCGACGCTCGGTGAAGGCGGGCCGCCGGTGCCGCGGCTGGCATTGCCGGTGGAGGGCATCCCGAGTTTCCGGCCCGTGGCAAGGTCCAGCGTCCAACCGGTCAGCACGCCATTTTCGACGATGGCGCGGTTGCGTGTCGGCAGCCCTTCCGCATCAAATGGGCGACTGCCCGAGGTGCGCGGACGGTGGGGTTCCTCGATCAGCGACAGATGCGCGGGCAGAACCTGTTCGCCCAAAAGGTCGCGTGCCCAGGACGATCCGCGAGCGATCGAGGTGCCGTTGGTGGCCGATAGAAGATGCCCGATCAGCCCGGAGGAGATGCGCTCATCGTAGATCACCGGATAAGCTCCAGTCGGCGGCTTCTTCGCACCGGCCCGCTCAACCGTGCGTTCCCCGGCGATCCGGCCAATTTCGGCGGCGGACATCACATCGCCCAGATGATTGCGACTGTCGCCGAAATAATCACGCTCCATCCCCGTGCCTTCACCAGTGATGGCAACGCAGAAAACGCCGTGATCGCTGCGGGCATAGCCGCCGGAAAAGCCGTTGGACGCCGCAAGGTGGATGCGGCGTCGGCTGTAAGCGGCGCCAGCAGTTGAGACCTGGCTGACCCCCTGAACACCAAGCGCTGCGGCCTCTGCCTCGAGCGCGCGCGCTTCCAGCCCGGCAGGGTCGGGGTTTTCGCCCGGATCATTCAGGTCCAGCGCGTCACCATCCCGGACATCGGACAAGGCATCGGGATCGGCGAGACCGATATTGGGATCCTCGGGTGCAAGGCGCGCCATGGCGACGGCGCGTTCGGCCATCTCGGTCAACGTACTGGGTTCGACGTCAGAGGCCGATACGCAGGCCTGCCGTTGACCCACCAAAACCCGAAGCCCAAGCTCCACCCCTTCCGAGCGTTCCGCCAGTTCCAACGCGCCATTCAGCACTTCGATGCGGATCGAGGTGCCGTCGACCGCTATCGCATCGGCGGCATCGGCTCCGGCCGTTTTGGCTGCCGTCAGGAGGGCGTCGGTCAGCGGTGCAATCTCGGAATGGCTCATGGATACCCCTTCGGCTCGTGTTGTCTTCGACGTAGGGCGCGGGCCCGAGCCATGCAAGCGAAACGGCCCGATCCTATTGGGACCGGGCCGCCACAATCGTTCTTGGTATTGTTTATTGCAGCGGAATTCCGTTTGCCGTGATCGACCCATCGGCTCCGAACTGCACCGTTGTCTCTAGCGTATCCGGCGCGGCACCGGGCCGGGCGAAGACATTGGCCATGCCGCGCACGAATGCGCCCTGATCGGACGGCACAAGTCCGCCCGCCATCAACGCATCCAGAAGCGCGTTGCCGCCAGAGAGTTGCAGCTCTGCCGCGCCCACAGGCATCGGCATCAACTGGCCCGGCGCGAAGGTCACATCAGCGGTGCCCGAAAGCTCCGCACCACCCGCACCAATGCGCAATTCGCTGACGTTCAACGCGCGCAACTCACCCGGTGGGCCTGTCATCTCTTCGGGGTCAATGGTCATGAGATCGACGAACAGCTGAATCTGACCCGTTGCATCAAGGATCAGGTTGGCCGGATCACGCGGGATGGAGTTGGTTGGGTCCATCATCGCCCAAATCCCATCGCCCATGGTGAGGTCTTCGTAAGCCAGTCGAACCGATACATCCTGCGGGTCGTCGCCTGCAGATAGCGGCACGGCAAAGGCAATCTCGGACGATGCGACCGAGACATCGACTGGAACTGGCAAGTCGATTGCAGTGATGCGGGTCTGCATGCCTGTTCCACTGATGTCGTAAGACACTTCCTCTTCACTGAAGGCGACGCCAAGGCTGCCACCCTCGTTGGAATAGGCGATGGCAAACTGCTCACCCACATCCTCGAATTCGAATTCCAGGGCGAAGGACTCGTAGGCCGTTGTGCCGCTCAGCTCTACGCCCTCGGGCAATTCGGTGCTGACCTGGTTGAGCGCCGCGATGGATGAAAATGTGCCACTGCTCGACCCTTCGATTGCCCCCACGACCATGCCGGCCTTCAGGCGACCGGTCTCGTCGGGCGGGGGCAGAACCTCCAACGCCATTTGCATGCCACCGGCAGACCCAGTGCTGGAAAAGCGCATCGTCTCGGGGCTGTCGCCGGTCACGGAATAGGTGCTGGCGACATCTGTCATCAACATATCGAGGTCGATGGTCGGTGGTTCACTTCCGCCGCCCCAGATGGCACCGTCGGTGATCAAGATGCGGTCAGCGGTATAGGTATAGATCCGGTTGCCCGCATCACCCGAAACACGCACATCAAGCCCTTCATAGCGCAACTGCAATTCGATGTTGCCGGGCGGATCGCCCTCGTCGACCTCAAAGGTGAAGGTGAGCGAGTAAAGCTCCGAGAACGTGATTGAGAGCGTCCCATCCGGGTTCTCGGTCATCTGGATTTCATCAATGACGCCACGGGTCATGATGTCATCATCCTCGAAGGACGAGATGAAGTTCGTCAGGGTCAAACCGCTGTCAGTCGGCGTCTCGGTAGCAGTGATAGTTTGACCCGAAATGGTGGCTTGCGCCTGCCACTCGGCCCATACTTCGGTGGCCAATGTGTCTGAAAATGCGGGGCTGGCGGCGACAAGTGCCAGAGTTGAAAGGGAAATACAGAAACGTGTCATCAAATCTTCGGCTCCATCTGCGGGAAAGCGTATACATGTAGGGTCTGCCGCCGCGCGCATTCGGTCAAGTAGGGATCACCCTAGCTTGCTGGTTGTCGGTGTCCTGAGGCGTGAGGGCTGGTCCAAGAAGGGCTGGGGCGCTAGGGCTGAACCAAGGGAAACTCAAACGCGAAAGGTCGGGCGGATGGCACATGCTGTTTCTGGAAAAGTCGTCGCAATTTCGGGGGCCAGCCGTGGGATCGGGGCCGCCACCGCGCGGGAATTCGCATCTCTCGGTGCGAAGGTCGTGCTGATGGCGCGCAGTCGGGATGCCATCGTCGATCTTGCGGGCGAGATCGGGGACGCCGCTCTTGCCGTACCGTGTGACGTGGCCCGGTATTGGGAGGTTGAGGCGGCCTACAACGCGGCGGTTGACACCTTCGGGTCGCTGGACATCGTGATCAACAATGCAGGCGTGATCGAACCCGTGGCGCGGATCGAAGACGTTGATCCAGAGGCTTGGGGGCAGGTCATCGACATCAACCTGAAAGGCACATTCAACGGCGCGCGCGCGGCCCTGCCACACATGGCAGGGAAGGGCGGCACGATCATTGGCATATCTTCCGGCGCGGCGACCAATGCACTTGAGGGCTGGTCGCATTATTGCTCGTCCAAAGCGGCTGCCCTGATGTTGACCCGGTGTCTTCACAAGGAGATGGGCGAGAAAGGTGTTCGCGCTTTGGGTTTGAGCCCTGGCACCGTTGCGACCCAGATGCAGAAAGAGATCAAAGCCTCCGGCGTGAACCCCGTCAGCGCGTTGAATTGGGAAGACCATATCCCTCCGGAATGGCCCGCAAAGACCTTGGCCTGGATGTGCACGGAGGCCGCCGATGCATACCTTGGCGGCGACATCTCGCTGCGGGATGAGGGCATTCGCAAGGCGGTGGGCTTGATTTGATCGAAGCGTACGAAAAGGACGGATTGCTCACCGTCACTCTGAACCGACCCGACAAGGCAAATTCGTTGACCGGCGATATGCTTTCGGAGCTCGCAGACCTGTTTGAAAATGCTGACCCGTTGGCTCTGGTCCTGACCGGTGCGGGGGAGAAGGTGTTCTCCGCCGGGGCGGATCTGGAGGAAGCGCGTGCAGGGTTGGCAACGTCACCATTGTGGGAGCGTGTCTCAGGCGCTTTGGCCGCGCTGACGTGCCCCACGATTGCAGCCTTGAACGGCACGCTGGCGGGTGGCGCCTTTGGTATGGCTTTGGCCTGCGACATACGGCTGTGCGTGCCGGGCGCGTCCTTCTTCTACCCTGTTGCAAAGCTGGGATTTCTACCACAGCCGTCTGATCCCGGGAGGCTCGCGGCGTTGGTTGGGCCGTCGCGGGCGAAATTGCTGCTGATGGCAGGCGCGAAGCTGACCACGGAGGAGGCGCTGGCCTTCGGGCTGGTAGACCGAGTCGTCGCGCGGGCTGATTTGATGGCTTACGCCGAGGCTCTATGTGCGCCTGCCTTGACGGGCGACACTGCAAATGTGCGTACGATCAAGGCGATGGTTGGGTGAGTTTCTCTCCTCCGGCTTGGGGCCGTCCTCACAGCTTATCGGTTTTTCCAGGCGCGGCGCCCGCCAGAAGTCTTGGAATGGAAATCGGGCGAGCGTTTGGCGACCCATTTGAAGAATTTAGAGAGGCGCGGATGGGCGCGCAGGGCCTCGGGGGTGTTGAAAGCACGGGCCAATTCGGCTTCGGACAGCGTGGCGTGAATTTCGTTATGGCAGATCTGATGGATCAGCACCGTTGGCCCGCCTTTGCCGCCCCGCAGTTTGGGCACGAGGTAGTGCAGACTTTGTGGAGCGTCTGGCGGAATGGGGCGGTCGCAGAGCGGGCAGATCGGGGTGTCGTCCATGGCGGATGAGAATGGTGTGCTGAGCGCAGATGGCAAGGTAGACGCGCTGGTTGTGGGCGCGGGCCCGGCGGGGTTGATGGCGGCGGAGACGCTTGCGCGGAACGGGCGTAAGGTGCTGATCTGTGAAGGCAAACCCTCGGCGGGGCGGAAGTTCCTGATGGCGGGGAAGTCGGGGCTGAACCTAACGAAGGATGAGGATTTAGGGCGGTTCGTTAGGGCCTATGGGGAGGCTGCGGATTGGCTCTATCCGATGATCGCAAAGCTTGACCCGGTGGAGGTTATGGCCTTTGCCGAGGACCTTGGACAGCCCGTCTTCACGGGCTCGACCGGTCGGGTCTTTCCGCGTGCAATGAAGGCCTCGCCCTTGTTGCGCGCGTGGCTTCGGCGGATCGATGCGGAGTTGCGGCTGCGGTGGCAGTGGACCGGATTTGACGGGGATAGATTGCGGTTTGAAACGCCGGATGGGGTGCAAACCTTGTATCCCGAAACCATGGTTCTGGCGCTTGGCGGCGCCTCTTGGGCGCGGTTGGGTAGTGACGGTAGCTGGGCCCCTTGGCTGGCGGACAAAGGCGTTGATATCGCCCCGTTCAAGCCTGCCAATATGGGGTTCGTCGTCTCGTGGTCTGCGCATATGGAGCCGTTTTTTGGAGCACCGCTCAAGAACATCGCATTGATTGTGAATGGAAAAAGCGTGAAGGGCGAGGCTGTAATTTCTGCACGCGGGTTGGAGGGTGGCGGCATCTACACTGTGGCCGCCGCCGTCCGGGATGGGGCCGGGTTGGCGATTGATTTGCTGCCTGGGCGGGACGTGGCGGAGCTTGCGCGGCGCTTGTCGAGGCGCCCGAAGAAGCAGACTTTGACCAAGGCACTCACGAAACTTGGGTTGGATGATGCGAAGCGCGCTCTTCTACAAGAATTCGCGCGACCGTTACCGGACAGCGCCGCTGACTTGGCGGCTCTCATCAAGTCGCTGCCAGTTAAACACAACGGTCCGCTCCCGATAGATGAGGCGATTTCGACCGCTGGCGGGGTCATGCAATCGGCCCTTACATCTGGCCTTATGCTTCGGGAGATGCCTGGTGTTTTCGTGGCCGGTGAGATGCTGGATTGGGAAGCGCCGACGGGGGGTTATCTGATCAGCGCCTGCCTTGCGACGGGCCGCTGGGCTGGGGAGCATGCCGCCCGATATTGGCCCTGAAACCGGTGTAGTGAACCTGTAGTTTTTTTGTAGTTTTTCTGTAACTACACTCGCCCGATGGCATTAACCGCCCTGAGACAGTGCGCGCTTGAATGCAGGCCGCGCGCGCATCATGGCGTTGTGCTCGATCAGGCGGTCATTCGTCACGTCGAATTTCGCATTTCCCGCCCATCCCACGCAGTGGCTGAGAAGAATATCCGCGATCGACATTTCTTCCCCGGCGACGAAGGGGCCATCAGCGCTCATCCGATCTGCGACAGTGTTTTGGGTGGTGGCAAATTCCCACTTCAACGACTCCTTCACCGCGGGCACACGGTGGTCTTCCGGGAGGATGAAGCTGTGGCGTGCGGCCGTCCACAAGAGCGAGTCGATCTCATCGTTCACCAGTTGGATGAACGAGTCCTGCTGGGCGCGGGCGAGGGTTCCGGTGGGCGCGGTCAGTGCGCCGTGTTTGTCGGCGAGGAACGTCATGATAGCGACCGAGTCGGGGATCATCTGACCGTCCGCCACCATGTAGGGCACCTTGCCGGACGGGTTTACGGCCTTGGCTTCGGGCGAGCGGGGGGCGGCTTCGATAAATTCGTACTCCGCGCCCAGTTCTTCGAGTGTCCAGAGGACCCGGATCGCGCGGCTGCGGACATGTCCATAGACTTGAATATTCATCGTCTTCCTCCTCGACCCGGCAGCATGGCCAGCCGGATTAACGTGCGTTCCATGATAGCCATCTGCGGCGCAGTGCTGGCCGAGCGCAGGGTCAGGTCGGTTTCGACCAACATGGATAATGCGGATTCCAGCGCGTCGCGGCCCCAGCGGCTGGCTTGTCGGACCATGCGATCACGGCGCGGGCCGAAGATGGGCGGGCGCATGGCCTGCAAACCGGCGGCGGGGCCATTTGGGTGGCTGGCGGCCATATGCAATGCGCGGAAGTGGCGAAGCGCCGCGATGCACAGCGAGACGGGCGTGGTGCCTTGCTGCTTAAGGCGGTTGAGGATCGGGCCGATGGCGCCGGTCTCAGCCTCCGCTGTGGCGTGCAGGATGTCGTCGAGTTCGGCTTCGCGCGTCAGGGGGGCGACGGCTTCGATGTCGGCGGACGAGATGGGCGTGGCGTCGCCGCGCTTGTAGAGTCCAAGCTTGTCGATCATTTGCCGGAAGTCGCCGGGCGGGACAGTGCGGGCGAGCCCTTCCAGGTCAGCCATGGCATCGCGGTCGGGAGCGGAAAGGCCCGCTTCTTTCACCCAGTCCTCGATCTGGGCGCGGTCAGGCGGATCATCGTAAATCGCGGCGGCATAGGCCATTTTCGAACCTTCGAAGACCTTCCGCAGGGCCGATTTCGGTGTGAGCCGCCCGGCGGTGGCGATGATCTGCGCGTCGCCTTCGGCCCAATCCTCCATCGCGGCGGCAAAGACCTTGGAGAGGCCATCAGTTGCCCCCTCTACAAGCACCGCGCGCCGACCGGGGAAGAATCCTACGGCCTTAACGGCATCGAGCAGGGCCGCGCCATCGGAGCGGAGGTCGGCCCCTGTCAGCCGGGTAAGGCGCATTTCCTCTTCGGCATTCTGACCGAGAAGGGCGGCAAGAAGATCCTGCCGTTTGAGCGAAACGCGCATGGCGTCTTCGCCGAAGATCAGACAGCCGGCCGCTGATTGGTCGGGGCGCTTGAAATAGGTATTTGCGTCGCGGGTGCTGAGCTTCATGACCAGGTGGGTGCACCAGCCAGCAAGCGGGTGACGAGCTGATCCGCAAGCGCCACGGCGAGCCGATTTTCCGCGTCGCGCCGGGCGGACGCCGTGGCAACCGGGGAGTCGGTGGTGGCATAGGCGGTGAAGGTCGCAACTTCGCCTTGTTGGAGGATCCGCCCGGTTGCCGCCTCTCGCAAAGTGAAGGCCAGCGACCCGACCACGTTGATCCGACCAATATTTTCGGCCCCGTCAATTGCAAGGTCTCGCTGGCCCGTTTCGATGGCGAAGTCGAGGTCGTAGGTAGAGCCGGTGCCCAATCGATCTTCAAAGCGCGACAGCACTTCAAATTCGATCCGTGTATCGGGGTTCGTGAGGCGAATCTGATTGCGAAGAGCCGTACCTGATCCTCCCGGTCCGTAAACCGGCTGGAAGTTGCAGGCCGCCAGTGGGGCCAGCAACATGGTCAGGGCAAGGCGGCGATTAAACGACGACATTCACGATCCGTCCGGGCACAACGATCAGCTTCTTGGGCGGGTTGCCATCCAAAGCTTTGACCACAGCGTCGTCCGCCAGCGCGATCTTTTCAACCTCTTCCTTGCTGGCATCCTTGGCGACCTTGATCTCGGACTTGCGTTTGCCGTTGATCTGGATCGGCATGGTGACGGTGTCTTCGACCAGCATCGCCTCGTCCGCCTCGGGCCAATCGGCGTTGGCGATCAGACCCTTGCCGCCTTGATAGGCCCAGATGTCTTCTGCCAGATGCGGTGTGAAGGGCGACATCAGTTGGGCCAGCGTCAGCATCGCTTCGCGTTGCGCGGCGTACGAGGCTTTCGACTTCTGCAGCGTATTGGTGAAGCCGTAAAGCTTGGCGATGGCGGCGTTGAAGCCGAAGCTTTCCACGCCCATTGTCACATCATGGATCGCCTTGTGCATGGCGCGCAGCAGGTCGTCGTCTCCGTCGCCGGGCGCATTGCGGTCCATGTTGCCGATGCGGTCGCACAGGGACCAAACCCGGCCCAAGTGCTTGTAGGCGGCCTCGGCCCCGGCGGCGGTCCATTCGACGTCACGCTCGGGTGGTGAGTCGGACAGGACGAACCAGCGCGCGGTATCGGCGCCGTATTGCTCGATGATCGCGACCGGGTCGACGACGTTGTTCTTGGACTTGGACATCTTTGCGGAGGGGACGATGTCTACCTCGGTGCCATCCTCGAGGAAGCCTTTGCCGTCCCGCAGGTCCACGGCCTCGGGGTAGTGGTAGACGGGGCGACCATCATCGCCGGTCGTCTTGAAGATCGCGTGGGTGACCATGCCTTGCGTGAAGAGCGCGTTGAACGGTTCCAGCGATTTGCGGGGCAGGTGGCCGGTCAGGTGCATCGCGCGGGCGAAGAATCGGCTGTAGAGCAGGTGCAGAATCGCGTGTTCGATGCCGCCGATATATTGATCGACATTCATCCAGTATTCCGCTTCCTCGCGCGCCGTGGGTGTGTCGGCATGGGGGGAGGTGAAGCGGGCGAAGTACCAGCTTGAGTCGACGAACGTGTCCATCGTGTCCGTCTCGCGCTGAGCGGGCGCACCGCAAGAGGGGCAGGGCACGTCGCGCCAGGTTGGGTGACGGTCCAGCGGGTTGCCGGGGATGTCGAAGCTGACGTCCTTGGGCAGCTCAATGGGGAGGTTCTCTTTCTTCTCGGGCACGACACCGCAGGCTTTGCAGTGGACAACGGGGATCGGCGCGCCCCAGTAGCGCTGCCGGCTGAGACCCCAATCGCGCAGGCGGAATTTGGTGACTCCCTGGCCCACACCTTCGCTTTCGCAAAAGGCGATAGCTGCGTCGATGGCAGCGTTGCCGGATTGTACTTCGTCACCTGCGAAACCAGCCACGTAGCGGACGGGCTCGGTTTTTGGCGGCACATAGGCTTCGCCGCCGTCCTCGGGGCGCGTGAAGTCGTCTTCACCTGCTTCCGGCACGTAGGTAGACACCACGGGCAGGTCGTACTTGCGCGCGAATTCGAGGTCGCGTTCATCATGGGCCGGGCAGCCGAAGATGGCGCCGGTGCCGTAGTCCATCAGGATGAAGTTGGCGATGTAGACGGGCAGCTCTGCCGCCGTGTCGAACGGGTGGCGCACCTTCAGGCCGGTGTCGTAGCCCATCTTCTCGGCCTTCTCGATGGCTTCCGCCGTGGTGCCACCCTTGCGGCAGTCGGCACAGAAAGCCGCGACGGCATCGTCCTTGGCTTCCAACTCCTTGGCGATGGGATGGTCAGGCGAGATGCCCACGAAACTTGCGCCCAACAGCGTGTCGGGGCGGGTCGTGTAGACTTCGACCCGGTCGTGGCCGCCCACCGCATCGACCAGCCCGAAGGCGAATTGAAGGCCGCGCGATTTGCCGATCCAGTTTTCCTGCATCAGCTTTACCTTGGCTGGCCAGTCATCCAGACCGTCCAACGCCCCCAACAGCTCATCCGCCATGTCGGAGATTTTGAAGAACCATTGGGTGAGTTCTTTGCGTTCGACCTCAGCGCCCGAGCGCCAGCCTTTGCCGTCGATCACCTGCTCATTGGCCAGAACGGTCATATCGACCGGGTCCCAGTTTACGACAGCGTTCTTGCGGTCGATGAAGCCTGCTTCCAGCATATCCAGGAACAAGGCCTGCTGTTGGCCGTAGTATTCCGGGTCGCAGGTGGCGAACATGCGCGACCAGTCGATGCCAAAGCCCAGGGGCTTCATCTGCGCGACCATCGTGTCGATATTCTCGTAGGTCCAATCTGCGGGGTGGCCGCCTTGCGCCATAGCCGCGTTCTCAGCCGGCATGCCGAAGGCGTCGAAGCCCATCGGGTGCAGGACGTTGTGGCCGGTGCTCAGCTTGTAGCGCGCGATGACGTCGCCCATCGTGTAGTTGCGCACATGCCCGATATGGATGCGGCCCGACGGATAGGGGAACATTTCCAACACGTAATACTTGGGCTTATCGGCGGACATTTTCGCAAGGAACGTCCCGGCCTCTTCCCAGGCCTTTTGCCATTTGGGCTCGATCTTTGCGGGGTCGTAGCGGGACATCGTATTTTTCCTAAAAGGTAGAGCGGACATGAAAACGCCGGGTTGAGAACCCGGCGTGTGTTTAAGCGGACAAGTCGGGCTGGTCTACAGCCGACCGTCCGCCACGCGTAGCTGGCGCGCGCGGGTCAGAATGGCATCCTCGACCTGACGGGCGGTGGCGCGGCTGACGGCGGTGCCGTTCCGTCCTTGCAGGGCCACACGCAGGCTGCGGGCCTCCAGCGCAGGGTCAGACACGTAGACGGTCGCGCGATAGGCGCGATTGCCACCGGGCGGGGTCGCATAGCCAAACGCGATAATTCCGGTGAAGGGGTCTGCGGCTTCAAGCGGCATGAAGTCGAGGATTTCGAGCGACGCTTGCCAGAGATAGCTGTTCACCTCGACCGTAACGGACGGGTCTTCGTTATCGCCGAACAGATCCCAGATGGTCTCGCGATCGGGATCACGCAGAATGCCTTCACGCTGCAGCCGCTCGGCTTGCAGGTCAGTGTCATTGGCAAAGTCGCTTGTTCCACCGCACGCCGCCAAGAGGGCCAGCACCGCGCCAAAGGCGACAAAGTTTCCTGAACGCATACCCATTCTCAACTGCCCTGCTCAAATCTGTCGCGCTGTTCTACCCAAGCGCACCTAGAGCGGCAAGGCCACAGACGGGTTGGTCGGGCGATTGCGTGCAAAAGGCTGCCGGGAATCGCCGCGCTTGCGCGGCAACAAGGTGCCGCGGGTGCCGCTACAAACGGCCCCTATCCGCCGTCGATTCGTTTGCGGGGGCGCGGTTCCCTCGCGCGTGCGCGGAGTTAAATGAACGCTCTCGGATTGTGGCCGGTGCGAGTCGCCCCGATTAAGATGCCCGTTGAATTTACCAACCTTTTCCTTGGCATCTGCCTTATTTCCGCCACTTTTCGGCAGGGTTGGGGCGTTGTTGTGCCGGGCCATGGGGCAGACTGTGGCATGTCTGCACCATGCGTGAGGCAACCTTTTGAGGCTCTGGGACGGTTTCTTGCATTCACAGGGGCAAAGAGCGAGACAGAGGCATACCCAGCACGGATGTTCCGTTTTGGGGTGCACCTTCTAAGTGAACACGAGGGAAAAACCATGAAAAAGGTTCTCTTTGCGACCACAGCGCTTGTTGCGACTGCTGGCTACGCATCGGCCGACGTCGCGCTCAGCGGTTCGGCACAAATGGGCGTCCAGGGTGGCTCCGGCACCACGATCACCCAGTTCGTTCAGGACATCGACGTAACTTTCACCATGTCCGGTGAAACCGACAGCGGCATCACCTTTGGTGCAGCTATCGATCTCGACGAATCGGCTTCGGGCGTTGGCACCGACGACGCAGGCGTTGCGATCTTCGTTTCCGGCGACTTCGGCACGCTCACCATGGGCGACACCGACGGCGGCTTCGACGCAGGTATGCAGGAAGTGAACATCGGTTCGCCGGGTTCGATCAACGACAACGAGACCACGCACTCTGGTTACTCGGGCAACTCGGGCCTCGACGGTCTGTATGACGGCCAGATCCTGTCCTACTCCTACTCGGTTTCGGGCTTCACGATCACCGGCTCGATCGAGATGGACGATGATGCAGGCGCAACTGCTGCATTCGTCGGCGCAAACAACGGTGCAATCGACGGCGCACTTGTTGCTCCCGTCACCGGTGCCGATCCTGCTCCGTTCAACATCCCTGGCTACGCTGGCGCGATCCTTGCTGGTGACGGCCTTACCGGCGATGCAATCTACGGCATCGGCGCAAGCTATGCCGGCTCGTTCGGCGGCGGCTCCTACACTGTTGGTGCTGGCTACCAGACGGTCCAAGACTTTGACGCCGATCTTGCTGGCGCTCAGGGCATCACCATCATGGGCATCTCGGCAACGGTTGCTCTGGACAGCGGCTTCTCGGCTGGCTTCAACTACTCGCAGATCGACGTTGAAGGTCTGGGTATCGCAGCTCGCGCGGGTAACGCACCCGACGCACTTGGTGCCGCGGTCATCGCGTCCAACTTCTCCGGTACGCACATGGCGATCGGCGCATCCTATGCGTTCGGCGACATCACCGTGCACGCCAACTATGGCCAGTACGACTGGGACCCCACAGCTTATGCGTATGACTCCTCGGGCTACGGCCTGGCAGCGTCCTACGATCTGGGCGGCGGTCTCTCGGCTCACATCGGCTACGGTTCCTCCTCGATCGATGCTCTGAACGCATCGGCCGACGGTTACTACGGTGCCTCCGGCCCCGCAGCTGCAACCGGCACGAGCTCCAACTGGTCGCTCGGCGTGGCAATGTCCTTCTAATCCTAACGGATTATCGGATACGGAGAGAGCGGGCCTTGTGCCCGCTCTTTTCTTTTGGTGGAACGGCACACATGTCTCTGTCTGAAATCACCACCCGCATTGAGGCTGCCGCGCAGGCCCATGGCCGCGACGCAGCCGACATCACCTTGATCGCTGTCTCCAAGGTGCAGCCGCCCGAACGGGTGCAGGCCGTGCTGGACGAAGGTCATCGCATCTACGGCGAGAACCGGGTGCAGGAGGCGCAAGGGCGTTGGCCTGCGTTTCAGGAGGCATTCGATAATATCCACCTCCATCTGATTGGCCCGCTGCAAACCAACAAGGCGCGGCAGGCGATTGAGATGTTTTCGACGATCCACACGGTAGACCGACCCAAGCTGGCGACGACCCTGGCGCGTCTTGCGCAGGAACGGGGGGGGAGCCCAGAGGTTTTCGTGCAAGTGAACACGGGGGAGGAGCCGCAGAAAGCGGGCTGCCTCCCGTCGGATGCGGACGCCTTTATCGCTGAGGTTCGCGCGCTCGACTTGCCTCTGAAGGGCCTGATGTGCATCCCACCGGTGGAAGAAGAACCCAGCCTGCACTTCGCGCTGCTCGCCAAGATCGCTGCGCGCAATGGTCTGGAGGGGCTCTCAATGGGCATGTCGTCTGACTTTGAAACGGCCATCGGGCAGGGGGCCACCCATATCCGCGTCGGGTCTGCGATCTTCGGGGAACGGGATTACGGCTAGTCCGCGAGAGCCTCGGGCACGATCAACCGCGTCGCATAGCTGATCCGCGGGACAATCCAGCGCAGGTGATCCGGGCGCAATCCGACGCAGCCCTCTGTCGGTCGCCCAGGCCCGCGCCATTGGTGGATGAAGATGGCGGAGCCTCGACCGGCCTCGGCATGGGGCCAGTTCCAATCGGTGATCAAGATGATGTTGTAGAGCGGATCGCCCCGCATCAGCCGCTCGGCGGAGCCGCCGTAGGGCGCGCGGACCATGGTGTTATAGTCGTTCAAACCGGAGGCATCCGACCAAAGATCGCTGGGTCCGATGGGCACAGCCCAATCGCAAGGCCGCGCCAGCCTATCCGGGCGATAGAGGCAGCCGACAATGCGATGCACACCGACTGGTGTCCCGCCATCGCCTTCGCGTTTGTCTCGGACCACCCCGCCGCGCCCAACGGAAAACGGCAGACGCGCCCCCCAGAATCTTAAGCCAGAGGGCGTCAGCACCATATCTTCCGGCGTGGTCCGCATTCTCAGGTCACAGTTGCGAGGACGGCGAGATACCGGAGGGCGGGCGGTGAAGATGCGTTGATCACAGCAGATGCCCCGATTTTTCACGCTTCACGTCTAGGTAATGGGCATTGAACCGATTGGTTGGCGTCACGAGTGGGACACGTTCGACCACCTCGATTCCTTCGGATCCCATCATTTCGACCTTGCGGGGATTGTTCGTCATTAACCGAACTGCCCCAAAGCCCATGCGTTTCAGCAGGCCTGCGCCGAGGCGGAAATCGCGTTCATCATCCTCAAACCCCAGCCGGTGATTGGCCTCCACCGTGTCAAATCCCTGATCCTGCAACGCGTAGGCACGCATCTTGTTGGCCAGGCCAATGCCGCGCCCTTCCTGATTCAAGTAGAGCAGCACGCCCGCACCGGCTTTGCCCATATCGGCCAGGGCCGTCCGCAGCTGCGGCCCGCAATCGCATTTGAGCGAGCCCAAAACGTCGCCGGTGAAACAGGCAGAATGGAGACGCGCGAGAACCGGTTTGGAGCGGTCGGGCCGCCCGATCTCGATCGCGTAATGTTCAATCTCGCCATTGTCGGGACGGAAGATATGGAGCCGCCCGGCTTCACTGGCCTCCATCGGCAGACCCGCCGCCGCAACCGGGGCCAGTGCCGGAGCCGCTGCCAGATCCTGCGCCGCCAACCCTGCGTTCAAAACGGTCAGCCCCTCGGGCACGTCGGCAACTGCAACAGCCGCTACCGCCGGGAGAAGCTGCGCCGACTTGGCGAGCACCAGCGCGAGGCGATGCAACGTGGCATCGCCTTCACGTATCTCCCGAAACGGGCCGCGCAGCGGCGCCGCCAGATCACAGGCAGGATCGGCCAGGTCGCAAAGCCAGGCCGCCCCTGCATCAGCAGGAAGCGCAATGCGGGCAATGTCCCCGTCATAGACGCGCACCTTCAGGGTGGCCGCCCGCCAGCCGGTGATGGCCGCATCCACCGGGCCAAGGGCGCGCATAGCGGCCAGCCGATCTTCCCCCGCCGTCTCTGCAGCCATAACCATCAGCAGGCCATCTGCGCCCTGCAAGACAACAGGCAAACCAACCCGCAAATCACTGCGGGCGCGGGCGACAAGTTCGGATGGGGTCGGCAACAAGGTCATTTCACCCCACATAACCCCCCAATGACAGAAATTGAAACATTCCCTCACCATCTCACACACGCGCGTGAGGGACGGTTACATCCATAGACAAACTGGGTGCCGCGAGGTCATGTCATTGCAACGGAACAGCAATCACGGGGACGCGAAACATGGCAAACCTCAAGAAAATCCTTCTCGTCGATGATGATGACGATCTGCGCGAAGCGCTGAGTGAGCAATTGGTGATGACTGAAGACTTCGATGTCTTTGAGGCCGCCAACGGGTCTCAGGCAATGGAGCGTGCCAAGGAAGGCATCTATGACCTTGTGATCCTCGATGTGGGTCTGCCCGACACGGATGGCCGCGAGCTTTGCCGCCTGATGCGCAAGCAAGGTGTGAAATGCCCGGTCCTGATGCTGACGGGCCATGATAGCGATGCCGACACGATTCTGGGTCTGGATGCAGGCGCCAACGATTATGTCACGAAGCCCTTCCGCTTTCCGGTGCTTCTGGCCCGCATTCGGGCGCAATTGCGGCAGCATGAGCAATCGGAAGACGCGGTTTTCCAGCTTGGGCCGTACACCTTCAAGCCCGCCATGAAGATGCTGATCACCGAGGATGAGCGTAAGATTCGCCTTACGGAGAAGGAAACAAACATCCTCAAGTTCCTGTATCGTGCACAGGATGGCGTCGTTGCCCGGGACATTCTTCTGCACGAAGTCTGGGGCTACAATGCCGGTGTCACTACCCACACGCTTGAGACGCATATCTACCGCCTGCGGCAGAAAATCGAACCAGATCCGTCCAATGCGCGCCTTCTTGTGACCGAATCGGGCGGCTATCGTCTGGTTGCGTGAACAGTAGTTCAGTACCCGTAGATGCCCGGGTTACGGCATCATCTCTCCCTGTTGGACTTGGCCCGGGCTTCGTGCCCGGGTCTTTTTTCGAAAAGCGCTTTACCTCAAGTTAGCTTGAGGAATTATAAGCTGAGTCGCCCCGAATTTCAGGAGAAGACTCATGCAAGCCCAACTCGAACATCTCAACGTCACGGTGCCGGCCCCCAAAGCCACTGCGGCTATGCTGGAAGATATATTTGGCTGGCGCATTCGCTGGCAGGGCAGTGCCAAAGATGATGGGTATTCTGTCCATGTCGGTGCCGACGACAGCTATGTGGCGCTTTATGCGCCCGGCACGCCGCTGAAGGAGCCAAGCAATTCCTACACACGGGTCGGCGGCTTGAACCATTTGGGTGTGACCGTCGACGATCTGGATGCGGTCGAGGCGCGGGTCAAAGCGCGTGGATACACGGCCTACAGCCACGGGAATTACGAGCCGGGCCGCCGCTTCTATTTCCGCGATGAGAATGGGCTGGAGATCGAAGTGGTGGAATATTGATTTGGGTCAAATCGGAGGCTCATCCGATTCATTAGAAAAGGATCACAACCTCCCGTTGCGACTATGCCCGGCGCGCTCACGCGTCGGGTTTTCTTTTGTCACGCCTTTGGCAAGCGCAGGCGGGCGACGCCATAGGCAAACAGCGCGATGAAGGCGCAAGCGCCGATCAGGAACACCAGACGCAGTGCATCTTCTCGGCCCATAGTGGGTTCGGCAAACGCCATGATCCAGCCGCCCGCCAAGGCCCCGATCGGCATCATGCCCCAGCCGAAAAAACGGTAGATCGCGTTCACGCGCCCTAGCAGTGCATCGGGGATGACGCGCTGGCGGTAGGAGACGGTTACGACGTTCCACAGCACCGCGACGAAAGTCTCCAGAAACAGCAGCCCAACCGCGAGGGGAACTGAGCTGGACAGATATAGGCCGATGAAAGGCAGCGGCATCAGGGCGAGAGCGATCCACAAGCTGCGTTCGGACCCGAAACGGCGCGCCAGCGCAGGGCATAGAAGCCCGCCCGCCACGCCACCTGCCGCGCCCGCCGTTAGCAACATACCATGGCCGACCGCGCCGAGGCCGAGGACCTCTTGGCTGTAAAGAACGAGGATCGTGAAGCCCGCCATGTGCGCGGCGTTCAACCCGCCGAGGATCAGGGCCAGTTGCAGAATGACTTTGTGCTCGCGGATCCAGGCCCATCCGGCGTGCATCTCTTTCCAGAAGCCGTCGCGTTGGCTGACAATCGCACGGGCGGGAAAGGCGATGGCCCAGACGGCCCAGGCGGCGAGGGCAAATCCCATGGCCTCGAACAGAAACGGGGCTGGCACGGCCAGCGCGATCAGAAGGCCGGCCAAAGGTGGGCCGACGAACTGGCCCATGATCTGCTCGACCGACCAGATCTGGCCATTGGCTTCCTCCAGCCGGTCCTTGTGGACAAGGCTTGGCAGGGCCGTTTGCGCGGCGTTGTCACGGAATACTTCGGCGGTTCCCATCAGGAAAGCGAGTGCGGACAGCCCGGCGATTTGCCAGCCGACTGCCCCGGCCCCAGGCCCCGACAGGATCAAGGCAACGACCGCTAGCGCCAGCGCCATGCGCGTCAGATCAGCCCGCACCATCATGCGCTGGCGATCCGCACGGTCGGTCAGGACGCCCACGGGCAAGGACCAGAGGAACCAGGGAACGCGCGTTGCAAAAGCCACAATGGCGAGCGCGCGGGGGTCTGTGGTGATAAGGGTCGCAAGCCAGGGAAAGGCAAGAACGCCGATCCCGTCCGACAGGTTCGACAGACCCGCGCCGGACATCAGCAGGCGAAAGTTGCGGTTTTCCTTGAGCAATGCAGCCATGCCAACAGCTTGCGCAGATGCAGCCGTTCCGCACAATGTGGATCATGCGATTTCTCTTCCGCCTTATGATGCTTTTGCTCGTGCTGACTGTCCTGGCGCTGGCAGGGCTGCGGCTTGCTGCCCATCTCCGCGAAACGGAGGATGCCAATGCCAGCCCGGACATGGGGCGGTTTGTTCACACGGAAAACGGGCCGATCTATGCCATCGCCATGGGCCCGCCTGAGGGGGAGCATGTTCTGCTGATCCATGGATCGGTCGGGTGGTCGGGCTCTTGGTTGCATACGTTGGAGGTGCTGGCCGATGCGGGGTATTTCGCGGTGGCCATCGACGTCCCGCCCATGGGCTATTCCGGTCGCACGCCGGGCGCTGACTACGGCCGCGCCGCAAGTGCTGACCGCATACTTGCGTTTATAGACACACTTGGTCTGGACCCGCACATCGTTGCCCATTCCTTTGGGGCGGGGGCTGCCGTGGAATCGGTCATGGATTGGCCAGCCAGCGCCCAATCGCTGACGATCATCGCGGGCGCGCTTCCGTTGGACCCGGACGGCGAAGCCGAATTGCCCTTCTACTTGCGCCCGGTCTGGTTGCGCGAGGTGATTGTATCCGCGACCGTCACCAACCCGATTGCTGCGCGCCCCCTGCTTCAGGCCTTCCTGCACCGCGATGAGGCCGCGACTGATGAGGTCCTTTCGGTCCTGCGGATGCCCGCGACGCAAGAGGGCGCGACCGAGGCGCTGGCGCAATGGTTGCCGACCCTGCTCGTACCGCCAACCGACCTGCCATCGGCGCAATCGGAGGCGTATCGCGACCTCTTCCTGCCGGTCGAACTCATCTGGGGCGCGGAGGATGCGACCACGCCCCTTACGGAAGGCGAAAACCTCGCCGCGTTGATCCCGAATGCGACGCTGACCGTGATCCCGGATGTGGGGCATATCCCGATGATCGAAGACGAGGTGGCGTTCCACCAGGCGTTACTGGCCGCACTGGCGCGCAATACCACCCGCTAGGCCGCGAGGCGCCCCTCCTTGAAGGTGTGCATTGGTTCCGTGTCAGGAGGGCTCTGGACACTGGAATTCATGCGCCTATCCTCCGCGCTCCATTACAGGACGGAGCCCACATCATGCCCTTCACCCTTGCCACTTGGAACATCAACTCAGTCCGTTTGAGGCAGGGCATCGTAGCGCAGTTGATGGAAGAGGAAGCGCCGGACGTTCTGTGCCTGCAGGAATGTAAATGCCTGGAAGAGCAGATCCCCTTCGATGTGTTTCAGGCGCTGGGATACACCCACATGGTTGCGCGTGGGCAGAAGATGTACAACGGCGTCGCGATCCTTTCGAAAATCCCGATGGAGCAGGCGGGCAGCTTTGAATTTGCCGGTCTTGACCATGCACGCCATATCGCCGGACGGCTGGAAAACGGTGTGACGGTCCACAATTTCTACGTGCCAGCCGGCGGTGACGTTCCGGACCGGGAGAAGAACGTGAAGTTCGGCCAGAAGCTCGACTACCTGACCGACATGCGGGATTGGGCGCACAAGGAGAAGCCTGGGAAGTCCATTCTTGTGGGGGATCTCAACATCGCCCCGCGCGAGGATGATGTTTGGAGCCACAAGCAATTGCTGAAGGTCGTGTCGCATACCCCGATCGAGGTGGAGCATATGGCCGAGACGCAGGAGGCCGGTAAATGGGTCGATATCACGCGGCAGGATATCCCCGAAGGCAATCTCTACAGCTGGTGGTCTTACCGGTCGCCGAACTGGGCGGATGCCGACAAAGGGCGGCGGTTGGACCATATCTGGGCAACGTCGGATATTTCCAATGCGGGTCATTCCAGCCGCATCCTGCGCGCCGCGCGTGGGTGGAGTGAAAAACCCTCGGATCACGCGCCGGTCTTTGCGACATTCGACCTATAACCTTGTCCCCGCCGGGTCGCGCCCGCATATAGGCCGCAACACGCCTTACAGACGGAGCCCGTCATGCTCGAATTCGGAACCGACACCGCCGCCCCCACCGACCTGATCAAGGACGGCACGGAAGCCAGCTTCATGGCCGATGTCATCGAAGGCAGCGCCGAGGTGCCCGTGATCGTCGATTTCTGGGCGACTTGGTGCGGGCCCTGCAAAACGCTCGGTCCGATGCTGGAGAATGCCGTCACCGAGGCCAAGGGCAAGGTGAAGATGGTCAAGATCGACGTCGACGCCGAGCAGCGTTTGGCAGGTGCGTTGGCGCAACAGGGCTTGCCGCTCCAGTCGATCCCGACCGTTGTGGGCTTTGTGCAGGGCCGCCCGGTGGACATGTTCCAAGGCGCGGTGCCGGAAAGCCAGATCAAGGAGTTCATCAAGAAGCTCTGCGACATGGCGGGCAGCGATGGCGGCCTGGGCGAAGCGCTTGAAGCTGCGGAAGAGATGTTGGCGCAGGGGGCCGTGGCCGATGCCGCGCAGACCTTTGCCGCGATCCTGGGCGAAGAGCCTGAGAATGCGGCGGCGATGGGCGGTTTGGCCCGCGCGCATCTGGCGATGGATCAGATTGATGAGGCGGAGAGCCTGCTGAACACCGCGCCTGAAGCGATATTCAATGCGCCCGAGATCGAGGCCGTGCGTGCGCAGATCGAGCTGGCGCGGCAGGCTGCCGGGGCCGGGCCGCTGGGCGATCTGCAAGCCGCCGTGGAGGCCAACCCGGACGACCACCAGGCGCGCTTCGACTATGCGCAGGCGCTCCATGCCGATGGCAATGTGGAGGAAGCGGTTGAGCAATTGCTGGACCTCTTCAAGCGGGACCGGGAGTGGAATGACGGGGCTGCGAAGGCGCAGTTGTTTACCATTTTTGATGCGCTGAAGCCGCAGGATCCGGTGGCCCTGAATGGTCGCCGCCGCCTGAGCTCCATGATTTTCATGTGAGCAAGGCGGCGTAATCGTTGCCAAATACAAGTATCAGCCTACCTCTGATCCCATGATGTCTGCGGCCGACCTCCCGAACACGATCCCGGTTTTTCCATTGCCGGGCGCCTTGATGCTGCCGCGTGCGCGTCTGCCGTTGCATCTGTTCGAGCCGCGCTACCTTCAGATGCTGGATGACACGCTGAAGACCTCGCACCGCTTGATCGGTATGGTGCAGCCCTACGATGCGCCGGGCGGGGGCGAGAAAAAGCTGCATACCATCGGCTGTGCTGGTCGGTTGACCCAGTTCTCGGAAACCGAGGATGGCCGCTACATGATCACTCTTTCGGGCATGTCGCGCTTTCGTATTCAGCAGGAAGTGACGGGCTTCACGCCCTATCGCCGATGCGATGTGTCCTGGGACGGGTTCAGCGCTGATCTTGGCCCGGCTGAGGTCGACAAGGGCTTTGACCGCGACACGTTCCTTGATCTTCTGGCGCGGTATTTCGATGCCCTGTCGCTGTCGACGGATTGGGAAAGCCTGAAAGAGGCGGATGATGAGTTGTTGATCAACTCGCTGTCTATGCTCTGCCCGTTCGATCCCGAAGAGAAGCAGGCGCTTCTGGAGGCCCCGTCGCTGAGCACGCGACGCGAAACCATCGTGACTTTGTTGGAATTCGCATTGCGGGCGGGGTCCGATGAAGAGCGGATGCAATGAGCGACGCGCCGGTTGATCGCCGGATGTTGGAGGCGTTGGTTTGCCCCGTCACCCAAGCGCCTTTGACCTATGATGCGGAGACGCAGGAGTTGATCTCGAAGGCCGCGCATTTGGCCTACCCGATCCGGGGCGGTATTCCGATCATGTTGGAAGAAGAAGCCCGCAAGCTGGATTGAGCAGGGCTTACGTCAGCGGCGGTGTAGTCGCCATCCGGTGATGAACAGGACAAGTGCTGCGATCGCACCCATCCACAAAAGGGTTAGTCCGGTCGCCATGGCGGCCTCATACCCGTCGAAGGCGGCATCGTTCAGATCGCCATCGTCTGTGATGATATTGAATAGAAAATCGTTCTGGGCGGCTGCGAGCCCTGCGGCAGGCGCGGCAATGGCCGTCGCACCGACCGAGATGATGCCGCGTGCAACGGCATGGCGCCTGGTTTTTGCGAACCAGACGAGCACGCCCGCGAACGCCCCAAGCAAAAACCCAGCAGCCGCACCGCGCCAAGGGTAGGTGATCTGCGCCACGATCAGATAGCTGAGCACAGCGACAATTGCGACTGTGACGATCAGGATGGCGGGGTGACGATTAGCCATCGGACGTGGGTGCCGGTGGGGCAGGGCGTTTGTGCATCAGGCCACCGATCAGGATCAGTATTAGGCCGACCACGATGCCGAAGATCAGACCGGCCGAAGCGAAGATGGAGGTTATGGCCAGTTGATTGAATTGCTCTTCGGTCAGGCTTTGCTCGGTCGTCAGTGTTTCGACCGCCACATCACCCACTTGCTCCCCAAGCCCGGCCAGACCAACAATTGGGACCACGATGAAGACCGCGCCAAGGGCGAGAAACCCGCGAGCGAAAGCGATCTTCCCGATATCAGCAAACCAGATGAAAGCGCCTGTGCCGGCCGCGGCGATTACGCCTGTCAGAAATCCGCCGAAGCCGCCGACGACCCCGACGCTCAGGATGAAGCCGAACAGAAGGGCGAGGGCGCAGAACAAGACAAGGGCGGTGAGTTTTGGGCCGGACATGGAAAAGGCTTTCGTAGAATGAATATGTCGGGCGCAGTTTAGGCTGGTTTAAACGATGCGCAAAAGTGCGGATTTCCGGCCCCACACAGCGTTGGGGTCAGAGCGTACGACCTTGCATCAGACGGGGCAGATCGCCGGTCAGGCCAGCGGCCTCCCGGATAAAGCGGCGACGCAGGCCGGGCAGGGCGCTGATCGCTCCCATACCTATATCACGCACAGCCCTTAGTGCCGAATTATCGTTCGAGAACAACCTGTTGACTGTATCAGTGGCAACGGCAAGGCCAGCCGTGTCGAAGCGCCGCCACTGCTGGTAGCGGGCCAGCACATCTGGGGCCGAAATGTCCTCGCCGCGCCGTTTGGCATCGGCCAGCACTTCCGCCAAGGCACCGACATCGCGTAGGCCAAGGTTCAGGCCCTGACCGGCAATGGGGTGAATGCCGTGTGCGGCATCTCCAACAAGGGCGAGCCTATCACCAATGAACGACTGCGCGAGAGACAGGCCAAGTGGGTAGCTGTGGCGCTTGCCGGTTAGTGTGATCTCGCCCAGGAAATCGCCAAAGGCTGGGCGCAGGGCAGCGAGGAACGTCTCATCGTCCGAAGCGGCGAGTTCGCCAGCGCGCGGTTCCGTCTCGGACCAGACGATGGAGGATCGGTTGCCGGGCAGCGGCAGGATTGCTAGCGGCCCACCGGGCATGAAGAATTGGTGCGCGGTGCCGTTATGGGGCAGCTCGTGATCGACGGCGCAGACAAGTGCTGTCTGCTCATACCCCCAACCGGTGCGCTTGATCCCGGCGCGTTCAGCCACGCCCGACCGCCGCCCATCGGCACCTACCAGCAGGCGGCCATGCAGCACGTCGCCGCCATCCAGCGTAACGGATGCACCGTCTTGCGCCACAACCCGCGCGTTGGGCCGGTGTTGAACAAGCGGTTCAGCAGACAACGCCGCCATCAGCGCCCCGCGCAGATAGCGATCTTCGAGCATGTGACCCATCGGGCCTTCCTCGATCTCGGCGTGATCGAAATGTAGGAAGAACGGCGCGGCCCCTTCGCCGGCCCGCCCGTCAGAGGCTTTGATCTCCAACATCGGCTGCGCGTGATCTGCGACTTCGTCCCAGATACCTAGCGCCCCCAACATCCGCACCGACGCCAGCGCCAGCGCATAGGCGCGGCCATCGAAGTCATGCTCGGTTCGGGTTTCTTCCGGCAGGGCATCCAGCACAATGCTGCTCAGCCCCGCTTGCGCACAGGCCAAGGCGAGGCACGGGCCATTCAACCCGCCGCCAACAATCAGGATATCTGCGTCTACTTGTGCCATGCCTTTGATAATGGGGGCGGGGCGGGGATTGTCCATGCCGCAGCCCCCGGTTAGCCTTTCGCTGCGGCAAAAGGGGGCAAGCCTATGGACTGGATGTGGAAAAGCGCCTGCGAGATCGGGCGCGGCATCGGCGAGGGCCGCGTTGACCCGGTTGAATTGACCGAAGCCTATCTGGATGCCGCAAAAGACCACCCCCATGGCGATCATATCTACGCCCGCCGCACCCGAGGGCGCGCCTTGTCTGAGGCGATAGCCGCCCATGACCGCGCGAAGTTCGGCATAAGGCGCGGCTTGCTCGACGGGGTGCCGATCAGTTGGAAGGACCTGTTCGATACGGCGGGCGTCGCGACGGAAGCTGGCAGCAAGTTACTTGAGGGGCGGGTGCCGTCCGACGATGCAGAGGTTTTGGCCAACGCGACCCATGCCGGGCTGGTCTGTTTGGGCAAGACCCACATGACGGAGCTGGCCTTCTCGGGCCTTGGCGTGAACCCGTCCACCGCGACGCCGCCCAACGTGCACGGGGCCGATCTTGCGCCGGGTGGTTCGTCTTCGGGAGCTGCAGCTTCTGTGGCCTTTTGTCTGGCGGCGGCCGGGATCGGCTCGGACACGGGCGGGTCGGTGCGTTTGCCATCGGCATGGAACGACCTTGTCGGCTTCAAGCCGACGCATAACGCGCTGTCTTTGAAGGGCGTTGTTCCCCTTTGCGAGAGCTTCGACACAGTTGGCCCGCTCTGCCGCACGGTTGAGGATTGCGCAGAACTGTTTGCCGTTATGGGCAACACAGCGCCGCCTGATCTGCGCGAAGCCTCGCTGGATGGCACGCGGATGCTGGTGTTGAACCCCTATGCTTCTGACGTGCGCGAGGCGCCGGGGGCGGCGTTTCAATCGGCTGTCGAGCGCCTGAGCAACGCGGGCGCGCGGATTGAGACGGGGGATATTCCTGCCGTCAATGAAGCGATGGAGACGACACTTTCGCTATATACCGCAGAGGCTTACGGAACATGGGGGAAGGTGATCGAGGCTGATCCGGAGAAGATGTTCCACCGAATCCGTGATCGCTTCCGTCAAGGGGCGGACGTAAAAGCCGCCGATTTCGTAGCCCTTTGGCAGCGCCTGCGCGTTCTTCGGGCAGATTATCAGCGCGCCACAGCCACCTATGACGCGGTACTGATCCCGTCGGCTGCGAACCTTCCGCCCGATGTTGAGCGCCTCGATAGCGATGACGATTATTTCGTCACTGAGAACCTGTTGACCTTGCGCAATACGCGGGTCGGTAACTTGATGGGCCTGTGTGCGATCACCTTGCCCACCGGCGAACCGTCCACAGGCATCATGCTGATGGGGGCGCCGGGCAGTGATGCGCGGCTTTTGAGGCTGGCGGCGGCGGCGGAGAAGGCGCTGGCCTAACGGCCACACCCGCCTGATTCCCCTCGCCTTTTTCTGGACCACAGGGCCCGGCTTCGCTATTCTGCCTCCAAACAGGGCGTCAATGACCCTGAAATTGAGGCAGTTATGGTGTTTCCTGAGCGGTTTTCGAACCTTCCGGACTATGCGTTTCCGCGTCTGCGGAAGCTTCTGGACGTCCATGAACCGGGCGGCGATCCCATTGCCATGACCATTGGCGAACCGCGCCACGCTTTCCCGCCCTGGATTGCTGAAATCCTGGCGCAGAACCTCAATAGTTTCGGCAATTACCCCGTCAATGAAGGCTCCGATCCGCTGCGGGAAACGCAAGCCGCGTGGCTGGCGCAGCGTTATGGCGTCTCAGTCGATCCCTCCCAGAACGTCCTAGCGCTCAACGGGACGCGCGAAGGGCTTTACAATGCCTGCATGGCCTTGTGCCCTGAGCAAAAGAACGACCAACAGCCTGTCGTACTCACGCCGAACCCTTTCTATCAGGTCTATGCCGTTGCGGCCCTTTCTGTAGGGGCAGAGCCCATCTACCTGCCCGCGACCCCTGACACGGGCGACTTGCCTGATTTTCATTCCGTCGATTCCGCAATCCTCGACCGCACGGCGATTGCCTATATCTGCTCGCCCGCCAACCCGCAGGGCGCAGTGGCATCCGAAGCGTACTGGGAAGCGTTGATCACGCTGGCCGAGAAGCACGATTTCAAGATCTTCGCGGACGAATGCTATTCCGAGATCTACCGTGACACCCCGCCCCCCGGCGCGCTTCAGGTGGCGCAAAAGATGGATGCGGACCCGGACCGTGTGCTGGTCTTCCACTCGCTGTCCAAACGCTCCAATGTGCCCGGCCTACGCTCAGGCTTTTGCGCGGGTGGCGCCGAAAGCATCACGCGCATGAAGCAGTTGCGATCCT
Organism: Gymnodinialimonas sp. 202GB13-11; assembly: GCF_040932485.1. NCBI lineage: Bacteria > Pseudomonadati > Pseudomonadota > Alphaproteobacteria > Rhodobacterales > Paracoccaceae > Gymnodinialimonas > Gymnodinialimonas hymeniacidonis. The sequence goes on along the minus strand of NZ_JBFRBH010000001.1, from coordinate 3,111,107 downwards.
ATGCCGGTTCGCCCCTGCCGATGCCGCTGCAGGCAGTGGCGGAACGGCTTTGGGCCGACGAAGACCATGTCGAGGACAACCGCGCGCTCTATCAGGCGAAGTACAAGATCGCGGACGAGATCCTCGCCGATGTCCCCGGATATCAGGCGCCAGAGGCTGGGTTTTTCCTGTGGCTTCCGGTCGAAAATGGTGAAGAGGCCACGCTGAAGCTGTGGCGCGAAACCGGCGTTCGGGTCCTGCCCGGCGCCTATCTGGCGCGCGAGGTCGATGGGGTCACACCCGGGCACGACCGCATCCGCGTGGCCATGGTGGCAGAACAAGAAGAAATGCGACGCGGGCTGAAAACGCTCCGCGAAACGCTCTACGATTGAGGAGGCGAGAGAATGGCCTATCAGACCCGCAGCGGACGTGAACCGCTTCTGGACGGACACATGCAGGAAATCCTCGCCCGACGCGGGCAGGAAATGATCGGCATGGCCCTGATCGGCCTGGGTCTGGCCTTGGCTGCGCTATTGTGGAGCTACGTGCCCGAAGACCCCAACTGGATGGCCGCGACCGATGCGCAGCCTGAAAACCTGCTGGGCCGGGGTGGGGCGTCTGTCGCTGCGATCCTGATCATGATCATGGGGTTTGCGGCTTGGGTATTACCTGCCACGGCGTTGGCATGGGGCGTGCGCTTCGTGTTCCATCGCGGGCAGGAACGCGCCTTGGGCCGCGTCCTGTTCCTCCCCATCGCGATTGCGTTGGCCGCGATCTATGCTGCGTCCCATGTGCCGCCGCAGGTCTGGCCGCACAACTTTGGCGCTGGTGGTCTGTTCGGTGATACGATCCTTGGTGCGCTCCTCAGCGCCATGCCGTTCGCGCCACAAGTCGGCATCAAGATCGCCGCGTTCCTTGCCTTTGCCGCGACCGCCGTTTTGGTTCTCTACGTGCTTGGAGTAACCAAGCGCGAATTCGGCCTGACCTTGCGCTTCCTGCTGGTCGGTATGGTCGCAACCGGCTCTGCCGTGATGGCGATGATGCGCAGCTTTGGCCGCGGCGTCGGGCAGGGAACCGCTGCCACCGCCAATGCCATTCAGGCCGCGCGCGTTGCACGGGCCGAAGCCCGCGCCAATGCGCCGGTCGCTGCCCCAGCCGCGTCTGAGCCGCGCGTTCTGCGCGCCGAAACGCCGGTTGAGCAGGACTTCGAGGTTGTCGATGATCCCTACCCCACACCTGCCCCGGCCCCGCAGCCGCAGGGTCTGTTCGCCCGTATGCCCCGCCTGATGCGTGACGCGGAGCCGCCGCTGGAAGGCCCGCTGCCCGAAGCCGATCCCGTGCTCGCGGAAGACCTGCACGATGCGCCGGTCGGTGAAGAGCGCGTCCGCTCCCGCATCTCCGACGCCATCCGCGCTCGGGTACGCCCGTCTGCGCCTGAACCGACAGGCAACACAATCGCTGAGATCGCGGCTCGCGCCCGTGTGACACCCGGCACGCCGTCCAAGGTGCCCGGCCTGAATCGTCAGGAACCGCCGCTGACCGCCGCCCATGCTGCACCCACAGAGGCCCCGATGGCTGAAGTCGAGCCGGTCGAACTGCACGAACCCGCGCCTGAACCGATCCCGACGCCGGTGGCACCCGCGGCTCAGCCCGGTATCCAGCGTCGTGTCGTGCAACAGCCGACCCGCAAGGCCCCGGCGCAATCGCGTCAGGCCAAGGCCGACAGCCAGCCCTCGCTGCCTTTGTCCGAGCCGGAACCCTATGAGTTCCCACCGCTGACGCTATTGACCAATCCGACGACGATCGAACGCCATCACCTCTCCGATGAAGCGCTAGAAGAAAACGCGCGGATGCTGGAGAACGTGCTCGATGATTACGGCGTGAAGGGGGAGATCGTTTCGGTCCGCCCCGGCCCCGTTGTCACGATGTACGAACTGGAACCTGCGCCTGGCCTCAAAGCCTCCCGCGTCATCGGCCTCGCCGACGACATCGCGCGGTCCATGTCCGCACTTTCCGCCCGCGTCTCCACCGTTCCGGGCCGCACTGTTATTGGCATCGAACTCCCGAACCAGAACCGCGAAATGGTGGTTTTGCGGGAGATGCTGTCCCACCGCGATTTCGGTGACGGCAACCACAAGCTGCCGCTGGCTTTGGGCAAGGATATCGGCGGGGAGCCGATCATCGCCAACCTCGCCAAGATGCCCCACTTGCTGATCGCCGGTACGACTGGCTCCGGTAAATCCGTGGCCATCAACACGATGATCCTCAGCCTGCTTTACAAGCTGAAGCCAGAAGATTGCCGGATGATCATGATCGATCCGAAGATGCTGGAACTGAGCGTCTATGATGGCATTCCGCATCTGCTCAGCCCCGTTGTGACCGACCCGAAAAAGGCCGTGGTCGCGCTGAAATGGGTCGTGGGCGAGATGGAAGAACGCTACCGCAAGATGTCCAAGATGGGCGTGCGGAACATCGACGGCTACAATGGCCGGGTGAAAGACGCGCTGGACAAGGGGGAGATGTTCTCGCGCACGTTCCAGACCGGCTTTGATGATGAAACCGGCGAACCCGTCTTCGAGACCGAAGAGTATCTGCCCGAGAAGATGCCCTACATCGTCGTCGTCGTGGACGAGATGGCCGACCTGATGATGGTCGCGGGCAAGGAGATTGAGGCTTGTATCCAGCGTCTTGCGCAGATGGCGCGTGCCTCCGGCATCCACTTGGTGATGGCCACACAGCGCCCCTCGGTCGACGTGATCACCGGCACGATCAAGGCGAACTTCCCGACGCGGATTTCGTTCCACGTGACCTCGAAAGTCGATAGCCGCACCATTCTGGGCGAGATGGGCGCCGAGCAGCTTCTGGGCATGGGTGACATGCTTTACATGGCCGGCGGGTCGAAGATCACCCGCGTGCACGGGCCGTTCTGTTCCGATGAAGAGGTCGAGGAAATCGTCCGCCACCTGAAAAGCTTCGGGCCACCGGAATACGCGACCTCCGTCCTCGACGGGCCAGCGGAAGACAAGGAAGCTGACATTGACGCCGTTCTGGGTCTGAACACGGGCGGCAACACCAACGGCGAGGACGCGCTTTACGATCAGGCCGTCGCCGTCGTGGTGAAAGACCGGAAATGTTCGACCAGCTACATCCAGCGCAAGCTCGGCATTGGCTACAACAAGGCCGCGCGCCTAGTGGAGCAGATGGAAGAACAAGGGCTGGTCTCAGCCGCTAACCACGTCGGCAAGCGCGAAATCCTCGTGCCTGAACAGGAATAAGGGGCGCAGCACATGGCCTTCTACAATCGCGTTGCCTACAAAAACGAGGCGACGCGGATCTTCAAAGAGATGGACACGGCCAATATGAGCTGTGCGGAGATCTCTGGCGGGTTCGGGAAGGGCTTCGGGTTCAAGGAATACGAGGAATTTCACTTCCCCGACTATGACATCTGCCAAGGCCCGTTCCGGGATGAAAAAGGCAAGCTGCGCAAGTTTGACGTCGTTATCGCCGATCAGGTGTGGGAGCATTTGGAACGGCCCTATGCGGCCACGAAGAACGTCTACCAGATACTCAAGAAGGGCGGGCAGTTCTACGTCTGCACGCCATTCTACGTGCGCTATCACGAGTTCCCGGTCGATTGCAGCCGCTGGTCCGCGCGCGGGCTGAAGAACCTGCTGATCGAATGCGGTTTTGAAGAAGACAAGATCTGGTCCGACCAATGGGGAAATCTGCAGGTCGCGCAGGCGGATTGCCGCAAGAAGTGGACGAAGTACGATGCTTCGATCCACTCGTTGGAGAATGATCCGAAATTCCCGATTGTAGCCTGGGCCGTGGGCACCAGGTGACGTGATCCGCCGGTTCTGGGCCTTGCGCGGTGCAATGGTTCATCCACTGCATCCGGTCTGTTATCCATTGCGGTGATCATAACCCGGACAGGAGCATGTCGATGCCCAGAGGATTTGCGTATCTCGCCGTTTGCTTGGCCTTTGCCGGGCCGCTTTATGCGGATGGCGCCTTCACCCTGACCAGCCCCGACATTGTGGAAGGAGAGCGCATTGACGACGCATTCATCTACGACGGGTTCGGCTGCACCGGGGGCAATACCTCCCCCGCCTTTGCATGGAGCGATGCGCCAGAGGGCACGGAAAGCTTCGCGTTCACCGTCTTCGATCCAGACGCCCCGCGGGACGGCGGGTGGTGGCATTGGCTGGCCTTCGACATTCCAGCGGATGTCATGTCGCTGGAACAAGGCGCGGGTTCGGATGATGGCACGATGCCAGCCGGAACCGTACAAAGCATGACGGACTTCGGAGAGACGGGCTATGATGGCTCTTGCCCGCCGCAAGGCCAAGATCATCGTTATGAATTCACCGTCTACGCGCTGGGCGTGGCCTCCCTTGGACTGGCGGATGCGGCAAGCCCGGCAGACGTGCAGGCGGCTATAGAGGAAAATGCCCTTGGCTCGTCCCGTATCACGGCAACCTACGGGCGATAGGCGGCCCGCCCCTCCTTCGGTGTCACGCGCCTTTGATTGCGGGTTTTCCGCTGCTGTTATCGTATAGCGACCCGGCTATGCCTATATTTCGGGTAAGCATTTCGAATCGGAGAGAAATCCCCATGCCGATCACACGACGCGCCCTGCTGGGTGCCACCGCCGCCGCAACCTCTGCCTCGCTTCTGGGCGTGCGGGCGGCCCACGCAAACGCCATTCCGCTCGGGCAATTGTCCAACTACCTGAATGGTATTCAGACGGCGCAAAGCCCGTTTACCCAAATCAACTCGGACGGCTCTGTTTCGACCGGTACCGTGTTCATTCACCGCCCGGGCCGCGTGCGCTTCGAGTATGACGGCGAAGATCTATTGGTGATGGCCGGCGGCAGCCAGGTAGCGATCTTCGATGGCCGCGCCTCGGGCCCGCCTGAGCAATATCCGCTGAGTGAGACACCCTTGCGCATCATCCTGCAGCGCAACGTGAACCTTGGCCAATCGGGCATGGTCAGCGAGCATTCGTTCGATGGCACATCAACGCGCGTGGTGGCCCGCGACCCGGAGCGTCCGAATATCGGCTCCATCACGTTGGTCTTCACGCCGAACCCGATTGAGCTGCGCCAGTGGATTATCACTGATGAAGGCGGCCAGCGCACAACGGTCGTGTTGGGCGGGTTAGAGACAGGCGGCTCAATCCCCGCCCGCTACTTCGCAATCCAGCAAGAAATCAACGCACGCGCCGGTTAACAGCGCTCAAGCTGTTGGCGATACATCTCGGCGCGTTCTTCGACGCGCCGGGCGACATCCAGAAGCCAAGGCTTTGAATTGTACGACCCGCGTGCATAGCCGGTATGGCCTTCGTGATACGCGAGGTACTGGCGGCGCGTGTCATCGAGCGGGATGTTGTTCCGCTCCAGCGTCAGGTTCATGTACCAGCCCATGAAATCCGTGGCATCGTCGATATCGGTGCGGCGCGCACGGGGCCGACCCTCGGCCTCCTGATACTCTTCCCACGTCCCATCCAGTGCCTGGCTGTAGCCAATGGCCGAGCTTTGGCGACCCATCGGGATCACACCAAGCGCGTAGCGAAAGGGCGGGCGGATATCGCCATCAAACCGGCTTTCTTGATGAATAATCGCCATCTGCACATGCACCGGCACATTCCAGCGCCGTTCCGTTCGACGCATGGCTCGCCCGTAATTGGGCCGTTCGCGCAGTAGCGCGCAGGCATCATCCAGATTGCGGGGAGATTCGAATTCGCGCGATCCACACGCGCTGACAAGGGCCACAAGGCCCACCGTAAATGTTCGTCTGTACATGGGCCTGCTCTGCCTCTGGTGCCGATTTTTCGACGTTGTGGATAAGTATAGCCGAAAAAGCCGCGCAGTAAAACTGGTGGAATGCCTCAGTTGGCGAGCAGAAACGACAATGTGACCGGCAGCGTGGCAATGGCGAGCAGGGTGGAGATCACGACAAGGCCGGCGACCGCCTCAGGCTCCTGCTTGTAGCGTTCGGCCAGCAGGTAGGACGTGACCCCAACAGGCGTGACCATTTGCAGGATCAGGACGGCGGCGGGCAGACCTGTCAGGCCAAGCGCCCACACAGCCACAATGGCCGCCGCAAGCCCGATTGCCAGCTTGGCCAGAGAAAGGCCAAGTGCCTGTACCACGCCGGCGGGTTTCAGCCGAGCGACCGCCGCACCAAGGGTCAGCAGCATCAGGGGAATGCCCATTTGCCCCATCAGACCCAGCGCATTCATCGCAACCTCGGGCGGAGTCAGATCGAGCGACAGGAAAACGACGCCAAGAACGGATGCCCAAAGGATCGGCTCTTTCAAAACGCGCAACGGGTTGGCGGCCCCTGCCACCATCCACAGACCAAACGTGAACATCACAATAGCCATGATGGCGAAGACAACGACGGCCAGGCCAAGCCCCTGATCGCCAAATGCGAAGAGGGCAAGCGGCAGGCCGAGGTTGCCGGTATTGCCGAACGTGAGCGGGGCAGAGAAGGCGCGCAGGTTACGACCGATCAGCCGCAAAAGGCCCAGCACCAGCACCGCCGCGACCCCGTAGGCGAGCGCTGTGGCCAACCCAAGCGACAGGACCGCGCCCGCATCGATATCCGCCGAAACCAAAGCCGTGAAGATCAGGCAGGGTACTGCTAACGTCATCGCAAGGCGTGTCACGAACTCGGTCGGATAGTCATAACCCAACCGCACCCAGCCAAAGCCAGCCGCGCCCAGAAGGAACACAGGCGCCGTGATCTCAAGCACTGTTAGGGCAAGGTTCACAGACTGTTTCCCTTAGATTCCGCGTCTCGGCATGGACAAACCGCGCCCGTTTTCGTTAACAAACAGGCTACTACCCGGGGGCAAGCCATGCTTGAGACACACGCCAAATACAATATCGGCCAGGTGGTTCGGCACCGGAAACACCCCTTTCGTGGGGTGGTTTTCGACATCGACGCCGAATTTTCGAATACCGATGAGTGGTACGAAGCGATTCCCGAAGAGGCGCGCCCTCGGAAGGAACAGCCGTTCTATCACCTGCTGGCCGAGAATGATCAGACCTACTACGTGGCCTATGTGTCCGAACAGAACCTGATCCCGGACGAAACCGGAGAGCCCGTGGGCCACCCCGATTTGCCGGATCTGTTTGGTGATTTTCAGGACGGGCATTACCCGCTGGAATATCAGCTGAACTGAAGCAGGCTCAGGCGAGCGTACGCAGGTGCTGCGTCAGCGCGTCGATGGATCCGCCGCGGGCCTCCAACATCGCACCAATCTCTGTCCGCTCCGAGATCATCAGGTTCACGCCCGCGATGATCAGGTTGAAAAAGCGCGGGCTGCCTGAACCGTCCGACACCAGCCACCGCAATTCGAACGGGGCCTCTCCACGCATGTTTACGGTCGTAATGACCTCAAAGAATGAGCGCACGGCACGGGTGGAATTCACTTCGATGGAACCACCGATGAATTCGCGGAAGCGGCGGCCGTATTTGGCGGAGAAGTAGTCTTGGAATGCGTCTGTGAAGGCACGCATCTGGGCGCGGCTTGCGCTGCGTGCGGGCGGTCCAAGAACCGAACGTGCGATGGTGGGCACGTCTGCGTAGGTCTGAAATATCCGCTCCATCTGCGGCAAGACCTGCGCCTCTGACCCGCCAGAAGCGATCACGCGGTTCACATCGGCCACGGCGGCATCGACCAGAGCCTGCGCTTGGGCGGCATTCAGGGCCTGCGCCTGACGTGGCAGGAACGGCAAGGTCGTCCCGGCAAGGGCGGTGGACAGAAAGGCGCGGCGGCGGAATTTGAGCAGGTTATTGGGCATAGGGATCAAAATACGGGTCCGAGTAAGGGTCATAATAGGGATCGGCGGCAACGGCTTCTGCCGCGGCTGCTGGGTCATCCCCGGCGTACGGGTCTTCGTAGGTGGCAGCCGCTCCGCCAAGTTCAAACCGGCGTTGTTGCAGGTAGAGGGAACGGAGTTGTGCATAGCTGTCCGCTGACTCGTACAGGATCGAGTCGATGGTGCCATCGAACTGGTAGCGGCTGTCGAGGCCTGAGGCGACGGAGGTCGCGGTGAGGTAGTAGCTTTCGGGCGTATCCACATGGTGGCGCAGCGGGTTCATGGCGAAGTCGACAACCATGCCCACCGTGTCGCGCGTGGTGGACGGACCAAGCACCGGGTGCACGATGTAGTCGCCCTCCCCGAAGCCGTAGATGTGTAGTGTCTCACCGAAATCTGTCGACTCGGCGGGCACGCCTAGCTCAGACGCAACATCGAACAGGCCTGCCACACCAAGCGTCGAATTGATTGCAAACCGCAGCGTGTTCTGCGCCGCATCGCCCAAGCGAAGTTGCAGCAGATTGTTAATCACATAGCCGGGCTGGTTCAGGTTGGACGCAAAATTCGATACGCCGTCGCGCACAGGCTCGGGTACGGAATTGCCATAGGCGTCCGACGTTGGCCCCAGCAAGGACTGATCCAGCGACAGGTTGAATTCGTGGGCCGCGCGGTTGCGGGCCTCATACTGATCTTCGACCTGATCACCTGGCGGCAAAGTCGCGGGGCCGCATGCGGTGATCAGCAACGTCAGCGCCAGGACGCCCATGGTGCTTGCTGAATGGATAGAAATCCGATTGCGCACGATATCCCCCAAATGCGTCGCGGCCCCAACATGGCAGTGCGGAAACCGAAGCCTGTTCCTAACGATATAGGGCAAGGGCGCAGGGCACGACACCTGAATTGTCGTTTCAGATGACAAGACCGCGAGATTTGGGCGGATATCAACTCACAAACCGGGTGACGCACGCATCTGACGCCCCTTTCCCTTGGCGGTGACGCGGCTTACGGTTCGCGGCGAATCCAAGGTTCAAGGGAGGCTCGGTTTGAGCGGGAAATTCGAAGCAAGATTGGCTGAGCTCGGCGTTACATTGGGCGAGGCGACAGCGCCCGCCGCCAATTATGTGCCCTTCGTGCAGGTCGGTGAGACGCTTTATGTCTCCGGTCAGATCAGCATGGAAAATGGTGAGATGATCAAGGGGACTGTCGGCGCTGACCTGAGTGTTGAACAGGGTGCGGCTGCCGCGCGGGTCTGCGGCATAAACCTTCTAGCGCAGGTGAAAGCGGCCTGTGGTGGCGATCTGGATCGTCTGGAACGGGTTGTGAAGCTGACTGGTTTCGTGAATTCCACCCCTGATTTTGAGCAACAGCCTGCGGTGATCAATGGCTGCTCCGATTTCCTTGTGGAAGCTTTGGGCGATGCAGGTCGCCACGCGCGCTCCGCGGTCAGCGCAGGGGCTTTGCCGTTCAACGTCGCCGTCGAGATCGAAGGCATTTTTCAGATCAAGCCATGACGCTCGACGTTTCCTTTCTGACGATCCCGCTGGCGCATCGCGGGTTGCATAACCGCGCGAATGGCGTGATCGAGAATTCCATGGGCGCCGTGAAGGCCGCCATTGCGGCGGGCTATGGGATCGAGGTTGACGTCCAATTGGCCTCCGACAATGCGGCAATGGTGTTCCATGATGATCGATTGGATCGTCTGACCGGCGAAAGCGGCCCGATCCGGGGCTGGGCCTCCCGCGATCTGGGAACGCTGCGGCTTACGGGCTCGGACGAGTGTGTGCCGACCCTGCCCGAAGTGTTGGAGGTGGTTGCAGGGCAGGTGCCCTTGCTGATCGAGCTCAAAGACCAGTCCGGCGGAACCGGCTCTGCGCCTGATGATCTTGAGCGCGCCGTGGCGCAGGCATTGGAAGGCTATGAAGGCCCCGTGGCGGTCATGTCGTTCAATCCGCACATGGTCGCCAACCTCGCCAAACGCGCCCCTCAGGTCGTGCGTGGGATCACGACCGATGGCTATGCCGAGAAGGAATGGCCTGACCTCTCCTCTGACTCGCTCCACCAACTGCGTGAGATTGCGGCCTTCGATGCCGTTGGTGCCAGCTTCATCAGCCACAATTGCCACCAATTGGGCGCACCGCGCGTGTTAGAACTGAAGGCGAGGGGCGTGCCGATCCTCTGCTGGACCGTGAAATCGCCCGAAGATGAGGCGATGGCCCGTAAAGTCGCCGACAATATCACGTTCGAGGGATACGCCGCGCCGTTTCCCGGCTGATCCGTTGACCATCGCCTGCGCGAACCCATCTTTGGGGTAAGCCAGATTTGGAGCGACCCGTTGGACGGCGACACCCCCATCACGATTGACCTGCTCAGCAGCCTTTCGCAGATCGACGCGGAAGAATGGGATGCCTGCGCCTGTCCGGAAGAAGGCCGCCCCAGTGACCCCTTCACAACGTACCGCTTTCTCGATGCGCTGGAACAATCGGGCAGCGTCGGCCCCGGCAGCGGCTGGCAACCCCGCTACCTCGTCGCCCGTCATGAAGATAAGGCCATCGCCTGCGCCCCGATGTACGCCAAGGGTCATTCGCAGGGCGAATACATCTTCGATCACAACTGGGCCCATGCCTATGAAAATGCGGGTGGCGAGTATTACCCCAAGCTTCAGATCGCAGCCCCCTTCACGCCTGCCACAGGACGCCGGTTTCTAACTCGGCCCGGCTGGGAAGCCGTCGGGATTTCCGCCCTGATCCAAGGCGCGGTTCAGGTCGCCGCCGACAATGACCTCTCCTCCCTCCATGTCACCTTCTGCACCGAGGATGAGGCCATCGCAGGCGAAAAAATCGGCCTCATGCGCCGCGCTTCGCAGCAATTTCATTGGATGAATGACGGCTACGAGACATTCGACGACTTCCTCGCCTCCCTCTCCAGCCGGAAGCGCAAGAACATCCGCAAGGAACGCGAACGCGCGCAGAACTTCGGCGGAGAGATTGTCTCGCTGACCGGCGATGCCATCCGACCCGAGCATTGGGACGCCTTCTGGCGTTTCTACCAAGACACCGGCGCGCGCAAATGGGGCCAGCCTTACCTGACGCGAGATTTCTTCGACATCGCCCACCAGACGATGGCCCAAGACATGCTCCTCTGCCTCGCCATCCGCGAAGGCCAACCCGTCGCAGGTGCCCTCAACTTCATCGGCGCAGAAACGCTCTATGGCCGCTACTGGGGCTGCACCGAAGATCACCCCTGCCTGCATTTCGAGCTCTGCTATTATCAGGCCATTGATTACGCGATCAAAAACGGCCTCAAGCGCGTCGAAGCAGGCGCACAGGGAACCCATAAGCTTGCCAGGGGTTATATGCCCGTCACCACGCACTCACTTCATTGGGTGCGCGATGCGGGATTCGCTGAGGCGATCGGCAAATATCTTGAAGCCGAACGCGCCGCAGTGGACGAAGAAATCGAGGTTCTGACAGGCTACGGCCCGTTCAGAAAAGCAAATGTGGAGGAGCCGGAATGACGGCGGAGACCCTGCAAGGCGCAGATCGCGACGCGGCTTTGGCCGAAGTCACAGACCGTGGCTGGACCCATGATCCTGACCGGGATGCGATCTCCAAGACCTTCACCTTCACGGATTTCTCGGACGCTTTTGGCTGGATGACCCGCGCGGCGATGGTGGCAGAACAAATGAACCACCACCCGGAATGGTCGAACGTCTACAAGACGGTTGAGGTCACGCTGACGACACACGATGTCGGCGGGCTTTCGACACTCGACATCGCCATGGCGTCCAAGATGGATCGTCTGGCGGGTTAAACTCCGGGGCCACAACAAGGGCCCGAAATGGACTTTGAGAATATCCTGAACACCGAAATCGCCGCCGGCACGACCGTAGGCGATATCTTCACCATTGAATTCATGGCAAGCGTGCTCGGCAGCGTCGTCGCAGCGCTGCTGATCCTTGTCGTAGCCGTTCTTTTCGCGGGTTGGGTCCGCAAACGTATCCGCGCGATTGGCGAAAACCATCGGCACCTCGACAACACGCTGTTCACCTTCCTCGGCAACATCGCGCGCTACGTGATCATGGCGTTTGGCCTGCTGTTCGTCCTGAATACCTTTGGCGTGCAAACGACCTCGATCATTGCGGCCCTCGGTGCGGCCGGTCTGGCGATCGGCCTCGCGTTGCAAGGCGCACTGTCCAACGTGGCGGCGGGCATCATGATCATCCTTTTCCGCCCCATCAAGATCGGCGATTTCGTTGAGGTCGGGGATGAAATGGGGACCGTGAGGAACATCTCGCTCAATATGACGGAGCTGGCCAGCATCGGAAACGTCCAGATCTTTGTCCCGAATTCCGAGGTTTGGGGCAACGAGATCAAGAATTACTCCGGCTACGACACCCGCCGCGCCGAATGGACGTTCGGTGTGGGATATGGCGTCAATCTGGCCGAGGCCGAGCGGATCATTCGAGATGTGCTATCGGGCGATGACCGCACCCATGCCGAGCCTGAACCTTGGGTTCAGATCAACAACTGGAACGACTCGTCGGTCGACTTCCTCGTCCGCGCTTGGGTCGATCAGCCGAAATACTGGGACTATCAGGCCGACATCAAACGCAAGCTGAAAGAGGCGTTTGATGAGAAGGGCATCGACATTCCGTTCCCGACCCGCACGGTCATTCACGACAATGCGCCGATCCGATTGGCGGCTAACCCGCAAGAGGTTGCGGCCGAATAAAGCAAAAGCCCCGGAGGAAGCTCCGGGGCTTTTTTCCATGGCGTTCGAGAAGACGGCGCTCAGATTTGTTCCAGCAGCGTCTCGCCAGCGGATACTTCGCAGACGCCGGGGCCTTCCTCGACGTTGATCACCTTCACCACGCCATCCTCGGCATACATCGCATAGCGGCGTGACCGGTCGTAAAAACCCACGGGCTCTGCTGTCCAGTTCATGCCGATGGCCTTGGTGAATTCGGCGCTCGCATCCCCAAGCATAGTAAGACCCGCATCTTTCGCACCTGTCGAAGCCCCCCACGCATCCATGACGAACGGGTCGTTCACCGATACGCAGATGATCTCATCCACACCCTTCGCATCAAACCCGTCCTTGGTGCGCATGAAAGATGGCACATGGGCCGAGGTGCAGGTGCCGGTATAGGCGCCGGGCAGGCCGAAGATCACGACCTTGCGGCCTTTGGTCAGGCTGTCCATATCGACTTGCTCCGGCCCTTCGGCCCCGATGCGAAGGACGGTTGCGTTGGGCAGTGTATCGCCGGCGGAAATGGACATCTGGGTCTCTCCTGCTTGTCGAGTTCGTTGATGCGGATATAGGGTCCGCCAGAAGCACGCCAACAGGAAAGCGCCATGGATCGTATCATTGTCATCGGGGCGGGGCAGGCCGGGTCTGCCTGTGTTGCGAAATTGCGGGCCGAAGGGTTTGACGGCACGATCATACTGATCGGGGACGAACCGGTTCCGCCATACCAGCGCCCGCCGCTGTCCAAGGCTTACCTGCTCGGCGATATGGAGTTGGAGCGGCTCTACCTCCGCCCGCTGGATTGGTACAACGAAAACAATATTGATCTGCGTATGGGGCAGCCGGTTGAGGCCATTGACGCCTCTGCCAAGACGGTGACGGTTGGCGGCGAAGCGCTGCCTTACGACGCACTTGTCCTCGCAACAGGGTCCACGCCGCGTCACTTGCCACCAGAGATTGGCGGGAGCCTTGCTGGCGTGCATGTGGTGCGGACGCTAGCAGATGTGGACGCCATGGAACCCTCGGTGACGCAAGATCGCCGCTGCCTGATCGTCGGTGGTGGTTACATCGGCTTGGAAGCCGCAGCTGTCGCCCGCAAGCGTGGCATGGACGTGACCCTGATCGAAGCCGCCCCGCGCATTTTGGGCCGCGTGGCCTGCACCGAGACGGCGGATTACTTTCGCGGGCTGCACGAAAGCCATGGCGTGACGATCAAGGAAGGTGTCGGGCTGGAGTGCCTCGACGCGGCGGACGGTAAAGTGGTTGGCGCCATGCTGAAAAATGGGGAAGAGCATCCCTATGATCTGGTCATCGCCGGGATCGGGGTGACGCCGAACGATGCATTGGCGGCTGAGGCTGGGGTGTCCTTGGAAAACGGGATTGCGACCGATGCTCATGGGCGCACGTCGGATGCGAATATCTGGGCGGCGGGCGATTGCGCGTCGTTGCCATATCGCGGTGAGCGCATCCGGCTGGAGTCGGTCCAGAACGCGATTGATCAGGCCGAAGCAGTCGCCAAGAACATCCTCGGCGCGGATGAGGATTACGTGCCAAAGCCGTGGTTCTGGTCGGATCAATACGACGTAAAGCTCCAGATCGCGGGCCTGAATATCGGCTACGACAAAGTGGCGGTGCGCGACGGCGAAAAGGGTCGGTCGCATTGGTATTATAAGGGCGATGAGTTGCTGGCCGTAGACGCCATGAACGACCCGCGCGGCTACATGATCGGTAAGCGGTTGATCGAGGCTGGGAAATCGCCTGCGCCTGAGGTTGTGGCTGACCCGGAGAGTGACCTGAAGGCACTGCTCAAGGCATGAGGCCAGATCATTGAGAATTGTCGGAGGCCGCCTGCGCGGCAAGAAACTGGCCGATGTCGGTGCAGGCGATGCGGCGGCGCATCTGCGCCCGACCACCGACCGCGTCCGCGAAAGCCTGTTTAACCTTCTGACCAATGGGCGCAACGGCGATCTGGTGACAGGCACTCGTGTGCTCGACCTCTTCGCAGGAACTGGCGCACTTGGCCTAGAGGCGCTCAGCCGTGGTGCCACCCATGCCACCTTCGTCGACAACGGCACCGCCGCCCGCGCGCTCCTGCGCGAAAACATCGCCGCCTGTGCCGCCCAAGGCATCACCAAGGTGTTCCGCAAAGACGCCCGCCAGATCGGCCCCGCGCAGCGCCCCTGCGACCTCGTCTTTCTGGACCCGCCCTACGGCCAGGGCCTCGGCGAAGAGGTCCTGCCGATCCTCACCTCCGAAGGCTGGCTCGCCCGCGGCGCAACAATCGTGTGGGAGGAGGAAGCCGCCCCCATTATCCCCGCCCCATTCGAGACGCTCGACCAACGCACCTACGGCAACACCACCATCACACTTCTGAGGTTCCCATGACCCCTGACCTCGTCATCTTCGACTGCGACGGCGTGCTTGTGGATAGCGAGCCGCCCTTCAACGAAGTCCTCGCCGCCAACCTCGCCCGCTACGGCCTGTCGATGACCCTGCCCGACGTCATGGCGACCTTCATCGGCAGTTCCATGACCAGCGTCGTCCAAAAGGCGCGCGATCTCGGCGCGTCCTACCCCGGCACCGACAACCAGTGGATCGACGAGATTTACGAGGAAGGCTATGCCCGCCTCCGCCAAGGCGTTGACCTGATCCCCGGCATTACAAATGTCCTCGATGCGCTCGACGGCAACGCCATCCCCTTCTGCGTCGCCACCAACGGCTCGCAGGCCAAGATGGACATCACCCTTGGCGGCACCGGCCTCGCGCCGCGCTTCGACGGCAAACGCTTCTCGGCCCATGAGCTTGGCGTTGCCAAGCCCGACCCAGACCTCTTTCTGATCGCCGCCCGCGAAATGGGCGTTACCCCAGACCGCGCCGTGGTGATCGAAGACAGCCCCTCCGGCGCATTGGCCGCAAAACGCGCCGGCATGCCGTGCTTCGGCTACGCACCCGAGGGCGGCGGCAAACTGGCCGAACAGGGCGCGCATGTCTTCCGCGACATGGCCGACCTTCCCGCCCTCCTGCACCTGAAATAATCCACAGAAACCGCATCTTGTTGGTCTTGTTTACCGAATCTCAATATGGGACGTTCACCAGAATAACGAGCATTCGAAACAAACTCTAAGCAGGCTGCCCTCCACCCATGCTGGTCGCGCATCCAGACGCCTCTGCCATCCTGAAGTCGACCTTCGGCTTCGATGCCTTTCGGCCCGGACAGGCCGAGATTGTGGAGGCTGTGGCCTCAGGCAAAAACGTGCTTGCCATCATGCCCACCGGTGGCGGCAAATCGCTCTGCTTCCAGCTGCCCGCGCTCATGCGCGACGGCGTCACTGTCGTCATCTCGCCCCTCATCGCCCTCATGCGCGACCAGGTCCGCGGCCTGCGTGAAGCGGGGGTCGAGGCTGGCGCGCTCACCTCCGGCAACAGGCCCGAGGAAACCGATGCCGTCTGGAACGCGCTCGAACAGGGCAGTCTCAAACTCCTCTACATTGCCCCCGAGCGCCTCGCCTCCGGCGGCACCGAGCGGATGCTCAGCCGCGCAGGCGTCTCCTTGATCGCCGTCGATGAAGCCCATTGCGTCAGCCAATGGGGCCACGATTTCCGCCCCGACTACCTGCGCATCGGCGCGCTCCGCCGCGCGCTGAACGTCCCCATCGCCGCCTTCACCGCGACCGCCGACGCGGAAACGCGCACGGAAATCTGCCACCGCCTCTTCGACGATCAAGAGCCTGACATTTTCCTGCGCGGCTTCGACCGCCCCAACCTGAGCCTCGCGTTCGAGGTCAAGAACCAGCCCCGCCAACAAATCCTCAGCTTCGCCGCCGCCCGCAAGGGCCAGTCCGGCATCGTCTACTGCGGTACCCGCGCCAAGACCGAAACCTTGGCGCAGGGCCTTCGGGAAGCTGGCCACAACGCCTGCCACTACCACGCCGGGATGGACGTTGATGACCGCCGCGTGGTGGAACACCGCTTCAACGCGGAAGACGGCCTGATCGTCTGCGCCACAGTGGCCTTCGGGATGGGCGTCGACAAACCCGACATCCGCTGGGTTGCCCATGCCGACCTGCCCAAGTCGATCGAAAGCTACTACCAGGAAATCGGTCGCGGCGGCCGGGATGGCGCGCCGGCCGATACGCTCACGCTCTACGGCTCCGACGATATCCGCTTCCGCCGCCAGCAGATCGACGAAGGCCTCGCGCCCCCCGAACGCAAAGACGCAGACCATGCCCGCCTGAATGCGCTGCTCGGTCTGGCCGAGGCGCAAGGCTGCCGCCGTCAGGTGCTGCTTGGCTATTTCGGGGAGGAGGCTGAGGGCTGCGGAAATTGCGACCTTTGCGAAAAACCGCCTGAGCTGTTCGATGCCTCCGTCGCCGTGCAAAAGGCGCTGTCCGCGATGCTGCGCACCGGCGAATACTTCGGCGCGGGCCATCTGATCGACGTGCTGCTTGGCGCGGACAACGACAAGATTCGCCAGCGCGGCCATGACAGGCTCAGCGTCTTCGGTGTCGGCACCGAATTCGACAAACGCCAGTGGCAGGCCGTCTTCCGCCAGATGATGGGTCGCGACCTCGTCCGCCCCGATCCTGCCCGCCACGGCGCGTTCCGCATGACCGAGGCCGCCCGCCCGATCCTGCGCGGCGAGGCCTCCATCACGCTCCGCAAAGACACGATCACCAAGGCCCCCCGCCGCCCTGCCGTGAAGATGCTGGTCAGCGAAGAAGACGCCCCGCTGATGTCTGCCCTCAAGGCCAAGCGCCGTGCGTTGGCGGAAGACGCCCGCGTGCCGGCTTACGTCATCTTCACTGACAAGACCCTGATCGAAATGGCCGAAACCCGCCCCACGACCCTCGACGCCATGGCGCGGATCTCCGGCGTCGGCGCGACCAAGCTCGACCGCTACGGTGACGCCTTTCTGCAGGTCATCACCGGCGATGCGCCCGAACCGATCCACCCCGCCCGCCGCGCGCTGGCAGGTCGAGACGCGGGCGATGTTTTCGACCGCCTGATGGAAGCCAGTCAGGAACTGATGCGCGGCGATGATGGTACCGGCAAATACCTGTCGATCCCCCACACTACCCTGCGCAAGATCGCCGAACGAAAACCCGACAGCCTCGATGCCATGGCGCGGATCAATGGCATGAACGACCAGAAGGTGGACCGTTTCGGCGAAGTCTTCCTCGAAGTTCTGCGCGAGGCTGGATAAGCCCACACTGCCGCTTACATCCAACCGAAAGGAGGACCGCCCATGCTGACCGTGATCTCACCCGCCAAACGCCTCGATTGGGCGGAACGCTCCATAAATATGACGGCGCCCGATTTCGCCAATGACGCGGTGAAACTGGCGCGCGTGGCCAAACGGCTCAGCCAGAAAGACCTGTCCAAGCTGATGGATATCAGCCCGGATCTCGCCAAGCTGAACGCGGACCGCTTCAAGGCCTTTGAGGACGCGCCCGAAGGCGAACGCCCCGCCGCTTTGGCCTTTGCCGGTGACACTTATACGGGGCTGGAGGCGCAAAGCTTTGAGCCCGACACCATGGCCTACGCGCAAGACCACCTGCGGATTCTGTCAGGCCTATACGGCCTGCTGCGCCCGCTCGACGCGATCCGTCCCTATCGCCTTGAAATGGGCAGCCGCCTGAAGACCCGCAAAGGGGCCAATCTCTATGCCTATTGGGGCCCGCGCATCGCAGAGGCGCTGAATGAACAGGCGCAGGCCACAGGTACAGATACGCTCGTGAACTGCGCCTCGGTCGAATATTTCAGCGCCGTGGATCAAGTGGCCCTGAATCTCGACATCATCACCCCGCAGTTCTTCGAAGACAAACCAAACGGCCCCAAGATCGTCAGCTTCTTCGCCAAGAAGGCCCGCGGTGCCATGGCCCGCTTTATCGTCGAACGCCGCCTGACGTCAGCAGACCAGATCCTCGAATTCGACACCGGCGGCTATGAACATGCCCCCGATCTCAGCGCGCCGGGCAAGCCTGCCTTCTTCCGCACCGAGGCCAAGGCAAAAGCCGCCGCCTGAGCGCGCAACCCCCGTCTTCCATGTGCTTAAAATATCCCGGGGGAGGAGCCTTTGGCGACGGGGGTAGCGCCCCCATTTATTCACGGTTAGTGAAACGTAAACAGTTTGCAGAAACTGCCGCAAAATCAACGATATGGACCCCCTGCTCACGCGTGAGCAAATCAACTCTCAGCTGCGAGGAGAGCCGCAAGGCTCGAGGAGGAGCTGCGATCAGTGATCCGGCTTCGATGCCTCAAACGCAGCCTTTTGATCCGCGCTCGCCTCGGTCTGATACTTCGCCTTCCACTCCGCGTAGGGCATTCCGTAAACCACCTCCCGCGCAGCTTCCTTGTCCATCTCCACACCCCGCGCGGCGGCCTCTTCGGCATACCAACGGCTCAGACAATTCCGGCAGAACCCGGCCAGGTTCATCATGTCTATATTTTGGACATCTTTGCGCTCATCCAGATGCTTCAGAAGGCGCCGGAACGCGGCGGCTTCCAATTCGGTTTGGGTCGGCTCAGACATAAAGACCTCCTCCTGTTCAAATCATAGATCGGCGTGCGCCAGCGTGTCTTCAAGCACCCGTGCCAGCCGCTTGCCCCATACATCCTGTTGCCCAGGTGTCTCGATCAGATCATTGCGGACCTCGATCAGCACATGCTTCCGCCCCGCTTGCACCCCGTGCCGATCCATCGCGTCGCCTGGTAGGTGCCCAGAATAGGGTTGATTGTCCCCGACACACAAATCGCCCTCCACAATCAGCCGGTCGATCAGCGGAACGGCGAGCCTTCGGTCTTCGGCATAAAGGACACCCACATGCCAAGGGCGCGGCGGGCGCCCCACGAATTGTGGGGTGAAGCTGTGGATGGAGATGATCAGCGGATCCTCACGGGCGTCCAGCACCTCGGCGACCGTACGGTGATAGGGGCGGTGGAAAAGCTCTAACCGCCGTTCGATTTCATCAGGCGTTGCACCGCGATTGGCAGGGATGATCGAGCCGTCGTAGACCTGCATCAAAAGGGTCGGATCATCCTCCCCCCGGTTCGGATCAATAACTAGTCGAGAGAAGGTGGAGGCGACAACGGGTGCGGAAAGGGCCTCCCCCAAAGCCAGCGCCACGCCCATCGCCCCAACATCATAAGCAATGTGGCGCTCCATGTCAGTCCGCGGTAGCCCCAGATCGCCATTGGCGACTTCAGATGGCACGGCATTGCTGGCATGGTCGCAGGTCACCACCCACCGCCCAGTCCGGTCTGCGCCGGTCAAAGTAAAGGCCTCGCCCATCTTGCTTGTCATGCCTCTGTCGCAATGGAATGCTTCACGCCTGCGTAAATCGCCGCATCGTCAAAGACCAGCCGGTCAGCGGTTGTTCCGCGCGATGATTTGCGTCAATAGAGGCGCGACTGTTGAATGATAGCGCCAACATGCCTGTTTTCAGGCGGATGCACGGGACCTGGGGGATAAAAATCCATGAAACGCGACCGCAACGTCAAAATCGTCGCCACACTTGGACCCGCGTCCAACGACTATGAGATGATCCGCGCCCTGAACGAGGCGGGCGCCGATGTGTTCCGCCTGAACATGTCCCATGGCGATCACGAAGAAATTGCAGCGCGCCACGCCATCATTCGCCAGATTGAGGTCGATCTGGGCCGTCCCATCGCCATCCTCGCCGACCTTCAAGGCCCGAAACTGCGCTGCGGCGTGTTCGCCAATGACGAAGGCCATGATCTGGAAGACGGCGGATCGTTCCGGTTCGATCTTGATGACACCCCGGGCGATGAGACCCGCGTCCAGCTTCCCCACAAGGAAATCTTCGATGCATTGGAGCCCGGCGCAACACTTCTGGTGAATGACGGCAAGATCCGGGTGAAGGTTCTGGAGTGTGGCACTGATTATGCCAATTGCGAGGTACTGGCCGGTGGTCGCATCTCCAACCGAAAGGGCGTGAACGTGCCGGACGTGGTTCTGCCCCTGGCAGCGTTGTCCGAGAAAGATCGCAAGGATCTGGAATTCGTATGCGAGCTTGGGGTGGACTGGCTGGCGCTGTCCTTTGTGCAACGCCCCGATGATGTTGAGGAAGCCCGCGCATTGGCCAAAGGCCGCGCCGCGATCCTGTCGAAGATCGAAAAGCCCGCAGCCGTGAAGAATTTCGAAGCGATCCTTGAGGCCTCTGATGGGATCATGGTTGCGCGCGGCGATCTGGGCGTTGAATGCCCGGTGCAGGCCGTGCCGCCGATCCAGAAGCGCCTTGTGCGCAAATGCAGGAATGCCGCCAAGCCCGTAATCGTGGCCACTCAGATGCTGGAATCGATGATCGAGTCGCCCATGCCAACGCGCGCTGAGGTGTCGGACGTCGCGGCCGCGATCTACGAAGGTGCAGACGCCGTGATGCTGAGTGCGGAATCGGCAGCAGGTGACTACCCGATTGAGGCAGTGACCACGATGAATAACGTGGCCAAGGAGGTCGAAAACGACCCGACCTACCGCAATATCATCGAAGCGTCCCGTGGCGGCGACAAGGACACCGTGGCCGACGCGATCGTCTCCGCCGCACGGGAAATCGCCGAGACGACGAACATCAAGCTGATCTGCTGTTTCTCGGAAAGTGGCTCCACCGCCGCGCTGACCGCGCGTGAGCGTCCTAACGTCCCTATTCTTGCGCTCACCAGCCGCCAGGCGACCGCGCGCCGTATGTGCCTGACCTGGGGCTGCCATTGCGTCAAAGTCGGTACCGTCGGCCGTTTCAAAGAAGCAGTGATCAACGCCGTGCGTGCAGCAACTGAAGAAAAGCTGGCGGATCAGTCGGACCTGATCGTTGTGACCGCAGGTGTGCCGTTTGGCCAATCCGGCTCGACCAACATTCTGCGGATTGCCCCATGTGATGAGCGCCTGATCTACGCGTCCGAGCTGGAATAGGTTTGGAGGTCACGCCAGATATTCTTCTGGTGATCGCCACGATTGTGGCGGTCTTCTCCTTCTCGTCCATCATCGGGGCCTGGACAGTCAAACGCTGGCCTTGGCTGTCCATGATCTCGTTCAGCATTGCGATTGGTCTTTTCGCCTACCTGCATTTTGAGATGACCGATGGGCTTACGCCGCTGGATGTGCCCAACGCTTTCATCTCGGTCGCTGCACGTGTGGTAAATTAGAACGGCTGCTCGATCTCAGGAGCCTTATTGGGCGCAGAGAGTCATCTTACGCTTCAGATGACGCGCAGGATCAGCCAGGCCACGCCCGCGTATGGCAGCAACCCCAGCAGAATAACCACGCCGTCCCGGGCCAACATGCCAAGGGCGAGGATCGCCACGCCGAGGCCTGCGACAGAAGAAGAGAATGGCACAAATTCCAGGAACGGCATCAGCAGCCCTGACAGCAGGCAGATCAGCTGCGGGATGAAAATCAACGGCCTACGCGACAATAGGCGGAGGCGCTTGGCGGTGCGGGCATCAATCCAGACGGCGGTTGGGCGAATGCAGTTGAAGGCAGCGCGTAGCTTTTCCCCGCTGATCCGACGCGACAGGATGAAATTCGGCAGCCAGAGGTGTCGTCTGCGGGCAAGCATCTGCGCGGATACGATTGCGATGAAGATCCCCATCAGGGACGAGAACAGGGGTATACCGCTGAGCGGCGTGGCCACGGCGATGGCGGGCAGAAGCAATACCGGAGTGAAACTGGCTCGACCGAAGGAATGCAGGATCGCACGGATGTCTGTGGTTTCGGCCTCAGCGGCCTGAAGGACCCGGTCAATGATCTCGGGTAGGGATGCGGGCGGTGCCTCGGCATCAGATGTGGTCGTCTCTTCCATTGCGCTCCGACCTATGCGGCCACACTGCTTTCATCAAGAACCCATTGCCTATGCAGACTCCTCTTGTCAGACGGCGGGATTGGCTTTATGCGGCAGCTTCCGAACGGTGCGTCCGGCCTAAAACGGCATGCCGCGACGCGCCCGAACCACTCGTAAGACTTGAGGAGTTGGAAATGCCGAAGATGAAGACGAAGTCGAGCGCCAAGAAGCGCTTCAAAGTGACGGGCACCGGTAAGGTACTCGCCGGTCAGGCCGGTAAGCGGCACGGGATGATCAAGCGGACGAACAAGTTCCTCCGCAATGCTCGGGGGACAAGCGAATTGTCTGCTCCCGACACCAAGATCGCCAAATCCTACATGCCCTACGACCGCTAAGGAGAACCGGATATGTCCCGTACCAAAGGTGGAACCGTCACTCATCGCCGCCACAAGAAGGTTCTTGACGCGGCCAAAGGTTATTATGGCGCACGTTCGCGGAATTTCCGCACCGCCACGCAGGCCGTCGACAAGGCGAACCAGTACGCCACGCGTGACCGTAAGGCCCGCAAGCGTCAGTTCCGCGCCCTGTGGATCCAGCGTATCAACGCCGCTGTCCGCGCCCATGATGAGGCGCTGACATACAGCCGCTTCATCAACGGTCTGGCGAAAGCCGGGATCGAAGTGGACCGCAAGGTTCTGGCTGATCTGGCCGTGCATGAGCCCGAAGCATTCGGTGCCATTGTAGATCAGGCCAAAGCTGCGCTCTAAGCGAAACGCTTTCCGAAACGAAAAACCCCCGCCGGGCGATCTGCTCGGCGGGGGTTTTCTTTTTCTTTGGCGCTGGCGATCAGGCGATCGCGCGGCTCAGCGTATGGGGATGGGGGTCAACCGCAACCGGCTCGGCCTCTTCCATGCCGCTGGAGCGCTCAAAATCGTCATAGCCGCCGACGTGCTGGATATAAGCCTCGGCCTGCTGTTCCAGCGGCATTTCGGGGCTCGGCGCGACCTCAACAGGAGCTGGGGCAACCATGGTGGTGGGTGCCGCTGCCGCGGGCTGTGCCTCAAACAAGGCGGTCTCATAGCGTTCCAGGCTTTCGCGCGAACGCTCCAGATCGGCCTTCAGGACATCAGCCTCGGCTGTGAGGCGGTCAATGTCTTTATGGGCTTGCTTGGTGTCGCGGTTCGCCCGTGCCAGACGGGCCTGATAGGCCAGAACACGGTTCGCGATGGTCGCAGTGAAATGCGCGCGGGCCAGAAGATAGCCCCCGACGCCCGCCGAGGCGATCAGCACGAGGACAAGGGTGAGGTTCAAAAGAAGTGGCATACCGTTTGTCCTTTGTTACTGACGCAAGGGCACGACCGCGAATTCAACGCGGCGGCTGAGGGCTTCGGCTTGTTCTGCAGGGGCATCGCTCAGAAGTTGACGCGACCCATAGCCGACGGGTTCATAAATCGATGTGTCGTGGCCAGCCGCCTCGATTGCCTCGATGATGGCTTCGGCCCGTTCCCAAGACAGCAAGAGGTTCTGCGTCTCGTCTCCGGTGGCATCGGCATGGCCGCGTACCAGGATGCGAAGGCCTGCACAGCTTGCTACACCTTCTGCGAACGAGAAGGCGGCATCAAGATCCTCAGGTGCTGCGTCAGTAGAGCTGGCCGAGAACCGAACCGACAGGCGATCTGCGGCGGCTGCCAAGTTCTCCCGGCACACCTCCGCCTGCGCTTCGGTCAGGGCAGGGCGGATTGCCCGCCGTTCTTCCCGTCCCGTTGCCGCATCAATCGAAAGGGAGGTGAAAATTTGCTCTTCCGGTTCCTCGGGCGTGGCGTCCGCGCTTGCTTCGGCAAGGTCCAGCACTGCCTCAAGTTCAGCCGGGCGTGCCACTGGAACGACGCTTGCCGTTTCGGCATCTGCGCCGGTCATGTCGATCAGCGTCGGCGGCATCGGTGCCTCGGGCACGGCTGCGACAGGAACAACGGCGGGCTGCACTGGTGCGGCTGGCGTGCGAACCGCTGCGGTTTGACCGGTTGCAAGGAAACCACCGGCAATGCCTGAAAGGGTGAACAAGCCTGCTGCGGCAAGAACCGACGGCGTCGCCACCAGCTTGCGGTAATGATCGGCGCGGCGTGCGGCATGTGCAAGGCGCTGTCCCGCCTCTTCCCGTGCCTCGTCGGCTTTGCGACGCTTATTGAAGATCGCCATAACTCTACTCCGTATTGTGTCCGCACGCCAATTCACGGCGCATGCGGATTTGACCCGTTGCGGACACACGTTGCTGATCTGTGGATGTGGCGATCCCGCCGCGCATACCGGCGACGGCTTCTGGCGCATATAGTGCACCAGACGGGTCGGATTTCGACCGTTCTGAGATCAACTTACTCACGTGTTCCTGCCCAATGTTTGCCGGTGTTTTTTTGTCCGGCTTGGTATGCAAACTGAGGGTAAGCCTCATTTCAGTCAACGATTTGACGCATTTAGGGCAATCGGAGCGTTCGCGCTGTTGCAGGAATGCCGCCGTTAACCTTTTTGCGTGGCCGCGCGGGATTACGTTTTGGTCAATTTTTACAGGCGGAAGGTGGCCATTGGATGCGCCAAATCAGCGAGTGATCTGAAATGGGGCCAAATGTGGCGAGAATGGGGCGCGACCGCTGCGCTGGCTTGCAATCCGGGGCCGCTCTGGTAGGGGACAGGCCGGAATTCTTCTTGATGGAGCGCGCAAAAATGGACGGCTTGGACGATCTTCGCAAAAGCTGGCTGGACCGCATCGGCGGGGCCACAGATGAAGGCGCTTTGGAAGAGTTTCGTGTAGCGGCCCTGGGCAAAAAGGGCGAGATCAGCCTGAAAATGCGCGAGTTGGGCAAGATGACCCCGGAAGAGCGTCAGGTTGCCGGCCCCGCGCTGAACGCGCTGAAGGATGAGGTCAACGCGGCGATCGTTGCGAAGAAGGCCGGTCTGGCCGATGCGGCGCTTGATGAGCGACTGAAGGCGGAATGGCTGGATGTGACCTTGCCGTCGCGTCCGCGCCGTCAAGGCACCATTCATCCGGTGTCACAAGTCATGGAAGAGGTCACGGCAATCTTCGCCGATATGGGTTTCTCTGTCGCGGAAGGTCCGCAGATCGAGACGGATTTCTACAATTTCGACGCGCTCAATATCCCCGGCCACCACCCCGCGCGGGCCGAGATGGACACGTTTTATACGCACCGGAAGGAGGGCGATAATCGCCCGCCGCATGTGTTGCGCACCCATACCAGCCCCGTGCAGATCCGCCATATGGAACAGCACGGCGCGCCCTGCCGCATCATTGCGCCGGGCCGTGTTTATCGCGCCGATTACGACCAGACCCACACACCGATGTTCCATCAGGTCGAGGGGTTGGTTCTGGGTGAAGACATCTCCATGGCGAACCTCAAGTGGGTGCTGGAAGAGTTTTACTCCGCCTTCTTCGGTGTCGCCGTCAAAACCCGCTTCCGCGCCTCGCACTTCCCGTTTGTGGAACCGGGGGCCGAAGTCGACATTCAATGCAGCTTCGAAGGCGGCACAGTGAAGGTTGGTGAGGGTGACGATTGGTTGGAAATCCTGGGCTCCGGTATGGTCCACCCCAAGGTGCTTGAGGCCGGCAAGATCGACCCGTCCAAGTACCAGGGCTTCGCGTTTGGCATGGGCATCGACCGGATTGCGATGCTGAAATACGGCATCCCCGACCTGCGCGACTTCTTCGCAAGCGACTTGCGGTGGCTGCGCCACTATGGATTTGCAGCGCTTGAGGTCCCGACGGTGCACGCAGGGGTGTGAGGTACGATCTGGAGGTTGAGCGGCAGCTGCTTCTGTTGATTCAGGAGGCAGGCACACAACGCTGGACACATGAAAGCCTCAAGACGAATGCTGGCGCAGACGACACGCCTATTCCGCTCTACGACGATGTCGCGAAACGCGAAAACGATACTCTATTCCACTTGGATCAGATGGCGGAGCGTGGGTTTGTCAGGATTTGGAGAACTGACGCTGGCTTGACCGTCCGGCTCCTTCGGGCCGGGCGCGACAGGATAAAGTGGCATCGTAACAATACGCCGATCAGGCGGGTTACGCTGCGCAACTGGAACTGGTTCAAGATCAAGTTTCGAACGGTCATTGTGCCTGTGTTCATTATATACATATTTCCCTTCATCATGATCATAGTAACGGTTGAATTGATGTATTGGCTCGGCTTTGAAGGGCGCTAACGACCACGGGTGCAGGTTACTTCCAGCCCGACTTCCTACAACTGACCGATCCGTGAATTGACACTGCCAGCGCACCGGGCAACTTCAAGCCCATGAAAACGCTTTTCTCTGTCGCCTTCCTGCTTATTGCCTTTGTCAGCCAAGCCAATGCGTGCACTGGGCAAACCCCGTGCGAACTCGGGGATCGGTCTTACCACGTCCTTGAACCTGAGGGATGGGATGGCGAAACCCCACTCCCCGTCCTGCTGCATTTCCATGGTTGGCAACGGCAAGGCACGCTGATCGTTCAGCATGCCCGGATCGCCGGGGCGACGGAACGGCGCGGTGTGCTGTTGGTCGCCCCCAACGGCAATAACGGGACATGGACGTTCCGCACCGCCAATTCGCCGGACGTGCCGTTCGCCCGCGCGGTGCTGGACGATGTTGCCAGTAGCTACCCCATCGATCCCGAGCAGATATTCGTGTCCGGCTACAGCTACGGCGCCCGGATGGCATGGCGGTTTGTCTGTGAAGACGGGGCTGACATCGCAGCGCTTCTGGCGATCTCCGGCGCCCTGCCACAATCCACCGATTGCCAAACCCATCCCCAAAACGCGCGGCAGGTCTATGGGTTTGACGACACCGTCCTGCGCTTCCCGTTCGGACCAAACGGCGAAACCGATCACCCCGTCGCCCTCTGGCGTGAGGCGATGGGCTGCAGTGAGGGCGAGGTCATCGGCGAGTGGCAGCAGCGTTCGTTCCTCACGCTCACCCGCACTGAATGGGTGTGCGACACGGGCCGGGTTGCGCTCGACACCCATCCCGGCGGGCATTTCATCCCCCACGGCTGGATCGCACGGCAGCTCGACGAACTGCTGGGATTGCCCAACAGCTACCCCTGATGGCTTGTGTCTGAAGGCATTCTTTGCCATGTCCGGGGCCGATGAATTCGACCCCTGGGGCCCATTATGAAGTTCACTCTCTCCTGGCTGAAAGATCACCTCGAAACCGAGGCGAGCCTTGATGATATCCTGGAAGCCCTCACCGACCTCGGGCTTGAGGTGGAAGAGGTGGAGGACCGCGCCGCGCGGCTCAAGGATTTTACCATCGCCAAGGTGAAGTCGGCCGAGAAGCACCCCGACGCAGATCGCCTGCGGGTGTGCCAGGTCGAGACCGACGAAGGCATGCAGCAGATCATCTGCGGCGCGCCCAATGCGCGCGAGGGGATCACCGTGGTCCTCGCCAAGCCCGGCATGTACGTGCCCGGCATCGATACGACGATTGGTGTGGGCAAGATCCGGGGCATCGAGAGCTTTGGCATGATGGCGTCTGAGCGCGAGCTTGAGCTGTCAGACGAGCATGACGGCATCATCGAGCTACCGAGCGGTGAGGTGGGTGACCGTTTTGTCGATTGGCTGGCCGAGAACGACCCCGCCAAGGTCGATCCCGTGATCGAAATCGCCATCACGCCAAACCGGCAGGACGCGCTTGGCGTCCACGGCATCGCGCGCGATCTTGCAGCGCGGGGGCTTGGGACGCTCAAGGCGCACAACCCGACAGAGGTGCCCGGCACCTTCCCGTGCCCGATCAACGTGACGATTGACGCCGATACGCTGGACGACGCCCCGCATTTCACCGGGCGGTTGATCCGTGGCGTGAAGAACGGCCCCAGCCCGGAGTGGCTGCAGGATCGCTTGCGCGCGATTGGCCTGCGCCCGATTTCCGCGCTTGTCGACATCACCAACTTCTTCACCTTCGACCAGAACCGCCCTCTGCACGTCTTCGACGCTGACAAGGTCGCGGGGAACCTGCGTGTCCATCGCGCGGCGGGTGGTGAGACGATCACCGCATTGGACGACAAAGACTACACCTTCGTCGCCGGACAGGTCGTGATTTCCGATGATAATGGCCCCGAAAGCATCGCCGGTGTGATGGGCGGGGCCGAGACGGGCTGCACCGAGGAGACCGTCAACGTCTTCCTCGAATCCGCGTGGTGGGAACCTGTGCGCATTGCCTATACTGGCCGTGAATTGAAGATTAATTCCGACGCCCGTTACCGGTTTGAGCGGGGCGTGGACCCTGAATATACCCGCCCCGGCCTTGAGGCCGCGACGCAGATGGTGCTCGATCTCTGTGGAGGCGAGGCGTCCGAGGTTGTGGAGGCTGGTGCCGCGCCGCAAACCGCGCGCAGCTACACGCTCGACCCCAAACGCGTCGAAAGCCTTGTCGGCATGGAGATTGCCCGAGACGAACAGGTCCGCATCCTGACCGCCCTTGGATTCAGCGCGTCTGGATCTGGCGACACGTTGGAGGTTTGGGTGCCATCTTGGCGGCGTGACGTGCATGGAGAGGCTGACCTTGTAGAAGAAGTCGCGCGTGTGACCTCTCTAACCGGTCTCAAGCCGCAGCCCTTGCCGCGCGAGCCCGGCGTGCCCGCGCCTGTTCTGACGCCGATGCAGCTGCGCGAACGCAGCGCGCGGCGGACGGCGGCGGCGCTCGGGTACAACGAATGCGTGACCTACAGTTTCATCGACAAGGCCTCGGCTGAGTTGTTCGGTGGCGGCACCGATGACGTGATGCTGGAGAACCCGATCTCGTCCGAGATGTCGCACATGCGGCCTGCGCTTTTGTCGGGCCTGTTGCAGGCGGCGGCGCGCAATCAGGCACGCGGCATGATGGATATGGCCCTGTTTGAAGTCGGCGCGGCGTTCCATGGCGGTGAGCCCGGTGAGCAGCATCTGATGGTGAGCGGCCTGTTGATCGGCCAAACAGGCCCACGCGACCCCCACGGCGCACGGCGCAGCGTCGATGTGTTCGACGTGAAGGCGGATGCGGAGGCTGTGCTGGCGGCAATCGGTGCACCTGCCAAGGCGCAAATCCTGCGCGGTGCTCGCGAATGGTGGCATCCTGGCCGGCATGGGATGATCTGCCTTGGGCCGAAGAAGGTGCTTGGCATCTTCGGCGAATTACATCCGAAAGTGCTGGACGCGATGGATGTCAAAGGCCCTGCCATGGCCTTCACGATCTTCCCTGAAGAGGTGCCGATGCCGCGCAAGGCAAGCGCCAGCCGTGGGGCGGTGACGATGGCTGATCTGCAAGCCGTGGAACGGGATTTCGCATTCGTCGTGGCGGCAGATGTGGCCGCGCTCGATCTGGTCAACGCTGCGGCGGGTGCCGACAAGGCCCTGATCGAAGAGGTGCGCGTGTTCGATGAATTCATCGGCGGCTCGCTTGGCGAAGGCCAGAAGTCTTTGGCAATCACGGTGCGGATGCAGCCAACGGACAAGACGCTGACCGAGGAAGAGATTGAAGCAGTCGGTGTGAAGATCGTCGAGAAGGTCAGCAAGGCCACCGGCGGCACGTTGCGCGGCTAGGGATTGCGCCCGCTTCGCGGTCGCCGGAGGCAATTTTCCAAAGGAAAATTGCAGCGCATGTGGTGGGCGTTTTTCGAAGGCGGGCTAGCTCTGCTCGATTGGCCGGTGCGCCTTTTTGAGTATTTGAAACCAGTGGAAGGAGAGCGCGATGACGCTGAATGTCTATCTGTCGGGAGAGATTCACACCGATTGGCGGGAGCGTATTGTGGACGGCTCTGCCGATTTGGACTTGTCGTTCTCGGGCCCTGTCACCGACCATGCGGCCAGCGATGATTGCGGCGTGGCGATCCTCGGGGAAGAGCCGAACAAGTATTGGCACGACCATAAGGGCGCCATGGTTAACGCGATCCGCACCCGCCACGGGATCGAGAATGCCGATGTGGTCGTCGTACGGTTTGGCGAAAAATACAAACAGTGGAACGCGGCGTTTGACGCAGGTTATGCCAGCGCATTGGGCAAGCCGATCATCGTGCTGTCGATGCCGGAGCATCAGCATCCCTTGAAAGAGGTGCACGCGGCAGCACTGGCCGTGGCGGAAGAGCCCGAGCAGGTGGTGCAGATCCTGCGTTATGTCCTGAGCGGTTCGTTGCCGGGCTGACGCCACGTTCTGTTTCCGTGGAGCGGCATGGCGCGTAGTCTGCGGCACATGGAATTTGACTACATCATCGTCGGTGGCGGCTCGGCCGGGTCTGTGTTGGCTGCGCGCCTGTCGGAAGACCCGAGCGTCTCTGTTTGCTTGGTCGAAGCGGGGGGGCAGGGCCGCGACATCTTTATCAGGGCGCCGGCCTTGGTGGCCGCGATGGTGTCGGGCCGCCCAAAGATCAACAACTGGGCGTTCCATACCGAGCCGCAGCCGGGTCTGAACAACCGGCGCGGATTTCAGCCACGCGGCAAGGCGTTGGGTGGGTCCTCGGCGATCAATGCCATGCTCTACGTGCGGGGGCATCCGGGCGATTATGATGACTGGGCCAATCGCGGTTGCGAGAGCTGGGATTGGAAGAGCCTGCGACCCTATTTCCTGCGGGCTGAGGGGTTTGAGGGCGGTCACACCGATTATCACGCCGATAATGGCCCTCTACAGGTGCGAAGCCAATCTGCGCCGCTTCCCATTAGTGAAGCCTTCCTTGACGCTAGCGAAGCGGCGCAGATCCCGCGCACGGACGATTTCAACGGCGCGCGACAGGACGGGGCGGGATACTACCACGTCACCCAGTTCCATGATGGCCCGCGCAAAGGGGAGAGATGCTCAGCAGCGGCGGCCTATGTGCATCCAGTGATGGATCGCCCGAACCTGCGAGTCCTGACGCGCAGCACCGTCGAACGGATCCTCGTTGAAGACGGGCGCGCAACCGGCGTGCGGGTGTGGGAGCGGCGCATTCCGACGACTCTCAAGGCACGGCGGGAGGTGATCCTGAGCGCGGGTGCTTTCGGGTCGCCACAGCTTCTGATGCTGTCGGGTATCGGACCCGAGGATGAATTGCAACGCCATGGCATCGCCCCCGTCCATGTCCTGCCCGGTGTGGGTCAGAACCTGCAAGACCACCTCGATTACGTCATCTCCTACAGGTCCAAACGGAAAGATGTCGTGGGGCTGGGGCCGGCTGGCCTGATGCGTCTGGCGAAGGCGGGTCTGGCATGGCGCAAGACGGGGGCGGGCCTGTTCGCCTCCCCCATGGCCGAAGCGGGCGCGTTTGTGAAAAGTGATTCGAGCCTCGACCGGCCCGACCTTCAGATGCATTTTGTCGTCGGCATCGTCGATCAGCACATGCGCAAGCTGCATTTCGTGGATGGCTATTCCTGCCATCTCTGTGTGCTCAGGCCCCATTCCGTTGGTCATGTCGGGCTACAAAACAGCGATTTCCGCAAGCCGCCCCGAATTGACCCTGCTTATCTGAGTGACAGCCGTGATCTTGAAAGCATGATGAAGGGCGCGCGTCTGATGGAGCAGGTGCTTGAGGGCGAGCCGCTTGCCCCTTGGCGGGGCGAGCGCTTCTACTCCCACGACGGCAGCGATGCAGCGTTGGAAGCTGATATTCGCGCCCGTGCAGACACGATCTATCACCCCGTTGGCACCTGTAAGATGGGCGTGGATGATATGGCCGTGGTTGACCCGGCCTGCAGGGTGCGCGGCGTCGACGGGCTACGTGTGGTCGATGCCTCGATCATGCCGAAGCTGATCGGTGGGAACACGAATGCCCCCACCATTGCGATGGCCGAAAAGGCCGCTGATCTGATCCGAGGGCTCGCTTAGTCTTCGCGCGGCGGAGTGACGCGGCCTTTCTGAACGGCCGGACGGGCGAGGAAACGCTCAAGATAGGCGGGTACGTTTTTCAGGCCGTCCCAACCCACAAGCTCCTTCGCGCCGTAGAAATCGAGCGCCGCCAGCCATGGGCCAATCGCCATGTCGGCAATCGAGTAATCGCCTGCGATCCACTCCTTATCCGCCAATTCGCCTTCCAAAACGTTCAACAGGCGCTTGGCCTCGGCCACATAGCGCTCACGTGGGCGCGGATCGTCGATCTCAGAACCTGCGAACTTCACGAAGAAGCCAAGCTGGCCGAACATCGGGCCAAGGCCACCCATCTGGAACATGACCCACTTGATGATCTGATACTTCTCAGCGTCCGTCCGGCCAATGAACTTGCCCGTTTTCTCGCCAAGATAGATCAGGATGGCACCGGATTCCCAAAGCGCAATCGGTTCCCCATCCGGTCCGTTGGGGTCAATCAGCGCAGGGATCTTGTTGTTGGGGTTCAACGACAGAAACTCATCGCTTTTCACGTCGCTGTCGGACAGCGTTACGCGATGCGCCTCATAGGGCAGGCCCATCTCTTCCAGCGCGATAGAGGCCTTCACACCATTGGGCGTGGGGAAGGAGTAGAGCTGGATCACCGACGGGTCCTGCGCCGTCCACCGGCTGTTGATTTCGAAATTCTCAAGCGTGCTCATGGTTTACCTCATGGCGGAATGTGACCTATTGCAGATAGTTCCCCTTGAAACGTTGCGCCAGACCGGTCTTTCTACACGCGCTAGAGGGGGGCCTGTGCGCGTGCGCACCAACGGATGCCGCCCATATTACGGAACAGGACTGGGTGGAGCGACCACATGCTTTCAGAATTCAAGGACTTCATTGCCAAGGGCAATGTTATGGATATGGCCGTCGGTATCATTATCGGTGCGGCCTTTACCGCCATCGTCACGTCGCTGGTGGGCGACCTGATCAACCCGATCATCGGCTTGTTCACCGGCGGGCTGGATTTCACAAATAACTATGCCGTGCTGGCGGGCGAAGTGCCGGAAGGTGCCTCGCTTGAAGCGGCGCGCGAGGCCGGGGCCAGTGTCTTTGCCTATGGCTCGTTCATCATGGCGATCATCAACTTCCTGATCATTGCCTTCGTGGTGTTCATGCTTGTGCGTTACGTCAACAAGGTCAAAGCGGCTGCGGAAGGCCCCGAAGAAGAGGCGGCCCCGGAAGAGCCCGCAGGCCCCACCGCAGAAGAGCTGCTGGCCGAAATCCGCGATGCGTTGAAGGCGCAAAGCTGAATTTCCGCAAAACACGGAAAGGGCCGGGGCATTTCCCGGCCCTTTTTCGTTTCAGCCTTTGATCGCCAGTGAAGGCGACAACACGTCGATCCCAAGGGCCTTACCCACGGCATAATTCGTCAGCTTGCCGGCATGGGTGTTCAGCCCCTCCATCAAATGCGGATCGTCAGCACAGGCCTGCCGCCAGCCCTTATCCGCCAAGGCCAGCATGAACGGCATGGTTGCGTTGCCAAGGGCCAGCGTCGAGGTGCGCGCCACGGCCCCAGGCATGTTCGCCACGCAATAATGCACGACGCCGTCGACTTCGTAGATCGGGTCCTGATGCGTGGTGGCCTTCGACGTCTCAAAGCAGCCACCTTGGTCAATGGCGACATCCACGATCACCGAACCGGGCTTCATCGTCGAAAGCTGCGCCTTGGTCACAAGTTTCGGCGCGGCAGCCCCGGGGATGAGGACCGCACCAATGACCAG
This sequence comes from Gymnodinialimonas sp. 202GB13-11, assembly GCF_040932485.1. NCBI lineage: Bacteria > Pseudomonadati > Pseudomonadota > Alphaproteobacteria > Rhodobacterales > Paracoccaceae > Gymnodinialimonas > Gymnodinialimonas hymeniacidonis. The sequence goes on along the minus strand of NZ_JBFRBH010000001.1, from coordinate 3,077,172 downwards.
ATCGGCGGTCTGGATCAGCGTGGCCGTTGCATCGGCGCTGGCATAGCGCGTCTTGAACGCGCCGCGATATGTGTCATCAAGGTAACGTAGCCGGGGCAGGGACCGATCAAGGATCGTCACATCCGCGCCCATACCCGCCGCCACCCGCGCGGCCTGAGTGCCCACGACGCCGCCGCCGATCACGACGACCTCTGCCGGGCCGACTCCGGGCACGCCGCCCATCAACACGCCGCGCCCGCCATTAGCCTTTTGTAATGCCCAGGATCCGACCTGAGGCGCAAGGCGACCGGCCACTTCCGACATCGGGGCAAGCAAAGGCAAACCGCCTGCCGCGTCCGTGACGGTTTCATAGGCTATTGCCGTCACCCCGCTGTCGAGCAGGTCGCGCGTTTGGTCCGGGTCCGGGGCAAGGTGGAGGTAGGTGAACAGGATCTGCCCCTCGCGCAATTGCTTGCGCTCAACCGCCTGCGGCTCCTTCACCTTCACGACCATCTCGGCGTCGGCAAAGATGGCTTCAGCACTGTCTGCGATGGCAGCACCCACGGTGCGGTAATGCTCATCGGAAAACCCCGCCCCCTCACCAGCGCCAGCCTGCATCGTGACGGTATGGCCATGCGAAATCGCTTCGCGCGCGGCGGCAGGGGTCAGCCCCACGCGGAATTCCTGAGGCTTGATCTCTGTTGGGCAGCCGATGTGCATGGTCCACTCCTCCTTTGGACAGGTCACTGCGGTGACCGGAGAATGCGCCTGAGGTGGCGGAATTACTTTGAAAAAACGCCCGCTGTTAGCGTAATCAATGCAAGAAGTGTGCGTAGTATTATGGGATATTGAGAGAGATGAGCGCTGAGCAGGAACTAGACGACACAGATGCCGCGATTCTTCGAGTGCTTCAGCGGCAGGGCCGCATGACCCATGCGGAATTGTCCGAGCGCGTGAACCTGTCCCCCTCCGCTTGCCACCGGCGCGTCCAGCGGCTGGAAGCATCAGGGGTGATCCGCGATTACGTCGCGCTTCTCAACCCCCGCGCGGTCGGGCGTGTGACGACTGTATTCGTCGAGATCAAGTTGCAAGGCCAATCCGACGAAATTCTTGATGCGTTCGAAAAGGCCGTCGCGCGCGTTCCCGACGTTCTTGAATGCCATCTGATGGCGGGCACGGCGGATTATCTACTGAAAGTTGTCGCACGGGACTCTGAGGATTTCGCCCGTATTCACCGCCAGCACCTGTCACGCCTGCCCGGCGTGGCGCAGATGCAATCAAGCTTTGCGTTGAAGACGGTGTTCAAGACAACCGCGCTGCCTGTCTAGAGAAGCGCGTTCAGCCCGACGAACGCCAACACGCCACAGACTGCCGCCAAGACTGCACTCTTGCGCCAATAGCCAACGCCAAGCGCCACCACAGCCGATGCAATATGCGGCAAGCTCAGGCTTCCGTCGCTACCCTCAGGCCAAAGCACACCGGGCGTGACGAGGGCGGGCAGGATTGCAACGGGGGTGTAGCGCAGGTGGCGCAACAGCCAATCGGGCAGCTCCCGGTTGCCGATCAGCCCCAGAAAGGAAAAGCGGATCGTGTAAGTCGCCACCCCAAGCGCCACAATGATCAGCCAGATTTCCGTACCCGTCCAACCGATCATTTGCTGCCCCCCGTAGGTGGCACAAACCGCGCGCCCATCCGGCGTTCAACCTCGGCCCCCACGATCATGGCGCCAATGCCCGCAGGCATCAGGCCAAGATTGTATGGCAATCCAGCAAACACGATGGCTAACACGACAGACGCAAAGGCCGCCGCCACATGAGCCGCCGTACGCAGGGCCGGGGCGACCATGGCGAGGAACGCCACCGGCACCGCGAACGCAATGTCCCAGTCACTCGGGATCACTTCGCCAAGGCGCGCGCCGATATAAGTGGCGATGATCCAGACCGGGATGATCGGCACGCAGGTGCCAAAGAAATAACCGAGTTTCTCCGCCAGGCTCATCTCTGGCGCGTCTTCGTACTTCAGGACAGACACGGCGTAGGTCTGGTCGACATTCATGTACGCCACCAAAGCCCGCTTCCATAACGGAGCCGCCCCAAGATGCGGCGCGAGAGAGGCCGAATACATCGCCATCCGCAGGTTCACCGCGATGGCTGACAACAGCACGATCACCGCAGGCGCCTGATCCAGCATCAACTGCAACGCCGCCAGCTGTGACGCACCCGCGATCACCACAACCGAAAACCCCATGACCTGCGCGATGTTAAGCCCCGCCTCGGTCGCCACGACCCCGAACAAGGCCCCAAACGGCCCGGCGACAAGCAGGAACGGGCCTGCATCGCGGGCGCCCTGCAAGAACGCGGATCGGGATGAGTTGGCACTGGCCATGGTGTCGATTACTCCTGACGCTATGCATCGCCTTAAATCCGGCTATCAGGGGATGCAAATGAAGCCTGTTGATCTGGATGATCACCAAAGGGATTGCGTGAAATGACGGTGACTTACAGGATAGAGGGGCCCGGTGACCCTGATGCAATGGCGCAAGCCAGCGCCGCCGCCGAGACCATCATGTTAGAACGCGCAAATGCCGCCGCGAACAGCGCGTTTCTAGGGTGGTTGGTTTACCTGTTAGCTGCGGGATGCTGTGCCGGTTTGATGTTTCTGTGGCTCTTTCCCTTGCTTCAGGCGGCAGATTTCGCCCCCCAGTTTGCGGCATTCGTTCCGATCCTTACCGGGATCGTTGCCTTTGTTGTGGTTTATGCCTGGCTGAATGCGGCCAATACCCGCCGCTTTTGGCGCGCCTATTGCACAGATTCGATGCAAGCAAGCGCTCACGTTTTGATTTCAGAGGACTCTGTCCGCGTCGTCGCAGGGCAAACGCAGACGAGCTTGGCTTGGGCTGACATTGACCGGATCGACGTCCACCCGGCCTTCATTCTCGTCATGGCCGGATTTGCCTGGACCTCCATTCCCTTGAGCGGGTTTGCCTCGATGGAAGAGGCGAAGGAAGCCTTGGCAAACATGCGTGCATGGCAAGCGGCAGCGCAGGAATGACTGTTCCCGGTGTCATCCTCGCAGGCGGGCAGGGCCGTCGCATCGGCGGGGACAAGGCGCAGCGCCTATTGGCGGGAAAGCCCTTGTGGCGGCATGTCCATGACCGGCTCGCGCCGCAGGTGAGTGAATTGGTGATCAACGGGCCGGACCCGCTTGGGTCGCTACCGGTCATTGCCGATAAGGTGCCGGGCCTAGGCCCGCTTGGCGGCATTCTGGCGGCGATGACATGGGCTGAAAGCCTTGGTGCGGACAATGTGCTGACGGTTGCGGTGGACACGCCCTTTTTGCCCGCCGATCTGGTCGGTCGTTTGTCGGAAGGCCCGGGCATCGCTGTGGCTGAAACCCAAGACGGATTGCACGGAACCACAGCACTTTGGCCGGTGTATTTGTCCGCCGATCTGGCCCAAGCGCTTGATCGTGGAACGCGTAAAGTAACGGATTGGGCGGCTGAGCACACTGTCACGCGCATCCGCTTCCCTGAGACCGTCCCACCGCCCTTCTTCAACGTGAACACCGCCGAAGACCTCGCCCAAGCGGAAGCTTGGCTGGGATGAAGGGCTTCGACACCATCGTCATGGTCGATTGGTCTGCAAGGTCCAAGCCATCGCCTGCCAAACCCACCAAGGATGCGATTTTCGTTGGCATCAGCCGGAATGGGCGAGAAGCGGTGACTTACCACCGCACCCGCCACGCTGCCATGCGCGCGCTCACGGGGCTGCTGGATGGTGAGTTGCGGGCAGGCCGCCGCGTGCTGGCGGGGTTCGACTTTCCGTTCGGCTATCCACGCAGTTTCGCGCGGGCCGTGTGCGGCTCGGACGATCCGTTAAACCTTTGGGCCTATCTGGACGATGTGATCGAGGATGACAAAGCCAACGGCAACAACCGGTTCGACGTGGCCGAAGGGCTGAACAGATTGTTCCCCGGTGTCGGTCCCTTCTGGGGCTGCCCGGCGGCGCGTGAGACCGACACTTTGCCCGCCAAGGGCACCGCACGTCACGGCCATGGCATGCCCGAACGCCGCGCGGTGGAGCGCGAATTACCCCGCGCGCAACCCTGTTGGAAGCTGTTCACCACAGGCTCTGTCGGGTCGCAGGTCCTGCTTGGTCTCCCGCACCTCCACAACCTTCGGCAACGCTATGGCGACACGCTCAGCGTCAGCCCCTTTCAGTCGCCCGATACCCCCATTGTCTTGGCCGAGATCTATCCCGGCCTCATCGACGCTACGATCAAGGCGCGGTTGCGCGAAGACGAAATCCTCGACGCGGCCCAGGTGCGTCTTGTGGCTCGCGCCTTCTCACGGCTCGATCCCGCGCATCTGAACAACCTGCTGCAGGAGGGCGACGCAGAGGAGGGATGGATCCTTGGTCTCGGCGATGAAGATGCCCTGATCGCAGGGCTGAATTGAATGCAACGCGGCCCCCTTTACGGCCTTGGCCTTGCCACCTTCGGCGCGCTTGTCCTGACGCCAGACGCCATGTTGATGCGCCTGTCGGGAATGGAAGGGGTGCAGATGCTTGGCTGGCGCTCCAGCCTGATGGGGCTGGTCTTGCTAGGCGTTTGGGCTGCAACAAGCCGCCAGAAGCGTGCGGATTTGGCAGCGTCCCTCAGTCTCGGCGGCATGGCCATCGCGCTCTGTCAGGCCGTTAACGGTGCGCTCTTCACCTTCGGCATCGTTGGCTATCCGGTCACGCCCGTTCTGCTAGGTGTCGCTACGGTGCCTATCCTTTCCGCCCTGCTGTCGTGGCTGTTGATGGGAGAGGCCACAGGCCGTGCCACATGGCTCACCATCGGGGCCGTTCTTGCAGGGCTGACGGTCGCGATCTTCGGCAAATCCGGAGGGGTCGGCTTTGATACGGCATCGCTGATCGGGGCGGCATTCGGCCTTGGGGTTGCGCTTTGCCTCGCGTTGTCTTTCGTGCTGATCCGGCACCACCAGACTGTCCCGATCCCCCTGGCTGTCGGCCTTGGCGCACTGGCCGCTGGCATCACAGGCCTGACCATGACAGGGCCGGTTCAATCACTCGACGGCATCACCCTTTGGCCCATCATCGTGACCGGCGGCCTTGTCTTGCCGATTAGCTTCTATTGCCTGTCCCTCGCCTCACGCCACACAGCCACGGCGAATGTCAGCCTGCTTTTGCTGCTGGAGACCGTGCTGGGGCCGCTCTGGGTCTGGCTGGCCATTGGTGAGGCGCCGACGGCCCTGATGCTCGTGGGCGGGGCCATCGTGGTCGGCAGCCTCGCCCTTTATCTTGGTTTGCAACGCCGCCGTTATTGAAGATCGCCAAACGCTGTTTTCATCCGGGCCACGGCATCTTCAATCACTGCGCGCGGGGCGGCAATGTTGAACCGCAGGAAGCTGTCGCCGCCCTTGCCGAAGGTCGGCCCGTAGTTTGCGGCGATCTTGGCTGAGTTTGTTACACGATCCGTGAACTCCTCCCGCGTCATGCCGGTGCCCTCGAAATCGACCCAAGCGAGGTAGGTTGACTCAAGCGGCATCGACCGCAGGCCGGGGATCGCGTTGATCCCCTCGTCGAACACCCGCGCATTCTCGGCGAGGTATTCCCGCAGATTGTCCAACCACTCAGCGCCTGCGGGCGAATAGGCGGCTGTGACCGTGAACAAGCCGAAAGAATTGGGAGACATGCCCAACGCCGCCATCCGTGCCGCAAAACGGGCCCGCAGGGTTTCATCTGCGATGATGACATTCCCGATATGAGACCCTGCGATGTTGAACGTCTTCGTCGCCGCCGTCATCATCACGAGCCGGTCCGCAATCCCGTCGATCTTGGTCATCGGGATATGCGTCTGCCCGGGCATCAGAAGGTCGTGGTGGATCTCGTCCGATACGATGATCAGGTCATGCCGCTTTGCAAACTCCGCCACGCCCTCCAGCTCAGCCCGCGTCCAAACGCGCCCGCCTGGATTGTGCGGTGAGCAGAGCACCAGCATCTTTTCGTTACCCGTCATCTGCGCGTCGAAGGCCTCGAAATCGAGAACGTATTTGCCGTCCTCCTGCCCCATCTCCAACTCCCGCAGATCGCGGTTTGCGGCACGTATCACTTTGGCGAAGGCATGGTAGACCGGCGTGAACAACACCACACCGTCGCCCTCATTCGTGAACGCGTCCACGCACATCGCCGTGCCGTTCACCAACCCGTGGGTCGAGAAAATATGCGCCGGATCAACCTCCCACCCGTGCCGCTCTGCCATCCACCAGCAAATCGCCGCGCGGTATTTGCTGTCATCGCCAAAATAGCCGTAGACGCCGTGATCCACCATCGCCTGCACGGCATCCTGCACGCAGCCCGGCGGGCGGAAATCCATATCTGCCACCCACATCGACACGCCATCATTCGGGGACACACCGTAAAGGGTCTCCATCATGTCCCATTTCACGCAATGGGTGCCGCGGCGGTCGATGATTTCGTCGAATGACATGGATAGCCTCCTTCGTGCGTCGCATCGGACCCTAGCGTGCGCAGGTTTGGCCGCAACCCCACGCCCTTTATTCGCGCGCAGGATTGTCTTACATGGGCCTCCATGAAACGCCCGATTGTCCTGCACCCCGACCCGCGCCTGAAAAAGGTGGCCGCGCCCATCGACGATGTGTCCGATGAATTGCGTGCGCTGGCCGACGACATGCTGGCGACGATGTATGACGCGCCCGGTATTGGTCTTGCGGCGCCGCAGATCGGCGTATCACTGCGCCTGATCGTGCTCGATTGCGTCAAGGAAGAAGGTGCGCCCCCGCGTCCGATGGCGATGTTCAATCCTGAGGTCGTGTCCTCCTCGGACGAGACAAACGTTTATGAGGAAGGCTGCCTCTCGATCCCTGAGATCTACGCCGACGTGACCCGGCCCGAAGCCGTGACTGTGCGCTGGATTGATATGAACGGGGCCGAGCAGGAAGACACGTTCGATGGCCTCTGGGCCACCTGCGTCCAGCACGAGATCGACCACCTCGATGGCAAATTGTTCATCGACTATCTCAGCCCGCTCAAGCGCCAGTTGATCACCCGTAAGATGGTCAAGTTCAAACGCAACAAGGCCACCGAAAAGGCCTAAGCGCATCGCAGCTGCGAGGACGGCCCCATGGCCGGAGGAGGGGCTGCATCCGTCGGAGACACCTCCATGCCCACCCGCCCCTTCCTGCCCTGGCCGAACAAGTGCCTGCGCACGCCTGCCGATCCCGTTGGTGCAATCACGGACGAGCATCGCGCGATCTGGGACGACATGATCGAGACCATGGATGCCATGCCCGGCGTTGGCCTTGCCGCGCCGCAAATTGGCGTGATGCTGCGGCTCGCCGTCGTTGATGCAAGTGATGAACGTGGGCAGGCCATCCGCATGGCGGATCCAGAGGTCATCGCCGCCTCCGATGATCTGAGCACTTACCCCGAAGGCTCCCCCAATCTCGCCGGTGTGTCGGCCAAGATCACCCGCCCGGCACGGGTGACTGTCGCCTTCACCGACCATATGGGAGTGCGCGTGCGGCAGGAGTTCGTCGACCTCTGGGCCACGTCCGTGCAGCACCAGATCGACCACCTCAACGGGCGCATGTATTTCGACAATCTCAGCAAGGTAAAGCGTGAGATGTTGCTCAAGAAGGCAAGAAAGGCTCGCTGATGCGCGTAATCTTCATGGGCACGCCGGACTTCTCCGTCCCGATCCTCGATGCGATCGTCGATCAGGGGCACGAAGTTGTGGCCGTCTATTCCCAACCGCCGCGCCCCGCAGGGCGCGGCAAGAAGGAACGCCCCGGCCCGGTGCACCAGCGCGCCGATGCGCTTGGTTTGCCCGTGCGCCATCCAGTCAGCCTCAAGGGGGCGGATGAACAGGCCGCCTTTGCCGATTTCAATGCAGATGTCGCGGTCGTGGTTGCCTACGGCCTCTTGCTGCCGCAGGCGATCCTCGATGCGCCCCGCCTTGGCTGCGTCAACGTCCACGCCTCCGATCTGCCGCGCTGGCGCGGGGCCGCGCCCATTCAGCGCGCGATCATGGCGGGCGATGAGTCGACTGCCGTTTGCCTGATGCAGATGGAAGCAGGCCTCGATACCGGCCCGGTCCTTTTGCGGGAAGAGGTCGCGATTGCCGCTGGTGAAACTGCTGGCACGCTGCACGACAAACTCTCCATCGCGGGGGCCGAAATCGTCCGCGCAGCGCTGCCTAAACTGGAAACGTTGCAACCACAGAAGCAGCCGGAAGAGGGCGTCACTTACGCCCAAAAGATCGACAAATCTGAGGCAAAGGTGGATTGGACCGAGCCCGCCGCCCATATAGATGCTCAGATCCGTGGTCTTTCCCCGTTTCCTGGGGCGTGGACTATGGTGAATGGAAAGCGTGTGAAACTACTGAAGTCGCAAGTGGCGTCAGGTTCGGGTGAAGCCGGCATCGTCATGGACGGTTCGACAATCGGATGCGGCGAAGGGGCCGTTGAAATCACGCAGGTCCAGCCAGAGGGCAAAGGGCCAATGGCGGCGGAAGACTGGTTGCGCGGGGCGCGGATCGCACCCGGCGACAGGATTGGAGAGTAGGATGGGCTTTTTCGCTTTTTTCGGGTCGATGATGATCGCCGGTGTCGTGGCCTTCCTGTCCGAGAAGTGGGGTTGGACGCATAACGGCATCCTGCCATCGCTTCTGATCGCCTTGGGGGCCGTCTTTGTCTTGTTCATGGTCCGGTCAACCTTCGGTCTCTCGCTTGGCTCACCCGGCTTCGATGCGGCGGTGGGGTCTGCCGCTGCGCTGATCCTCATTCCGACAGAATATGCCGCCAATCGGCGCAAACGGAACCGGCGCGACCGCTGAGCGCGCGCACAGAACACTGTGTTTGCATAGGCACATGTGCGCCCTTTGGTAGTTACGGAATAACTACGGATGCACTACAGGAAAATTATAGCTGCGATCCCCAATTTCGCGGCCGTCATTCCGCTTTCTGCGTCGCAGCACTTGCACGCCGCAGCGCAATAATCTACCCCTCTGGCGAACGTGTACGAAACATCCTTTCGCCGAGGTCCGCCCATGAGCTTCCGCCTGCAACCCGCCCCAGTCGCCCGTCCGAACCGCTGCCAGTTGTTTGGCCCGGGCTCGAACACCAAGCTATTTGCAAAGATGGCAGCGTCCAATGCAGACGTGATCAACCTTGACCTCGAAGACAGCGTCGCACCCTCCGACAAGGATCAGGCGCGGCTCAATATCATCGAGGCGATCCAGAGTGTCGATTGGGGCAACAAGACCCTCAGCGTTCGCATCAACGGTCTTGATACGCCTTACTGGTACCGTGATGTGGTAGAGCTTCTTGAGGCCGACACCTCCCGGCTCGACATCATCATGATCCCGAAAGTTGGTTGCGCATCAGACATTTACGCAGTTGATGCGCTAGTGACGGCGATTGAAGCCGCCAAGGGGCGCAGCAAACCCATCGGGTTTGAGGTTATCATCGAAAGTGCCGCCGGCATCGCCCATGTTGAACAGATCGCCGCCGCTTCCCCGCGCCTTCAGGCCATGAGCCTTGGCGCCGCTGATTTCGCCGCGTCTATGGGGATGCAGACCACCGGCATCGGTGGCACGCAGGAAGCATATTATATGCTCCACGAGGGTCAGAAGCACTGGTCCGATCCCTGGCATTGGGCGCAAACCGCGATCGTGGCTGCCTGCCGGACCCATGGCGTTTTGCCCGTTGACGGGCCGTTCGGCGACTTCTCCGATGACGATGGCTATCGCGCTCAGGCCAAGCGCTCCGCGACCCTCGGCATGGTCGGCAAATGGGCCATCCACCCCAAGCAAATTGCCCTTGCGAATGAGGTGTTTACGCCATCCGAGCAAGCCGTCACGGAGGCTCGGGAAATCCTTGCCGCCATGGAACAGGCGAAGGCGGACGGTTCCGGTGCGACCGTCTATAAGGGTCGGCTCGTAGACATTGCTTCGATAAAACAGGCTCAAGTTATCGTAAAACAGTCTGAAATGCTTGCTGGATAGTCTGCGCGATTAACGCCGCAGAAACTGAGTTCTCCTAGTGTCCGCCGAAATCTCTGGGCACATAGGGGGCCACATGAACTTTCCGATCTTGATGGACATGGCCGCCGCTTTGGCGGTCACCGCGTTGATTGCGGAAAGCTACGGGGCTGTTCGTCGACGCGTTACCGGCAATTACACGGCCCCCATCGTTCTGGGTGTGTTGTTCGGCGCGATGTCAGCACTACAAATGCACACCCCGATTGAGCCTTTTGATGGTCTCATCATCGACCTGAGAAATATCCCCGTCGCACTGGCCGGCGCTTTCCTGGGCTGGCGCGGTCTTATTCCGTGTTTGTTGATCACCATGGCTGTTCGGATCGAGATCGGCGGCGTCGGTATGGTTTCAGGGCTATGGGCGATGGTGATCACCGGCCTTGCAGGCATGATTTGGTGCCGGAAACTTGCGGGCCTTCCGAAACGGAACTTTGGCATGCTCCTATTGCTGGCTCTGGCCATGTCGGCGCATTTGCTGGGAGCCGTGGCACTTCCGCGCGACTTAGCCGTTTGGTTTTATACATCAGCGGCTGGCCCGATCTTGGTAATGAACCTGATCGCGGTTCCCCTGATCGGCGCACTTCTGGAACGAGAAAACCGCCGCATCCTTGCGGAGGAAGAACATGCCTCGATGCGGTCAAAATACCCCAACACTGGGCTGTTGAGCGGGCATTCCCTTGTACGCGAAGTTACCAATGCGTTCGCTGCGCATCCTTTGGGTTCGCTATCAGGTATCCTATTGATCGAGCCGGATCGTTCTGTTTGGCGCAGCTTGTTTTCGCGCAGCGAAAAGTCCGAATTACCAGAAGTCGAGGCGCGCATTTTTTCGGATACGCTGACCCATTGGTCGCTAGCCGGACGATCTGCTGACGGCAGGATTATCGTCCCAATCACACGGCAAGAGCTCGAGGTTGTGCACCGCTTGCGCCCCTTGATCCGCGATTTGCTGTCGGACCACGCGCTTGATGGAAAGACATCTTTGTTTTGGGAAGTTTCGTCGCTTGAGGCCGATGACCCCGCTGACTTCCTGCGACGTGTCGAATGCGCAGCGCTGACGACCCACCCGGATTGGATAAGTCGCACTAAAGCGATGCGCTACTCCAGCTTGAAACCCAATGGTGCATCGCGTGTGCGGCGATCTAAGATCTTCAATCCAGATGAGCATGAGGCCCTTTTCGCAAAAGCGAATTTCCTGATTGAACGGGGCCGCAGTTGATCACGGTTGTCGCTTTCTGAAGGCCCGAGTTGCATCCCGTCCACGCCCCAGCCATATACATTGCGTCAAGAACCGAGCAGTGAGTGCCGCAATGAACTATCTGGACTTCGAAAAGCCGCTGGCCGAGATCGAGGGCAAGGCGGAAGAGCTGCGCGCCATGGCACGACGCGAAGAAGGTATGGATGTTGAGGATCAGGCAGCCGCGCTCGACAAGAAGGCCGCCGACATGTTGCGCGACCTTTACAAGGATCTGACACCGTGGCGGAAATGCCAGATCGCGCGCCACCCCGACCGGCCCCATTGCCGCGACTATATCGAGGCCCTGTTCACTGAATACACGCCGCTGGCTGGCGATAGAAACTTCGCTGACGACCACGCCGTCATGGGCGGGCTCGCCCGGTTCGACGACAAGCCCGTCGTGGTAATTGGTCACGAAAAGGGCCATGACACCAAGACCCGGATCGAGCGCAATTTTGGCATGGCCCGTCCCGAAGGCTATCGCAAAGCCGTTCGGCTTATGGATCTTGCGGACCGTTTCAACCTGCCCGTGATCAGCCTTGTCGACACGCCCGGTGCCTATCCCGGCAAAGGTGCGGAAGAGCGGGGTCAATCGGAGGCCATCGCACGCTCAACCGAGAAATGCCTGCAGATCGGTGTTCCACTGATCTCGATCATCATCGGCGAAGGTGGATCGGGCGGTGCAGTCGCTTTTGCGACAGCCGACAAGCTGGCCATGCTGGAACATTCCATCTACTCGGTCATTAGCCCGGAAGGCTGCGCGTCGATCCTTTGGAAAGATGCTGAGAAAATGCGCGAAGCGGCAGAAGCCCTGCGTCTGACGGCTCAGGATCTGAATTCCCTAGGCGTCTGCGACCACATTATTGGTGAGCCTTTGGGCGGCGCACAGCGCGACAAACCGGCGACGATTGAGGCGGTCGGAAAGGCCATTTCTGCTTTGTTGGCGGACATTGGATCGCCCGCGCGGGAGGAGGTCATTGCCAACCGCCGCCGCAAGTTCCTTGATCTCGGCTCGAAGGGCTTGGCCGCCTAGCGGCGCACGAACACCATCCCTGCAAATGCCATGACGGCTGCCGCAACCAGTGCGCAGCCCGTCAGGACCATCACGCTGACAGCGTCCGAGCATTGCTCAGCCCCGGGGCAGCCCCGATTACGCCAATCCGAGATCGCGGCAAAGAACACAAACCCAGCCACGGTCGCCATGATCACGGCCAAGGTGAATAGAAGGTAGCCAAGCGCCCTCACCACATGCGGTCCTTGGCATATTCTACATAGCCGCTGTCATAGGCGGCACCGTCGAAATCTGCATCGACGGCCTTCACGAAATCGCCCGGCGTGGGCAGCCCTTCGGAATCGTCGCGCGACCAGAGGCCAGAGCGCATCAGGGCCTTGGCGCATTGGAAGTAGATCTCTTCCGTCTCGATCACGATGACCGTCTTTGGGTGCCGGCCTCGTTGTTCAAACGCACCTGTCGCCTCCGGATCGTCGGTCAGGAACGCAGAGCCGTTTACGCGCACCACATTGTTGCAGCCGGGGACCATGAACATCAGCGACACTCGCGGATCGCGCACGATATTGCGCAGATTGTCGATGCGGTTATTGCCGCGCCAATCGGGCAACCAGATCGTCCGATCATCCACCAGCTTGACAACGGGGCCGTCATCTCCGCGCGGGCTGGCATCTGTGCCTTCGGGGCCGACTGTCGACAGAACGACAAAGCGCGATGCATCAATCCAGCGACGATACAGCGGGGTGAGACCGTTCATCACCTTGGTCAGAGATGCGGGGACGGGCGTACCGTAGAGCTGGCTGAGGTCTTCCAGATCCGTGATTTTCCGCATCAGGTGCTCCGTTTAAAGCCGGCTTCGTCTAGTAACAGGTCGCTAGCGGTCTCAATATCTGACTCCAACCGCTCCATGAACGCGGCTGTGTCCAGGCCTGGTTCGATCCTTGGCAAGAACTCGACCACCGCGACGCCTTGCTTGCGCATGATCCCGTGGCGCGGCCAGAACACGCCAACATTTGCAGCCACTGGAACGCAAGGCTGGCCAAGCTGTTCGTACAATGCGGCGGTGCCGACCTTGTAAGGCACGGAAACTCCGGGGGCCACACGTGTGCCCTGCGGATAGATGATCAACTGCCCGCCCTGCTGCTTGCCGGATTTCACGTCATGCAGCATCTTCTTGATAGCGGCCCCGCGCTTGCCCCGGTTCACAGGAACGCACCCGATGCGCAGCGCGTATTGCCCCAGAAGGGGTGAGAACATCAGCTGCTTTTTCATGATGAATTTGCCGCGTGGCACGGCGTTGTAGATCATCATGATGTCCAGAAAGCTTTGATGTTTCGCAGCGATCATTACCTCGTCTTCGGGCGGCGTGCCGCGCACTTCGGTCTTCAGGCCAACCATCCAGCCAAGGGTCCAAAACACCCAGCGGCAGAAGGTGTGGCATGCCGCATGGGCGCCCGACGCGCTCAGCAGCGCATAGGGAAAGAACGCAATCGATAGAACCAACATGGCGATGTACATCTGGACGATGTGCAGGAAGGAACGCAGCCACTGGATCATTGCAGGCCCCTCAACGTGCGGAAGGCTGCGATACGAGTTGCGGCGAAAGCTGTTGCCCCGGCCAAAGGTGGAATGATCAGCGGCCACAGCCACCCGGCACCAGAGAAGCTCAGACCCGTCAGGATAGCCGCCGTGTCGCGGGCTGAGGGAAGGATCGCCACCGCCAACAAACCGATCAACACCCCTAGGGCAGCGCCAGTAAACGCGCGGATTGTGAAGCGCCGCACGAAGGCGCGGGCGATGTAGCTGTCGCGCGAGCCGACAAGGCGCAGCACACGGATCACTTGCTCATTCGCGCTCAGCGCCGATTGCGCGGCAAGCGTGACCATTGCGCCGGTTGCCCCAAGGATCAGGACAAGCGCCAGCCAACCAAGCACCCGAAGCCGCCCTGCCGCCTCCGCTAGCGGGCGGCGCCACCGGTCGTGGTCGTCCAACACGGCGCCGGGGGCTTCGGCGGCCAAACGTTGTCGCAATCCGTCTGCGTCATAACCATCCGCCGTTTCCGTGATCTCGATCAACTGCGGAACGGGAAGATCGTCGAGCGGGAGGTCTGGCCCAAACCAAGGCGCCAGCAGTGCCTGCTGATCTTCATCGCTCAAGGCGCGGGCGCTTTCGACGCCCGGCGTCTGCTCAAGCACGGTCAGCACAGCCCACGTCTGCGCCTCCATCTCAGCCGGCGGGGCCGAGATGCGGATGGTCGATGATTGCGCCAAGGCATCCGACCAGCGATCTGCCAAGCGGCCCGATGCCATCGCCAGGGCCATCGCGAAGACGGCGAGAAAGGCCATGGCCGCCGACGTCGCAAAAGTCAGGCGTGCGGATTGCCCGCTGCGCGGCACAACCCGGTCGGCTCCGCGATCGCCGCGCACAAGGGCCATAAGGTCACTGCGAAGGCTCATAGGTCCGCCCCCGCCGCTGTGATCTGCCCACCTTGGATTCGCAATACGCGGGCCTGGACGCGCTGTTTTGCGGCGCGGATCAGGGCAAGGTCGTGGGTCGCGATAACGACCGTTTTCCCAAGCTTGTTTAACTCGATCAGAAGGTTGAGCAACCGAAGCGACATGTCCCAATCGACATTGCCGGTCGGTTCATCCGCCAGGATCAAATCCGGGTCCATGATGATCGCGCGAGCCAGTGCGGCGCGTTGCCGTTCCCCGCCCGACAGTTCTGGTGGCAGGGCCTCAGCCCGCGCAGTCAGCCCGACCCAGCTGACCAATTCATTCAAGTTGGAATCCTGCGCCATTCCGCCTTTGCCCGTCACGGAAAGTGGCAGGGCAATATTCTCAGAAACGGGCAGATGGTCGAGGAATTTGCAATCCTGATGCACGACGCCGATCTTCTGCCGAATGTCGGCGATGCCGTCGCGGCTGAGGCCCGTTGCGGTGTGGCCAAACAGCGTGATGTTCCCGCCGGTTGGCAGCAACTCTGCATAACACAGCTTCAGAAAGGTCGTTTTTCCCGCACCCGAGGGACCCGTCAGAAAGTGGAACGACCCCGGCGCGAGATGCAGCGACAAATCGGAAAGCAGCGGCTCCGATCCGTAGCCATAGGCTGCGTCCTGCATCTCGATCATCTGGCCTCGCGCCCCCGCGCCATTCTTGTTGCCCCTGTCTTGCACTCTTGGGCACATACTTGCAATCGCACCCCTGGCGCTTGCCCCCGATCTGACACGCAGATGCAACGGCCAAATGGTTGGAATTATGCAGGGATTGGAAACAGCAACGGGGATTGTTAATCTTTGGCGACTACAAGCAGTCGGCCCCATGTTGTCGGAGCCGTCGCGGCCGGTTTTTTGGCCTAGCCACGAGAGCAGTGAACAATGCGGCTGACGTGCCCGAATTGCAGCGCCCGATACGAAGTTGATGAAAGCATGATCCCGGCCGGTGGGCGGGATGTGCAATGTTCCAACTGTTCGTCGACCTGGTTCCAGCCCGGTCCTCGTGTGGCGGCCCCGGAGCCTGAGCCAGAGGTCCAGGCACCGCCTCCCGCGCCTGACCCCCCCGCGCCCGAGCCCGAGCCGCAGCTTGAAGAGATTGCAGTGGATGGGCCAAGCGGCGCACCGGGAGAGGAGCCGGGCGAAGACACACCCGAACGCCCCGCTCGCCGCCAGATTGATGCAGGCGTTGCAGACATTCTCCGCGAAGAGGCCGAGCGCGAAGCGCGCCTGCGTCGTGGCGATGCGGAGCCGGATCCGGTCGAAACGCAATCCGAGATGCCGCTTCAGAGCGAGGAAGATAGTGCGCGGTCCCGTCGTTTGGCGGACCTGGAAGAGGCTGAGGATGCGTTTGAAGCCGAAGATCTGGCCGTCTCAGGCGTCGTCGCGGCAGCGGCGTCACGAAGCGAACTTCTGCCCGATATCGAAGAAATCAACTCGACCCTGCGCGCCACTGGCGACCGGAGCGAAGCCGAAGATGATGCCAGCGACGTCGACACAATTGTCGAAAGCGTGAAGCGCCGGGGGCAGGTACGGCGCGGCTTTTTCCTGATCCTCCTCCTCGCCGCGATCGGCGTGGCGGTGTATGTCTATGCCGATGAAATCGCAGCAGCCGTTCCGCAATTGGAGTCTGCGCTGGAAAGCTACGTGAATGCCGTGAATTCCGCGCGCTTCTGGCTGGATGACATGGCGCGGTCGATTGCGGGTGGGGCCACGGGTTCAGGTGAGTAATACCGCTTCAGAACTGGTCTAGCAGGCGGCGCAGGTAATTCAACTCAATCTCAGGGCGGCCCTGTTCCGCTGCGCGGTCCCGCAGCAGGTCAAGCAATTCGCGTGCCCTGCGGCGGGCTTCCTCGCCGCCAAGGCTGCCTTCCTCGTCCGAGCCGAATGCCCCGTTATTGCCGGCCTGACGTCCCAGCGGGTCCTGTAGCGGGCGGCTTTCGGCCATATTGCCCTCGGCCTGACCTTGGCCCGGCTCGGCCCCCTGTTCCTGCGCCAATGCTTCGCCCAACTGGGTCATGCCTTCGCGGATCGCTTCCATCGCCTCGGATTGCAGGTCCAAAGCTTCGGCAATGTCGCCCCGTTCCAAGGCTTCGGCGGCCTCTTCCATTGCGCGGCCCGCGCCTTCCAGCTGATCCAAGGCTTCATCGCCCGCCTCGGTTCCGGTGCCGGGCAGGCGACGCGCCTGTTCCTCAAGCTGGCGGCGCAGTTCTTCCTGACGCTCGGCAAGTGAGCCGCCGCCTTGCTCGTTGTCACCACCTTGACCTTGGCCGGGGTTCTGGCCGTCCTGTCCGGGCTGATTGCCTTGCGGGGCTTGGCCCTGTTGCTCGCTCTGCTGGCCGGGGCGGTTGGGATTGAACTGGTCCTGAAGCTCTTGGAAGCTGTCATCGCTTAGGCCCTGCTGGCCGCGGAGCGTGTCCTGCAAGCCTTCCATCGCCTGCTGGCCGGGCGTCTGCGGGCCATCGCCGCCACCTTCGCCCTGCGTGATTTCCATGTTCTCCAGAAGCTCCTGCAGCTGCTGCAACAGCTCCATCGCCTCGGCCATGCGGCCTTCTTCCATCAGTTCCTGAATACGCTCCAACATTGCGTCGAGATCGGCAGACGACATTTCCATGCGCTCGCCATCATCCTGATCCGGCTGATCGGTGCCATCGACGAACTCGGTATTGTCGGCCAATTCCTGCATGTAATCGTCCATCGCCTCGCGCATTTCCTGCATCAGCTCGGCGATTTCCTCTTCGCTGGCGCCTTGCCGCATGGCTTCTTCGAGGCGTTCTTGGGCGCGACGCAGGCGTTCAAGTGCGGTGGCAAGCTCCCCAAATTCCAGCTCAAGCGCGGCTTCCCAAAGGATTTCGGCCACATCTTCCTGCACTTCGAGCGATACGAGGTCGATGGCGCTTTCCAGCCGCTGGATAGCAGAGCGCAAGGAAAGGTAGACCGGCTCGGGCATCCCGGGCTCGGGCAGGTGGGTCATCGCGCGCAGCAACCGGGCGGAGCGGCCGGCATTGTCCCGATTCCAAAGGATGTCGCGGCGCAACTCGATCAAGGCGTTCGCCATCGGGTCAAAGAAGCGCTGGCCCGGAAGACGGTCCACATCATAGCTGACGGTGGCAATCTGACCGGCATCGTCGTTGACCGTCAGTGTCAGCGTGATGGGCAAGTTGGCGAAGGGGTGCTGGCTTAGGTCTTCGAGCACCACCTCTGTGAATTCATCGCGGTTACCACGGAACGGCATCGGCAGGTCCAGAACGACGGGCTCGCGCGGTTCTGGGTCAAGCGCCAGGCCATAACGGCGGTCGACGGCATCGAGATTCAACCGGATGGTCGCGGTGCCAGAGCGGACCCCGTAGTCGTCGCTGGCCGTGAAACTGAACTCCATCGCGCCGGGCGGCTCGCCTTCGACTTCACCTTCCAAAGCAACAGTTGGCGGTTGGTCGGGCCGAACGATGACGCGCCATTCGCGGCCACCGGGGCCATCGACTGCAAGCGTCCCGCCCTGCTCCATAACGACTGTTTGCGCATAGGCATCGGGGTCCAGTTCGGGCAGTTCGCCGATGTCTGTCCGCAAGGTGATTTCGCCGGGGACCCCGTAGGCGCGCAAGGTGATCTCTGAACCGAGCGGAGCTTCAAAGGAATCCGCTGTGATTTCATTGAGATAGAGGGAGGGCAGCCCGGTGTAGAGCGGCGGTTCCACCCAGCCTTCCCAGCTTGGGCCGGAGGAGGCCGTGGCGGGGCCAGCCCCCAGCGGAACTTCGCCCACCTCACCCACGCGGCTGAACGCGCCGAACATCAGCGCCATCGCAAGAGCGGTCGCACCAATGTAGCGCAGCGCGTACGGGTCGCGTTGCGACAGGCGCAAATCAGGCTCCGGCGCGCGGGCAGATGCGGCGCGGTCTGCCATGCGGCGCACATGGGCGGCCCAGACGGAGCGGCTGGCCGGATCATCACCGCCGACGGCGGGTGTGTCCATCAGGGTCGTGATCGGGCGACCGGGCATCGTGCTGTCGAGGCGTACCAAGGCTTCGTCACGGGTCGGGTGGCTGTAGCGCCGGACACCAAGTGCCAGAAAGCCTAGCAACACCAATGCGATAACGCCCAAGGCGGGCCAGCCCCAGCTCGGGGGCAACAAGCTGCCCGCACCAAAGGCGGCGGCGGCCAATACCACGAAAAGCAGGGTCCAGACTGGCCAGAAGGACCGGACCAAACGCTCTGAAACCATCCCCAAACGGGTCAGGCGCAGGGGCCAGATCAGGCGCTGAAAAGCGGAGGTCTTTGGGTCGCGCTCGGTCATATTCCCTTTCCCGGGCGTGCCCCGGCGGGCGTCACGCCCATGTGGGAATAGTATCGCGGTTTATCATGTCGTCAAACGATGGACGTGCGCGGATGACGGCGAATTGATCGCCGTTCACCATAACCTCGGGAATGAGTGGGCGAGAGTTGTATTCACTGCTCATCACTGCGCCGTACGCGCCGGCAGAGCGGAAGGCGATCAGGTCGTTTTCTTTCAGTTCCGGCAGATTGCGCTGTTTGGCGAATGTGTCGCCGGATTCGCAGACGGGGCCTACGATGTCATAGGGGGTCTGCTCGGCACCGGGTGCAGGCTCTGTCACGGGCACGATATCGTGCCATGCGCCATACATTGCGGGGCGGATCAGGTCGTTCATCGCGGCGTCGAGGATCAGAAAATCCCTGCCTTCTCCGTGCTTTACGTAGATTGTGGACGCCACGAGTAGGCCCGCATTGCCTGAGATCAGGCGGCCCGGCTCAATCTCAATCTCGCAACCCAGATCGCCCACAGTGCGTTTGACGACGGCGCCGTATTCGATGGGCAATGGCGGCGCGGAATTGGAGCGCTCATACGGGATGCCAAGTCCGCCACCGAGGTCGAGGCGGGTGATCTCATGGCCATCGGCGCGCAGTTGATGCGTCAGCTCAGCCACTTTTTGGTAAGCGATTTCAAAGGGTTCAAGGTCGGTTAGCTGGCTGCCGATATGCACGTCGATGCCTATGACCTTGAGGCCGGGCAGGGAGGCTGCGTGGGCATAAACCTCTCTCGCGCGGGAGATAGGGATGCCGAACTTGTCTTCCTTGCGGCCCGTGCTGATTTTCTCATGCGTCTTGGCGTCTACATCCGGGTTCACGCGGATGGTGATGGGGGCGATTTGTCCCATACTATCAGCGACTTGGCTAAGGCGTTCCATCTCTGGCTCGGATTCGACGTTGAATTGCCGAATGCCGCCCTCCAGCGCCATGCGCATTTCTTCGTGGGTCTTGCCGACGCCCGAAAACACGATCTTCTCACCCGGCACACCAGCGGCTTTGGCGCGCAGGTATTCACCGCCCGAGACCACGTCCATGCCCGCCCCAAGCGAGGCCATGTGTGCGATAACCGCCTGATTTGAATTGCTTTTCATGGCGTAGCAGATCAGATGATCCATGCCGGAAAGCGCCTCCGTGAACACGTCGAAATGGCGTGTCAGCGTAGCAGTCGAGTAGACATAGAAGGGCGTGCCGACCTGGGCCGCGATGTCGGTCAGCGGGACATCTTCGGCGTGAAGAACGCCACTTTTGTACAGAAAATGATCCATCACCGGCCCTTTCGTTTCGCGGCGCAGCTAGCATTGTTGGCGGGGTGGCGCAAAGGTCAGAAATCTTCCCGTTCGGGAGGAGTTGTTTCCGAACGGGAGGGTTTTGTGGTTAACAAGGCCCGGAAGCCTTCCCGAGCGGGAGGAGTTTGGCCGCATTCTTATGCATTTTTTCGGGCCTTGAGGAACAGCGCCAAGGGCAACCCGGCAGAGACGCCGACGCCGAAGGTGGCGGGGACGACCAGCAGGAACCACCAGTCGCGATGCCGGACGATTTCCACAATGGTCCAGACCACCAGAACCATCGCAGCGATGGTGAGGTCCCACGTGATGCCCGTTGTCGCCTCATTCACGTACCAGGCGTCGACCATCGGGCCGAGGTCCCAGCCGTTCTGGTCGAACCAGCGGTAGAAATGCACCCACGGATAGAGGCCGATCAGGAACAGGACGAAGTAGAGAATGCGCAGCATGGGGGAGAACTCCTTTGAAGCGCGACATAGCGGCCCTTGCCCCTAAGACCAGACGCGTCAAATCGTCAGACCAAGTGCCCGTGCCACTGCGTCATAATTGACCTTAAGGGCAAGGGCGCGCTAGGCCCATGCAAATGCCATTTCCGGGCCGGTTGGGACGGCCTGATGACAGCTTGAGAGGGATCAAACGGATGTCCGAGATCGAACGCGAAAGCATGGAATACGATGTGGTCATCGTGGGCGCGGGGCCTGCGGGGCTGTCGGCGGCCATTCGGCTGAAACAGCTGGACGCTGATCTGAACGTCGTGGTTCTTGAAAAGGGCTCGGAAGTGGGCGCGCATATCCTTTCGGGCGCGGTGCTTGATCCGGTGGGCCTTGATACGCTGATCCCGGATTGGAAAGAGAAGGGCGCACCGCTGAATGTGCCGGTGAAGGACGACAAGTTCTACATGCTGGGTGAGGCCGGTGGCCTGCGCATCCCGAACTTCCCGATGCCGCCGCTGATGAACAACCACGGCAATTACATCGTCTCGATGGGCAATGTCTGCCGCTGGATGGCCGAGCAGGCCGAAGAGCTGGGCGTTGAGATTTTCCCGGGCATGGCCTGTTCCGAGCTGGTCTATGGCGACAATGGCGAAGTGAAGGGCGTTGTGGCCGGTGTCTTTGGGCTGGAGGCCGATGGGTCTTACGGCGAGAACACCGAGCCGGGGATGGAGCTTCACGGCAAATACGTGTTCCTGAGCGAGGGCGTGCGCGGGTCGCTGTCGAAAGAAGTGATCGCGAAGTACGAGCTGGATAAGGATGCTGAGCCGCAGAAATACGGCATCGGGATCAAGGAAATCTGGGAAATCGACCCGGACAAGCACAAGGAAGGCACTGTCTTCCACTCACTGGGTTGGCCTTTGGGCAAGAACGCGCAGGGTGGCTCGTTCGTGTACCATGCCGAGAACAACCAGATCTTCATCGGTCTGGTGACGGCGCTGGGCTACAAGGACCCGCATCTGTCGCCCTACATGGAATTCCAGCGCTTCAAGCATCACCCGATGATTGCGGAGCTTCTGGAAGGAGGTAAGCGCGTGGCCTATGGCGCGCGAGCGATCACGCAGGGCGGGTATCAGTCGATGCCCAAGGCGTGTTTCCCCGGTGGGGCGCTGCTGGGCTGCTCGGTCGGGCTGGTGAACGTGCCGCGGATCAAGGGCAACCATAACGCGATGCTGTCGGGGATCGCGGCGGCTGAGGCGGCGTTTGCGGCGATTGGCCAAGGCCGCGCCAGCGACGAGTTGGTCGAATACAACACCGCCTTGCGCGAAGGCCCGGTGGGTCAGGACCTTTACAAGGTGCGTAACGTGAAGCCGTTCCAATCGAACGGCGGCGTTATGAGCGCGCTTGGTCTGGGCGGATTCGACATGTGGACCAATACCATCGGCTTCTCGCTGTTCGGGACAAAGGGCCATGGCAAGTCGGACGCCGACGCCACGATGAAGGCGGCGCGCTGGAACCCGATCGAATATCCGAAGCCCGATGGCAAGCTGTCCTTCGACCGGCTGACGAACGTGAGCTATTCCTTCACCAACCACGAGGAAAGCCAGCCTGCGCATCTGAAGCTGAAGGACGAGAGCATCCCAATTGCGGTGAACCTTCCCGAATATGCGGAGCCCGCGCAGCGCTATTGCCCGGCGGGCGTTTACGAGGTGGTCGAGGAGGAGGGCAAGGACCCGCGCTTCCAGATCAACTTCCAGAACTGCGTGCATTGCAAGACCTGTGACATCAAGGATCCGAGCCAGAATATCGTCTGGACGGTGCCACAGGGCGGCGACGGGCCGAATTACCCTAACATGTAAGTGACCTGCGATTGCCCTTCCCATGGGCGCGGCCTAGTCTTCTGACCAAAGCCGCGCCTTACCGGGAGAGCATTCGCATGGCCTTCAAAACTCACCTATCCGTTTTCGCCGTTCTGGCGGGGCTTGCCGGGCCTGTTTCAGCGGATGGACTGGCCGGATCGTACCTTGCGGCGCGGTCGGCGGCGATCTCGGGCAACCATGAGGCGGCGGCTGAGTATTTCGACCGCGCGCTGGAGCTTGATCCGGGCAATCCCTTCCTGATTTCCAATGCCGTGTTTGCCCATGCCTCGCTTGCGGAATGGGAGCGTGCGGCTGAGATCGCGGCGGCTTTGCCTGCGGATGCCGATGGTCAGGAACTGGTGGAATTGGTCCGCTTTGTACGCCATGTGGCGCAGGACGAATTGCCCGACGCGGTTGCGATGATTGAGGCCGGGGATGGCCCCGGGCCGCTGGCCGATGATCTGGCGCGCGCTTGGCTGACCTTTGGCCAAGGCGACATGTCGGGTGCCGTGGAAACGTTCGAGGCCTTGGCGAGCGAACGCGGGCTTGAGGAATTGGCCGCCCTGCACCTTGCGCTGGCGCGTGGGGCGGTTGGCGATTTCGAGGCGGCCCATGCGATCTTGTCTGGCGAGACAGGGGTGCAGATCACCAATACCGAGCGTGTCGTCCGCGCCCGCGCGCAAATCATGGTTCAGATAGGGTTGCGGGGCGAAGCGTTGGACTTGCTGGACGGGTACACGCAGGCCGTGCCGGACCCAGGCTTGCTGGCGTTGCAGGCCGAAATCGGGAGCGGCGCGGAAACGCCCTATGATTTCGTCATCACGGCGCAGGATGGCGTGGCGGAAGTGTTCTTCACGGTGGCGCAGCTTTTGTCGGGCGACCGGAACCGGACTTTGCCGTTGCTGATGACGCAGGCGGCGCGTGGGATTGATCCGACGCACACCGATGCGGCGCTTCTGGCGGGTGAGCTGATGGCCGAGGATGGGCAGCATTCGCTTGCAGCAACGACCTTGTCGTCGGTTCCCGAAGAAGACCCCAACTACATCGAAGCGCAAATGGGGCGCGCCAATGCGTTGGAAGAACTAGGGCAAAGCGAAGAGGCGGTGACCACGTTGGGCGCTCTGGTCGAAGCGCGGCCTGAGCTGGCGTCGTTGCAGGCCGCCTATGGCGATATCCTGCGCCGAAACGAACGGTTTGAGGAGGCGATCACGGCCTATTCAGCGGTGCTCGACCTCGTCGATGCGGACCTGCCACGCTACTGGTTCATCCATTACGCGCGGGCGATTTGCTATCATCAGCTGGATGATTGGCCCCCGGCAGAGGCTGATTTTCGCCGCGCTTTGGAGTTGAACCCCGAACAGCCAAACGTCCTGAATT
This sequence comes from Gymnodinialimonas sp. 202GB13-11, assembly GCF_040932485.1. Lineage (NCBI taxonomy): Bacteria > Pseudomonadati > Pseudomonadota > Alphaproteobacteria > Rhodobacterales > Paracoccaceae > Gymnodinialimonas > Gymnodinialimonas hymeniacidonis. Next base: position 3,053,124 of record NZ_JBFRBH010000001.1, on the reverse strand, counting down.
ACCTTGGCTATTCACTGGTCGAGCAACGCCGGAATTTCGATGAGGCGCTCGACATGATCCAGCGCGCTGTCGCCGCGCGGCCCGAAAGCGGGTTCATTGTGGATAGCCTTGGCTGGGTCTATTACCGCCTTGGCCGGTTCGACGATGCCGTCGCACCCATGGAGCGTGCGGTGGAGCTGGAGCCGAACGACTGGATCCTCAACGACCATCTGGGCGACGTCTACTGGATGGTGGGCCGCTACCGTGAGGCGGAGTTTCAGTGGCATCGCGCGCTGAGTTTCGACCCCGATGATGAGGTCGAAGCCGAACGTATTCGGCGCAAGCTGGAGGTCGGACTTTACGAGGTTCTCGAAGAGGAAGGTGGCGTGGGCGAAAGCCAGTGAGGCTGCTGGCGCCTGCGAAGGTCAACCTCGCGCTGCACGTTGTCGGGCAGCGCGAGGATGGGCTGCATCTGCTCGACTCGCTGGTGGTATTTGCCGGGGTTGGCGATTGGGTGAGCGTTGACCCTGCCAAGGCAATGTGTCTGCGGGTCGAAGGGCCGCGCGCGGCTGGTGTTCCGGTCGATGCGAGCAACATCGCCTGGAAGGCTGCCGAATGGCTTGGGGTGCCAGCTGATATTCTTATAGAAAAATATCTGCCTCATGCGGCGGGCATTGGTGGCGGGTCAGCGGATGCTGCTGCGGTGATCCGCGCCCTTGGTGGCGTGGCTGAGGGCAGCGAGGCATTGGGTGCAGATGTGCCGGTCTGTGTACACGGGCGGCCCGTGCAGATGGGCGGGATTGGTGAGGTTCTGGAGGATGTTCCGGCGCTACCGCCAATGTGGATCGTGCTGGTCAACCCGGGTGTGGAAGTGCCAACGGGGGCGGTCTTTGGGGCGATGGAGCGCGTGGACAATGCGCCTTTGCCGGAGCCGAATTGGAGCGATTTTTCCAGCTTTATCAGATGGTTGTCAATCGCGCGCAACGACATGCAGGTGCCTGCGATGGCAATGCAACCGGTGATCGGAGATGTGTTGGATCGACTGGCTGCTGCCGAAGATTGCGCGTTGGCGCGTATGAGCGGATCAGGCGCGACGTGCTTTGGGCTGTTTGAGACCGAGGCTACTGCCCGGGCGGCTGCAGCATCAATGCCTGATGAGTGGTGGGCCGAGGCGGCGGAGGTTCTGCCCTAGTTCAGCCGCGCCACGACGTAGTCGGCCAGATCGCTCAGCATATCGCGGATCGGATCGTCTGGCAGATCGGCCAGGGCCGCTTTGGCTTGTGCCACGTGGGCGTTCGCTTCATCCCGGGTCTGGGCGAGCGTACCGTGCTGCGTCAGCAGGCGCAGGGCCTCTTCCAGATCGCCGTCGCGTTGGTCGCCTTTGGCGATGGTGCGGGACCAGAAGGCGCGTTGGTCGGCGTCGGCGGCGGCGATCGCGCGGATCACCGGCAGGGTCAGCTTCCGTTCGCGGAAATCATCACCGATGTTCTTGTCGAGCGTGCCTGCGCTGGCGGCATCGACGCCGCCCCAATCAAGCAGGTCGTCGGCCATCTGGAAGGCCACGCCGAGGCCGTCGCCATAGGCGGCCAGCGCCTTCACGATTGCTTCGTCACTGTCTGATATCACCCCTCCGACCTCGCAGGCGGCCTCGAACAGGGCGGCAGTCTTGCCGCGGATGACTTGCAGGTACGTATCCTCGGTGGTGTCGATGTTCATTGCGGCGGAGAGTTGCAGAACCTCGCCCTCGGCAATCGTGGCGGCGGCGTTGGACAGGATGGACAAAACGCGGAGGGAACCCGGTTCGACCATCAACTGGAAAGCGCGGGCGAAAAGGTAGTCGCCCACCAGCACGCTTGATTTGTTGTCCCACAGCAGGTTGGCCGTGGGCCGCCCGCGCCGCTTTTCGCTTTCGTCGACGACATCATCGTGCAGCAGTGTAGCCGTATGGATGAACTCGACCGTTGCGGCGAGCTTGATGTGATCGTCGCCCGAGTAGCCACAGAGCCGCGCGCAGGCGAGGGTGAGCATTGGGCGCACGCGCTTGCCGCCGGCTTCGACCAGATGGGCTGTGACCTCAGGGATGCGGGGGGCGTGCTCGGACGCCATACGCTCACGGATCAGGGCATTCACGCCATCCAGATCATCGGACAACAGGGCGCTGAGGCGCTCATGCGGCTTGGCGGCGGCGTGATCGAGGCTCATGTGCCTTATCCCCTGTCTCGACATCCCGGCGGCGGCTGCTTACCTGTCGGATATGCTTGAAATTCTGCGCAGCAACGACCCGACCGTGATCGCCTTCGCCTCGGCGCTTCTATCGGGCGAGGATATAGAGGTGTTCGAGATGGACGTCCATATGAGCGCCCTGGAAGGCAGCATCGGCATATTGCCGCGCCGCCTGCTGGTGCGGCGCGAAGATGCGTTCACGGCGCGCGCCACGCTGCGTGACAATGACCTGCCGGTGAGTGAGTGACGAGAGAGCTGACGCAAGACGGATTTCTAGGCGGGCGCGTGCAGGCATGGCAGCCCAGGACTGGTTATCGCGCGGCGACCGACCCGGTGTTTCTGGCGGCAGCGTGCCCGGCGAAGGCGGGGGAGCATGTGCTGGAATTGGGCTGTGGGGCAGGCGTTGCGGCCCTGTGTCTGGCGGCGCGTGTCGCGTGCCATGTGACGGGGGTCGAACGGCAGGCATTTTATGCGGATCTGGCTCGGCGCAATGGGGTCGATGTGGTTGAGGCGGATTTGACCGCGCTGCCTGCGGAGTTGCGGCAGAGGTCCTTTGACCATGTGATTGCGAACCCGCCTTATCTGGCGGCTGGGGCCGGGACGGCGGCGGAGGATGCCGGGCGCGAGGGTGCGTTTCGGGAGGAGACGCCGCTGGCGGAGTGGTGCACCGTCGCGCGCGCGCGGCTGAAGCCGGGCGGGTGGTTGACGATGATCCACCTGGCGGAGCGTTTGCCGGACGTGCTTGCCGGGCTGGATGGGTTTGGATCGATCGCTGTTTTGCCGTTGGCCGCGCGGGAGGGGCGCGATGCAGGGCGCGTTGTGCTGCGTGCGCGGAAGGGGGGACGCGGGGCGTTTCGGCTGTGCGCGCCGGTTCTTATACATGAAGGTGCGACGCATCTGCGCGATGGGGATGACTATTCGGCAACAGCCCGCGCGGTGCTGAGAGATGGGGCGGCTTTAACTTTCGATTAACCTATTAAGTGCCAAGCTTTTTATCGAACGGCTTTGCCGAACGTGACATGAAGGCGTTTTTGTGCTGCACTTGGATCGTTCACATTCCACATCGAGAGGAGACTCATATGTCGCTAGGCGCCCATCTTCAGGAACTTAAGAAGAAGCACGCCACCCTCTCGGCCAAGGTCGAGGAAAGCCAGCGGAGCCCTGCCACGGATGATCTGATCATCCGTGAGCTGAAAAAAGAGAAGCTTCGCCTCAAGGAAGAAATCGCGCGGCTCGACAGCTGATGCGGTGACGCTGGCCGGGGATGGCCGCGTTATTCGGCAACCTCGGCTGCGTCCACGAACGACATACCGTCCCGATAGGTCTTGAGCGCCTCTGTGTGGGTCTCAAGGAAATCGAGGAATGCGCGCACTTGCGGGCGATGCTCGGACCCTTCCGGGCAGACAAAGCGATACTGCGCCTCGGTCCTAAGGCCGATCTTGTAGGGGGCGACGAGCCGCCCTTCGCGCAGATCGCCTTCGGCCAGTGAAATCCTGCCCAGAACAACCCCACCGCCGGCGATTGCCGCGTCGATGGCGTGGTCCGCCTGACTGAACCGTGTGCCCGACGCGAACCGCGGCGGCAGACCGGCGGCGCGGAACCATGCGGCCCAGTCGAAGGCGGGTTTGAAGCCTGCGGTGTCGTCCTGGTGCAGAAGCGGCGCGCGGGCGAGGTCTGAGGGGGCGGGGAATTGTTCGGCCAGCGCCGGGCTCATCATCGGGGTGAGCCACTCGTCCATCACCTTGCGGGAAAACAGCCCCTCCTCCTCTCGTGGGAAGCCGAAGCGGATGGCGACGTCCACATCGTCACGCGTGAAGTCCATGATCCGCAGCGTGGCGGAAAAGCGGAGTTCGATGCCCGGATGCTCTTCGGCAAAGGTGAAGAGGCGCGGGGCGAGCCATTTGGCGGTGAAGGCGGGGCCTGCGGTGACGGTGAGTGTGGATTGATCGACGGTGCGGCGGGCGGCACGCCAGGCGGCGGACAGCGCAGTGAAGCCATCGGCCGCCCCCGGCGCGAGGGCGCGGCCTGCATCGGTCAAATCCACCGCGCGGTTGAGGCGGCGGAACAGCGGCGCTTCCAGATGTTCTTCCAACGACTTGATCTGGAAGGACAGGGCGGCGGGGGTCACGTTCAATTCGGCAGCGGCCTTGGAGAAGCTCATATGGCGGGCGGCAGCGTCGAATGCGCGAAGGGCGGTGAGGGGCGGAAGGCGATCGGACATTTCAGTTAAGTATCGCTTGACTGAAGGAATGGAAAGTCTCGTTTGTGAAAATGCGGGTGGCGCCCCAAATATCCTTCAACAGCCAAAAGATACCAATGAGGTTAAAGATGTTTTTCGACAACACAACCAACCCTGCCGCCCGCAACGCCATCACCCGCGCCCATGCTGAGCGTGGCAAGATCCTGGGCGAAGTCTGGAGCTTTCTGACGGGCCGCCGCTAAGGGCCACGAGACGGGAAGCGGGGTTGCACAGAATGCAATTCTAAATGCGCCGAAAGCACATACTTATAGGCGCATACCGCTTCAATCGTCTAAACAGGTGCATCATGTATGAGTTCTATTGCGACCCTGGATTCAACACCGTCGTGGCTGAGGCCCGCGCCGCGCGGCGTGCGTACGTCCGTTCGGTCTGGATGCGCGTCATGGGTCGCGCAGATGGGGCAGCCACACGGGTTGCAGCCAGCTGATACCAGCTATTCGAAATTGGCAATTGGGTGGGCCGGTTCTTGGGTGTAAGGGACGGGCTCTTCCCCGTTATGCCTCAGGATCAGAGAGGGTCGATTAAAATGCTCTTTACTTATGTGCGCCGTGTATCGGCGATGGCCGCCGCCCGCCGTGCAAATGAAGCACGCGATATGGCGCGTTTGATGGGCTATCTCGGCGCGCTGCGCTGAGCCCTGGCTGAGCCGTAAGCGGCCAGCCCTGCTCCGCCTGCGATTAGGGCGGCAGCAAGAAGAAGGGTGAGGGAGGCTGACGCTACCCCCACGATGACAAGGATCAGGGTCGACAGAAGCGGGGCCGCGTAACTTGCGACGCCCAATAGCTGAATGTCCCCTGCCTTGACCCCCACATCCCAGACGTAAAACGCCAGCCCGACTGGGCCGAGGCCGAGGGCGAGAACTGCGCTCCAGCCGAGCGCGTCTGCGGGCCATTGGGTTTGTTCCAGCATCAGGTGCAGAGGCACGGAGAGCAGTGCTGTGAGGATGCAGAAGACGGCGACGCTGTCCGTGGGGACCGCACCGAACGACCGGGACAGCACCGAGTAGCCGGACCATGTGAGAGCGCAGAGGCCTGCGAGGATAAGGCCTGCGCCGCCGGTGAAGCCGTTGGCGTCTGGCGCGATGAGAAGCGCGGCCCCTGCAAAGGCGATGAGGGCGCCTAGGATATGCAGAAGGCCCAAGCGTTCGCCCGGAAGAAGGCCGGAGAAGAGAACGATGAAGAGCGGCCAGAGATAGGCGATGAGGCTCGCTTCTGCTGGTGGGGCGAGGCGGAGCGCGCTGAAATAGAGCGCGTGGTAGCCGAAGAGGCCGATCGTTCCGAGGATGTAGACGTGCAGCGGGACGGTTCGGAGGCGAGGCCAGCCGTTTGTTGCCGTCACCCAACCAAGGCCGATTGTACCGCCGACCGCGAAGGTCATGGCGTTGAGTTGGAAGGGTGGGACCGGGGCTGTACCGATCGTGAACAGCGCGAGGAGCGCCCAAAGCAGGACAGCGATGAAGCCGATGGATGTCGCGGTGCGGCGGGTCATGGAGTTGGTTTAGGAGAGTTCAGTCGGGTTGGACAGGGCCTCAGGGTCGCCGTGCGTCCCACCCACCCGCCCCCGCCCGCCGACCCTGAGGTCGTGCGTGGGATGGGGAGTTTCTGGCAGCAGTGAGGGGTGATGCATATTTATGGAACAAAGATGCGGACGAAAAAGGCCCCCGCGGGTGAGCGGAGGCCTTTTGTGTTTTATTCAAGTCGGTTCAGACGAAGAACTGCGCGCCGTTGGCGGAGATCGTCGAGCCGTTGATGAAGCCGCTGTCATCGGAGGCGAGGAAGCAGACGCAGCGCGCGATTTCCTGAGGCTCGCCCAGCCGGCCTGCGGGGATCTGGCCGATGATCGATTCGCGCACCTTCTCAGGCACGGCCATTACCATCTCTGTCGCGATGTAGCCGGGGCAGATCGCGTTGGCGGTGATGCCGGCGCGCGCGCCTTCCTGGGCGAGGGATTTCACGATGCCGAGGTCCCCCGCTTTCGTGGCGGCGTAGTTGACCTGGGCGAACTGGCCCTTTTGGCCGTTGATCGAAGAGATCACGATGACGCGGCCGAACTTGCGTTCGCGCATGCCGGGCCAGATCGGGTGGACGGTGTTGAAGACACCGGTGAGGTTCGTGTCGATGACCTGATGCCACTGCTCGGGCGTCATCTTGTGGAAGGGCGCATCGCGGGTGATACCGGCATTGGCGACAACCACTTCGATCGGGCCGAGGTCGGCTTCGACCTGTTCGATGCCCGCTTTGGAGCTGTCGTAGTCGGCGACGTTCCACTTGTAGGTCTTGATGCCGGTTTCCGCGGTGAACTTAGCTGCGGCTTCATCGTTGCCCGCGTAGGTGGCGGCGACCGTGTAGCCCTCGGCCTGCAGGGCCTTAGAAATGGCTTCGCCGATTCCGCGGCTGCCGCCGGTGACCAGTGCGACTCGTCCCATGTCTGTCTCTCCTTTTGGGTATTATTGAAATCTTGTTAGCGAAATAGAAACGGCTGCGCAATTATATTGCGCAGCCGTTTCGTGTTGATCTGATCAGTCGCGCTCGACACAGAGGGCGACGCCCATGCCGCCACCGATGCAAAGCGTGGCGAGGCCCTTCTTGGCGTCGCGGCGCTGCATCTCAAACAACAGAGTGTTCAGAACGCGGCAGCCGGAGGCGCCGATCGGGTGGCCGATGGCGATGGCGCCGCCGTTCACGTTCACGATGGCCGGATCCCAGCCCATGTCCTTGTTCACGGCGCAGGCCTGCGCGGCGAAGGCTTCGTTGGCTTCCACCAGGTCGAGGTCTTCGACCTTCCAGCCTGCCTTATCCAGCGCTTTGCGCGAGGCGTAGATCGGGCCGACGCCCATGATCGACGGGTCGAGGCCTGCGGTCGCATAGGAGGCGATGCGGGCGAGCGGTTGGATGCCCCGCTTTTCGGCGTCGTCTGCGGACATCAGGAGCGTGGCGGCCGCGCCGTCGTTCAGGCCGGAGGCGTTGGCGGCGGTGACGGAGCCGTCCTTGGTGAAGGCGGGGCGCAGTTTCTGCATCGCTTCCATCGTGGCGCCGTGGCGGATGTATTCATCCTGATCGACGGTGATGTCGCCTTTGCGGTTGGGGACGATCACGGAGGTGATTTCATCGGCGAATTTGCCGGCCTTTTGCGCGGCTTCTGCTTTGTTCTGCGAGGCGACGGCGAATTCGTCCTGCTGCTCACGCGAGATCTGCCATTTCTCGGCAACGTTCTCAGCCGTCTGGCCCATGTGGTAGCCGTTGAAGGCATCCCACAGACCGTCACGGATCATCGTGTCGATATACTTCATGTCACCCATCTTCTGGCCCTGGCGGAGGGCAGCGGCATGGGGGGACATGGACATGTTTTCCTGGCCGCCGGCGACGACGATGGCGGCATCGCCAAGCTGGATGTGCTGGGCGCCAAGCGCCACGGCGCGCAGGCCCGAGCCGCAGACCTGGTTGATGCCCCATGCGGCGGCTTCCTGCGGGAGGCCTGCATTGATGTGGGCCTGGCGGGCGGGATTCTGGCCCTGGGCGGCGGTAAGAACTTGTCCAAGAATGGTCTCGGACACCTCTGCCTTGTCGACGCCTGCGCGATCCACCACAGCCTCGATCACGGCTTTGCCGAGGTCGTGTGCTGGCGTGTTGGCGAAGGAGCCGAGGAAGCTACCGACCGGTGTACGGGCGGCGGAGGCGATGACGACATTGGTCATATTGAGGTGTCCTTTCCTGTCCGGGTCAGGGCAAAGCGTGAAGGCCCGACCGCATGCTTATGCTGCGGTGCGTCATAAGGGTCAGGGGTAGGGGTGGGCAACCGACACAGTGTCTCAGGCAATAATATAAGGGCGGATATGCGCCGATTGCAGAGCTTGGAGGTGTGGGATCAGGCAGATTTGGCCATCACCGAACCGGTCAGATCGGGCAAGCGCATGGAGGGCGCGCCGTAGTAATAGCCTTGCAGGCAGTCCACGCCGGCCTTAGCCAGCCATGCGGCATCAGCGGCATTTTCGACCGCTTCGGACACGACGAGCATGTCGAAATGCCGGGCCAAGGAGATCAGGGCCTCGCTCAGGACCTGATTGTCAGGATCCTGTGCCACGTTGCGGGAAAATTGGCCGTCGATCTTCAGGATGTCGAAGTAGAAGGTCTTGAAATAGCGGAAAGCCGTGTAGCCCGCACCGAAATCATCAAGGGCGAATGTGATCCCTTTATCCTGAAGATCTTCCATAAAAATCGCGACGATTTCTGGCATGATCATCACCGAGCTCTCGGTGATTTCGAGGATCAGGCGTTCCACGATCGTTGGATGGTTTGCCAAATAGCTGCGCAACGTCTTCATCCAGCGTGGATAGCCAACGGAGCGCGCGGACATATTGATGGAGAGGCGCAGCGTCGGGTGGGCTTTGAGTGCTTCAAGCCCGATGCTGAGAGCGGTGCAGTCGATCTGGCGGCCGATGTCACTGTCTTCGACCGCGCCCATGAAATCGCGGGCTGGGATGACGCGACCGGTTTCATCCAGCACGCGGATCAGCCCTTCGAAAAAGGCGATGCCTTTGCCATCGGCGCGCATGATGGGTTGGTAGGCCAGGCGCGCATCGCCGCGCGCGAGGGCCTGTTCGACCATCGCCAATGTCCCTCGGTCGCGCTGTGAGATTGCAGCGTCCAGCGGGCTTTCCATGCCGGGTTCCACCAGCTCAACGCGATTATCGGGCATCATCCCACTCCGAAAGAATCTCACGATCGACTTTGCAGTTGTGACGGGCAGGCTCTTAAAGAAGGGTGAAAAACGGTATTCGCGAAAAATGCGGGGAAAGTGGTGATGGTGGACGACATGCAAGGGCGTTGCGGATGGTGCGGGACAGCCTCTGACTATGTGGCCTATCACGACACGGAATGGGGTGTGCCGGAATATGACAGCCGGGCCTTGTGGGAGAAGCTGATCCTCGATGGGTTTCAAGCCGGGTTGGCGTGGCTCACCATCCTGCGCAAACGCGAGGCTTTTCGGGCGGCGTTCGAGGGGTTTGACCCCAATACCATCGCAAACTGGGGCGAGCGTGACGTGGAGCGGCTCTTGCAGAATGCGGGGATCGTGCGGCATCGCGGGAAGATCGAGGCAGCCATTGCCAACGCGAAAGCCTGGCAGGCGATGGAGGCGCGCGGCGGGTTCGATGCGTTTGTTTGGGACTATTTCGATGGCAAGCCGCTGCGGAATACGTTTCGCACACTGGAGGAGGTGCCACCGAAAACGCCGCTGTCCGAGCGGATGTCAAAGGACATGAAGAAGGCGGGGTTCCGGTTTTGCGGGCCGACGATAGTATATGCCTGGTTGGAAGCAACGGGGGTCGTCAACGACCATTTGGTTGGGTGTTTTCGCCATGATGAGGTTGCGCGAATGGCGCGCTAAGGACGGGGAGACGCTCGGCTGATGCCTTCGCCCCTCCCGCCGTCCCGCGGGTTGGGGGCGCTGCCCCCCAACCTTTGGGCGTCCCCAGGCATATTTTCAGAACAAAGATGCGCTGTGGGGACGATCGAAGATCGGAGGAGTGCGCCGTCAGCTTTCGCCGCTGATCAGGGCCTCGATGACGGCGATGGCCTCAGGGCTGTCCCAATGCGCATCACCGCGCAGGCGGGCGATTTCCTGACCTTCGGGGTTCAGGATGACGGTGATGGGCAGGCCAAAGATCCCCATCTCGCGGGCGATCTGTTGGTTGATATCGCGGTGTTGCGGCAGGTTGGTAACGCCAATTTCATCGAAGAAGCGCTGGATGGCTTGTGGCGGGTTGCGGCCAGTGGCCAACGTCACCACCCGGAAGCTGTCGCCGCCCAGTTCGGTTTGCAGGTTTTGCAGCGACGGCATCTCTTCCCGGCAGGGCGCGCACCAAGTGGCCCAGAAGTTCAGCAGCACATACTGGCCCTGGTACAAAGCCAGGCTGGCTTCGGACCCATCGGCCAATTCGAACGGCAGCGCCGAGGCGTCGGTTGGCGTTTCGTGCACGGCCAGCCCGCGCATCTCTCCGGTCAGCAGGCCAGACAGGTCCTGCGCGCTGGCGATATTTGCACCCAAGCTTGCGGCGAGGTAAGCGGCGGTGATCAGGATTTTGCGGACCATTCGCGGTTCCTTTTTCAGCAGGGCAGATGCACATGACCAATATGGGCTCAGACGACGACCAGACCAGCACCGCAAACGCCATGTGGGGCGGACGCTTTGCCGCTGGGCCGGATGCGATCATGGAGGCGATCAATGCCTCGATCAGTTTCGACCAGCGGATGGCACGGCAGGATATCGAAGGCTCCCGCGCCCATGCGGCCATGTTGGCCGCGCAGGGCATTGTCAGGGATAACGATGCGGAGGCGATCCGGGAAGGGCTGCTCACAGTCTTGTCAGAGATCGAGGGCGGGAATTTCGCCTTTTCGACGGCGCTGGAAGACATCCACATGAATGTGGAAGCGCGGCTGAAGGAGATTGTAGGGGAGCCTGCGGGGCGCTTGCACACGGCACGGTCGCGCAACGATCAGGTGGCGACGGATTTTCGGCTGTGGGTGCGCGACCAGATGGATGCGGCGATTGCCGGGCTTAAAGCGTTGCAGCATGCTTTGTTGGGGCAGGCGGAGGCGGGGGCCGATTGGGTCATGCCCGGCTTCACGCATTTGCAGACGGCGCAGCCGGTGACCTGGGGCCATCACATGATGGCTTATGTGGAAATGTTCGGACGTGATGCGAGCCGGTTTCGTGATGCGCGCGTGCGGATGAACGAGTCGCCCCTCGGTGCGGCGGCCTTGGCGGGAACGAGCTTTCCGATCGATCGGGAGATGACAGCGAAGGCTTTGGGCTTTGACCGGCCATGTGCGAATTCGCTGGATGCGGTTAGCGACCGGGATTTCGCGTTGGAATTTCTGAGCAGTGCCAGCATCTGCGCGATGCACCTAAGCCGCTTGGCGGAGGAGTTGGTGATCTGGTCGTCGGCGCAGTTCCGGTTTGTATCGCTGAGTGATCGGTTCTCCACCGGCTCTTCTATCATGCCGCAGAAGAAGAACCCCGATGCGGCGGAGCTGATCCGCGCGAAGATTGGGCGCATCTTCGGGGCCAATGTGGCATTGATGACGGTGATGAAGGGTCTGGCGCTGACCTATTCGAAGGACATGCAGGAAGATAAGGAGCAGGTCTTTGATGCCGCCGACAATCTTATGCTGGCTTTGGCTGCGATGACTGGAATGGTTGGCGATATGCAGGCGCGGGTGCCGGAGTTGGAGGCGGCTGCGGCCAGCGGGTTTTCAACCGCAACCGACTTGGCCGATTGGCTGGTGCGTGCGTTGGACATGCCGTTCCGCGATGCGCACCATGTGACGGGGTCGCTGGTAAAGCTGGCGGAAGATAAGGGCTGTGACCTGCCCGATCTGTCGCTGGAGGATATGAAAAGCGTTCACGGTGAGATCACCGAGGCGGTGTTCGAAGTGCTCGGTGTGCATAACTCGGTTGCCTCGCGCACCTCTTACGGCGGCACGGCGCCGGTGCGGGTGCGCGAGCAGATTGCGCGGTGGCGGGGCGTGTTGGGCTGATATAGGCTGACGAAAGAGATTTGGAGATCTGCCATGAAACCCGTTGCACTCATCGCCGCAATCCTTGCCGTCTGCACCCTCGCCGCTTGTGGCGTGGATGGAGAGCCTGAGCAGCCGGACCGTGCGTCGACCGGTATCAGCGTCTCTGGCAGCGTCTCAATTGGTATCGCGGGGCGGAACTAGGCGGCTCTTCGCGGCCTTTCGCAATCCCAGTTGATCCCGCGCCCGTTCGCGCCTAACTTTCCATCTCCCCCGGCTGGCACGCGCCTTGGCCGGGGCTTTGTTTGCCAACCCGTCACAAGGTTTCGACCCATGGACAAGATCCCGATGACGCCGAAGGGCCTTGATGCCCTGAACACCGAACTCAAGCAGCTCAAAAGCGTGGAGCGGCCCGCCATCATCAAGGCGATTGCCGAAGCGCGTGAGCATGGCGATCTGTCGGAGAATGCCGAATACCACTCGGCCAAGGAAAAGCAGTCTTTCATCGAGGGGCGCATCAAGGAGCTTGAGGGCATGATCTCTCTGGCGCAGGTGATTGACCCGAAAACGCTGTCCGGCCCGATCAAGTTCGGCGCGACCGTCGAGTTGGTTGATGAAGAGACCGAGGAAGAGAAGACCTACATGATTGTCGGTGAGGCTGAGGCCGATATCGAGAAGGGTCTGTTGAACATCAAATCGCCGCTTGCCCGCGCCTTGATCGGCAAGGAGGAGGGCGATAGCGTCGAAGTGCGCACGCCGGGTGGCTCCAAGGATTATGAGATCGTCAAGATTTCCTATGTCTGACCGGGTCTGGCCCGCGCCAACGACAGACCAACGTAACGCAGGTTGAGGCCGCAGATGCCGTCTTCGGACATGAGCAACGACCGCACCTCGACACAGCCCGTTCCGACGGCGCTGGACCTTGGCCTTTACGCGCGGGCTGAGGCGGGTCCGAAGATCACGGTTATCGAGATTGTCGCGATTGGTGTTTCGCTTCTGTGGATTGTGGCGGTCATTTTTCTTGGCTTCGGCGGGGAACAGGCAGCCGATGCGCAAACCGGGCTAAGCATGTTGCTGTCGTTTCTGGCGGTGATCCTGCCGCTGGCCCTGATCTGGGTGGCCGCGATGGCGGCGCGCACGGCCCGCGCACTGCGGCAAGAGGCTGCGCGGCTTCAAGCGTCGATTGATGCGATGCGCGCGGCCTATGTTGAACAGCAGCAGCGCCAGAGCATGGAGATGAAGCCCGAGCTGGTGCAGAAACTGGATGATCTGGTGGCGGCACAGGCCGCGGCGGAAACGAAGCTTGCGACGTTCACGTCCCTGCGCACGTCTGGCCCGGCGGATGTCAGGGCCGCTGTTCCGCCGGTTGCCTTGCCCGAAGACCCTGCGCAGCCGCAACCGGTTCTGGGCCTTGTGCAACCTGCCGAGGTTGAGCCCATTTCGGTGGCCGATTTCATCAAGGCGCTGAATTTCCCCGAGAATGAGCATGACAAGGAAGGATTCCGCACCCTGCGCCGTGCGCTGGAAGATCGCGCGACGGAACGGTTGATCCGCGCAAGCCAGGATGTGCTGACGCTTCTGTCGCAGGACGGCATCTACATGGACGATCTGCGCCCGGATCGGTCACGGCCCGAGGTTTGGCGCCGCTTTGCCAAGGGCGAACGGGGCCGTCCCATTGCAGCGCTTGGGGGTATTCACGACCGCTCGTCGCTGGTTCTGGCGGCGGGCCGGATGCGCAAAGACCCGGTGTTCCGCGATGCGGTCCACCATTTCCTGCGCCATTTCGACCGGACCTTCATGGAGTTCGAAAAGAACGCCTCGGATGCCGAAATTGCTGAATTGTCCGACACGCGCACGGCGCGGGCGTTCATGTTGCTTGGGCGTGTGACCGGCACGTTTGATTGACGTCTAGACTCCCCCAAAATGTCGAATGCCCCCCACCATTACTGGCGGAGGGCACCCGGACCAGAGCCTCGAAAAGGCTCATTCGTGTAACTGGTCTTACTCGTCTTCGAGCGACGCTGCGCGCAGGCGGTCGAAGATGTCAGCGCCGTAGGCCGGCTGGCCGTTGACGAGCGTCGCGCCATTCACGCCGCGCAGGTCAGAGGCGACGTCCTGGTCGCTGTTGAGGATCTCGAAGGTCTGGCCAAGCGCGCCGCTGGGCGACACCGACTGACCAACGCCGTTCACATTGGTGCGCTCCAGCGCGTTGTCCTCGAACATGTTGAAGTGCTGGATCGCGGCGACGGAGGCTGCGGATTGGGCGAAAGCCGGGGCGGCAACAGTGGCGACAACGGCGGCGATGAGAGCGATCTTTTTCATTTTACTGGTCCTATTCAGTTTTGGTGTGTGGGCCTGATTTGGGAGGTGGCCCGGGTTTGGTTTGGTTTCGGTGGAGAGCCTCTGTGGCCGTCCGATGAGATGAATATGCGGGGTGCGGGCCTGACATTCCATACACGGAAGCGCGAGAATTAGCGGATATAGGTGCGCATGTGCACAGACTTCCCCATGCGCTGCACGAACCCCACGCCCGCGTGATCACGGCTCGCGGGGGCGTGAGACGGGGGAGGGGTGATTGAAATATTTGGAGGATTCGGGGGGCTTAGGCCGAGTCGCTTGCAGTTCGTTTAGGGGCAGCTACCAATTTCATTATCGGCGGGGCGGGCGGGCCTTGTAGACGGGCAGGGACCAGCCAAACAGAAGGGATCCTGCGCGCAGGCCGAAGGTGACGGCGACGCAAATGACCGTCCCCCAAATCGGGTCGGCTGAGAGGAAGTGTAGGCCGAGCAACGCGGCGCCCGCGCCGCCGAAGGCGGCGGTCACGTAAAGCTCCCCCTGTTTCAGGACCAGCGGCACTTCGTTGGCGATGACATCGCGGGCCAACCCACCGAACGTGCCGGTGGCCACGCCCATCACCAGTACTACCGGCGCTGAGGCGTCGAGGCTGCGCGCCACTGCCACGCCGGCTGCGACGGCAATGGCAAGGGCAGCGGCATCCAGCCAGATCAACCATTTCAGGCGGCTTTCCAGCAGGTGCGCGGTGAAGAAGACGAGGATGGCGGCCAGCGCCGCGATGCCAAGCGGTGTGGGGTCGGCGATCCAGAACACCGGATCACGGTCCAACAACAGATCCCGCACGGTGCCGCCGCCTATGGCGGTCAGGGCCGCGAAAAAGATGAAGCCGACAATGTCGAGCTGCGCGCGGGAGGCTGCAAGCGCGCCAGAGAGGGCAAAGATCAGAGCCGACGTATAGTCGAGGCTGAGCGCTACATTCATGTAAGCACCTCACGCAAATGCTCTGCGGCCCTTTGGAACGGTGCGGCGAACTCCTGCGGTAAGGGTTGAGTAAGATCTTGCCAGAAGAAGGAAAACACATGGCCCCCATCATCCTCGCAGGCATGGTCCCAAGTTTCGGGCAGGTCGGAGTCTTGCATGAGCCAGAAATGCCATGTCTCATCATCCACGATTGTGCTGCTTTCGCCAAGATAATGCACAGCCGAAAGAACCACGCCTGCCTCCTCGTGGAGTTCGCGTGTTGCCGCCTCTGGGGTCGACTCCTCTTCTTCCAACGTGCCTTTCACGAATTGCAGTCCGGCCAGCGGGTGTCGGAATGCCAATATGCGGCCGTCCCCTCGAATGACGACCGGGCAAACCTTATCCATTTTCGCTTTTGCGCGACGGCTTGAACGGCGCCATGCCCGCGCGGGCCAATTCGTCGGCGCGTTCATTCTCGGGATGGCCGGCATGGCCCTTGACCCATTCCCATGTCACGTTGTGGCGGGCGGCGGCCTCATCAAGGCGTTGCCAGAGTTCGACATTCTTCACGGGTTTCTTGGTGGAGGTCTTCCAGCCGTTGCGCTTCCAGCCGTGCAGCCAGCCGGTGATGCCGTTCTTCACATAGGCGCTGTCGGTCACGACGGTCAGGGCGGAGGGGCGTTCGAGGGCTTCGAGCGCATGGATCGCGGCCAGCAGTTCCATCCGGTTGTTGGTGGTCTCGGCCTCGCCGCCCTTCAGCTCACGCTCTTTGACCACGGTCTCGCCGTTCTTGGCCTGTAAAAGCGCGCCCCAGCCGCCGGGGCCGGGGTTTCCGGAACAGGCGCCGTCTGTATAGGCGTAGAGATCAGGCATCTGGCCCTCTTGCATGCATCAGGAAGAAGGGGGCGACTTCGCCAGAAAGACCGGCCTCTTCCCCGGTTTCAACATGGGTGACGTTTGCGCCCAGATCGCGCAGGAGGCCGCGCATCTCGAGTTCCGTCACGTACGTGTAGCGGCGGCCGATTGTGTCACGCTCTTCGCCGCTGCCGGATTTCATGCCGATGAACAGCGCACCGCCAAGTTTGAGCGCTTTAACCATGGCCGCGAGGTGGCGGGGTAGGTCCGCGCGGGGAGCGTGAAGCAGGCTGAAGCTGGCATAGACGCCGTCGAAGAGTGCGTCGCCGGTAATGTCGTCGAAGCTGCCGAGACGCGCGTTCACCCCGCGATGGAGTGCGTCGCTGACAAAGGCTTCGGTCGGGTCGATGCCGTGGACGTCGTGGCCTGCCGAGACCATGACGGCGGCGTGCACACCCGGTCCACAGCCGGCATCAAGGATCGTGGCGCGCGGCGGCAGCATCGACAGGAAGCGGTTGATGGCGTCGCGCTGCATCTGGCTGATGGGCAGATCGGCGTAGCGTTGCGCCTGCGCCTCGTAGACGTCAATGGTTTCGCGGTCTGTCATGGGACGAAGGCTGCGCCAATGCCGAGGCAAAAGACAACCACTGGGGTCAGAATCAGACGCAGACTCATCCACCAGTCGGGGGCGAGGCCTTTGCGGGCGCAAACCCAGTCGACGGCCAGAAGGCCCACAAAGCCGAGGATTAGTGCGAAGATTTGCGTCAGGGCTGGCAAGTTGAACACGAAGAACATCAACAGCGCGGGCAGCACTGAAAGGGTCAGTCCAATGGGCATCCACGGACCGCCGTCTTTGGCCGCAAAGCCCCAGATCACGCCTGCCATGAAGCTGAGGATGATTGTGCCATAGGCGATCAGAACCGGCACGCCGCTATAGATCAGTACGATGTCAGGGACATTCAGGTAGTCTGCCACGATCCATGCGGCACTGGCTGCGCCCCAAAGAAAGGGGATCAGGCCGGCGAGGCCAAGAAGCAGCGCGGAGTTTGGAATGCGTGACATGGCTGCCTATGTGGCGCGCGTTTGGGATGGCGTCCAGTCAGAACGATATGCGCGCGCATCGAAGACCTTACAGGTCAGGCGCGCTCAAGCGCGAGGCGGCCCGCCAGCAGCGCAAAGATCGCCGCGAAGGAGCGGTTGAGCCACGCCATGATCCGGGCCGATCCGAGGATTTTCGCGCGCGCCTGGGCAGCGAACAGGCCGTAGAGAACGAAGACCGCGAAAGTCATGGCCATGAAGACGGAGCCGAGGATGAGGATCTCCTGCGTCACGGTGGCCGGGTTGCCGGACAGGAACGGGGTCAACAGCGAAAGGAAGAAGATCGAGAGCTTTGGGTTGAGGATATTGATGAGCGCGCCGCGCCGGGCGATGGCAATGCCGGGCTCTGGGTTTGTCGACGGCTCCACATTCAGGGCGCCGCCGGAGCGCAGGGCGGAATAGGCGAGGTAGAGCAGGTATGCCACGCCCGCGAATTTCACCACGTTAAAGAGCAAAGCCGAGGTGTGCAGCACGGCGGCGAGGCCAAGTGTTGCCGCCAGCAGGTGCGGCACGATGCCGAAGGTGCAGCCCAAAGCCGCCCAAAGCGCCGCGCGGCGGCCCCGGCCAAGGCCGAGCGCCAACGTATAAAGCACGCCCGTTCCGGGGGCGATGACAACGACGAAAGCGGTTAGAAGGAATTGGGTGCTAAGCATTGGGTGTGTCCGTAACTTAAATTACGGATTTAACCTCGCAGGTTTCCCAGCGGAGGGCAAGGACATTGCCGAAGGTCGGATCTATCGGAGGGTATCCAACAGCTTTGAGATGCGATTTGCGCGGGTTTCGGGGCGTTTGGCGGTTTCGACCGGGTAGAGCGCGCTGCGTTTCTTGCCCGGAGTCCATGCGTCCCACGCCTCGCTCAGCCCGGACGAGCGCAATGCATTCAGCACATCCTGCGGAACATCAACCTGATCATCCGCCGCGGGGCGCAGGCGTGCCTCGAACACTTCGCCTGGCTCCAACCCAATGCGATCCAACAGTGATTTGCCGGCCCAGAGAAAGGGCGTCGCAATCACATCGGCCGGTGCTTTGGCGATGGCAAGGTTCACCGGATGATCGTTGAACTCTCCTTCCACGCGCTTTGTTTTGCCGAGGGCCGCGAGGATTTCCTCTGAAAGGGGCACCACCGTGTAGACGGCCTCGCCCCAGGGCATCGGCTGCACCTGCGCCTCGAACGTCACATAGTCGCTCAAGGGCGCGGCCAGAGTTGTGGGAAGAAATCGCCTGCTATCCGGTCGCCTTCGGCATAACCCGCCGCCTCGAACTGCGCGCGTTCGTCCTTGGCCCAATCGCCACGGTAGCGGATCATGCCGTCCGGCGCCGTCATGCGCAGGGTGAAGCGGCGCACCGTTTCTGTTGGCGTGACCGAGGCAAGGCCGCCGTGCAGGGTGCGCATGTCGAAGAAGATGCAATCGCCGAGGTCGAGATCCCATTGCAGCAACTCGTGGCTGTCCGCCGTGATCTCGGGCGGGATGTGGTAGGTTTTTCCGTTGACCGTCTGCGGCTCCATGCTGGCATGCCCATCGGCGAAGCGCACCCGCATGAACAGCTTGTCCCAAAGGTGAGAGCCTTTCACGAAGGCGATGCCGTTTTCCTTGGTCACTGGTTCCAGCGGTAGCCACAGGACACACATCGTGCCTTCGAAATCGAAATAGGCGAGGTCCTGATGGAACGGTGGCCGAGAGGTTGAGCCCGCCTCACGCAGGAACCAGTTGTCCATCACCAGATTGATGCTTGGCGCATCCAACAGCTGCGCGGCCAGCGGCGCGCAGGGGGAGTTGTGGACGAAATCGGTGAACTCCGGGATCTCGGACCAAAGCCAATAGCCCTCCAGATAGGCGGGGGCGTCGGGGTCCTTGGTGTGGCGGGCCACGTTGGGATGGGGCGCGGCGGTGGCGGTGTCGATGCCGTGGCGCAATTTGTCGAGCCAGTTGGGCGAGAAGGCATTGCGGATCGCGACAGCGCCATCGCGGCGGAAGTTAGCGAGGGTGTCAGTGGGGAGGGTCTGAAGATCGAGCATGGCGGAAGTGTGGCCGCTCAGGCCCGACACAACAAGCGTGTTTGCGTCATCCTACCGGTGGGTTGCGCCAAGTGGATGGTGCGAAAGGGGTCTGCAACGCCCGCTCCACAAGTCCCAGGTGGTCCTGCCCATAGAACGGGTCGCCGTCGACAATGTACGTCGGGGAGCCGAAGACGCTTTGCGAAACGGCCCAATCGTTGTTGGCCTTGAGGCGGGACTGAACAGCAGAAGACCCCGCCTTGATCAGCAGGGCGCGCGCATCATGGCCTGCGGCTGTTGCGACATCCGCCAATGCGTCTCTATCAGACAAGTCGATGTCGTCGCGCCAATGAGCCTCCAGCAGGCGGTGCACCAAATCGTCCACCGCTGGTCCGGACTCACCCAAGGTGAGGATCATTCCGGAGGCGAGGCTGTAATCCGCATCGTGGTACGTTGGGCGATGATTGATGATCGGCACGTTGCGATATTCCGCCCACCGTTCAATCTCGCGCCCGAAGAAGTAGTCGACATGGGCTTGCGTGCGGTCGGCGAAAGGCTGACTGCCTTGATGCTCAACCACGGGCGACAGGAGGATCGGGCGGTGTATGATCTTGGCATTGTGGGCGGCAGCAATGCGCATCAGCTCAGCGGAACCAAGATAGGCATAGGCGGAATGGGCGGAATAGACGTAGATGATTTCTGACACGGATCAGCCCCCGAACAGACGTTTAAGGAATGATGCTTTCGGAGGGGTATAGCCGCCATTCTTCAGACGGGTGCGTAGGATCGTGTGCCATTCGTGGTCGGGCTCGGCGATGAGATCCCAGAGGGGCCAATCGGGCGAGGCCTCGATGCAGTGCAGGATGGACCAGTTCAGGCCGTGGCCGGTATCACCGTTTGCAGGCATCAACCCGAGCAGGGCTTCGACCTCGGCCGCATTCGGGTTGGCGGGCAGTTCGTCGGTCAGCGGATGGGCTGTTGCGATCAGGTCAGGATCATCGTCGGTGAGCGGCCGTCCCAGTGCCTTGAGTGCGGCGACGGAAGGGTGCAGCGCGGCGGCGTTCATGCCTGTTCGCGCAGAACGCGGGGGACTTTGAATTCAACGTTTTCGACGGCGGTTTCGACCAGCTCGCGGGTCACGTCGAAACGATCCTCAAACGCGCCGATCACCTCCTCGATCAGGACTTCGGGCGCGCTGGCGCCCGCGGTGATGCCAAGCGACGTGATCCCCTCCAATGCGCGCCAGTCAATGTCGGACGCGCGTTGGACGAGCTGCGAATAGTTGCAGCCTGCGCGGGCGCCCACCTCGACAAGGCGCTTGGAGTTGGAGGAATTCGGCGCACCGACGACCAGCATCGCGTCAGCCTTCGGGGCCATGGCCTTTACGGCTTCCTGCCGGTTGGTCGTGGCGTAGCAGATGTCTTCCTTGTGGGGGCCTACGATGGCGGGGAAGCGGGTCTGCAGGGCCGCGACGATGTCGGCGGTGTCATCCACGGAGAGGGTTGTCTGCGTCACGAAGGCGAGTTTCGCAGGATCGCGGACTTCGACGGTGGCGACGTCTTCGACAGTTTCCACCAAAAGGACCTCGCCCTCGGGCAACTGGCCCATAGTGCCGACCGTTTCGGGGTGGCCCTTGTGTCCGATCATGATCATCTGCAGGCCGTTATCGGCATGGCGCTGTGCCTCTATATGGACCTTGGACACCAGCGGGCAGGTGGCGTCGACATAGACCATCTCGCGCGCCTGGGCGGCGGCGGGCACGGATTTCGGGACGCCATGGGCCGAGAAGATGACGGGGCGGTCATCGGGGCATTCTTCAAGCTCTTCGACGAACACGGCCCCTTTGGCACGCAAGTCGTCGACCACGTATTTGTTGTGGACGATCTCGTGCCGGACGTAGACGGGCGCGCCCCATTTCTCCAATGCCATCTCCACGATCTTGATGGCACGGTCCACGCCTGCGCAAAAGCCGCGCGGGGCGGCGAGGTAGAGCGTGAGGGGGGGCTTGGTCATGGTCGCGTCTCCTGTCGTCTCAGAGGTAAGGCTTCACGGGTGAGGCGTAAAGTGGTGCATCGGCGCAGGCGGTGGAGTTGCGATAATAGTGCGGCGGGGGTATTGCTGCCCCAGCTCGGCGGCTACGGACATATCCACTGTCTTCCCAACGCAGATGCGCGATGGGTCGTTTTTTCTGTGCCGATGGTCCTCACCTCGGCCACTTTCAAGTTCCGAGACATACCATGACCATGATCTACATGCCGGCTCAGCCGGATCACGTGACTGACCTTTCAAAGATCGCCGATGCCACTTTGTTTCCCGGCGACATGCTGCCAGAGCTGATCGCGCCCTTTCTGGAAGGGGCTCAGGATCAGCTTTGGATCACTGCCCTGCGCGATGGCGTGCCCGTTGGCCTGTCCTTCACCCGCGCTGAAGAGCTGGCCGATGCGGTATGGAATATGAAGGCTCTCGCCGTGTCCCCCGCTTTGCATCGTAGCGGGGTTGGGCAGGGTCTTGTGCGGGCGACCGAGGATGCCGTGCGGGAAATGGGCGGTCGGTTGCTGGTGGTTGATACCTCAAGCGACGTCGCGCAGATCCCGGCAGTGGCCTTCTATCAATCGGTTGGCTACCGCATCGAGGGCGTCGTGCGCGACTTTTGGGCGGAAGGTGAGGACCGTATTTCCTTGGCGAAAAGGCTGTAGGTCCCGTGGCAAGTCCTCTGCGCGATTGTGCGCGGGGGGCTCTGCGATGGTGCGGAATAGACGGCGGGTTTCGGGCGTGGTTTGGATGGGCGAAACGCTTGGAAAAGGAACCCGCCCATGTTGATGCCCCGCCAGAAAACCCCTGACCTCTCCTTGCCGCTTGTGGGCGGTGGGACGTTTGATCTGTCTGCTGAGACGTCAGAGCGCGGGACAGTCGTGTGCTTTTATCGGGGGCTGCATTGCCCGATTTGCGCGACTTATCTGACGGAGTTTGAGAAGTTGGTGGATCAGTTCGCTGAGCGAGGGATCGCTTCGGTGGCGATTTCCAGCGATGGCGAGGAGCGCGCGGCGGGGATGAAGGAAAAGATCGGCGCAACCAAGCTACGGTTTGGCTATGACCTGCCGCTCGCCAAAGCGCGGGAATGGGGGCTTTATATCTCCACCTCACGGGGCAAGACTTCCATTGGGATCGAGGAGCCTGCGCTGTTTGCGGAGCCGGGGCTGTTCCTGATCAATCCCGACCAGACGCTCTACTATATGAGCGTGCAGACGATGCCGTTTGTACGACCCCATTTCCGGGAGCTTCTGGGGGCGGTCGATTTCGCCATCGAGAAGAATTACCCGGCTCGGGGCGAGTATGAGGGGCCGGTTTGAGGCGGGCTGCTCACGCGTGAGCGGAGGGGTTAAGTCACTGTTAGTAAATCATAATCTTAATCTGTTAACCTTTGGTTCAACTGTTTTCCCGCCTGTCGACCTGTCACTTCATCCAATTGCGCCCTGACGCCTGCACACGGGCCAGAAGGGCAAAAAGGGTCTCTGCCTCGGCCTCGGACAGATCGGCCAGCATGACCGCGTTTACCTGTTCGTAGATGTCGTGGAGGGGGCGCAGGCCTTCGCCCTTTTCGGTCAGGGCAACGGACACCGCGCGTCGGTCCGTCGGGTTTTGGCGCCGTTCCACCAGATCGGCGGCGACCATGCGATCCACGATGCGAGAGGCGGCGGGCGGGGCGTTGCCGGTGAGCGCCGCGATGTCTTTCACGCTCGCCTCGCCATTTCGCCAAAGCACCACCAGAACCGCCCATTGCGCGAGCGTAAGGCCGTGGGGTTCCAGCAGCTGATTGCATACAGCTGAGGCCGTTGAGGCCGCGAAGTTGAGCTGGCGTCCGATGGAGTGCGGCGCAGAGAGAGATTTAGCTTCCATATTAATAGTTGCCATGTAAATAATTGTCAGGTTATGTAACCCTACCAAGTGAGTCGATGGGAGAACAGCAATGAATATCCGAACACCGATTTTAACCGCCGCGCTGATCACGGCAGCGCTTTCAGGGCCGATTGCCGCGCAGGGGCAGGAGGGCCGGGTGCTGGGCGAGACCCTGTTTGCAACCATCGATACGACGAACCGCGGGTCGATCCACGCCGGTGACATGGAGGCATTCCGCGACAGCGTCTTTGCAGGCATGGACAGCAATGGCGATCGCGGAGTGACGTATGAGGAGTTCACAAGCTGGGACCCGGGATTTGCGCGCATTGCCGAAGCCGAAGGTCGGCTGGACAATTTCGCAACCGCGTCGCGGGTGGTGTTCGCTTTCTGGGACCGCGATGGCAACGGAGAGATGACCGAGCCGGAAATGCGTTTTGCGATGGCCCATGATTTCCGGCGCGCCGATCTGGACAACGATGGGCTGCTGACGCCGGAGGAATTCATCCAGAGCTTCCCGATTATGGTGGCCATGCGCGCCGCCATTCGGCCAGACCTCTAGGAGGGCGGCGCGATGAAAAGCACAGCCGAGACTTATGGCGGCATGGCCCGATTGATCCATTGGGCCAGTGCGCTGCTGATTATCACACTTGTCGGGAGTGGGTTTCGGGCCGGTTTTGCCACCGACCCGGAGGTGAAGCTATCGGCCTGGAGCGTGCATGTGCCGGTGGCGGTGTTTGTTCTGCTTTTGACCGTTTTCCGACTGATCTGGTGGTTGCGGTTTGATCGCAAGCCCGGGCCCGTCGGCGGTGTGCCAGCGTGGCAGGAAACAGCGGCGCATTGGACGCATCGGGCGTTATATCTGCTGATCTTCGTGATGCTGGCCAGCGGTATTGCGATGTCGGTGATGTCGGGCCTGCCGGACGCGATATTTGGCACGGCGCCGATGCCGGAGCTTGCCGATTTGCCACCACGGGCGGCCCATGGGATCGGCGGTCGTCTGATTGCGGCGGCGATCTTGCTGCACGCAGGGGCGGCGATTTATCACCATCTGATCCTGAAAGATCGGACGCTGACGCGGATGGTGTCGGGCCGCTGAGCCGGGCCGCTATCGGGTTAGGTTTTGAATATGATGCAGGGACCCTGCCGCGCGGTCCCTGCAAAATTCAGATGTAGGCACGTCCATTGCGCCGGTGACACGGCGGATTTGCAGGTCTCCTATCAGGAGAGTGAGGTAGAGTTGGGCGAGATCCTCAGCTGTGCCGTGTAGCGGGCCTTCGGCTATGGCACGGGCCATGATCGCGGTGATCATGGGGGCGACGACCTCTCGCCCGCCTGCGGAAATCGCGCGGCCCAGATCGCCAGAGGGATCGGCGGCGGCGGCGCGGTTGAGGGCCACGGCGCGGGGGCCGAGCACCATGCCGAGCAGGATGGGGCCAAGGCGGGCGAGTTGGTCTAGCGGGTCGTCGGCGTCGTTTTCCGCGAGTGCCGCGCGCACGACCTCCGTGTTGCGGGCGATGAGCGCGGCCATCAGACCCTTCTTGTCACCATACCAATTGTAGAGCGTCTCGTTGGAGGCCTTGGCGGCCTTGGCAATCGCCTGCATCGACGTGCCGGAATAGCCCCTTTCGCCGAGCATCCTGTAGGCGGCATCCTCGATCTGAGTGCGGCGTTCTTCTTGTTTGTCCGGTTTCATGTGCCTTCCCTCTTGATCTGTAATCGTAATTACGGTTACGGGTTATCGCAAGACGTAATGCAGATTACGGTTATTGAAAGGAAAGTATGATGACCACAACGACGTATGGCTTCGCATTCCTGTCGCTGCTGCTGGTGGGTGCGATTTTCGGGTTTTTCTACGCCTGGGTTTGTTCGACCATGTGGGGGCTGGACGCAATTGATCCGCGCGTGGCGATCGAGGCGATGCAGGGGATGAATGCGAGCGTGCGAAACGCGGTATTTGCACCGGCTTTCTTTGGCACGCCCTTTGCCCTGTTTGTGACGGGGGCCTTGGCGTATGGCGCTGGCAACAGGCGCGCGGGCCGGATCTTTGCCGTTGCCGGTGTGCTCTATCTAGTTGGCGGGTTGGTCCTGACCATGATGGTCAACGTGCCGATGAACGAGGCTTTGGCTGAGGTGGTGGTGCCTACTGATGTCGAAGCTGCGCGCGCGATCTGGACTGAATATTCACCCAGATGGCAGACCTTTAACATCGTGCGGACATGCGCGTCGGGCGGGGCGTTGGTGTTGACAGGCTTGGGTTTGGTCGCGTTGGGGGCGAAGCCCTGAGTGGTCGGTCAGCCCGGCTCCGGCCAAGTGAATTGCGAAAGGAAGCTCGGCTGCGTCCAGGTGTGAAAATAGACCTCGCCACAGGCTGTCAGCGCAAGGATACCCTGCACATCGGCGGACCTGACAACACCCACGCGATGGTAGGGGATCAGACCGCCGCCCTGCACATCGCCGAACGTGGTGACATGCAACATGCGCCCAGAGGAGGTTTTGACAAACGCACCGGGGTAAAGTGTGGGATCTTCGCCTTCAGTGATGATGCGTTCATGGTCGCCGGGTGTGACCGTGGCAATGGTCTCATCCGGTTGGCCCCATTCGCTGTTCAGGAAGGCCTGAGCGGCGAAGGTGGTGTAGCTTTCATCGGTGGCGGCGGCACCTGTGCTGGAGCAGACCTGTTCATCCTGGGCCAATGCTGCCGGGGCGCCGATGATCAGCGCCGCAGCCGCGATTGCGCCCAGGCGACGGATCATTCGACGGCTTCTTCCGCGTGGTCGTCCATCGGACGAGGCTCACGTGGCGGGCGGCCGATTACGTCCTTGAGGCTTTCCAGCTCAATGAAATTGTCGGCCTGCCGGCGCAGGTCGTCGGCGATCATCGGAGGCTGCGACCGGATCGTGGAGACCACGGAGACGCGGCACCCTCTGCGCTGGAGCGCTTCGACCAGAGGCCGGAAATCGCCATCGCCTGAGAACAGGACGATGTGATCAACATGCTCGGCGGTTTCCATGGCATCGACCGTCAGCTCGATATCCATGTTGCCTTTGACCTTGCGGCGGCCCTGGCTGTCGGTGAATTCCTTGGCCGGTTTGGTGACCATGGTGAAGCCGTTATAGTGCAGCCAGTCGACCAGTGGCCGGATCGGCGAATAGTCATCATTCTCAAGCAGGGCGGTGTAGTAGTAGGCCCGCAGGAGTTTGCCGCGCTGCATGAATTCCTGCCGCAGCAGCTTGTAGTCGATGTCGAATCCAAGCGCTTTTGCAGCGGCGTATAAGTTGGAGCCGTCGATAAACAGCGCCAAACGTTCGTCACGATAAAACATAATATGTCCAAAGCCCGTGAGTGAGTGTAATGCACCGCAAGCAAAGTAATGTCCGGAGAGTGAGGCCGGGCGCCCGCGGCACGGGATGCATGCCAATATGGATGTTCGACGGGGCAGGTGCAATACGGCATGTATACAGGTGACACGACGACTGGCTTGATTGCGCTAGGCGCGAACCTGCCTTCGGGCGACATTCCGCCGGAAGACAGCGTGCCGCTGGCGATGGATCGACTCGAGGCGATTTGTGGGCCGGGCGCGGTGCGGAGCCGATTGTTTTCCACCCCTGCCTTCCCGGCAGGTTCGGGGCCTGATTTCGTCAATGCCGCGATGCGTGTGATGTGGCGCCGCTCGGCAGAAGCGTTGCTGCAAGCCCTTCACGGTATTGAGGAAGAGTTCGGGCGCACGCGGGCCAACCGCTGGGAAGCGCGGGTGATGGACCTTGATTTGATCGGGTTTGGCGATGCGGTTCTGCCAAGCCCTGAGGTGCGCGCCGAGTGGGCGGCCTTGTCGCCGGAAGAGGCTGCGAAGGTGGTACCGGATCAGTTGATCCTGCCGCATCCGAGGCTGGCCGACCGTGGCTTTGTGTTGGTGCCGCTGGCCGATGTTGCGCCCGATTGGGTGGACCCGTCGACGGGGCTTTCGGTGCGCGCCATGCTGGACGCGCTCGACCCGGAAGAATTGGAAACAATCTGCCCCTTGGGTTGAGGGTGGAATCAGGTTGTCAATAAAGGGATTGGCCACTATGTAGGCCGCTCTAATCCATCTGTTCTACACGTCTGGAGTGCCCCCATGGCCCGCGTCACGGTTGAAGATTGCGTTGATAAGGTCCCGAACCGGTTTGAGCTGGTGATGCTTGCGTCGCATCGCGCGCGTGAGATTTCCGCTGGTGATCCGCTGACCATTGACCGCGACAACGACAAGAATCCCGTCGTTGCCCTGCGTGAGATTGCAGACGAAACCCAGCAGGCCGACGATCTGCTCGAGCGCCTGATCGAGAGCCATCAGACCCAGATCGAAGTCGACGAGCCGGAAGAAGATGCCATGGCGCTTCTGCAGGGTGTCGAGCAGGATCGCCCGGCCCAGGATGACATGAGCGAAGAGCAGATGCTGCGCGCGCTCATGGAAGCTCAGGGCCAGAAGTGAACAGGCAGGCTGCGCTCGATCATAGCACCGGCGCCGATGAGGCCATCGACGCCGACGATCTGCTCAGCCTGATCCGCAACTACAATCCGAACACGAACGAGGCGCTGATCCGCGGCGCCTTTGACTATGGCCGCGAGATGCACGAAGGGCAGACGCGGCATTCTGGTGAGCCGTATTTCACCCACCCTGTTGCCGTCGCCGCAATCCTGACGGAGCAGCAGTTGGACGACGCCACCATCGTCACGGCGCTTCTTCACGACACGATTGAAGACACACGCTCGACCTACACGGAAGTGGCGGATCGGTTCGGCGAGGAAATCGCCGGGCTGGTCGATGGCGTCACGAAGCTGACGAACCTGCAGCTCAGCAACCGTGAAAGCAAGCAGGCGGAGAATTTCCGCAAGCTGTTCATGGCGATGTCAAAGGACCTGCGGGTGATCCTGGTCAAGCTGGCCGACCGGCTGCACAACATGCGCACGATCCGGCATATGCGCCCAGAGAAGCAGCGCCAGAAGGCGCAGGAGACGATGGACATCTTTGCGCCTTTGGCGGGGCGGATGGGCATGCACTGGATGCGGGAGGAGCTCGAAGACCTCTCCTTCCGGGTGGTCAATCCTGAGGCGCGGTCTTCTATCTTGCGGCGGTTCATCACGTTGCAACGTGAGACGGGCGACGTGATCCCGAAAATCACCGACGATATTGATCTGGTTCTGGCCAAGCACAACGTGACGGGTCAGGTTTTTGGGCGGGCGAAGAAGCCCTATTCGATTTGGCGCAAGATGCAGGATAAGAAGCTGGCTTTCAGCCGGTTGTCCGACATCTACGGTTTCCGCGTGATTACTGAGACGGAAGACGATTGCTACCGCGTTCTGGGAGCGATCCACCAGCGGTGGAAATCGGTGCCGGGGCGGTTCAAGGACTATATCAGCCAGCCGAAGTCGAACGGCTACCGGTCCATCCACACCACCGTCAGCGGGCGTGATGGGAAGCGGGTGGAGGTACAAATCCGCACCCGCCAGATGCACGAAGTGGCCGAGGCCGGTGTTGCGGCCCACTGGGCCTATCGGGACGGTGTGCGGGTCCAGAACCCCTTTGCCGTCGATCCTGCCAAATGGTTGGAAAGCCTGACCGAGCGGTTTGAGAACGCCGACGACCACGACGAATTCCTCGAGCATGTGAAGCTTGAGATGTATTCGGACCAGGTCTTCTGCTTCACGCCCAAAGGCGATGTGGTGAAGCTACCGCGTGGGGCGACGCCGATTGATTTCGCCTATTCGATCCACACGCGGATCGGGCATTCCTGCGTGGGTGCCAAGGTGGACGGCATTCGTGTGCCGCTGTGGACGCGGCTGAAGAACGGCCAATCGGTCGATATCATCACCGCGGAGGGGCAGACGCCGCAGGCCACATGGATCGACATTGCCACGACGGGCCGGGCCAAGGCCGCGATCCGACGCTCGCTGCGCGAAGTGGATCGGGACCGTTATATCAAGCTGGGCCGTGAGCTGGCCCGAGTGGCGTTTGAGCAATTCGGCAAGAAGGCGACGGATCAGGCGCTTTCGACAGCGGCCAAGGCACTGGCGTTGAAAGATGCAGACGAGGTTCTGGCGCGGATCGGATCGGCTGAGCTGAGCGCGCGGGACGTGGTGCAGCAGCTTTACCCGGAATTGGCCGACAAGGGCGACGAAGCGGTAATCGAAGAGACGCGCGCCGTGATCGGCCTGCCGCCGGGCGCGCGCACGCAGCGGGCGCAATGCTGTCAGGCGGTTCCGGGTGAGCGGATCATCGGGATTGCTTATCCGGGCAAAGGGCCGTTGGTGCATTCGATTGACTGCGCAGCCTTAGCGGCCTTTGACGACCAGCCGGATCGCTGGATTGATCTGCATTGGACCGAGGGTCGGCATGCCGCGATCCACAATGTGACTCTGGATGTGACGATCTCGAACGAGAATGGCGTGCTCGGGCGGATCTGCACTCTGATCGGGGAGCAGAATGCGAATATATCGGACCTGCACTTCGTAGACCGGAAGCCGGATTTCTTCCGTCTGCTGATTGATGTGGATGTGCGTGATGCAGAGCATCTGCATGCGGTCATGATCGCAGTTGAGGCCGAAGGCGACGTTGCCACGCTGGACCGGTTTCGTGATCTGGATCGGCGGCCCTGACGGGCACGTATGCAACGCCGACCATGAAGGCGCATGGCTTCGCGGGAACAAGAGTTGTTCAACGGGGTTATGCGGTCCATATCTGTGACTTAGGACAGCATCATGACGGAAGGGGCGGCGCGTGTTCAGACGCCGTGATTACAGACCCTGGTATCGTGTGATCCTCGAGGCGTTGTGGCCCCGGGGCGGCTGGGTGCGTGCGGCGCAATATGTCAAACACCGGATGCGGCGCCTGCCTGGCACGCCAGAGCAGATTGCGCGCGGGATCATGGCCGGGGCGTTTGTTGTTTTCACCCCCTATTTCGGACTGCACTTCGTTTTGGCCGCGTTTCTGGCGCGGGTCATGCGAGGGTCGATCATCGCTTCGTTATTGGCGACGTTCATAGGTAATCCGCTGACCTATGTGCCGATCGCGTTCATCTCGCTTGAGATCGGGCATTTCATGCTGGGCACGCGGATGCATGGCGAAATCAACGATTCCATGTTCGCGCGGTTTGGCAATGCGGCGGGCGATTTGTGGCATAACTTCAAGGCGATGTTCACAGATGATGTGGCCTCGTGGCGGGAGCTGCATATTTTCTGGGATACGGTGGTGTGGCCCTGGACGGTCGGGGGTATTCTGCCCGGCCTGATCTGCGGGATCGTTTGCTATTATCTGAGCGTTCCGGTGATCCGGGCCTATCAGAACCGCCGCGCGGCGCGACTGCGCAAGAAGATGGACAAGCTCCGCCAGCAGGCGGAAGCAGCGGAGTGAGCAGATGGAAAAGCTAAGGCTGGGTGTGAACATCGACCATGTGGCGACGCTGCGCAATGCGCGGGGCGGGGCCACGCCGGACCCGGTGCGCGCGGCTGTGCTGGCCGAGCAGGCGGGCGCCGACGGGATCACGGCGCATCTGCGGGAGGATCGTCGGCATATTCGAGATGCGGATATCGGGGCGATCATGGAGGCGATTTCCATTCCGCTGAATTTCGAGATGGCGGCGACGGACGAGATGCAGGGGATCGCGTTGCAGCATATGCCCCACGCGGCGTGCATCGTGCCCGAGAAGCGGGAAGAGCGGACGACGGAAGGCGGGCTTGAGGTGGCGGGCGACCAGAACCGGCTATCGCATTATATCGGG
Source organism: Gymnodinialimonas sp. 202GB13-11 (assembly GCF_040932485.1). NCBI lineage: Bacteria > Pseudomonadati > Pseudomonadota > Alphaproteobacteria > Rhodobacterales > Paracoccaceae > Gymnodinialimonas > Gymnodinialimonas hymeniacidonis. The sequence goes on along the minus strand of NZ_JBFRBH010000001.1, from coordinate 3,022,293 downwards.
CCGCTGCGCGATGCGGGCATTCGCGTGTCACTTTTCATCGCCGCCGAACGGTCGCAGATTGAAGCTGCTGCCCGGATCGGTGCGCCGGTGATCGAGATCCATTCGGGCGCTTACACGGATTTCGACAGTGAGGGGAATATCGAGGCGCGCGATGCAGAGCTTGCGCGGATTGTGGACGGGGTGAAGCTGGGTCACGATCTGGGTCTTGAGGTGCACGTGGGCCACGGGTTGAACTACGACACGGTTGCGCCAATTGCCGCCCTGCCGGAGGTGCGAGAGCTGAACATCGGGCATTTCCTGATGGGTGAGGCGCTGTTCGTGGGCCTTGAGGCGGCGATTGCGGGAATGCGCGCCCGCATGGATGCAGCGCGGGTTTAGCGCCATTGCGCGGGCGGCCCGGATGCGGAAAAGTTCCGGTCTATTGAGATCAATGAATTTGGAGTGTCCGATGAAGAGAGCCCTTTCCACCCTGACCGCCATCTGCGCCTTGGCCGCACCGGCCAGCGCCTTTGTCGTTGACGAATGCGGTCCTGAATTCACGCCCATGACGATCACCGAGCCGTGGGAGGAAAGCTCCCAAGCCTTTGCCAACGGGGCGATCCGTATCTTCGAGGTCTTCATTGACCCGAATGTTGCCAGCGGTGCGGCTCTGGGTGTGTTGCACCCGGTGCCATCTGATGCAGGTGGCCCGTTCCGTCGCTGCACTGCGATTTATGCATCGGGCGTGACGCGGTTCTTTGGGCAGGCCTTCATCAATCAGGCGACGGCGGTTTACGATGCGTCAGCCGGGTTGATCATCACGGTGCCAATTGCGTTTGCGGACGGCAGTGGCACGCGGCCCGTGACCTTTGCGGTAAACCAAGCGACTGGGACGGTTACGCTGCGATGATCCTTGGGATCGGTACGGACCTGGCCAATATCGAACGGATCGAGCGCACGCTGGAACGGTTTGGCGACCGGTTTCGCAACCGTGTTTATACCGAGGTTGAGCAGGCCCGCGCCGAACGGGTACCGGAGCCACCGGCGGTTTATGCCAAGCGGTGGGCGGCGAAAGAAGCTTGCTCCAAGGCTTTGGGCACAGGGCTGCGCATGGGGATTGCATGGAAAGACATGGCGGTGCGCAATTTGCGGACGGGTCAGCCGGTGATGGAGGTCACGGGATGGGCCAAGGAGCGGTTGGACGCCATGACACCGGAGGGCCATGTGGCCGTGATCCATGTGACGCTGACCGATGATCACCCCTGGGCGCAGGCGATGGTGGTGATCGAGGCCTTGCCGGCGGACGTTGAGGAATTGCGCCCGGTGCCTGAGCGGCGGGCGCCCCGGCGTATGTCCTGAGGACGTCGGGGAGACGCTCGCGCAAGGCGCGTCGCCCCTCCCGCCGTCCCGAGGGGCTGGCGCGAACCCGCGTCCTGACACGAAAGTGGCGCCGCTTTGCTTGACTAGGGCAGGGGCGCGGGCCAGAACCGCCCGAACGACATCTAACGGCAGGAGAGCCAGAGCATGGCCAAATCCGAAGGCGGGATCATGGAGACGGTGAAGACCGTGTTCTGGGCCTTGTTGATCGCAGGCATCTTTCGCACCCTGTTTTTCCAGCCGTTCTGGATCCCGTCAGGGTCAATGAAAGACACGCTGTTGATCGGCGATTTCCTGTTCGTCAATAAAATGGCCTATGGCTATTCGCGTCATTCCTGCCCGTTTTCGGCCTGCCCGTTCGAGGGTCGTATCTTTGGCTCTGAGCCGGAGCGTGGCGATGTGGTTGTTTTCCGCCACCCGACCAATGGCACCGATTTCATCAAGCGTGTGATCGGCCTTCCCGGCGACCGGGTACAAATGATCGACGGTGTACTGCATCTGAACGGTGAGCCAGTGGAAATCACGCCGCAGCCTGATTTTGAGGAAGTCGTTGGCCCGCAAGGCCCGCAGGGTCATCAGCCACGGTGCAGCAACGCGCCTGTGGGTGAAGGCGCGCTTTGCACGAAGGAGCGCGCGACAGAGACTTTGCCCGGCGGTGTGACCCATTCGATCCTCAACATCGAAGATGGGACCCGTGGCGACAACACGCCGGAATTCGTGGTGCCTGAAGGGCATTACTTTGTCATGGGTGACAACCGCGACAATTCCATTGACTCGCGCTTCCCGCAGAGCATCGGTGGTGTTGGGTTCGTGCCGTTCGAGAACCTTCTGGGTCGGGCGGATCGTGTCATCTTCTCCTCCGCCGGGGCGCGCATGGTCTATTTCTGGACCTGGCGATCGGATCGCTTCTTCCGGGAGATCGAGTGAAGCCAGGTAAGGATCTCGTTGCGTTCATGGGGCGGCTGGGACACGATTTCGCGGACCCGGCCCTGTTGCAACGCGCGCTGACGCATTCCTCGCTGTCTTCGCCGACACGGCCCGACAATCAGCGCATGGAATTTTTGGGCGACCGTGTGTTGGGCCTTGTGATGGCTGAGGCGGTTCTGGCCGCAGATGTTGAGGCCAAGGAAGGCCAGCTGGCCCCGCGCTTCAACGCGCTTGTCCGCAAGGAGACCTGCGCGGACGTCGCGCGCGAGATTGATCTGGGTGCTGCCATGCGCCTTGGTAAATCCGAGATGAGTGCGGGCGGGCGTCGCCGTATGGCTTTGCTTGGCGATGCGATGGAGGCCGTTATTGCGGCCGTCTATCTGGATGCCGGTTTTGCGGATGCAAAGGCGCTTATCCTGCGGCTGTGGGGGGATCGCATCGCCTCGGTTGAGGAAGATGCGCGGGATGCGAAGACGGCGCTTCAGGAATGGGCGCAGGCGCGGCGGATGACGCCGCCGGTCTATGAAGAGGTGGCCCGCTCCGGCCCCGATCATGCACCGATCTTTCGCATTCGTGTGACCCTGCCCAGTGGTGAAAGTGCCGAGGCCGAGGCCAAGGCCAAGCGGCAGGCCGAACAGGCGGCGGCCAAAGACCTGCTGGGACGCTTGGACTAGTCGCCCCTTACGTCGCGAGCTGAATCCGGCTATGCCGCCTCGACCCCAACTTGCCAAGGATCGCCCATGACCACCCGCGCCGGTTTCGTTGCCCTGATCGGAGAGCCCAATGCGGGCAAATCCACGCTACTGAACCGCATGGTGGGGGCGAAAGTCTCCATCGTGACGCACAAGGTGCAGACCACGCGCGCGCGCATTCGCGGTGTCGCGATGGAGGGGGAGAGCCAGCTGATTTTCGTCGATACGCCGGGCCTGTTCCGCCCAAAGCGGCGGCTGGATCGGGCCATGGTCGCGGCGGCGTGGACGGGGGCGGCGGATGCCGATGTGGTTGTTGTGCTGGTTGAGGCCCATCGCGGGTTGACCGAAGGGGTGCGGGCCATTCTGGATGGTCTGGCGGAGCGGACGCAGGCTAGCAATATCGCGCTGGCGATCAACAAGATCGACCGGGTGGAGGCCAAGGCGCTACTGAAGCTGACCGAGGACCTTAACGGCGCGTTTGAGTTTGCAGAGACCTTCATGATCTCGGCAGAGAAGGGTCACGGCGTGGAGGATTTGCGCAAATGGCTGGCCGGTGAAGTGCCGGAAGGGCCTTTTCTGTACCCTGAGGATCAGATTGCCGATCTTCCGATGCGCATGATCGCCGCCGAGATGACGCGCGAGAAGCTGACGCTGCGCCTGCATCAGGAGCTGCCCTATCAGCTGACCGTGGAGACGGAGAGTTGGGAGGCCAAGAAAGACGGCTCGGCCCGGATCGAGCAGATCATCTACGTCGCGCGGGACGGCCATAAGGGCATCGTGTTGGGCAAGGGCGGTGAGACGATCAAGGCGGTCTCGAAAGCCGCGCGTGAAGAGATTGCGGAGTTTGCGGGCCATCCGGTGCACCTGTTTCTGCAAGTGAAGGTGCGCCCGAACTGGCTGGACGAGGCGGAGCGTTATTCCGAAATGGGGCTGGATTTCAAAGACGGAAACGCATGAGCGGCCCGCGCCTGACAGCAGATCTTTGGGTTGCGGCCTATCTGGCGCGACTGAGGCTCGAGGATATTCCAGCCTTTGTGGTGGCGCGGGGGGATGGCACGGCTGGTGCGATCCTTGTCAAACAATCGCCGCTGGATGGCACGGCCACTTTGCATCAACGCAGTTTTGACCCGCTCACCGGTGCGCGGCAGTGGATGGTTCTTGCCGAAGGGCCGGAGGCAGACGTTGATGCAGCCGTTGCCCGGCAACGTGACTTTGACCCAGACCTGTGGGTGATCGAAGTCGAAGATCGAGCCGGTCGCCATTTGTTGGATGCGCCCGGTCTGGAGTGACTCCCCCCAACTTCTTTCTGAAAATGCAAAACCGTCGCGGACGCGCCTCGTTTCGGTCTCTGGCTTTGCGCCAGATAAGAGACCGGATGCGCGCATAGCGCGGCGCCACGTCTCACCTGTCTGCGAAGCGCCCGATCATCACGAAGATCACGCCACCAAGCAAAAGCGCCAGCAGAAGGCCCGCCAGATTCGTGGCCACGGCAAGTGGGCCAATCTCGGCGACGTTCATGAACGGATAGGGATATATCCCATCTGAAGCACCACGCCCCAAGGCATAGGCGACGTAGACGCAGGGCCACATGATGAACATCGGCAGATCCCCATAGCGCAGCCGGCCCTTGGGTGCGAAGGCCAGCCACCAGAGCAAAACCGCGATTGGGACCACGGTGTGCAGACCGATATCTGCCCAGTATCCGATCCCGGTAAACTCAGTGATCCCGCGCAGAAGTGCATGATAAACGGCCCCGACCAAAACGATTGTCAGTGTCAGTGCGGCAACCCATGGCGCGCCGATGCCTTCGCGGCGGAAGGTCGCCGCCAGAAACGTCAGCACGATCAGAACGTGGCTGAGGATTGTGAAGAATCGGGCCATGCCCCAGATGGTGGCCCATTCAGACCCATAGCGGTCTGTTTGCAGATTAAACGCGTAAATCCCCACCAGTGACGCCACCGAGACGCTGGCGATCAGAAAGGCCGAAATACGGGCGCGAAGGGGGAGTGCGGGAAACATGGGTGATCCATGCCATTTGTCTGAGCGCGTTTCCAGCAGCCTGCAAAATTTTATCCACAGGGTGTGGATCGACAACAGCACCCGACTGCCGGATAGTTGCACGCATGGAGTGGCGTGCCGATGGCATCTTGATTGCACTGCGCCGCCACGGAGAATCCGCGGCGATTGTGGAGCTGTTCACAGCTGAGCATGGGCGGCATTTGGGCGTTGTACGCGGTGGGGCGTCGCGCAAGATGGCCCCACTATTACAGGTCGGGGCGCAGCTCGATGCCACGTGGAAGGCGCGCTTGTCCGAGCATATCGGCAGCTTCACGGTTGAACTCAGGCAAAGCCGTGCGGCCGAGGTTCTTGATGATCGCACCGCGCTGGCAGGCATGACGGCTGTTTGCGCGCTTCTGTCCTTCACCCTGCCTGAACGCGCGCCCTATCCAGCGCTTTATGCGCGCTCCGTTGCTCTGCTCGACGGATTGGGGGCGGAGAAATGGGCGGAAGCCTATCTAGGATGGGAAATGGCGCTGTTGGAGGAGATGGGGTTCGGGTTGGATCTCAGCGCCTGTGCGGTGACCGGATCCACCGAAGAGCTTGTCTATGTGTCGCCCAAGTCGGGCCGAGCGGTGTCGCGCGGCGCAGCAGGAGAGTGGGTGGATCGCCTTTTGCCACTGCCTCCGGTGTTGCGCGGCGAGCCGTCGACACCAAGGGATGTGTCCCTGGCGCTGCAAACGACCGGATACTTCTTGACTCATCAGCTTGCGAAGAGCCTCGGGGACCGCCCCCTGCCTGCGGCACGTCAACGTTATGTCGATCTGATCAGCCGAGCGGATAGTCAGCCAAAACCTCGTGCACCGCGCCATGGGGTGTGAGTGTGGATTGGTAAAGGCACATGCGCCGCGCGGTGTAGCTCGGTATGGCGCAAGGCTGGCCAATGACGGCGGCCAGCCGGTCGCGGGCCGGGCCGACGGGCTGCCGGTTGGCGCGCATCAGGGTGACATGGGGCCGAAACCGGCGGCGCGGCAGGTCTGCCCCGGCTTGGCGCGCGCACTGGGCGACCTTGGCATGCAGCGCTGTGAGGGCCTCGTTCGGATGGACTTCGGCAAAGACAAGGCCGCGCTCCATCTCCGCAAACGTACCAAGCGCGCCGAAGGTGATCTCCGGCGCGGGCAGGCGGGCGCTGCCAAGCAAATCATGAAGGGTTTCCAGCACCGTCTCGGACACCTCGCCCAGATAGGCGAGGGTCAGGTGCAGGTTCTCTTCCGGGACAGGTTTGCCAAAGGGCAGATCGGCCTGTGCTTCGATGAGGCGGGCAACTGCCACCTCCTCCATCGGCAGGGCAACGAAACTGCGCATCAGGCGATTGCGGCAGCCGCCCGGTCGATGGCTGTATTCACTGGCGTGAAGGTCAGCCCAAGATCCCGCTCGGTCGCGGAGGCATCGAATTCGGGCGTGTTGCCGATGCCGGGCAGGACGGATTTGATCGACGGGTCGAACAAGGACATGACCCGCAGAAGGAATTTCGGAGCGGTTGCGGTTGCGATCTTGCGGTCGGGGTACTTGGCTTTCAGATGCTTCGCGATCTCCGGCATGGTGATGGACCCGGCGGACCCGATGTAGCGATTGCCAATCGCCTCTGGCCGATCCATCGCTGCGATGTGCATGGCTGAGATGTCGGCGACATCCACAGCGCCAAAGCCGAGGTCGGGCAGGGCGGGGTCCTTGCCGCCCATCACACGCTCGATCAGTGAGAGCGACGTGCCGTAATTCCCGTCCAGCGGCGCGCCGAGCACCAGGGCTGGATTGATCGTTGTCAGCTTCATCACCGGCGTTTCTTCGACAAAATCCCAGGCGGCGCGTTCGGCCAATGTTTTGGATTTGTAGTAGGCGTTGGCCTTGGGGTGGGTCACATCCGTCCAATCTGCTGGGGTCTTGGGATTGGGTTTGTCGTTGGCCTCGATCGCAACGACCGAGGAGGTCAGGATCACGCGCGTTACACCTGCTGCGTGGGCCGCCTTGAGGGCGCGCAGCGTGCCGTCTACGGCGGGGCGGATCACATCGTCTTCGTTCTTTGGTTGCGCCATCGGGAAGGGGGAGGCCGTGTGCATCAGCACATCATGGCCGGTGAGGGCCTCAGGCCAGCCATCGTCGCGAGTCAGGTCAAGCTCAGTGAATGAGAGCCGGTCCAGCGCGCCCGGATCGGTCAAATGGGGGCGAATGGCGTCCTGGACTTCGGCGGCCCGCGCCATGCTGCGAAGGGAGCCGGTGACGGTATGTCCTGCTTCCAGCAAGTCGAGTGCGATGCGTTTGGCAATGAAGCCGGTCACACCGGTCAGAAAGATTGTTTGGGACATGTTGGCTCCGCTCATCGCAAGTGAACTGTTTAGTTCACTTGCGATGTAGGGGCCATTGGCGGTTGATCAAGGAAGATCAACCAAGCAAACGGCGCGCGATCACTTGCGCCTGAATCTCGGCAGCGCCTTCAAAGATGTTGAGGATACGGGCGTCACACAGGATGCGGCTAATGCCGTATTCCAACGCAAAGCCGTTGCCGCCGTGGATTTGCAGCGCATTGTCGGCGCAGGCCCAAGCGACGCGCGCGCCGAGGAGTTTGGCCATGCCGGCCTCTACATCGCAGCGGCGGTCATTGTCTTTTTCCCAAGCGGAGAAGTAGGTGAGCTGCCGTGCCACCATGATCTCGACCGCCATCATCGCTAGCTTGCCAGATACACGCGGGAATTCGATCAGCGCTTTGCCGAATTGCTTGCGGTCTTCGGCATAGGCCATGCCTGCATCGAGCGCGGAGCAAGCAACGCCAACGGCGCGAGCCGCAGTCTGGATGCGGGCAGATTCGAAGGTTTGCATCAACTGCTTGAAGCCTTCGCCTTCCTTGCCGCCCAGAAGGTTTTCGCCCTTCACTTTGAAATCGTCGAAATTGACCGTGTATTCCTTCATGCCGCGATAGCCGAGCACCTCGATCTCGCCGCCCGAGATACCGGGGTCCTGCCACGGGGCCTCATCTGTGCCGGGGGTCTTTTCGGCAAGGAACATCGACAGCCCTTTGTAATTGTCGGTGTCGGGCACGGTGCGGGCGAGAACGGTCATCACATGGGTGCGGGCGGCGTGGGTGATCCACGTCTTGTTGCCGTTGATTGTCCAGTCGCCGTTGTCGTCCTGCACAGCCTTTGTGCGGAGCGACCCGAGGTCGGAGCCGGTGTTGGGTTCGGTGAAGACGGCTGTGGGCAGAATTTCCCCCGAGGCGAGGCCGGGCAGCCACTTTTCCTTCTGCGCGTCGGTGCCACCGGCAAGGATGAGTTCAGCGGCGATTTCCGAGCGCGTGCCAAGCGAACCCACACCGATATAGCCGCGACTGAGTTCTTCGGAGACGACGCACATCGACGCCTTCGACAGGCCGAAGCCACCAAATTCTTCAGGGATCGTCAGGCCGAACACGCCCATCTCGGCCAGTTCGTTGATGACGTCCATCGGGATGAGTTCGTCCTTCAGGTGCCATTCATGGGCCTCGGGGATGACGCGGTCGACGGAGTAGCGGCGGAATTGCTCGCGGATCATTTCGAGCTCGTCATCGAGGCCGCAATTGCCCACAGTGATCTCAGCGGAACGTTCGCGCATCAGTTCAACCAGACGGGTGCGGGCATCTTGAGTGTTGCCGCTTTGGGTGAGCGTCATGACGGCGCTGTCCATCATGGCGCGCTGGTCGTCTTGCGTGAGACCCATATCCTGCGGGCGCAGCATCTCGCCTTGGTTCATCTGAAGGCCGCCGTACATCTGCCAGAGGTATTCACCGAAGGTGATTTGCAGGATCAGCTGCTCAACCTCGCCGAACTTGCCGTCCGCCCCCAGCCGCTCGGCCCATTTGTGCATCTGGCGCAGCGCTTCGACGTAAGTAGCCAGCCAAGCGAGGCCATGGGCGGCGGTCTGGTTCGCTTCGATCAAAGCATTCGAGACGCGGTCGCCATCGCTGACCAATGCGCGGACCCGGTCTTTTGCCGCGGCCAGAAGCGCCTCAGCCGGGGCAACTGCAGCGCCTGTCAGGGACAGAAGGTCGGGCAAGATGATGGTTTGGTCAGCTTCGAATTGGCCGTCACGGGGCATGGAATCACCTCTCAGCAAAAGCGGGTGTCATGGCAGAATAGCACGTTCGGACCTACCTAGTTTGTTTGCAGGTGCAGCGCAACAAAAATGCTGCATTGCATCATAATGCGCATGAAAATGTCGCAGCGGAAATTGGGGTGCGGTGGGTGAGTGCAGGGCATAGAAGGAATTCATGCTGGCTGAATTGATGTCTCTGATGCCCCTTTGGACCCTTTTAGTCGTGCTTGGGATCACCTTGCTGGCCGGGCTGGTGAAGGGAGCGATTGGCTTTGCACTGCCCTTGATCATCGTGTCGGGATTGTCCTTGGTCCTCGACCCGCTGCTTGCGCTGGCGGGCGTGATCCTACCCGCGCTGTTTTCCAATGTCCTGCAAGCGGGACGCCATCCGGTGTCCGAGATCAAGGATGCCATTCGGGAGCATTGGCGTTTCATCTTGATGGTGTGCGTGATGATCCTGATCGTGGCGCAGATCGTTGTGCTGTTGCCGCAGCGGGCGTTCTATCTCATCCTCGGCGTTCCAGTGATCGGCCTGTCCATGGTGCAGCTGTTCGGTTTGCGGCTGGCGATACCGGCTCATCGGCGGCGGGTTGCAGAATGGGTCATCGGTGGGTTGGCCGGATGCACTGGCGGGATCACCGGCAGTTGGGGGCCGCCCACTGTCCTGTACTTGATGGCGCTGGAGACGCCCAAGGCGCGTCAAATGCTGGTGCAGGGCGTTATCTACTCGATCGGCGCCGTTGCGCTGGTGGCGGGCCATGTTCAATCGGGCGTTCTGAACGGGGTGACGTTCTGGTTTTCGGCGCTGCTGCTTATCCCGACCTTTATCGGGATGCAGATCGGGTTTCGGATTGGCGATCGGATGGATGGTGAGCGCATCCGAAAGGTTATCTTGATCGTTCTGGTGGTTGCCGGCGCAAACCTGATCCGGCGCGGTTTGATGGGCTAGGGATTGCGCCCGCTTACGCGGTCGCGGGGGCGAGGGCCGCTGACCGGCGGATCAGGACATGAAAGATCCGAAACAGGTGCTGACGACCTGCGGCATGAGCTCGGGCTGTACGACTTCGAACGCGATATGGAAGAGCTCTTCTCCATCGAGCGTATGCGCAGAGAAGGTCCATTCGCCCAGGAGGAGCTCATTGGCGGTATCGAAGCTGAAGCCCATCAGGCTGGGGCCCAAATCATCGACATCCGTGATCCAGCGTTCCACTTCAATCCCGCTGTCGGGGTAGGGCGGGTGCGTGACCGTCACTGTGACCGGGTCATGCAGCATACCCGGTGTGGCGGTGGCCAAGACGCCGAACCCGATGCCGATTTCTGCGGGGACGAGTTTCTGGCGGAATTGGAAATCCGGAATGATTGGAACGATGTTGAGATGGCCGGACGCAGTATCGGGGGCTGGGTCACGGCGCTCAGGCTCTTGCGCGCAATATATGCCGTAGATCAATTCGCCGATGCGGTCGCTGATGCGAGGGTTCGCGGTTTCCGACTGCGCAAACGCGGATGCGGGCAAGATCAATGCAAGGGCGAGAAGAATACGGGCCAGCATGGTGCCTCCGGAACACAAAAAAGGGCTGGAGGTTAGATAACCACCAGCCCCTGTTTCTCAAGGTAAGGCTCTTGCGCCTGTCCTAGATGGCGGCGGCCCGCACATCTTCGTCGATATGGGCGACGTATTGCGCGAAATTGTCGGCAAACATCTGCACCAGTTTCTGTGCCTGTTTGTCGTAAGCCGCGCCATCGGCCCATGTGCCACGCGGATCGAGCAAATCGTCTTCACAGCCGGGGCAAGTGGTCGGCACTTCAAACCCGAAGTGTGGATCCTTGCGGAACTTGCCGCGGTTGAGCGTGCCATCAAGGGCTGCGGTCAGCAGGGCGCGGGTGGCTTTGATCGGCATGCGGGAGCCGGTGCCGAACGCACCACCGGTCCAACCCGTGTTGACCAACCAGCATGTAGCGCCATGTTCGGCAATCTTCTCGCGCAGCAGGTCGCCGTAGACCTCTGGCCGGCGCGGCATGAAGGGTGCGCCGAAGCAGGTGGAGAAGGTTGGCGTAGGCTCGGTCACGCCACGTTCGGTTCCGGCGACTTTGGCGGTAAAGCCGCTGAGGAAGTGGTACATGGCTTGCGCGGGCGTCAGGCGTGCAATGGGCGGCAGGACGCCGAACGCATCGCAGGTCAGCATCACGATGTTCTTGGGGTGGCCCGCAAGCCCCGTGTCCGACGCGTTCGAGATCATGTCGAGCGGGTAGGCGCAGCGCATGTTGGCGGTCAGGCTGTCATCGTCGAAATCAAGTTCCAGCGTGTCTTCGTTGTAGACCATGTTCTCGATCACGGTGCCGAACTTCTGAGTGGTTGCGTAAATCTCAGGCTCGGCCTCTTCGCGGAGGTTGATCGTCTTCGCGTAGCAACCGCCTTCGAAGTTGAAGGTGCCATTGTCAGACCAGCCATGTTCATCGTCGCCGATGAGCGTGCGCGACGGGTCAGCAGAGAGCGTGGTTTTGCCAGTGCCGCTGAGGCCAAAGAAGACGGCCGCATCATCCGGGTCGCCAATGGCGTGGTTGGCCGAGCAGTGCATGGCCATGACGCCTTTTTCAGGCAGCATGTAGTTGAGAAGGGTGAAGACGGACTTCTTGTTCTCGCCGGCATACTCCGTGTTGCCGATCAGGATCAGCTTCCTCTCGAAATTCAGTGCGATCACCGTTTCCGAGCGGCAGCCGTGGCGCGCCGGGTCTGCCTTGAAGGTCGGGCAGTTGATGATGGTGAATTCGGGGATGAACGATGCCAGCTCGCTGGCCTCGGGGCGGCGCAGAAGGTGGCGGATGAAGAGGTTGTGCCAGGCAAGCTCGCTGACGACGCGCACATCGAGGCGATGCTCGGGGTCGGCGCCTGCGTAGAGGTCCTGAACGTAGTAATCATTGCCCTTCATATGCTCCAGCATATCAGCGTGGAGCACATCGAAGGCCTCGGGCGCCATGGGGGCGTTGTTGTCCCACCAGATGGTGTCTTCAACGGCGGGTGTGCGCACAACGAATTTGTCGTTGGGGGAGCGTCCGGTGAATTGGCCTGTCGACACGAGGAAGGTGCCGCCTTTCCCGATCCGACCTTCGCCGCGCTCAACTGCAGCTTGCATCAAGGCGGGCTCCAACAAGTTATAATAGACCGATCCGAGCCCCGTAATGCCGTGTTGATCAAGCGTGTGTGCGGGGTTCACGCGTCCATTGGTCATGGCTGGAATGCTCCTGAAGGGCTGAATTTGCCCGGGTCCGTTTTGCCGGAGCGCAGAATTGCGCCGCCTGATCCGAGCTATAACATGACGTTTTTCGGCCTGAACAGGACGCGAGCGCACAGTTAGCGCAACCATTAGCGCAATCAGCGCGAAATAATGTTGCGCGTGGCGGGCTTATGCCGAAATCGCCTGTTTCCTGCGCAAATGACTGCGAACTGGCCGTGCCTTCACCCTGCATTAACGCAAAATGGCCACACTTCCGGCGTGCTGGTGAGTCGTGCGGGAGATTTCCGATTGATTCTCAAGCGCGAAAACTGGAAGCTGCCCGAAAAAATAAATGTACCGAGCAGTAATCGAGGACATGAAAGTATGGCCCGCATCGCACTTGTCGATGACGACAGGAATATCCTGACGTCTGTGTCGATGACCCTTGAGGCAGAGGGTTTTGACGTAGAAACTTACAACGATGGTCAGTCCGCGCTGGACGCCTTCAACCGCAAATTGCCGGATCTAGGTGTCTTCGACATCAAGATGCCGCGCATGGATGGCATGGATTTGCTCCAACGCCTGCGCCAGAAATCCCAGATGCCCGTGATCTTCCTAACGTCAAAAGACGATGAGATCGACGAGTTGATGGGCCTGCGCATGGGCGCGGACGACTACGTGAAAAAACCGTTCTCGCAGCGCCTTTTGGTGGAACGCATCCGTTCGATCCTGCGTCGTCAGGATGCGATTGCGTCCGATGCTACCGGCGCGCCCGAGGAAAGTACGGTTCTGGACCGTGGCGATCTGCAGATGGATCCGCTGCGCCACGCCGTAAGCTGGAAGGGCAAGGATGTGACGCTGACGGTCACGGAATTCCTGCTGCTTCAGGCACTGGCGCAACGGCCCGGTTTCGTGAAGTCGCGCGATCAGCTGATGGACGTGGCCTATGATGAGCAGGTCTATGTCGACGACCGTACCATCGACAGCCACATCAAGCGCCTGCGCAAGAAGATGCGCTCGGTTGACGATGAGTTCTCGGCCATCGAGACGCTCTACGGCATTGGTTATCGCTACAACGAAGAATAAGGGGCGCCTCTCGTGCCAGCCGACGTCTCGATGACCAACCGCCGCGCCGCAGAGCGGGCGGACATTGTGTTGGGTGAGGATTGGGATCGCCCGCAGGCGAACCTGGAAAGCGAACTCAGGGCCGCGCGCGCGCGCCGGTCGCTGATTTCGCTGAATTCATCACCGCTTGCGCGCAAGATCATTCTGTTCAACCTGCTCGCGATCCTGATCCTCGGGATCGGGTTCATGTGGCTGAACCCGTTCCGCGACTCCCTTGTCGCGCAGCGTGAGCGCGCGCTCGCCGTGGAAGCACAACTGATCGCAGATGTGTTCGAGGCGAACCTGCCCGAAGCAGCACCTGCCGATCTTGTGACAGGTGACGGCGTAGATGCGGAAGCCGTATTGTCGCGGATCGGGCTGACGGAAGGCGTTGATATCTTCGTTTTCGCGGCGGATGGCACGTTGGTGACATCGACGCAGGAAGTGGGCCGCAGCGTGGCGCGCCCGGTGCGTGGGTTGGAGCCACAGGCCGGTGAGACGCTTCTGATCACGGACTTCCTGAATTCGATCTGGAACGGCCTTTCCGGCATCCTGGGGCGGTCGGAAACTGCCGCTGTGCCGGCTGGCCCCGAAGCGCATGTGGCGATGGTTGAAGCGGCCCTTGGCGGTGCAACAATCCTGCAAAGGGGCGAGGATGCAACCGGCACCTTGTTCGCTGCAGCTACACCGATTGATGGGGCGTCCGGACCATTGGGCGTTCTGGTTGTGACAACGGCTGCGGGCGAAATTGACCAGCTTGTGCGCGTGAACCAGGAACAGGCCATGCAGGTCTTCGTGGTCGCCTTGATCGTGTCGATTGCCCTGTCGCTGGTTTTGGCATCGACCATTGCGAACCCCCTTGCTGACCTTTCGGCGGCCGCAGAGCTTGGGCGTGACAAGAACGCGCGCAAGATGTCGCCCACGCGTGTCCGCATTCCTGACCTGACAGGACGGCCGGATGAGATCGGGCGGCTGTCTGGCGCGCTCAGGGGCATGGTTGCGGCACTCTATGACCGCATTGACAGCAACGAACAGTTCGCTGCCGACGTGAGCCATGAGATCAAGAATCCACTGGCCTCGCTGCGCTCTGCGGTTGGGACCTTGAACGTGGCGAAAACGGATGAACAGCGCGCGCGCTTGGTCGAGGTGATTGAACACGACGTTCAGCGCCTGGACCGGTTGGTCAGCGACATCTCAAACGCGTCGCGCCTCGATTCTGAGCTGGTGAAGGAAGAGGAAGAGGAATTCGACCTCGTCCGTACACTCGACAATATTAGCCATTATCACTCGGAAGAAGCGGCCAAGAAGGGCGTTGAGTTCATCACAGACCTGCCGGACCGCTCGATCAGCATCGCTGGTTTGGAAGGGCGTCTTGCGCAGGTCTTCGTCAACCTGATCGGCAACGCGATTTCCTTCTGTGAGGAAGGTGATGCCGTCCGCCTTTGGACCCGGCAGCGCGAAAATCGTGTGCTCATCGTGGTTGAGGATACAGGCCCCGGCATCCCGGAAGAGGCGCTGACAAAGGTGTTCAATCGCTTCTACTCTGAACGCCCGGTGCAGCAGTTCGGCAATCACTCCGGCCTGGGCCTCGCTATTTCGAAGCAGATCGTGGAAGCCCATGGCGGTGTGATCTGGGCCGAGAATATTCGCCCGACCGAGGCCGACGTGACATCCGAGCCGCTTGGCGCGCGCTTTGTTGTCGGCTTGCCGATCTGAGGCGTGGATATAGTCGAACCGCTCGATCCTTGGATTGCTGCGCGCGACGGGGAAGGCTGTTACTTCAACGCAAGCGCCGTTGCCCTTCAGGGTCGCGGCGTTCTGCTTTTGGGGTCCTCGGGCAGTGGTAAATCCTCTACTGCGCTTGGGCTTATGGCCTATGGGGCCGCGTTGATCTCAGATGATGGGGTATGGCTGAGGGACGGATCGCTTGTGCCGCCACACAGCGCGCCGTGTCTCATAGAAGCGCGCGGTATCGGGCTTTTGAAGACCGCCACACTTTGTCCTTCTGCCCCGCTGTCGCTGGTGGTGGTGCTTGGCGAGGACGAGTCTCAGCGCCTGCCTCCGCGACGGTTCGTCGCCGTCGATGACGAAAATGTTCCGTTGATCCGGACCGAACACAGGCCCACCCTTGTTCCAGCGATCCTGCAAATCCTGCGTCACGGACGCAGCGACACTTGACCTGAAAGCCACGAATGCCCGGCCCGACTGCCCATGTTGTCATCGTTACTGGTCCCTCTGGTGCCGGGCGCAGTACTGCGATCAACGCGTTGGAGGATTTAGGGTTTGAGGCCATCGACAATCTGCCGCTGCGCCTGCTTCCACGCCTTCTGAAAGGCACGCCGCCGGACCGCCCTCTTGCTTTGGGGATTGACCCGCGCACCCGCGATTTCGGGGCGTCCGAGCTATTGGAGGCCTATGATGGCCTGCGGGCGGATGCGGCATACACGATTGATCTCGTATACCTTGATTGCGAACCTGGCACGCTTTTGCGCCGTTATTCGGAAACCCGCCGGCGCCACCCACTTGCCCCGGACGCGGATCCGGCGGACGGGATTGCGTTGGAACGGCAAATGCTTGCACCGCTTCGGGACAGGGCGGATGTGCTGATCGATACAACCACCTTGAGCGTTCATGATACGCGCGCCCGGATCGAACATGTTTTCGCCCCGGGTGATGGGGTGCGGATGGCGGTTCAGTTGACGTCCTTCTCGTACCGGCGCGGTGTGCCGCAAGCCTCAGACATGGTGTTTGATTGCCGCTTTCTGCGAAATCCGCATTGGGATGCCCATTTGCGCCCTAAGGATGGGCGCTCCGACGAGGTGCGTGCCTATATCGGGGAAGATGCGCGTTTCGCATCGTTTCGAGAGCAGGTTTTGGGAATGCTTGAACTCCTCCTTCCAGCCTTCAAGGAGGAGGGGAAAAGCCACCTGACCGTGGCGTTTGGCTGCACGGGCGGCAAGCACCGGTCTGTTGCGATGACCGAGATTACGGGACAGGCGCTTGCGGAACAGGGCTGGCAGGTGTCTATACGGCACCGAGATGTTGAGAACGATCGCGCCCGTACTGCGATCAAACCGGAAGAGGCTGCCAAACCGTGATTGGCGTCGTCATCGTTGCCCATGGTGGCCTAGCGAAAGAGCTGAAACGCGCAACAGAACATGTTGTGGGTGCACAACATGCAATGGTCGCCATCTCCATCGGTCCTGAAGATGATCGCACCATGCGAACCCGCGAAATCTGCGATGCAGCGGACGCTGTGGATCAGGGCGACGGTGTGGTTGTGGTGACGGATATGTATGGAGGCAGTCCTTCGAACCTGTCTTTGCGCGCGTGCCGTCCGGCCAATCGCAAGATCCTGACAGGAATGAACTTGCCCATGCTGGTTAAACTGGCCAAATCGCGGCAGTTGCCGGTGGAGGAGGCCGTCAGCCGAGCGGCGGAGGCAGGGCGGCGTTACATCAACAGCTTCGATGGCACGCCTGAATAGGAAATATGTGATTTCATGAACGACACTGCCACCACCACACGCACCCTGGAAATCGTGAATACCAAGGGTCTGCACGCCCGCGCATCTGCGCGTTTTGTGGAAGTTGTAGAAGATCACAACGCCTCTGCCGAGGTCCGCAAGGATGGGCTGAGCGCCGCCGGGGACAGCATTATGGGCCTTTTAATGTTGGCAGCATCCAAGGGAACCTTTATTGAAGTCGAAACCATTGGGGCCGAGGCAGACGCCTTGGCAGACGCTTTGGAAGCTCTGGTCGCCGACCGGTTCGGCGAAGACAGCTGATCATATCGGCGCTCTGCCGCGCGGGTTGATCGGGCAGTTTGGAAGGGACAAGAGCAGTTGACGGATTTGGGTTCCCGAAACATTTCGGCACCTGCGCCGACCCGGACCCCCGGGCCGGACGGAACCTATGACCGCCGTTCGCTCACCTATGCAAATTCGTTCCCCAACCCGCTGGTTCGCTTCACGATCAAGGCGATCGAGTGGATGACTGGAAAAATCACCATCATCAACCGGGTGCGCAAGTTTGAGAGCCTGGGCGAGTTCAAAGGCCAGGCGTTCTGGCCCGCGACGATGAAGGTGATGGGCATTGAATTGCAGACGCCCGAAAGCCAGCTTGCGCGCATTCCGGCGGAAGGCCCGGTGGTGTTTGTGGCCAACCATCCGCACGGTCTGGTTGATGGCATGATCCTGGCGGATCTGATCGGCCGTCGCCGCAATGACTACCGCATCCTGACGCGCGCTTTGCTCACGGGCATCGACGAATCCGCGTCGAGCTACATGATCTCCGTGCCCTTTCCGCACGAAGCCGATGCGCAGCAGAAGATGCTGGATATGCGCGCGCAGGCCATGACGCATCTGAAAGAGAATGGGCTGATTGCCCTGTTCCCCTCAGGCGCCGTTGCGGCGTCGGACCGGATGATGGGGCAACCCATTGAGGGCGAGTGGAACGTGTTTACAGCCAAGATGATCCGCACCTCGGGCGCGACGATCGTGCCGTGTTTCTTCACCGGCCAGAACAGCCGCGCATACCAGATTGCGAACCGCATCAGCCCGGTGATCCGTCAGGGCCTGCTGATCCATGAGGTTGTGCGCAGCTTCGACAAACCTCAGGCCCCGATCATCGGCAACCCGATCACGCCGGATGAGTGGAAGGACCGGATTGGCAAGCCGAGGGAGTTCATGGCCTGGTTACGTGAGCGGACCTTGTCGCTTCGGGACAACCCCGATCAGTAGCCGTTGATCACCGTGTCGGAACCGGGGTTTCGCCGCGATAATCGTAGAACCCACGTTCCGTCTTCCGGCCCAACCAGCCAGCTTCCACATATTTCGTCAGAAGCGGGCAGGGCCGATATTTCGTGTCGGCCAAACCGTCATGCAAGACATTCATGATCGCGAGGCATGTGTCCAATCCAATAAAATCGGCCAGTTCCAGCGGACCCATCGGATGGTTCGTGCCCAGCTTCATTGCCATGTCGATGGAGGTCACGTTGCCGACCCCCTCATACAGAGTGTAGACCGCCTCATTGATCATCGGCATCAGGATGCGGTTCACGATGAAGGCTGGGAAATCCTCTGCTGTGGCCGCGGTCTTGCCGAGTGCGTCGACCACGGATTTACACGCCTTGAAGGTATCCTCGTCCGTTGCAATGCCGCGGATCAATTCGACTAACTGCATCACTGGCACGGGGTTCATGAAATGAAATCCCATGAACTTCTCTGGCCGATCTGTGCGGCTGGCCAGCCGCGTGATTGAGATGGAAGAGGTGTTCGACGTCAGGATCGTGTTCGGTTTCAGATGCGGCAGAAGATCTTCGAATATCGCCTGTTTGACAGTTTCTCGCTCAGTCGCGGCCTCGATGATCAGGTCCGTTGGCCCCACGTCCGACAGTTGAAGCGTCGTCCGGATGCGGCCCATTGCGGCGTCTTTCTCGGCCGCCGCGATCTTTTCCCGACTGACCTGACGCTCAAGGTTCTTGTCGATCAGTGCCGTGGCCGCGTTCAATGCATCCTGACTGACATCAGACATGATGACGTCGTAGCCGGCCAGCGCACAAACATGCGCGATCCCGTTGCCCATTTGGCCGGCGCCGACAATTCCGATGCTTTGGATGCCCATACCCGGCCCCTTTGTGTTCCCGTGTGTTGGGCGCAGACTATGCGCGCAGGGCAGGTAAGGACAAGCCATCAAGGCCGCGCATATTGGCGCGCCAGTTTTGTCAGAATGTCGTAAAATTATAGGCAAAACAATCATTTAGAGAAATGTCAACGATTGTCGGTCAAATCTATCTCTGGGTGAGTCTCCTATGAGTCGGAGCGAGATTGATGAGCATTGAACAACGAGGGCGTATGCCCCTCGACTATAATCCTGTGGTCCTGCCGGGCTCGGCCCTGCGATTTCGTGGGCCACTGGCAACGGATCGGCAGCCGTCGATTGTCTGTATTGGCGGGTCGGAAACTTTTGGGCGGTTCATAGATGCGCCCTTCCCGGCGCAGTTGAACGAACACAGCGATCAGCCTGTCATCAACCTTGGGGTGATGAATGCGGGCTTGGATGTCCTGATGACAGACCATGCCATTCTTGGAGCGTTGGATGATGCGGAGGCCGTGATCCTGCAAATCATCTCGGCGCACAACATGTCGAACCGGTTTTACACAGTGCATCCGCGCCGCAATGACCGGTTTTTGAAGGCCAGCACCATGTTGCGCACGATCTATCCGCAGGTGGATTTCACCGAGTTCAACTTTACCCGCCACATGCTGACCCAGCTTCACGAATTGTCACCAGACCGGTTTGAGATCGTTCGCAACGAACTTGAGGCTGCGTGGACCGCGCGCATGATCCGGTTTCTGGGTCAGGTATCGGCCCCTGTGCACCTACTATGGCTGTCCAACCGATCCCCAGATGCTGAAGAGAGTGGCGATATGTCGACGGACCCGCTTTTTGTGTCACCCAAAATGCTGGACAGCGTCGCGCGCTATGCCAACAGCCTGACGGTTGTTACGCCCGATGCGGTCCAAGCGCCTGATGACCTGCAGGGAAAGTTCTTCGGCCCGAAGGAGGAAGCCGCCGCGCGCCTTTTGCCCGGCCCAAAATTGCACGCGTTGGCCACCGAGGAATTGTTACGAAAGCTCTGATTGAGCTTAAAAAAAGCCCCGCACCGGCGATCCGGGCGGGGCCTTTTGTGATTGAACGGCTTTGCGATCAGAGCTTGCCCGTCAGCTCCGGCACAGCATCGAAGAGGTCCGCAACCAGACCATAATCGGCAACCTGGAAAATCGGGGCCTCTTCGTCCTTGTTGATCGCGACGATCACCTTGGAGTCCTTCATACCTGCAAGGTGCTGAATGGCCCCCGAAATGCCCACTGCGACGTACAGTTCAGGTGCCACAACCTTACCGGTCTGGCCCACCTGCCAATCGTTCGGAGCATAGCCCGAGTCGACCGCAGCGCGGGAGGCGCCAACAGCGGCACCAAGCTTATCGGCGAGGCCTTCGATCAGGGCGAACTGCTCTTCCGAGCCGACGCCACGACCGCCGGAGACAACGATACCGGCGGAGGTCAGTTCCGGGCGATCCGACGCCGCAACCTTGTCCTCAATCCAGCTCGAGAGGCCGGGATTGCCGGCTGCGTCGATCATCTCGACCGCTGCGGACCCACCGGTGGGGGCGGCGTCGAAGGTGGAGGTGCGGAAGGTTACGACTTTCTTGGCGTCCGAGGACTTCACGGTCTGGATCGCGTTGCCCGCGTAGATCGGGCGTTCGAACGTGTCGGCATCCACAACGGCGGAGGCGTCCGAGATCACCATGACGTCCAGCAGCGCGGCCACACGCGGCATGACGTTCTTGGCGTCGGTCGTGGCGGGGGCAACGATGTGGTCGTAATCGCCAGCCAGCGCAACGATCAGCGCTGCGGTGGGTTCGGCCAAACGGTGGCCAAGCGTGTCGTCTTCGGCGCACAGCACCTTGGCGACGCCGTCGATGGTGGCCGCTTCGTCAGCAGCCGCCTTCGCGGAGGCTCCGGCACACAGCACGGTCACATCGCCCAACATCTTGGCGGCCGTGACAGCCTTGGCGGTGGCGTCCATCGCCAGTTCGCCCGAATTCACTTCGGCAAGGAGAAGAACAGCCATCAGATGACCCCCGCTTCGTCTTTGAGTTTCGTGAGAAGTTCGTCGACCGAACCAACCTTGACGCCAGCGGCGCGGGCCTCAGGCTCCGTCGTGGAGACGACCGCAAGGCGCGGAGTGACGTCGACGCCGTAATCGGTGGCCGTTTTCTCATCCAGCGGCTTTTTCTTGGCCTTCATGATGTTCGGCAGCGAGGCATAGCGCGGCTCGTTCAGGCGCAGGTCGACGGTGATGATGGCGGGCATCTTCACTTCGATGGTCTGCAGACCTCCATCGACCTCGCGCGTCACCTTTGCGGTGTCGCCGTCGATATCAACTTCGGAGGCAAAGGTACCTTGCGACCAGCCCAGAAGCGCAGACAGCATCTGGCCAGTGGCGTTCATGTCATTGTCGATGGCTTGCTTGCCCGCCAGAACGAGGCCGGGCTGCTCTTCATCGATGACAGCCTTAAGGATCTTGGCGACGGCCAGCGGCTCGATGTCGGTGTGCACATCGTCAGCAGCGACCACAAGGATCGCGCGATCAGCGCCCATGGCCAAAGCGGTGCGCAGGGTTTCCTGGCTTTGCTTCACGCCGATGGAAACCGCGACGACTTCGTCGGCTTTTCCGGCTTCTTTCAGGCGGATGGCCTCTTCGACGGCGATTTCGTCAAAGGGGTTCATCGACATTTTCACGTTGGCAAGATCGACGCCCGAACCGTCCGCTTTCACGCGAACCTTCACGTTGTAGTCGATCACGCGCTTTACAGGCACCAGGACCTTCATGGCGTTCTCCTCTGTCACAAGCCGGGGCGGACCCAAGCAATAATCTTGCTGGGAGAGATAGACCCAAGCGGCGCGGGAAAATAGGCCAAAATCGACACGAGGCTGCGTTCCGACGCCGCGTTACGCGAGCGTCAACGTGAATGACGGCGCAAGACGCCGATCAAAGGCGAATCTGTCGCGGCGATTTTTAGGCTATGAAGGCGACTTCGGCTGCGATGGCGGCGTAGCAGAGGCCGGTCCCCGCGAGCACAAAGATGTGCCAGATCGTGTTGTGAAAGGGTAGGCTGTCCCAGACGTTGAACACGACACCTGCGGAGTAGGTCAGCCCGCCCGCAACCAAAAGCCAGAAGGCTACCGGCGACAGGGTGCTGACAAGCGGGCCGCCTAGCACGGCGCCGGCCCATCCTAGGCCGAGGTAGAGAAGGATGGTCAAAACGCTAAACTGACGGCGCGACACCAAGATGAGGGTCGCGCCCGCCAAAGCCACAGCCCAAATGCCGGCGAGAAATCCAAGTGAGCCTGACGCCAATGCAATGAACGGCGTGTAGGTCCCCGCGATCTTCAACGATATGGCCGATTGATCCAACCGACGCAGGCGCGGCACCAGGTCTTCCCGCTGCACCAGATTGTAGAGGGCGGAGCAGATCCACATTGCCAGCATCGTCACGGCGTAGATCACGGCGGCGGTGACACTGCCTGCGTCGCCGATCCATACGGCGACGAGGGTCACGAGAACGGGCCCGGCAATCAGTGTGCCGCCAATCCCAATACCGTGCACGATAGCGTCCGATATATATTCGGCCCTGCTGTACTCGCGGTTCGGTTTGACGTGCGACATGAGATTAACTGTAGACCAAGATCGGTTAACAACCATGTAAAGATTGGTAAACAATTTGGTGTCGTTGCGTCATGGCCGTCAAAACAGGGTACACGAAAGGAGAATTAAGGGGCTTGGTCGACCGGATCCGGGCCCAGTCGACCGCGCTTGTCGCTGACCTTCCGACTGCCCCACTTGGCACCATCTATCTGGCCTGCAATTGCGACAATTGCATTAACGCGGACGCGCTCCAACAGCTTCGTCGCGTGTCACCGCCGAACCTGACCGAGCGTGTCATCAGCCAGTATTTCGGAGGTGTGGGCGCGGTTCTGGTCGAGGCAAACGACGAGACGCGCAATGAGGCACGTGTCATTCTGACCCACGTGATCGCGCTATTTGGAAAGACAGTCGCGCGCCCTTCAGACGACCCGAACAACGCGCGGCGCAGCATGTCTTACTTCGATGCCGATTACCTTCTGCCCGATCTGTTGGCCACCAATGTGCTTTCCCACCTGCCGCAGGAGCAGCGTGCACAGATCGACGATTATTTGTTGGACGTTGCACATTACGCCGTCGCGTCCGGTTCTCGTTTCGTGGATACGGCGCTCACTTACCTCACGATTTTCACCGATAGGTTTCCCGGCTTTCTGGAAAGTTACCAATCAGGGCCGCAGCGAAAACACTTGCGTTTGTGGACCGCTCTAGCGCGTGGCTTTGCCACGAAAGAGGCGAACACCATGCACCGGGGCAAAGACATTCATCTGTTTTACCGCGGGATGCCCCGATCCGACCGGGACCTGTTGCTGGCGACATTGGAGTCGAAGACGGTCGGCGATTTATTGGAACGCTATGCTGTGCACGCCAAAGATGAGGAGTGGTTGCAGTACCTCTCGAACCTGATGGAGTGGCGCGAAGCGACGATCCTATCCACCCGCTATTCCTCGTACAAAGACGGGAAGTTCTAACGGGAGCACAACGCCGTCATCAGCGGCCCGCTCTCCACTCCGCCGCGATCGGTTACTTCGCCGCTTTCAGCGGTTCGCTCTCCCCTCCGCCGAAATCAGTGATTTCGCCGCCTTCAGCGGTTCGCTCCGGGGACCCATAAAACGTCATCCTTGCCGTTGTTGTTGGCAATGCGCCCGGCAACGAAGAACCAGTCGGACAGGCGGTTGAGGTATTTCACGCCCGCCGGATTGATCGATTCCACTCCGCCAAGTTCAACACTCAAACGCTCTGCCCGACGGGCGACCGTTCGGCAGATGTGCAGATGCGCGGCAAGCGCTGATCCACCGGGCAGAATGAAAGAACGCAAAGGCTCCAGCGCGCCGTTCATCTCGTCAATTTCCGCCTCAAGCCGGTCGACCTGCGCGTCTGCGATACGCAGTGGCGGGTATTCGCGTTCGCCGTCCATTTCCATGTTCGGTGTGCAAAGGTCTGCGCCCAGATCGAAAAGATCGTTCTGGATCATCGCCAGACGTTCGGCCATTTGCCCGTCTGCATGCAACTTGGCCACGCCAAGCGTCGCGTTCAGCTCATCAACGGTGCCGTAGGCCGTGACCCGCGCGGAATGCTTCGCCACACGGCTGCCATCGCCCAATGCTGTTTCACCGGCATCGCCCGTGCGCGTGTAAATCTTGTTCAGTACCACCATGGATCAGCCCCCCGATTGGCGACGGAAATAAACGAAGGCGAGGATAAGCAGGATCGCCACAAACTGCGCCGCAAGCCGCCAGCGCATGAACTTGTTGGATTCCTTCGATGCCTCTTGCCCGCCCTTACGGAACGAGTTGATGCCCAGAAGCAGGATGATCAACACGGCGGCGCAAGCCACCAGTGCCGCAATCAGTAGGGGGTCGTCTGTCATGGTCTCTCCGCTCGATACCTCGCGCCCTACCTAGCGGCTCAGGCGCAAAAGGCTAGAGGCGTGCCGCGATTGCGTCCAGCGCGCGCTGCGGCAGAAAGCGGCGCAGGCCTTCGGCAATGTGGGTGGCGCCCGTGATGTGATAGCGCGGGCGCGGGTTCGGCGACTCGATGGCGTGGATCAACCGGCGCACCACGGCATCGGGTTCCTTTTGAAACGGTGCGCGCCCGGTGTCTTCATACAGGTGATGGAACAGCTCGCGCTTGTAACGGTCCGGGTCGGCTGAATTCTCCCAATCAATCCAGCGCTCAAAATGCGGGATGGAGTTGATGCGGAACTTGGATGTCACCGGCCCCGTGTTGAGGGTCGAGATGAAAATGCCCGTGCCACGCATTTCCAAACGCAAAGTGTCCGTCAGCCCCTCAACCGCGTGTTTGGAGGCATTGTAGGCCCCCCGCCATTTCATCACGTGGCGTCCGAAGCCCGACGAATGCTGCACGATGCGCCCATGCCCTTGCGCGCGCATCGTCGGTATCACGGCGCGGGTCAGATGGTGCAGGCCGAAGACGTTGGTCTCAAACGTTTCGCGCAGACCGTCGGTGGGCAGGTCTTCCACAGCGCCCGGCAGCCCAAAGCCTGCATTGTTGAAGAGTGCGTCCAGCCTTCCGCCAGTGCGTTCCAGCACTTCGGCCAACCCGCCGTCGATGCTGGTCGTATCGGCACAGTTCAAAAGGACACTTTCAAAGCCTTCCTGTTCCAGCCGGGCCTTGTCTTCCGGTTTGCGGACACTTGCGAAAACGCGCCAGCCACGCCCTTGCAATGTGTGGGCCGCTGCATAGCCGATCCCGCTGGAGGATCCTGTAATCAATATGCTTTTTGTCAAAGGTCCTGCCCGCGTTTTCCGTGCCTTTACGGGATAGGCACAGCGTGCAAGGCGCGCAAGTCAGTTCACGGGTTCAAGGAACCGCGCCGCCATGTACCCTTCCAAACCGCTGCTGAGCACGCGCAAATGCGCCCACCCGTCGGGCGCGTCGGCGAGGAATTCAACCTCATCCCCGCGTACCAGTCCGGCCAGAACGGCGGTGTTGGTCGAGGGGCCCGCACGGAAGTTTACGTTGTTGCCCGTGACGCGCCAGATGACACGCTCTGCCCGTGCTTGTGCCTGCGCAATCTCGACGGCGCCGGGGTCCACGACGGACACGGCAGCTACGGCGCTGCTTCCATCATCAGGCATTAGATCAACCGGGTCGATCACGGCAGTGATCTCTAGCAACTCGCCATCGGCGCGCTCAAGCGCATAGCCATCATCGGTTTCCAGAAGATCGTCGGTCAACTCATGCCGCAGCGTGCGCGACGCATCGGGCGGGGCGACACGGGGCGGGCGCTGTGCACCGGCCTGTGCGTCACTGATTATTGCTACGAGCCAATTCTGTCCCTCGCTGCGAGTCACTTCGACCTGCGCACCGTGGTCCTCACCCGGAACTACAATCAAAACGATATAGATGGCCACGATCAACGTGACGGTCATGCGGATCATACCGCGCCCCTCATTTCAATTTGCCCCGGAGAATCTGTGGATAAGCCTTCTGCCGATTCGAAAATAGTGATTCTTCGGGGGAAAAACTTGATCGGGCGGCTTTGTTCCCTTGCCGATGCAAGCGCCCGCAGGATATGCACATGATCTAGATGAGCAGTGATAACGACACACAAGATGACCGGCAGGAACAGGAATCGCTGAGCCGTGCAATTGGCTCGCGCTACCTGCAATACGCCCTGTCGACGATCATGCACCGCGCCCTTCCGGACGCGCGCGATGGGCTGAAGCCGGTTCATCGCCGGATTCTCTATGCGATGCGTGAATTGCGGTTGGCCTCAAACGGTGGTTTCCGCAAATCGGCCAAAATCTCCGGCGACGTAATGGGCAATTACCACCCGCACGGCGATGCCGCGATCTACGATGCGATGGCGCGTTTGGCGCAGGATTTCGTGATCCGCTATCCGCTCGTCGATGGGCAGGGAAACTTCGGAAACATCGACGGCGATAACCCGGCTGCCTCCCGCTACACCGAAGCGCGCATGACGCCGATGGCCGAAGCGCTGCTTGAGGGTTTGTCCGAGGACGCCGTCAATTTCCGTGACAATTACGATGGTACCCTGACGGAGCCTGAGGTTCTGCCTGCGCAGGTGCCAAACCTGCTGGCCAATGGGTCCTCCGGGATTGCCGTGGGCATGGCGACGAATATACCGCCCCACAACCTCGACGAGTTGATCGCCGCCTGCCTGCACCTGATCAAAACGCCCGATGCCCGCGATGACACGCTGCTGAACTATGTGCAGGGCCCCGACTTCCCGACCGGTGGCGTGATTGTTGAGCCGCCGGAATCCATCGCCGAGACCTATCGCACAGGCAAAGGCGGCTTCCGTGTTCGTGCGAGGTACGAGATCGAAGACCTGGGTCGCGGGCAATGGCAGATCGTTGTCACCGAAATTCCTTACCAGGTGCAGAAGTCTAAGCTGATCGAGAAACTGGCTGAGCTGATCCAGCTGAAGAAAGTTCCGATCCTCGCCGATGTGCGGGATGAATCCGCCGATGACATCCGCATCGTACTGGAGCCCCGCGCCAAGACGGTCGATCCCGAAGTCCTGATGGGGACGCTGTTCCGACAATCCGATCTGGAAAACCGCTTCAGCCTCAACATGAACGTGCTGATCGACGGACGCACGCCCAAGGTTTGTTCGCTGAAAGAGGTTCTGCGCGCCTTCCTCGATCACCGCCGCGTCGTGCTGATCCGCCGCTCCAAACACCGCATGGCGCAGATCGACCATCGGCTTGAGGTCCTTGAAGGCTTCCTGATCGCCTTCCTCAACCTCGATCGCGTGATCGACATTATCCGCTACGATGATGCCCCCAAGGCCGCGTTGATGCGCGAAACCTGGGATCAGGATTTCGTCCGCGCCACGTCCGAGGCCGACTATCGCAGCCCCGCTGAGGGTGAGGGCGAATTGACCGAGGTGCAGGCCGAGGCCATCCTCAACATGCGCCTGCGCTCCTTGCGCCGTCTGGAAGAGATGGAGCTTCAGGCCGAACGCGACCGCCTGATGGAAGAGCGTGCCGATCTGGACGACCTGCTGGCCGAAGAAGGTTTGCAATGGAACAAGATCGCTGAAGAGCTGCGCGAAGTTCGTGGAAAGTTCGGTGCCAAGGTCGAAGGTGGCGCACGCCGTACGATCTTTGCGGAAGCGGGCGAAGTCGAAGACGTGCCCCTTGAGGCGATGATCGAGAAAGAGCCGATCACCGTCGTCTGTTCTCAGATGGGCTGGATTCGGGCGATGAAGGGCCATGTGGACCTGTCGGGCGAAATGAAGTTCCGCGATGGCGATGGCCCGCGTTTCGCCTTCCACGCACAGACCACGGACAAACTCCTGATCCTCGGCAGCCAAGGACGCGTCTACACTCTGGGTGCAAGTGGCCTGCCCGGTGGGCGCGGATTGGGTGAGCCTGTGCGCCTGATGGTTGACCTGCCGAACGAGGTGCAGATCGTCGATCTGTTCACCCACACCCCTGGCACCAAGCGCCTTATGGCGTCCAGTGCGGGCGACGGCTTTGTGGTGGCTGAGGAAGAAATCCTCGCCCAAACCCGCTCAGGTAAACAGGTGCTGAACGTGAAGGACGGTGTCACCGCCCTTGTCTGCCGCGCCATTGCCGAAGGCGACACCCATGTGACGACCGTAGGCGAGAATCGCAAATTACTGATCTTCCCGCTGGAAGAACTGCCCGAGATGGGACGCGGGAAAGGCGTGCGCCTGCAGAAGTTCAAGGATGGGGGCCTCAGCGACGCGCGCACCTTCAATCTGGCAGAGGGTCTCACATGGCTGGATCCGGCGGGCCGCACCCGGACCGAGACTGAACTGGCCGAATGGAGTGCAAAGCGCGCTTCCGCCGGTCGCATGGCCCCGCGCGGGTTTCCGCGGGACAATCGGTTCACATAGACCCTAAATTGGTAAACGGTGTTTCACGCCCAGAAATACAGACAAGGAAGCAATGCTATGCTGCGCCTGCATTTGATCATTACATTCGCTGCGGTTTTGCTTCTTTCGGCCTGTGCGCCAACGTCCTCTGACGTTTCTGGGGGAACGTTCGCGGGTGGTGCGGTTCACACCGTTGTAACAGGGCAAACCGGCTATAGCCGCTCACAAGGGGGCTCTACCTTTGTCTCCGCCGATCCAGCTATCGCTTTGGGAAGTGGTCTGGGTGATCTTGCCCAAGCCAACTCCGCCGTGCAGCGCTTGGCGGAACAATTGCCCAATCCTTCCACCGACCCCGCCCGTCAACTGGCTGGTGCAGCACAGCAAGCATTGGCCGCGGGCGCAAATGCATCCTCGGGCCGCACACTCGGAACCGGATCAGGCGACGCGGCGGCGCGCGCGCGCGCTGCGGGCCTATCCGGCGTAGTGGTCGAGGTCAGCGGGACAGAAATGCGCATCTACGGCAGCGGGGCCGCCACCCAGGTCGGCGGAAACCGCGTCGTCGTTGCGCTGACCTCCACCCTCTCTCTCATTGATGTGAGCACCGGCGAGGTCTTAGCCCGCTCCACATGCCGCGAGAACACCCGTACACGCCGCGCCGAGGTTGAGGCCGCACCAAATGGGTTCGTCTCGCGCCAAATGGGCGTGCTCGCACAGGCTTGCGTCGCATCATTCACGGACCGCGTCCGTTGAGCGCACTTGCTGAGATATTGGAAAGAACCTTTAAAGCGCGAGGGTGCCGAGTGCTAAAATCATTATAAAATAACGATTTAGGCGCTCACAGGCCACGTGTCGCGCAGCAGTCGCGCCAGTCTTTTCAACGCCCCTTTACCCGCGCCCCTGCCTTCCTTACCTTCCCTCAAACGCTGATTTCAGGAGTCCGCAAGATGCTTCGACTAGCCCGCTTCGCCGCGCTTGCCCCAGCCCTCGCCCTTATGGCCTGTGCCGCAGGTGATCCGCTTGATGAAGAATTGCCCCCGATGGGTGACTTCCGCCTCGCCCACAACATCGTGGTCGCAGACAACATGCAGCAGGTTCCCCCGTCGCGGAATGCGACGCCGGAAGAGTGGGAAGAAATCTTGGTGGCCGAAATCGATCGCCGTTTCGGCGGGTATGAAGGCGACCGACTGTATCACATCGGTATTGCAGTTGATGGCTATTCGCTGGCCCCTCCGGGCATTCCGATTGTGTTGAGCCCGCGTTCGGTGCTGGTTTTGTCCGTGAACATCTGGGACGACGCACTCGGTCGGAAGCTGCATGAAGAGCCTGAGCAGATCATCGTCTTCGAAGGCGCCTCACCTGAGACGCTCTTGGTCGGCTCCGGCATTGCGCGCAATCGCAACGAACAGATGGCGATTCTGGCCCGCAACGCCGCGCGCCGCGTGCAGTTGTTCATGCTGGAGAACCCGGAATGGTTCAACATTTCCGATGCAGAAGCCGCCGAAGCACTTGGCAGCGTGGAAGCGCTGGCTGAGGCCGCCGAGGAAGCCGCCGCAGTCGAAGAGGCTGTGGATGAAGCCGCATTGGGCAACTGATCGACAGCCTGACCACCAACATGACTTGATTTTTCCGCGCCGCCCGAATAGGTGGCGCGCAATGCAAAACGGGCCTTCACCGCTCCCCGGTGCAAGGCCCCTAACTTATGGGGTGCCAACGCATGGCAAAGGAAAAGTTTGAACGTACGAAGCCGCATGTGAACATCGGCACGATTGGTCACGTTGACCACGGCAAGACGACGCTGACGGCTGCGATCACGAAGCAGTTTGGCGACTTCAAGGCGTATGACGAGATTGACGGCGCGCCGGAAGAGAAAGCGCGCGGGATCACGATCTCGACGGCACACGTGGAATACGAGACCGACAACCGCCACTACGCGCACGTCGACTGCCCCGGCCACGCCGACTACGTGAAGAACATGATCACCGGTGCCGCTCAGATGGACGGCGCGATCCTGGTGGTGAACGCCGCCGATGGCCCGATGCCGCAGACGCGTGAGCACATCCTTCTGGGCCGCCAGGTTGGCATCCCGAAGATGGTCGTGTTCATGAACAAGGTGGACCAGGTCGACGACGAAGAGCTGCTGGAGCTCGTCGAGATGGAGATCCGCGAACTGCTGTCCTCCTACGACTACCCGGGCGACGACATTCCGATCGTTGCAGGCTCGGCTCTGGCCGCTCTGGAAGGCCGTGACGCGAACATCGGCGAAGAGAAAATCGCCGAGCTGATGGCGGCTGTCGACGAGTACATCGACACGCCCGAGCGCGCGGTGGACCAGCCCTTCCTGATGCCGATCGAAGACGTGTTCTCGATCTCCGGCCGCGGTACGGTTGTGACCGGCCGTGTGGAGCGTGGCGTGATCAACGTGGGCGACGAGATCGAAATCGTCGGCATCCGCGACACGTCGAAGACGACCTGCACGGGCGTTGAGATGTTCCGCAAGCTGCTCGACCGCGGTGAAGCGGGCGACAATATCGGCGCGCTGCTGCGTGGTGTGGACCGTGACGGCGTTGAGCGTGGTCAGGTGCTCTGCAAGCCCGGCTCGGTGACGCCGCACACGAAGTTTGAGGCGGAAGCCTACATCCTGACCAAGGAAGAGGGTGGCCGTCACACGCCGTTCTTCGCCAACTACCGCCCGCAGTTCTACTTCCGCACGACGGACGTGACGGGCACGGTTGAGCTGCCGTCGGGCACCGAGATGGTGATGCCGGGCGACAACCTGAAGTTCAACGTGGAACTGATCGCGCCGATCGCCATGGAAAACGGCCTCCGCTTCGCCATCCGCGAAGGCGGCCGCACCGTTGGCGCAGGTGTTGTGTCGAAGATCATTGAATAATCGGATGGGTGGCTAACCCCACCGCTCCGAGCCAAAGAAAGGCCCCGCCCCACCGGCGGGGCCTTTTTGCGTCCGGGCCATGGCTGCTCACGCGTGAGCAGAGGGGTCATCCCTCTGATCCAAAACGAAAAACCCGATATTGGTAACGAACGCTTAACCATGATCGGGGGGACCGCGGGACAAGTGCCGCCTTACTGAAAGCGCATTCAGGTCATCACGCATCGGTGCGCCGGGCTGAAGCCCGGTCTACGGTTTGACGCTCTTCTCTTCGCCCGCCCCCTTGTGCTTCGCGCCTCAATCCGTTCGGGTGCGTTGAGCAAAGCGACGTTCAGGAGAGTGAGATGTTGAGGTTTCTTCCATGGTGGGTCTTCCTTCTCGCCGGGCTTCTCTTCGGGGCTGTCGCCGTCAGCATGACCCGCGATTATCTCGCGGATCGTGCCGATCTGGACGCTGCTTTGGCCTCTCCACCTGAGACGATCTTGTTGAGCGAGCTGCCTGACGCGCCGGACCATCCGCCCTTTTCCGAATTCGCGGTGCGTGATTTCGCAGGTTATTACGTGGGCGTGGTCGACGCGGGGCGCAGTGGCCGTTCGTTCCTGGTGATCGAGTCCTTCTCCACCCCGCCGGTCTATATCGCCTTCACCGCCGCGACGTTCGAGGAGACGATGTTCGAGCGCGAAGCGTTGTTGCTGGAGCAGGATTGGGAGAACCGCGTCGTGCGCGGGCTTTTGACCAATTCGACCTCATACCGGGACGATCTGATCGCGTTTCTGAGCGAAGAGGACCCGAATTTCCCCCAAGGGCCGATCTTGATGGCGGAATTTCTGGAAGGGGAGCGCGACGCGGCGCTGACGGATTGGGTCGCTGGCAATCGGATTGTTGTGCTGATCGCATGGGGTCTGACCGGCGTGCTTGGCCTTGTAACGGTTTTGAAGTTCGTAGGCTGGCGCCGGCGCCGGGCCGCGAAGCAACAGGCGGCGCGGGATGCGAAGCTTGATAGTGGGCCGATAGACAGCGGCGGGTCATAGGGCCGCTGCAACGAAAAAAGCCCGGGGTTTCCCCCGGGCTGCAGTTCGGACCAGTACGCTCTTACGAGTTCAGGGCGCTTTCGATCGCATTGTCGATCTCGGTTTCATCACCGGAGACCATTGCGATAAAGATCTCAGTCACCTCTGCGCCTTCGATTTCGGCCAGCTCGGCGCTCGTGTAACCACGGGCTTCGAGGGCAGACATCACGCGGCGTTCGGCGCTCGACTGCGCGATTTCCATCACGCCATCGTCGTTTTTGCCGAAATCGAAGCTGGCGATGACCTGCTCAACGGCGGTCTGGTCTTCACCAGATGCAGCCAGGTAGAGCTCGGTATATTCACCGTCCGACAGAAGGTCTGCGACACCCGGCGCCATGCCGTTTTCGGCAAGAGCTTCCACCACGATGGCGCGTGTGTCATCGTCACGTGCCGTGTCGTAGAGGAAATCGGGACCATCGCTTTGCGTGGCTTCATAGCCGCGCAGCAGTTCCATCACGGCGCTTTCATCTTCCGAAGAGATGGCGACAAACAGCTCGGTCACCTGTGCATCGGTTAGCATGTCGATGGTGGCTGCATCATAGCCCATCGTCATCAACTCACTTTCGACGCGTGCTTCGGCGCTCGTCTGAGCTGCGACGGGGGCAGCGATAGCAAGGGCTGCGGTTGTGGCAAGCATCAGGCGTTTCATAGGAATTCTCCTTCATTTTTCCGTTTCCACCACGTCTTCGCGGCGGTCGGGGAGACGACGCAAAGCCCCCGTCCGGAGTTCCAAGAAAAAGGGCGACCCGCCACTGGATCGCCATTAACGCATTGATAAAATACGATTTATTTATTGGTCACAGGCGTGTGAGGCCGGTTAGCGGATCAGGCCTTCGCCGCGAAACACGGCTTCGATGCGTGATTCCAGCTGGGTGCCGGAATAAGTGGCGCGACGGATGATCAGCAGATGGATTTCGCTGACGCCTGCGCAGGTCAGCGCGCCGTAGGGCAGGTTGCGCGTGGTCGCGGGGGCCTGGTTGAAGATTGTCTGGCGCAGTTGGTTGCACGAATGGCTGTCGGCCGACGCGATGGACGGGATCATCGGCAGGGCCATGGCAAGGGAGAGGGTCAGAATAAGGGAACGCATGGTTAGGGGTCTCCAGAAGGGGTCATGAATCAGGTTTATCACATCCTTATGCTAATCCACGGTGGGGATTTCCGTAGCTCACGTCTGGACACGGTTTTGAAATCATCCTAAGCCCTCGCGTGGTCGTAGGGGTGTAGCTCAGTTGGTAGAGCACCGGATTCCAAATCCGACGGTCGGGAGTTCGAGTCTCTCCGCCCCTGCCACGACCAAACCTTCCAAACCTCAGTTGCTGGCGGCTTGCATGAAGCAGGCGTTCATCGCGACGAAACCTGATTGCTCCTCGGGGTCTGCGATGCTGTTGAGAAGACGGCGGACGTCGGTGTCGATGCGTGGACTTTGCCAGTAGTCCGTTGTTGGGATCAAAGCCTCGGATGGGCTTGCGAAGGGCAGGGTGGCCGCAAAGGCGTTCAGAAGGGCAGCCCCGGTGGCCATGCAGGCGTTGAGCTGATCGCCGCATTCAGCGCTGCAGAAGGTGCGCAGCGGCGTCAGGCTTTCGATGTTGATGCTATGGGCGAGCGCGAGTTCGCGCGCCTCGGGGTTTGCGGCCCATTCCGCCGGATAGACCGGGCGCCAGATCAGCGCGAGTTCCGGAGGGCGTCTTTCTGAGACGGGATTGGTGATCTGAATGGCCGCGCCGCTTTGCCAGTAGAGTTCGTTGGCGGCATGGGATGCGATCAAAACACGTGCTTCATCCGGCATCGCGTCGAGATCTTGCATGATCTGCACGAGATCCTCCGTTCCATAGGAGAGCGCGCCGGGCAGGCTGCGGATTGCGGCTGCGGGTTCGCCAGCCTCGAACAGGAAGCGCAGGCTTTCGACCCGGGTGTTCTGTCCGGCATTGTCGAGGAACGCTTGCGCCAGTGGAACGGTTTCGGCTGCTGCGGTCATCCAGCTGCGCCCCGATAGGCCTCCGGGCATCCGTAGCAGGGCGATGCGCTCGGCACGGGCCATGCCTTCGGTAACGTGCGCGGTCAGGTGCGGAGCGCGCTCTAGGCGGGCGAGCAGGATTTGGGCGGCGGCATTGTCGGCCTGCGCCAGCTCACTTAGGGCTTGAAGGGCGGCGCGGTCATCCTCACCGGTAAGCCAGTCAGCCACTGCGGATCGGAATGCCGGATCGGTACCACCGGGGATGGTTTGGGCTGAGACAAGGCCGGCAGACAGGGCAAGCGCGAAACACGCGTGGATGAGGCATTTGAGCATGGGACCTGTATTCCGTTATGAGACGTTGCGCTCACGCTAGCGGAGCCACATATCCGGGCCAAGGGCTCGTTCGTACAGGGGCTTGAACTTCGGGAAAGGCATCCATGCGGTTTTTGGTCATCACGGCGATCCTGGCCGTCGCTGTTTACGCGCTTGTGGTTGCGGCCATGTACTTCGGCCAACGGCGGTTGATGTATTTTCCGTCGAACGACAATCCGCCTCCTGCCGCGTTTGGGCTGGCCGATGTGTCAGTCGAACTGGTTGAGACAGCAGACGGCGAAGCGCTTGTGATGTGGTATGCGGAGGCCGCACCGGACCAGCCCACGCTTCTGTTCTTCCATGGCAATGGCGGGGAGATGGCGCATCGGTGGGACCGGTTGGCGGCCTATCAGGAGGCCGGGTTTGGAGCCGCGTTCCTGTCCTATCGCGGCTATGGTGGTAGCACGGGGGCGCCGAGTGAGACCGGGCTGCATATGGATGCCGATGCCGCATATGGATGGCTGCGGGATCAGGGGATCGCGCCTGAGGATATCGTGATTGTGGGCGGATCGCTTGGCACAGGCGTGGCGGTTCAACTGGCCGCGCGGGCAGAGGCGGGCGCGTTGGTTCTGGGCGCGCCCTACTCGGCGACGGATGATGTGGCGGCGGATGTTTATCCTTGGTTGCCGGTGCGCCTGTTGATGCGAGACCGGTTCCGCAGTGTGGACCATATCGGTGTGGTTGAGGCTCCGATCCTGATCCAACACGGGACGGAGGATCGTGTTGTGCCCTTCGCCTCGGGCCAGTTGTTGCACCGGGCGGCACCTGACGGGGCGCGCTTTGTTGCGATTGAGGGGGCGGGGCACGAGGTGCTGTTCGACCCAATGCTGTGGCAGGGCGAGATTGCCTTTATTCAGGAGCTGCGCGCGGCGCGATAGGAGCTTATCTGATGCGCAACAGCACCGCTACAAGGCCCGGCCCTTCGCGGAGCCATCCCTTCACCTGCGGCCAGAGGCGGGCGGTCTGCATCGGTGGCGCACTGCCGGTGACGTGCAGGCCAAGGCGGCGGGCGATCATGCTGGCCCGGGGCAGGTGGTAGGCGTCGGAGACGACCAGGATATGATCCTGCCCAAGACGTTCCAGAATCGGCAGGGCGAAGCGCAGGTTTTCAGACGTATTGGTGGAGCGATCTTCGAGGTGGATGGCCGTCTCCGGCACGCCCTCGTCTCGCAATAGGGCGGCCATCGCCTCGGCCTCAGTCGGGGGATGCCGCCCCAGCCCGCCGCACACGACAACGCACGCTCCGCGCCCGGCATGATAGAGGGCCGCGCCGTGCAGCACGCGCCGCCGGAGCGTGGGGGAGGGGCCATTAGGCCAGACCGCTGCGCCGAGGATGACGATTGCGGTCACGTTGCCGCCTTGCAAGCTGCCAGCCCCATGCGTATATGCCCCTTCATCCAAACCCGAATGGCAGCATCATGACCAATCCGTTCCAGTTCCTCCAGCAGACCCGCTCTGAAATTGCGAAGGTCGTTTGGCCAACGCGGCGCGAGGTTCTTGTGACGACGGGTATGGTCTTTGTGATGGCCGTTCTTGCCGCGATCTTCTTTTTCGGTGTGGATTGGTTGATCCGCACTGGCCTTGAGCTGATCCTGACCTCGTTCGGGTAATTGCTTGCCTTTTGAGGGCGCGGGCGATACGCACCCTCAACTTTCCTGACATGATGATGGTAGAACCGGCCCGAAGGGTCTCTACCCGATGTTCAGGGACCATCTGAGGGCCCAGGCGGCCCGCCAAAGGGGATTAGGCCATGGCAAAGCGTTGGTATTCGGTTTCAGTGCTGTCCAACTTCGAGAAGCGCATCGCGGAGCAGATTCGCACGGCGGTCGAGGAGAAGGGCCTTCAGGACGTCATCGAAGAGGTACTGGTTCCCGAAGAGGATGTCATCGAAATCCGCCGCGGTAAGAAAGTCACCGTGCCCCGCCGCTTCATGCCCGGCTATGTGCTGGTGCGCATGGAGATGACCGACGAAGGCTATCATGTCATCAACTCGATCCAGCGTGTGACCGGCTTCCTTGGGCCGCAGGGCCGCCCGATGCCAATGCGCGACGAAGAGGTGAACTCGATCCTCAACCGCGTGGAAGAGGGCGAGGCCGCGCCACGTTCGACCATCACCTTCGAGGTGGGCGAGAAGGTCAAGGTCAACGACGGCCCGTTCGAGGATTTCGACGGCATGGTCGAGGAAGTGGACGACGACAACCAGCGCCTGAAGGTGACGGTGTCGATTTTCGGCCGCGCAACGCCTGTGGAGTTGGAATACACGCAGGTGTCCAAGCAGATTTGATCTGCAATGGGTGTGGCGACGTTCCGTACCCTGCTTGATGAGTTGGACGCCCTCAGGGCGTCTGACACCCCCGATGGCGACAAGGTGGTTGCCGCGCTGGCTGAGCTGAAGCACCACCGGCCCTCCCTCCCGACACGTGATGATCTTGTTCGGTTGTTTGCCAATTGCAATTGGGCGTTGGAGCATTTTGCCGAGGCCCGTATCGAAATTCCGCCGGGGCCCGGGTGGCGGGCCCATTGGATCTGCGTCGAACTTATTGAGCGGACCGTTACGGACGAGGCCGCGCGTCACAGGTCATTCATGAATACGAGTGTGGCGCGGCATTTGGCCTTTGGCCTGATGCATGGTGACAAGCCGCCAAAACCGGCCCCTCCGCTTCCGCATGTGCCGCTTGATCTGGAGGAGGCGACAGCCCTCGCGGCACCCTATCTGGCGCGGTTGGAGGCAGGCATTGCCAAGGCTCCGTATTCCCACCTCAAGCTGTCATGGGACGTGCTGAAACGTCCGGTGACGCCGTTTGATACGGTTTTCGAGAATTGGCTGGCTGATCTGGACGCGCGGGGGATTGGAACGGGGAACAGCCTACACGCGCTGACGGTCTCTCAGGCTTTGGCGCAGATTGCGGATGGAGGTCGGCAGGTCTTGTCGTGGGAGACCGTGGAGGCGGAGATATTGCCGAAGCTGGACGACCCGCATCCGATGATTGCGGCCTGTGCGGGCAAGCTATTGGGGGCGACTTATTCCGACGGCGCGGAGCGGCTGCGCGGGAAAGGGGCGAAGTCGCTTGCGCAGATGTTGGAGCATCTGACCGGGTTGCAATCGTGCCGCCGGGCGGCGGCGGGCGGATTTGTGGCCGGGTTCGATGAGTTCGGGATCTTTCTTGAGGAGGCGGGCAAGGATTTTGACTTGGATGGCTGGGTTCTGGCGATCCTCGCGCATCCGATGGGGGAGCCCTATGTGCCCGGCGCGCAGGCGTTCTGGTTCTACCTGCATGAATACTACTGGCGCGATGTCGATTTCATGCATCGTCTGCTGGATGCGGGTCATGATTGGGTCGCTTACATGTGTGCGACCGAGGGGGCGGAGTTGGCCTTGGTGCGCCCGGTGCTGGAGCGGATCGTGGCGGAGAGTTCCGCGGAGTTGGCAAAGGGCGCTAAGGCGTTCATCGCACGCGCTGAGGCCAGCGCGTAGAATCCATTTGCGCCCTTCCCGATCTCGTCCTATACGGCGGCCTTCGATAGGGCGCGCCAAGGCGCACCGCGAACCGTGGGAGGCGAAGCAATCGCGATTGCTGGACCAGACCACGGCCACAAAGGCCCTGAAACGCGATGACGGGCTGTTGGTATAAAGGAGAGGCCTCATGGCCAAGAAACTTGCTGGCACGATGAAGCTGCAGATCCCTGCAGGTCAAGCCAACCCAAGCCCCCCTGTGGGCCCTGCGCTGGGTCAGCGCGGCATCAACATCATGGAATTCTGCAAGGCGTTCAACGCCAAGACGCAGGAGATGGAACAGGGCGCGCCTTGCCCCACGGTGATCACGTATTACCAGGACAAGTCCTTCGCCATGGACATCAAGACGCCGCCTGCGTCCTACTACCTCAAGAAGGCCGCTGGCCTGAAGAACGTGGGCAAGCGCAACCGTCCCCGTGGTGCCGAGAATCCGGGCCGCGAGACCGTCGCGACGATCACCGCCAAGCAGCTGCGCGAGATTGCAGAAGCCAAGATGGTGGACCTGTCGGCCAACGACGTGGAAGCCGCAATGCAGATCATCCTTGGTTCCGCCAAGTCGATGGGTATCGAGGTAAAGGGGTAAGACCATGGGTAAGATGGGAAAACGCCTGACCGCAGCCCGCGCAGCGTTCGAAGGCAAAGAAGACGTCACGGTTGAAGAAGCTGTTGCACTGGTAAAGACCAACGCGACCGCCAAGTTCGACGAGTCCATTGAAATCGCGATGACGCTTGGCGTCGATCCGCGCCACGCCGACCAGATGGTCCGCGGCACGGTCGACCTGCCCAACGGCACAGGCAAATCGGTCCGCGTGGCCGTGTTCGCCCGTGGCCCGAAGGCCGAAGAGGCCGAAGCGGCTGGTGCGGATATCGTGGGTGCAGAAGACCTGATGGAAACCGTCCAGGGCGGCACCATCGAGTTTGATCGCTGCATCGCCACCCCTGACATGATGCCGATCGTCGGCCGTCTGGGTAAGGTGCTTGGCCCGCGTAACCTGATGCCGAACCCGAAGATCGGCACGGTGACGATGGACGTCAAAGAAGCCGTGGAAGCCGCCAAAGGTGGTCAGGTGCAGTACAAGGCCGAGAAAGCCGGTGTTGTGCACGCAGGCATCGGGAAGGCGTCGTTTGATGAGGCCAAGCTGGTCGAGAACGTCCGCGCGTTCGTCGAGTCGGTGAACAAGGCCAAGCCGTCGGGCGCCAAAGGCACCTACATGAAAAAGATCGCCATCTCCTCGACCATGGGTCCGGGCGTGACGATCAACGTGGAAAACGCGACGGGCAACTAGGCCTGCGTGAAATGACGTTTTGCGAAGGGCGGGTCTTTGACCTGCCCTTTGTGTTTTGACACCTTGCTTAAGCTTATTGGGAGACCGTGCGTGATGAGATTTTCGATGCTGAGGTCTGCCGTGATCGCAGTGATCCTGATGCTGAGTGCAGTGTTTGGGGCTCAAGCACAAACGGTCGACGCCCCATCGATCGAAGTTGGCGGTCTGATCTTTTCGGATTTGGACGCCTTGGGTGAGGCGGGCCGTGTTTTGCGCCTGAACCAGACTTGGCGCGTTCAAGTTGGGGTGCAAAACCCAGACGGAACTCTGGTTCGCGTTTGGTTCATTCCCTTCATCGAGAACTACGACCGGAGTTGTGGGGTGGAATATCAGGGCGCGGATGCCCTTCGGCTGTCCCGGGTCTATTTGCGAGAATTGTATCTCAGAGGCGCGTGCGATCGGGTCGAGATGGACGGGGTCGACATTGTCGTTCTGCATGAACAAAGCGGCGAAGAATTTGAAGGGCGGGTTCTGTTTCAGTGAACCACCCTGTTACGCTGGCCTTGCCGGAGGTGGTGTTATTGGAGGGGCCCTAGATGAGCCGATGCAAGGTGCAGATCATTCGTGAGCCTGGTGTAGGCGATGCGGGTCAGCCGGTGGATGTCATCATGGGCGAACGGAAGGTGTTTGATCTGGCACCCGATGAATTGAAATCGGTGTTTTGGGATCAGGCCGACGTCAGGATCGAGCTGCGCCAAGGCTATGCGTCTTTGTTGGAGACCAAGGTGACGCTGCCGCATGATCACGTGCTGAGCCTGTCGATGCAGAGTGTGGCCCCGCGCGGCCTTTTCGCGATGTTCAAGGCGGCGCAGGTGCACCTTATCGAGGAGCGTCGCAAACCTCTGCCGCCGCCGGAGCCGACGCTGAAAGAGAATATCACGCAGCAGATGTGGATGGGGCGCGCCGAGAGTGCCGAGGCCTTGAACCGTGTAATGGCCGAACGCGCGGCCTATTATTCGGAGGAAAACGAAGAGGCCGAGGGCACGGATGCCTATATCGAATTGTCCGAATTCGCCGATTTGATGGGCGGGGCATGGTACGACCATGATTTTGTTGAGTACGGCTTTGCGAAACCGGGCGATGCGTTGGAGACCAAGTTTGAAGGGCATTCCTGGGTGGGCCATTGGGCCCCCGTGGTGCGCGAGACTGTGCCGGAGGCGGTTTGGCTTGATGCCAATGCGTTCATCATGATGGGACACGAGACATCGGGGGGCACACCGCGCCGCCAGATCCAAGCGCCGCGCGATCTTGTCGCCGATGGCCTGTCTTTGACCTATCTCGGAGACGTCATCCACCCGTCGGGTTAGGCGCGAGATCTGGCGTTCCCCCTTGGCAAATTGGACTGATCCGTTTAGGGACGCCCATGCAGCAGAGCGTGCGATTCGTCGGACGCTCTTTTGCGTTTCGTCCGAGACGGTGGGTGGGGGCCTCAAAACCCCAATAAATCCTGCCTGAGACGGGATCAGACATGTGTTTGAGGGCTCAGATCCGTTTGAGCGCTTGGCGGTGTTTCGGTTCCGTTGCGATACGGACCAAAAACCGCCGGAGCGATCCGGTAGAAACTGAGCCGGAGGGGAAACCCTCCAATTTGGAGAAAACCTGTGGATAGAGCCCAGAAAGAGAAAGTGGTCGAGGAACTCGGCCAGATCTTTGAAAGCTCTGGCGTCGTGGTGGTTGCACACTACCAGGGCCTCACGGTTGCAGAGATGCAGGATCTGCGTGGTCGCGTTCGCGAGGCCGGTGGATCTGTGCGTGTCGCCAAGAACAAGCTCGCCAAGATTGCCCTTGATGGAACGCCTGCCGCTGGCATCGCTGACCTGATGGATGGCATGACCGTTCTTGCCTATTCGGAAGACCCGGTCGCAGCCGCTAAGGCCGCGGACGAGTTTGCCAAAGAGAATGACAAATACGTCATCCTCGGCGGTGCGATGGGCGGAAACGTTCTGGATACTGATGGTGTTAAGGCTGTCGCCAAGCTGCCGTCCCGCGAGGAGCTTATTGCCTCCATCGCTGGCTGCATTGGT
Source organism: Gymnodinialimonas sp. 202GB13-11 (assembly GCF_040932485.1). Classification (NCBI taxonomy): domain Bacteria; kingdom Pseudomonadati; phylum Pseudomonadota; class Alphaproteobacteria; order Rhodobacterales; family Paracoccaceae; genus Gymnodinialimonas; species Gymnodinialimonas hymeniacidonis. The sequence goes on along the minus strand of NZ_JBFRBH010000001.1, from coordinate 2,980,691 downwards.
GCACCCGCCTCCAACATCGCCGGTGCCATTGGCGCGCCTGCTTCGAACATCGCCTCCGTCCTTTCGACCATCGAAGAGAAGGCGGCGTAAAGCACCCGTTGAGAACCCGCCCCTTGCGGCGTTGGAACCCATACCTACATACGGAACCTGAAAAATGGCTGATCTTAAGAAACTCGCAGAAGAGATCGTTGGTCTGACCCTCCTGGAAGCCCAGGAACTCAAGACCATCCTGAAAGACGAATACGGCATCGAGCCCGCCGCTGGCGGTGCCGTGATGATGGCTGGACCTGCTGGCGATGCCGGCGGTGCAGCTGAAGAGAAGACCGAATTCGACGTCGTTCTGAAGAACGCCGGCGCACAGAAGATCAACGTGATCAAAGAAGTGCGTGGCATCACCGGTCTTGGCCTGAAAGAAGCCAAGGACCTGGTCGAAGCCGGCGGCAAGATCAAAGAAGGCGTGGACAAGGCAGAAGCAGAAGAGATCAAGGGCAAGCTGGAAGCAGCTGGCGCCGAGGTCGAGCTGGCCTGATTGGTCCAAAGCGTCCAATCGGACGTATCAGATATGGCTGGATCCGGAGAATTCCGGGTCCAGCTATCGTCGTCTTAGAAAGCGCCTTTGGTGAAAAGGCTTTTTCTTAGACGGTGACAAGAGGGTCGGGCTTTGTCGGTGGGACGGCAAACAGATTGATCCGTTACGTCTATTTTCTTGCGAGCAGCCCGCCGAGCCCCGGCGGCGTGGGTGCCGCGCGAGACAGAAAGGTGCGCGACAACCATGGCTCAGACCTACGCAGGCCAGAAACGTATCCGCAAATTTTACGGTAAAATCGAGGAAGTCCTCGCAATGCCGAACCTGATTGAGGTTCAGAAGTCGTCTTATGACCTGTTCCTGAAATCAGGTGATCAGCCCGACCCGAGCGATGGCGAAGGCATCAAAGGCGTGTTCCAGTCGGTTTTCCCGATCAAGGACTTCAACGAGACCGCGATCCTCGAATTCGTCAAGTATGAGCTGGAACAGCCCAAGTTCGACGTTGAGGAATGTCAGCAACGCGACCTGACATACGCAGCGCCGCTGAAGGTGACGCTGCGCCTGATCGTGTTCGATATCGACGAAGATACAGGCGCGAAGTCCGTCAAGGACATCAAGGAACAGGACGTGTTCATGGGCGACATGCCCCTGATGACGCCGAACGGCACGTTCATCGTGAACGGCACCGAGCGTGTGATCGTATCCCAGATGCACCGCTCGCCAGGCGTTTTCTTTGACCACGACAAGGGCAAGACCCATTCCTCAGGCAAGCTGCTGTTTGCCTGCCGGATCATCCCGTACCGCGGCTCCTGGCTGGACTTTGAGTTCGACGCCAAGGACATCGTCTTCGCGCGTATCGACCGCCGTCGTAAGCTGCCTGTGACCACCCTGCTTTATGCGCTGGGTCTGGATCAGGAAGGCATCATGGATGCCTATTACGACACCGTCACCTTCAAGATGGTCAAGAACAAGGGTTGGGCCACGAAGTTTTTCCCCGAGCGTGTGCGCGGCACCCGCCCGACCGCTGATCTGGTGGACGCGAAGACCGGTGAAGTCATTGCCGAGGCTGGCAAGAAGGTCACCCCACGCGCGGTCAAGAAGTGGATCGACGAGGGCGAGATCGAAAACCTGCTGGTGCCGTTCGACGGTATCGTGGGCCGCTTTGCCGCCAAGGACATCATCAACGAAGAAAACGGCGCGATCTACGTCGAGGCCGGGGATGAGCTGACGTGGGAAGTCGACAAGGACGGTGAAGTCACCGGCGGCACGCTGAAAGAGCTGCTGGATGCTGGTATCACCGAGATCCCGGTGCTCGACATCGATAACGTCACGGTCGGCCCGTACATGCGCAACACGATGGCGACAGATAAGAACCTGAACCGTGAAACCGCGCTGATGGACATCTACCGCGTCATGCGTCCGGGCGAGCCGCCCACCGTTGAAGCGGCGTCGACCCTGTTCGACCAGCTGTTCTTCGACAGCGAGCGCTATGACCTCTCGGCTGTTGGCCGTGTGAAGATGAACATGCGCCTCGATCTGGATGCAGAAGACACCATGCGCACCCTGCGCAAGGAAGACATCATCGCCTGCATCAAGGCGCTGGTGGAACTGCGCGACGGACGTGGCGACATCGACGACATCGACCACCTCGGCAACCGCCGTGTGCGTTCGGTTGGTGAGTTGATGGAGAACCAGTACCGCGTTGGCCTGCTGCGTATGGAGCGCGCCATCAAGGAGCGTATGTCGTCGGTCGAGATCGACACGGTGATGCCGCAGGACCTGATCAACGCGAAGCCTGCTGCGGCGGCTGTGCGTGAATTCTTTGGCTCCTCGCAGCTGTCGCAGTTCATGGACCAGACGAACCCGCTGTCGGAAGTGACGCACAAGCGTCGTCTTTCCGCGCTTGGGCCGGGCGGTCTGACGCGTGAGCGTGCGGGCTTTGAGGTGCGCGACGTGCACCCGACCCATTACGGTCGGATGTGCCCGATTGAGACACCGGAAGGTCCGAACATTGGTCTGATCAACTCGCTCGCTACTTATGCGCGCGTGAACAAGTACGGCTTCATCGAAACGCCCTATCGCCGTGTGAATGACGCGGTGGTCTCTGATGACGTGGTCTACATGTCCGCGACGGAAGAGATGCGTCACACCGTGGCGCAGGCGAACGCGAACCTCGATGAAAACGGCAAGTTCGTGAACGACATGGTCAACACGCGGATGTCCGGCGAATACACGCTGAACGCCCGTGAAAGCGTTGACCTGATCGACGTGTCGCCGAAGCAGTTGGTCTCCGTGGCCGCATCGCTGATCCCGTTCCTTGAGAACGACGACGCGAACCGCGCGCTGATGGGGTCGAACATGCAACGTCAGGCTGTGCCGCTCTTGCAGGCCGATGCTCCGTTCGTGGGCACCGGGATTGAGAGCATCGTGGCGCAGGATTCCGGCGCTGCGATCATGGCCAAGCGTGGCGGCGTCATCGACCAGGTCGATGCTCAGCGTATCGTTGTGCGTGCCACCGAGGATCTCGAGCTGGGTGACGCGGGCGTGGACATCTACCGTCTGCGGAAATTCCAGCGCTCGAACCAGAACACCTGCATCAACCAGCGTCCGCTGGTGAAGGTGGGCGACAAGGTTGGCAAGGGTGAAGTCATCGCAGACGGCCCGTCCACGGATATCGGTGAACTGGCGCTCGGCAAGAACGTCATCGTCGCCTTCATGCCGTGGAATGGCTACAACTACGAGGACTCGATCCTGATCTCCGAGCGCATCGTGAAGGATGACGTCTTCACCTCGATCCACATCGAGGAATTCGAAGTCGCCGCCCGTGACACGAAGCTTGGGCCGGAAGAGATCACCCGCGACATCCCGAATGTCGGTGAGGAAGCGCTTCGCAACCTCGACGAGGCGGGCATTGTCTATATCGGTGCGGAAGTTGGCCCGGCAGACATCCTTGTGGGTAAGATCACGCCGAAGGGTGAAAGCCCGATGACGCCGGAAGAAAAGCTTCTGCGCGCCATCTTTGGTGAGAAGGCTTCCGACGTGCGGGATACCTCGCTTCGCCTGCCGCCCGGTGATTTCGGAACTGTTGTGGAAGTGCGTGTCTTCAACCGCCACGGCGTCGAAAAAGACGAACGTGCTCTGCAGATCGAGCGGGAAGAGGTGGAGCGCCTCGCCCGTGACCGTGACGACGAGTTGGTGATCCTTGAGCGGAACATCTACGCCCGTCTGCGCGGCATGATCGAAGGCAAGGTCGCTGTTAAGGGTCCGAAAGGTGTTAAATCCAACGCACCGATCACGGCAGAGTTGCTCGACGAGCAGCTGTCGCGCGGCCAGTGGTGGCAGCTTGCCCTCGAAGATGAGCAGGACGCAGCCCAGGTCGAAGCCCTCAACGAGCAGTTTGACGCGCAGAAACGCGCGCTCGATCACCGCTTTGAGGACAAGGTCGAGAAGGTCCGTCGCGGCGACGATCTGCCCCCGGGTGTGATGAAGATGGTCAAGGTCTTCATCGCCGTGAAGCGCAAGCTTCAGCCGGGCGACAAGATGGCCGGCCGTCACGGCAACAAGGGTGTGATCTCGAAGGTGGTTCCGATGGAGGACATGCCGTTCCTTGCGGATGGTACGCCGGTTGATTTCGTACTGAACCCGCTGGGTGTGCCGTCGCGCATGAACGTGGGTCAGATCCTTGAGACCCATATGGGTTGGGCGGCACGTGGCCTTGGCCTGAAGATCGACGATGCGCTGGATGAATATCGCCGCTCGGGCGACATGACCCCGGTGCGCGACGCTCTGAAAATCGCTTATGGCGACGAGGTCTACGGTGAAGCCTTTGCGGACCGTGACGAGGACTCGTTGCTGGAAGCTGCGGGCAACGTGACCAAAGGTGTCCCGATCGCAACCCCGGTCTTCGACGGTGCGAAAGAGGCGGATGTGAATGACGCGCTGATGCGGGCCGGGTTCTCGGAATCCGGGCAGTCGGACCTGTTCGACGGCCGCACCGGTGAGAAGTTCGCCCGTCAGGTGACGGTGGGTGTGAAGTACCTGCTGAAACTGCACCACTTGGTCGACGACAAGATCCACGCCCGTTCGACGGGGCCGTACTCGCTTGTCACGCAGCAGCCGCTGGGTGGTAAGGCGCAGTTCGGTGGTCAGCGCTTCGGTGAGATGGAGGTCTGGGCGCTGGAAGCGTACGGCGCCGCCTACACCTTGCAGGAAATGCTGACGGTGAAGTCGGATGACGTGGCTGGCCGGACCAAGGTCTACGAGTCGATCGTGAAGGGTGAGGACAATTTCGAGGCCGGCGTGCCGGAATCGTTCAACGTTCTCGTCAAAGAGGTCCGCGGCCTGGGCCTCAACATGGAGCTTCTCGACGCCGAAGAAGACGAAGGCGGGATCGCAGCAGAGTGAGGTGGCTGCGTGTGGCACTAACGCTTTTGTTCGGGGCGATTTGCACCGCAGGAGGTTTCTTGTGGAGCGAACTCAGCACGTTCTATTCGAGCATTCGGATGGAATGGATCGACGGCGTCGTGTCAGGCGTGATCCCTCAGCACTTCGGTAATCGCGATAATTTCGCGATTGCCACTGCGATCTGCAACGGCGGTGAACTCGCCGTCTATGAAGAGAACATCACCGTCGCCGGTGGAGCCGATTTTGTGCGCTTCGAATGCGCTAATTAAGGAAAGGTCTTCCCATGAACCAGGAACTGACCAACAACCCGTTCAACCCTCTGACGCCGCCCAAGGCGTTTGATGAGATCAAGGTCTCGCTCGCTTCGCCCGAGCGCATCCTGTCGTGGTCGTATGGGGAAATCAAAAAGCCCGAAACGATCAACTACCGTACGTTCAAGCCCGAGCGTGACGGCCTGTTCTGTGCCCGTATTTTCGGGCCGATCAAAGATTACGAATGCCTGTGCGGCAAGTATAAGCGGATGAAGTATCGCGGCGTTGTCTGCGAGAAATGCGGTGTGGAAGTCACGCTGCAGAAAGTCCGCCGTGAGCGGATGGGCCACATCGAACTGGCCGCACCCGTTGCGCACATCTGGTTCCTCAAGTCGCTGCCGTCCCGCATCGGCCTGATGCTGGATATGACGCTGCGCGATCTTGAGCGGATCCTCTACTTCGAAAACTACGTGGTGATCGAACCTGGCCTCACCGACCTGCAATACGGTCAGTTGATGTCGGAAGAGGAGTTCATGGACGCGCAGGATGCTTACGGCGCCGACGCGTTCCAGGCGAACATCGGTGCGGAAGCCATCCGCGAGATGCTTTCCCAGATTGACCTCGAGTCCGAAGCGCAGAACCTGCGTGAAGACCTCAAGGAAGCGACGGGTGAGCTGAAGCCGAAGAAGATCATCAAGCGTCTGAAGATCGTTGAATCGTTCCTCGAGTCCGGCAACCGGCCCGAGTGGATGGTTCTGACCGTTGTTCCGGTTATCCCGCCAGAGCTGCGCCCGCTGGTGCCGCTGGATGGTGGCCGGTTCGCAACGTCGGACCTCAACGACCTCTATCGCCGCGTGATCAACCGGAACAACCGCCTGAAGCGCCTGATTGAACTGCGCGCGCCGGACATCATCATCCGTAACGAGAAGCGGATGTTGCAGGAATCCGTCGACGCTCTGTTCGACAACGGCCGTCGTGGCCGCGTGATCACGGGTGCCAACAAGCGCCCGCTGAAATCGCTGTCGGACATGCTGAAGGGTAAGCAGGGTCGCTTCCGCCAGAACCTTCTGGGTAAGCGCGTCGACTTCTCGGGTCGTTCGGTGATTGTGACCGGTCCGGAGCTAAAGCTGCATCAATGTGGCTTGCCGAAGAAGATGGCGTTGGAGCTGTTCAAGCCGTTCATCTACTCGCGGCTTGAGGCGAAGGGTCTGTCTTCGACCGTGAAGCAGGCCAAGAAGCTGGTCGAAAAAGAGCGTCCCGAAGTGTGGGATATCCTCGACGAGGTGATCCGTGAGCATCCGGTTCTTCTGAACCGCGCGCCCACGTTGCACCGTCTTGGCATTCAGGCGTTTGAGCCGGTTTTGATCGAAGGCAAGGCGATCCAGCTTCACCCGCTGGTCTGTTCCGCGTTTAACGCCGACTTCGACGGTGACCAGATGGCCGTGCACGTGCCGCTTTCGCTGGAAGCACAGCTTGAAGCCCGCGTGTTGATGATGTCGACGAACAACGTTCTGTCGCCAGCAAACGGCGCGCCGATCATCGTTCCGTCGCAGGATATGATCCTGGGTCTCTATTACGTCACGCTTCAGCGTGAGGGCATGGTCGGGGAAGGCATGATCTTCTCGGACGTGGATGAAGTTCGCCATGCGCTCGACGCGGGCGAGGTGCATCTGCACGCCAAGATCCACGCGCGCCTTCCTCAGATTGATGAGGAAGGCAACGAGGTTCTGACGCGGTTCGAAACCACGCCGGGCCGCGTGTTGCTGGGTGCGCTTCTGCCGCTGAACGCGAAAGCGCCGTTCGATCTGGTGAACCGTCTTCTGCGGAAGAAGGAAGTGCAGCAGGTCATCGACACCGTCTACCGTTATTGCGGTCAGAAAGAGTCGGTTATCTTCTGCGACCAGATCATGTCGATGGGCTTCAAAGAGGCCTTCAAGGCGGGCATTTCGTTCGGCAAGGACGACATGGTCATTCCTGATGACAAGTGGCACCTCGTTGAGGATACCCGTGGTCAGGTGAAGGAATTCGAACAGCAGTACATGGATGGATTGATCACCCAGGGTGAGAAGTACAACAAGGTCATCGATGCCTGGTCGAAAGCCAACGACAAGGTCACCGACGCCATGATGGGCACGATCTCGGCCGCCAAGCGCGCTGACGATGGGTCCGAGATGGAGCCGAACTCGGTCTACATGATGGCCCACTCTGGTGCGCGTGGCTCGGTCACGCAGATGAAGCAGTTGGGCGGCATGCGCGGCCTGATGGCCAAGCCGAACGGCGAAATCATCGAGACGCCGATCATCTCGAACTTCAAGGAAGGTCTGACCGTTCTTGAGTACTTCAACTCAACCCACGGTGCCCGGAAGGGTCTGTCGGATACGGCCTTGAAGACGGCGAACTCGGGCTACCTGACCCGTCGTCTTGTGGACGTGGCGCAGGATTGCATCGTGCGCATGGACGATTGTGGCACCGAGAAGACGATCAAAGCCGAGGCTGCCGTCAATGACGGCGAAGTCGTGGCCTCGCTGGCAGAGCGCATCCTTGGCCGGACGGCCGGGGAAGACGTGCTTGTGCCGGGCACCGATGAGGTGATCGTCGCCAAGGGCGAGCTGATCGACGAACGTAAGGCTGACGCCGTGGAAGCGGCTGGTGTGACCACGATGCAGATGCGCTCCCCGCTGACATGTGAAGCGGAAGAGGGTGTTTGCGCGACCTGCTATGGTCGTGACCTCGCGCGCGGCACGAAAGTGAACACAGGCGAAGCCGTGGGCATCATCGCGGCGCAGTCGATTGGTGAGCCGGGCACACAGCTGACGATGCGGACGTTCCACATCGGCGGTGTTGCCCAGGGTGGCCAGCAGTCGTTCCAGGAAGCCAATGTCGAAGGCAAGATCGAGTTCCGCAATGCCAACCTGCTGAAGAACCGTGACGGCCAGACCGTTGTCATGGGGCGCAACATGCAGCTGGCCATCGTGGATGATCAGGGTGCGGAACGCGCCTCGTTCAAGCTGGGATACGGCACCAACGTGCTGGTGGAAGACGGGGCTGATATCGCCCGCGGCGACCGCCTGTTCGAATGGGACCCGTATACCTTGCCGATCATCGCCGAGGCCGCCGGTAACGCGAAGTTCGTTGATCTGACCGTGGGCATCTCGCTCAGGGATGAGACCGACGATGCCACCGGCATGACCCAGAAGATCGTCTCGGATTGGCGCACGGCCCCCAAAGGCAATGAGCTGAAGCCCGAGATCATCATCGCGGGTGAAGACGGTGAGCCGATGCGCAACGATCAGGGCAACCCGGTCACCTACACGATGTCGGTCGACGCCATCCTGTCCATCGAAGATGGCCAGACGGTCGAAGCCGGTGACGTGATCGCGCGTATCCCGCGTGAGGGTGCGAAGACGAAGGACATTACCGGTGGTTTGCCGCGTGTGGCCGAACTCTTCGAGGCGCGTCGTCCGAAGGACCACGCCATCATCGCCGAGATCGACGGCTACGTGAAATTCGGCCGCGACTTCAAGAACAAGCGCCGCATCGGCATCGTGCCCGCGGACGAGAGCTTGGAGCCGGTGGAATACATGGTGCCCAAGGGCAAGCACATCCCAGTCGCCGAAGGTGATTTCATCCAGAAGGGTGAATACATCATGGACGGCAACCCGGCCCCGCATGACATTCTTGCGGTCATGGGTGTGGAAGCGCTGGCTGACTACATGATCGACGAGGTGCAGGACGTTTATCGCCTTCAGGGTGTGAAGATTAACGACAAGCACATCGAGGTTATCGTTCGGCAAATGCTGCAGAAGTGGGAGATCCAGGATTCTGGTGAAACCACGCTTCTGAAAGGTGAGCATGTCGATAAGGCCGAGTTCGATGCGGCCAACGAGAAGGCCATCGCAGATGGTCGTCGTCCGGCACAGGGTGAGCCGATCCTTCTGGGGATCACCAAGGCCTCGCTCCAGACCCGGTCGTTCATCTCGGCAGCGTCGTTCCAAGAGACCACACGCGTCCTTACGGAGGCTTCGGTTCAGGGCAAGAAGGACAAGCTTGTTGGCCTGAAAGAGAACGTCATCGTGGGCCGTCTGATCCCGGCGGGGACCGGTGGCGCGACCCAGAAGGTGGAGCGCATCGCCAAGTCGCGCGATATGGTGGTGATCGAGGAGCAGCAGGCCGCGGCAGCGGAAGCAGCCGCCCTTGCAGCGCCCGAGGTGTTCGAGGCCGAAGCCGAAGCGCCCGAAGGGGATGCGGCGGAGTAAGCCTTCGTCCGATTGAAATAGGAACGCCCCGCTGGAAACGGCGGGGCGTTTTCTTTTGCGCTTTCCAATAATTTGTTTACGTTATGTTCTCAGCCCTTTGGAGACCGCTATGTCAAATGACACCCGCCCCCCGCTCGACTACCTCGAATTCACATCCCCCAAGCTGGAAGAGACGCAGGCCTTCTTCGCCGAAGCTTTCGGGTGGAGTTTCATCGACTACGGCCCCGATTACCGCGACGTGCAGGGTGCCGGGCTTGGCGGCGGGATCGAGCGGGGCGCGCTGCGTCCGCCTCTGCCGGTTTTGAAAGCGGATGATCTTGAGGCGATGCTGGACCGGGTGAAGGCCGCCGGGGCAGAGATCACGCAGGAGATTTTCGAATTTCCCGGCGGGCGCAGGTTCCAGTTTCGCGAACCCGGCGGAACGGAAATGGCCGTGTGGACGCCGGTGGCGGACCAAGATCATGGCTGATGCGACGTTGCTGGACATTGCCGACCGGGTGAAGAGGCTTGCGCAAGAAATCGCGCCAACCGTCACCTTTCAAAGCAAATATGGCGGCGAGGTCTTCGTGCCCGATCCCAATCAGCCAAAGGCATTCGTTGGTGGTGTCTTCATCTACAAAGACCACGTCTCAGTCGAGTTTTCGCATGGCGCGACCTTCGATGACCCGGGGGGCTTGCTGGCTGGGAAAGGCAAGGCGCGTCGGCATGTGAAGCTTGAATCCGCAGCGGACCTCGATGCAAAGTCTGTCGAAGGCTTTCTTCGTCAGGCCCTGTCCTGAGCCCCAAGGGGATTCCCCAACCCGAGGATTTGGCCTAACTTCTGCCCCATGGGCCGGGTAAGGGCAGCTCCATGGCAGTGAACAAGATCATAGGCGTGTGTCGGTTCTCCTACCTTGGGGATGCCGGATTTCGCACGCTGAACAAGGGCCCGGAGGAGGCAGCGGCAGAGCTTTATGCACCCGGCCGGATGCAGCGCCGCTTTGCTTATTTTGAGAACATTTGCCTGCCGTCGCTGGATGCGCAGACGGACCCTGATTTCGTGCTGGTTGCCCTGATCGGCGACACGATGCCCTTTCACTTCCGCAAGCGCCTGAAACGGCTGGCGGAAAAGCACCCTTACTTGCGCATCTGCACGTTGGAGGCGGCGGGGCCGTTGAACTCCACCCGCCGTGCGTTCCGGCGCGGTCTGGATGAAGAGGCGGATTTCATCACCGGCTTCCGGCTCGATGACGATGATGCCGTGGGGTGCGACTATATCGAGCGCACGCGCGAGGTCTCCGACAACCTGATCAAGCTGAACTGGGCGACGAAAGAGACGCCTGCCGCCGTCTGTTTTCACCGCGGCATCTACTGGGACATGAAGCGCGACGACGATCAGTTCTGGGATTATTCCGAGCCGCAGCCATTGGGGCTGGCCTCCGCGATGATCCATCACCCCGACAGCCAGCATAACATCTACCGCTGGAACCACCGAAAGCTCGCCTGCCATGCGCGGTGCTGGATTGATCCACACGAATACATGTTTGTCCGCACGTTGCATGGTCATAATGACAGCGACCGGTCCATCCCGCCGGGGTCACGCCAATTGCCTTTGTGGCAGGCGCGGAAATTGTTCCGCGAACGGTTTGGCCTGAACCCCAAGCGCCTTTTACCGATGATGGAGAAGCTGCAGGAAGAGGGCTCGGGCATGGCGCGCAAGCTGGCGGATGAGGCGCGGGCCGATATCGCGGAAAGCAAAGGCGAGGAATGAATCCGAACCTTCAGGGTGCACTGCTGATGATGGGCTCGATGGCGGCGTTCACGATGAACGATGTGTTCGTGAAGCTGTTGGCCGAGACGGTTCCGCTGTTCCAGATCGTCTTCTTGCGAGGGGTTATGACCACGGTCTTGCTGGCGGCGACGGTTGCGGCGTTTGGCAAGCTGACGTTTCGCATCCCGCGCGGCGACCGCGCGAAGGTGGCCTTGCGAACGGTATTCGAGGTGCTGACGGTCGTGACCTTCCTGACCGCACTGGTGAACATGGAGCTTGCGAATGCGACAGCGATCCTCGCGGCATTGCCGCTTGTGGTGACGCTTGGTGCGGCTTTGTTGTTCAAGGAACCCGTGGGCTGGCGGCGCTGGACCGCGATTGCGGTCGGGGCCTCGGGCGTGTTTCTGATCGTTCAGCCGGGGACGGCCGGGTTCAACGCCTATTCCTTGCTGGCCTTGGTGGCTGTGTTCCTCGTGGCGGGGCGCGACCTGTCCACGCGGGCGTTTTCCAACCAAGTGCCCTTGATGTCGATTGCGGTTCTCACGGCGGCGTCCGTCGGCGCGTTCGGCGGGATCATGTCGCTGACCATCGAGTGGGTGCCGATGACGGGCCGGGAAATCGCCTATCTCGCGGGTAGCGCGCTGTTCATCATTGGGGGCTATGTTCTGTCAATCTTCGTCATGCGGGTGGGCGATGTCGCGGTGACGTCTCCGTTCCGCTATACGGCTTTGGTCTTTGCCTTGATCCTCGGAGTGGTCGTGTTTGCAGAATTCCCAAACGCTCTGGCCCTGACAGGTGCGGCCATCGTCGTGGCGACGGGCGTGTTCACGCTGATCCGCGAACGGCAGGTGGCCCGTGGCTGAGGGCGTGCAGATCCAGGGGCTGTGCCGGTTTTCGTTCCCTTGCACGGGTGGCTTCAAGAAGTACCATGAGAGCCTGAAGGAACGCCGTGCCGCGCTGTACGCACCGAAGCGGCTCGATGAACGAACGCTCTGGTTCGAGCATGTGTTCATGCCGCCCCTGCGCGCGCAGTCCGATGGCGATTTCATCATGCATCTGCTGTTGGGCGAGGATTTTCCCGAACCGTGGCGGGCCCGTGTTGAAGCTGCGATCAAGGATTGTCCGCAGGTGCAGGCCCATTGGCGTGAACCGGGCGATCACCGTGCGATCTGCCGCGATGTGATGTGGGGAGGGCGAGATGGAACGCGGGCCGTGGTGGCGGAGTTTCGGTTGGATGACGATGACGCTGTTGCCGTCGATTACATGCAACAGCTTCGGCGCAGTTGGAACAGGGTCGGGCGGTTGGCCAACTTCGCGGGCCGGGTGGCGCTGGACCATGGCAAGGGCGTGGTGTTGGAGGCTGTCGAAGGCGGCGCAATCAAGCCGCATGTTCTGAATACCCATTGCTGGTCGGCGGGGCTGGCGATTTACCTCAAGCCCGATGACGAGGCGATCGTGATGGACTTCCCGCATCACAAGATCTGGGCACGGGTGCCGTTTGTAAACCTGACCGACTCGGTCATGTTCGTCCGCGGCGACCATGACCATAACGACGCGCGCACGCCCTTTGGGGCAGGCCAACCGGTGCCTGTGCCGGACGCGGAAATCGCACCCATGATCCAAAGGCGTTTCGGCATTGATCTGCCGGCATTTCAGGCTGAGTGGCGGACCTTGACGCGAACGTAAGCGATCCCCATACCGGCGCTGTTGACAGCCAATCAGCGACCCCCTATACCCCGCGCCACTTGGCCCGGCTGCCCCTGCGCAGCCATCGTGGCCGAAATACAGATCTGAGTGGCCACGATCCGGGCGATTTTGCAGCCCCGATCCTCTGGAAATTCCTCCGCAGCGTCCTCCAGGTAGGGAAAGGATGCATGCGGTTTTGGTGTTTGTTGCGTGCCATGGCCACGCACCGCAGGAAACACCGCCGACATGATGAGAGAGCAAGACGGGGACCCCGAATGCCAACTATTCAACAGCTGATCCGCAAGCCGCGGCAGCCCAAAGTGAAACGCTCGAAGTCGCTGCACCTCGAGAGCTGCCCGCAAAAGCGTGGCGTGTGCACCCGCGTGTATACGACGACGCCGAAGAAGCCGAACTCCGCTATGCGGAAAGTTGCGAAGGTGCGCCTGACCAACGGCTACGAGGTGATCAGCTACATCCCCGGTGAAAGCCACAACCTTCAGGAGCACTCGGTGGTCCTGATCCGCGGCGGTCGTGTGAAAGACCTTCCCGGTGTGCGCTACCACATCCTGCGGGGTGTTCTCGATACGCAGGGCGTCAAGGATCGTCGCCAGCGTCGTTCGAAATACGGCGCCAAGCGTCCGAAGTAAGAGGATTTATCTATGTCCCGCCGTCACGCCGCTGAAAAGCGCCAGGTGCTGCCCGACGCCAAGTTCGGTGACACCGTTTTGACCAAGTTCATGAACAACCTGATGATCGACGGTAAGAAGTCGGTCGCAGAAAAGATCGTCTACAACGCGTTTGACCGCGTCGAGGCCAAGCTGAAGCGTGCGCCTGTGGAAGTGTTCCACGAAGCGCTCGACAACGTGAAGCCCGCCGTTGAGGTTCGCTCGCGCCGCGTGGGTGGTGCCACCTATCAGGTGCCCGTCGACGTCCGCCCTGAGCGCCGCGAAGCGCTGGCGATCCGCTGGTTGATCAACGCCAGCCGCGCGCGCAACGAAAACACCATGGAAGAGCGTCTGGCCGGTGAGCTGATCGACGCCGTGAACTCCCGTGGTGCGGCCGTCAAAAAGCGCGAAGACACCCACAAGATGGCCGACGCCAACCGCGCGTTCAGCCACTACCGCTGGTAAGACCTTGGCGGCCCCGCATCCCCGGGGCTCCATCCGTTTTCAAACTCAAGCCTGAGGATACCTCACATGGCACGCGAATATCCGCTGGAGCGTTACCGCAACTTCGGGATCATGGCCCACATCGACGCGGGCAAGACCACCTGTTCCGAACGCATCCTGTATTACACCGGCAAATCCCACAACATCGGTGAGGTGCACGATGGTGCAGCCACCATGGACTGGATGGAGCAGGAGCAGGAACGCGGCATCACCATCACCTCCGCTGCGACGACCACCTTCTGGGAGCGCACTGAGGACGGCCAGACTGCCGACACCGAAAAGCACCGCCTGAACATCATCGACACCCCCGGCCACGTGGACTTCACCATTGAAGTTGAGCGTTCGCTGGCGGTTCTCGATGGTGCCGTTTGTGTTCTCGACGCCAACGCTGGTGTTGAGCCGCAGACCGAAACCGTTTGGCGTCAGGCCGACCGTTACAAGGTTCCGCGCATCGTGTTCGTCAACAAGATGGACAAGATCGGCGCGGACTTCTTCAACTGCGTCCACATGATCGAAGACCGCACCGGCGCCCGCGCGGTGCCTGTTGGCATTCCGATCGGTGCCGAGACCGAGCTTGAAGGTCTGATCGACCTCGTGACCATGGAAGAGTGGCTGTGGCAGGGCGAAGACCTTGGTGCCTCCTGGGTGAAAGCGCCGATCCGCGCTGACCTCAAGGACATGGCTGACGAATGGCGTGGTAAGATGATCGAAGCGGCCGTCGAAATGGACGACGACGCAATGATGGAATACCTCGAAGGCAACGAGCCTGACGTGCCGACCCTGCGCGCATTGCTGCGCAAGGGCACGCTTGAAATGGCATTCGTTCCGGTTCTGGGCGGCTCTGCGTTCAAGAACAAAGGTGTTCAGCCGCTGCTCAACGCTGTGATCGACTATCTGCCGAGCCCGCTCGATGTGGTCGACTACATGGGCTTCAAGCCCGGCGATGAGACGGAAACCCGCGACATTGCCCGCCGTGCCGACGACGCCATGGCGTTCTCGGGCCTTGCGTTCAAGATCATGAACGACCCGTTCGTTGGTTCGCTGACCTTCGTGCGCATCTATTCCGGCACCCTGTCCAAGGGTGACTCCATGCTCAACTCCACCAAGGAGAACAACGAGCGTGTGGGCCGCATGATGATGATGCACTCCAACAACCGCGAAGAGATCGAAGAGGCATTTGCCGGCGACATCATCGCGCTGGGTGGTCTGAAGAACACCACGACCGGTGACACGCTTTGCGACAAGTCCGATCCGGTTGTGCTGGAAACGATGACCTTCCCCGATCCGGTGATCGAGATCGCGGTTGAGCCCAAGACGAAGGGCGACCAGGAGAAGATGTCCCAGGGCCTCGCGCGGCTTGCCGCCGAAGACCCGTCCTTCCGTGTGGAGACCGACCTTGAGTCCGGTCAGACCATCATGAAGGGCATGGGCGAACTTCACCTCGACATCCTCGTCGATCGCCTGAAGCGCGAGTTCAAGGTCGAAGCCAATATCGGTGCACCTCAGGTGGCTTACCGTGAGACAATCTCTCACGCGGTTGAGCACACCTATACCCACAAGAAGCAGTCGGGTGGGTCTGGTCAGTACGCCGAGGTCAAGCTGGAGATCAGCCCGACCGAGCCTGGCGAAGGCTATTCGTTCGAGAGCCGCATCGTTGGTGGTGCCGTTCCGAAGGAATACATCCCCGGTGTGGAAAAGGGCATCAACTCGGTCATGGATAGCGGCCCGCTGGCTGGCTTCCCTGTGATCGACTTCAAGGTGGCTCTGGTTGACGGTAAGTTCCACGACGTGGACTCCAGCGTTCTGGCCTTTGAAATTGCAGCTCGCATGGGCATGCGTGAAGGCATGAAGAAAGCTGGTGCCAAGCTGCTGGAACCGATCATGAAGGTCGAGGTGATCACCCCCGAAGAGTATACGGGTGGCATCATCGGCGATCTGACCTCGCGTCGCGGTCAGGTGCAGGGACAGGATACGCGCGGCAACGCCATCGCGATCGACGCCTTCGTGCCGCTGGCGAACATGTTCGGCTACATCAACACGCTGCGTTCCATGTCTTCGGGCCGCGCGCAGTTCACGATGCAGTTCGACCATTACGAGCCGGTTCCGAACAACATCTCGGACGAGATCCAGGCGAAATACGCATAACGGCGGGGCGGTCGCGCCGCCCGCCCCACCCATAGGCATCCGTTTGGGTGCCGAAGAACTTCAAGGAGGCCATCATGGCAAAGGAAAAGTTTGAACGTACGAAGCCGCATGTGAACATCGGCACGATTGGTCACGTTGACCACGGCAAGACGACGCTGACGGCTGCGATTACGAAGCAGTTTGGCGACTTCAAGGCGTATGACGAGATTGACGGCGCGCCGGAAGAGAAAGCGCGCGGGATCACGATCTCGACGGCACACGTGGAATACGAGACCGACAACCGCCACTACGCG